>NZ_AJLR01000041.1 GCF_000307855.1 Schinkia azotoformans LMG 9581 | reverse complement strand
TGAGATAAAGGAAACACAGCGAACCTGAGAGCCGATGTTGACTTATCGTAGGGAGGTGGGCGAAGTTTACGAGTCGCCTGGCTGCTTGCGCTAGACATAAAAAAGGCGACCCAAAGTGTTTGGCCAAGATGTATTGCCAAACACTCTCGAATTGGGTCTGCCATTGCCATGTTATTTTATCGCTTGACCTTGGACAGAGCGTGCAATTTCAGCCATTTCAGCTTGAGATAAATCTTCAGAAGCTAAATAGAAATCAACGCCATCATAAGACCAAGAAACTGCATTTTCTGTTAATGTTCCTATTGTAAATCCTAAATCAATCGGCTCCCCATCCACTAAGATAGGTGTACTTGCAGGTAAAACAGAAGCTACTTCTTCATATAGGGTAAATGACTTTTCGCCTGCATATGTTAATACAATTCGTTCGCCGCTTTCAGTGGTCACTTTCTTTTCTTCAATCAATTCCATTTCAGGCGTATTTTCAGGGTATAGCACCATTAATTTTGCATTAGCCGGCTGTGCCATTGTTGGTGTATCCATCTCGGCGCCTGTTTTATTCTTCTCTAAATCAAAGGCATTAGCATCGAATTTTGGATTAAATTCGAACCCTGCAAACTCCACTTGAACAAGCGGCTGACGATCTTGATCCAACACCTTTACCATTGCAGGTGTTAAATCCTTTTTATTAATTGTAATCTCTTGCGTGGGAAGCGTCTTATTATTTTGATAGTTTGTTTTTGTTTCAAAAATATACTGACTATCAGTTGCAGTAAATTTAGCATCTTTATCATCTAAAATATCACGAACTAATGATTCATATAAATAGGCCTGACTTGTATTTTCCGGCCAGTCACTTTGGAATTTGAAGCTCTTATTTAATGCAGGTGTTATGACAAACACACCTTCATCATTCCGAAGAATCATCTGACTTTGGTCTTTATTGTCACTCTTTAAATGAACTCGATAGAAATCAGGTTTATTACGCCAAATATCGATATTATAATTTTGCGGCTCATTACCAGTTTGTAAAGTTAATGTCGCATTTGCTTTATAGCCTGTCATTTCCTCCATTTGTTTATTTAAAGCTTTCTTAACATCTTCCTGGCTCTTTGCCCCGCACGCTGTTAATCCGATGATGAGTAATAGTCCTAAAAATAATAGTGAAAATCCTTTCTTCATATCTTCAACCCCTTTGTCTCGTTTCGGACAAAGAAGGGAACGTGAATATGCTTTAATGAAATGTACGAAATACAGATGGCAGTGCATTAATCACATCAGTTGCAAGGACATCTCGCATCGAGTGATTACCCTCCACTAACACATCAGCCGCTTTTCCATGGGCAAAAACAGCATTACTGACAGCTTCCTGTAAATTGGAATGGTTCATGACAAAGGCTAAAATAATACCAGTAAGAACATCACCGGTTCCGCCTTTTGCAAGAGCTGCATTTCCACTCGTGTTCACAAATTGCGAACCTGTTGGGGTAGTTACAATAGAATAAGGTCCTTTTAGCACAATATAGACTCCATATTCGATAGCGAACTGCCTCGATAATTCAAATCGGTCATTTTCAATCTCTGTTGGTAAATGACCAGTTAGCCGTGCAAATTCACCGGTATGTGGAGTAATAATTGTCGGGTATGACCTTTGTTTCAACTTTTCTTTGAGCTTTACAAGATAAAACAACCCATCTGCATCGACTATAAGCGGTGCCTTCACGTTGTCAAGTAAAGTTGAAAGGATCTTTTCACCGCCATTTTCTCGACCTACACCAGGACCGAACGCAACAGCGTCAAACCGTGAGACATCCGTTCCTAATTCACCACTGAAATGACCATTAACTGCCTTCCACGGTGAAAACATCGCCTCAACAATTTGACTTGCAACAATGGAATGAATGGCATCTGGTATAGCCAATGTAGTAAGACCCCCGCCAGCTCGAAGGACAGCCCTCGTTGTCATAACAGGTGCCCCTGTCATAGGTAATGAACCCCCAATTACTAAGCCCTTCCCATGTGTGCCTTTATGTGAAGATGGTGACCGGTTTGTTAACGTTTGATGAACTTCGTTTTCCGTCCAGCACTTACGATCAAGCTTTACAATAGCTTGTGTTGCTTTCGGCGGAATCCCAATTGGAACCACTTCAAGCATGCCATAATACTCTCGGGTCGGATAGGTAAAAGCACTCAACTTAGGATGCTGGAGCGTGATTGTAACATCAGCCTTAAATGCTAGATTAAAAGGTTGCGAACCATCTGCAGGTACACCACTTGGTATATCTACAGCGATTTTAAAATTATTTAGCTCATTACAAGCTGCAACAATCTCGCGATAAGGTGATTTAATCTCTCCCTTAATCCCAATCCCAAGCATTGCATCAAGAATAACGTCATAGAGTCGCAAAGCATTCAAATCACAAAGAGGCATGATCTCATAACCTGAGTTGCGAAAGGCGTTAAAATGAAACAATGCATCCCCCTTCACTTCCCCCTCTTCCACTAGTAGATAAGCATCAACTTGGAACCCTAAGCTTTTTAACATTCTTGCAATTACAAAACCATCTCCACCATTATTACCGGTACCAATCAACACCGCTATTTTCTGACCTTGATTCAAATAATTTAATGCCTTTTGAACAAAGGCCTGGCCGGCATTCTCCATTAACAGCACACCTGATAGACCTATTTCACCCATTGTAAAGCGGTCAATTTCATACATTTCATTTGCAGTCACTACTTGCAACATGTTCCCTCCTAACCGCACTAAATATATATGAGACAAAGTTACGTAATATGCAGACTAGCCCTGACAAGCAACTTTTTTTCTATATTTCCTCTATGATTACCTGTGCAACGGCATATTCCCTTGAATGAGATATAGACAAATGCACAATTTCTTTTTCTTTTGTTTTTATTTCCGGTTTTCCGAGCAGATCTGGTAAAATTTCAATATCGAGAAAACTTAAAGATTCACCAAAGCCTGTCCCCTTTGCTTTTGCATAAGCTTCTTTAGCCGAAAATCTACCTGCTAAAAATTCTATTTGTCGGCTTTTGGATAATACTTCGAATATTTTCATTTCATTTTCTGTTAATATTCGTTTTGAAAATTTCGGTTGTCTTTGCTGAATTGTCCGCACTCTATTTAGTTCGACAATATCTATACCGATCCCTTTTATCATAATCCAGGTTCCCTTTCTTCTAATTAATAGGAAGACGCCATATAATGGGTATATGTATGTCCATTAAGGCTAGTAATAAATAAAGTATAACAAAGGAGTATCGCGAATGTTTATCCGCCATGAAAATTTCCGTTCTTTTACCCGGCATTATCCAATTGTAACCGGAATTATCATCATTCATATATTACTATGGTTTGTTTTTTCAATGTTACCCGGTGGACAGCAGCTACTCTACCTTGGAATTGGGTCCAATTACGATGTGTATAACGGTGAATATTGGAGGCTTTTAACGCCAATCTTTCTTCATAGCAGCTTTGGCCATATGCTTTTTAATTCTTTTTCATTAGCCATCTTTGGCCCCGCCCTTGAAAGAATGTTAGGCAAACCTATATTTATAATTACCTATTTATTAAGCGGTGTTTTGGCCAATATCGGCACTTATTTCGTCGCACCAATTAATTATTATCATCTCGGTTCTTCCAGTGCCATCTTTGGTCTTTTCGGAGTGTATCTGTACATGGTCATCTATCGCAAAGATTTAATTGACCGCATGAACTCGCAGATTATTATTTCGATATTAGTCATTGGCATGGTGATGACCTTTTTCAGATCGGACATTAATATTTATGCCCATATTTTCGGATTGATCGGCGGGGCAGCCTTAGCACCAATCGTATTAAGAAAAGCATCTCGTTATTATTAACGGGATGCTTTTTTATGTTTTGTTTATTATTTCTATGCATTTTTAAGCTCGAGTCTTCGAGCAATTAAAGATAAAGCATAATTTACTACGAAGTACATGATAGCAATAATAATAAAGATCGGGATTACATAACTTACTTGTTGAGCTTGAATAATTTTTGCATGATGAAGTAGTTCTGGAAGCGCAATAATGACTGCAAGCGATGTATCTTTTAACAGTGATATGAATTGACTAACGATATTAGGTACCATTCTACGAAGTGCTTGAGGGAGAATAACGAGCCTCAATGCTTGAATATATGATAAACCAGATGACCGAGCTGCCTCCATTTGCCCCTTTTCAACTGAATTTAACCCACCTCTGACGATTTCAGCAAGCATGGCTGATTCGAAAACAGTCAACGCAATAATAGCGGAAACTGTAATGCTTAGATTAATTCCAATTTCAGGCAAGGCAAAGTACGTAAATAATATGATAAGAAGAAGCGGTAAATTTCGAATGGTTTCAATAATAACCGTTACAACTTTGGAAATAACCGGGATTTTTGCATACCTCAAAGTACCTAATAACCCACCAAATATAAAACTAAAGATAATAGAAAAGAGTGAAACGTAAAGTGTAACATAAAATCCTTCAAGCAAAAACTTCAAATTTTCCGGAGAATATGCACCTATAAAATCCATTATGACACCTCCTAGCGACTATTTGTAAGGCGTTTCTCAAGGTACCCTACACCCATACTCAATGGTACAGTTAGAACTAAATAAAATAATGCAACAAATATGTATACATCAAAAACAATATAGGTTCTTGCTGAAATAAGATCTGCTTGGTACATTAGGTCAGCACCTGCAATCAGAGCCAAAATTGATGAATTTTTTACCAAGTTAACAAATTGGTTACCAATTGGCGGGATCACAATTTTTATTGCTTGAGGTAGTATGATTAACCTCATTGTTTGAAGGTAATTTAAACCTGAAGATCTCGCCGCCTCCATTTGTCCTTTTGGAACGGACAAGATGCCAGAGCGAATGGCTTCGGCAATAAACGATGATGTATAAATCGAAAGCGCTATCGTTCCTGCAGTAATCCCAGAAAATCTTATCCCGAGGACCGGAGTTCCTATATAAAAGAAAAAGGCAATTATAACTAACGGTATATTTCGAAAAAACTCCGTATAAATTGTCCCAAACCATCGAAGTGGTGCAATTGGTGTAATTCTCATTACTGCAATAATTGCTCCAAGTATAAAGCTAGCAATTAACGCTACAATACTAGCCAGTATCGTAACGATAAAGCCATCCATAAACATATCAAAATAGTTTACTACAATTGAGAAATCTAACATCTATTTCACCCCACTTTAAATTAATTAGGATGAGCATTTACTGCCCATCCCGATTAGAAAAATTTAGTTATTGTAAATCAAACCATTTCTTATAAATAGCATCGTATTCGCCATTGGATTTAAGCGTATCAAGAACACCGTTGATTGCATCTACTAATTCTGTATTCCCCTTCTTCACTGCAATTCCATACGGCTCGTCTGTAAATGTTCCTCCAACTAATTCAAAAGAATTATCTTCAGAAGCCATTCCTAAAAGAATTGCGTTATCTGTCGTCAATGCTACACCTTGCCCTGCTTTTAGTGCAGTAAATGCTTCTGCGTAGTTTTCAAATTCTAATACCGGTGCATCTGGAGCTGCATTACGGATATTAATAGTAGATGTAGATCCTTTTACAGCTAGTACTGGTGTATCTTTTGTTAGATCTTCAATACTTTGTACAGGACTTCCTTTTTTCACAAGGAGTGATTGCCCTGCTTCAAAATATACATTTGAAAAATCAACTTCTTTTTTACGTTCTTCTGTAATTGTCATCGTTGCAACAATTGCATCAATGTCACCTTTATTCAATAAAGGTATTCTTGTTTTTGAAGTTACTTCTACAAATTCTGCTTTATTTTCATCACCAAGAATTTCTTTAGCAATTTGCCTTGCAATATCGATATCAAAGCCTGCTACTTCTCCTGTAGCTGGATCTTTCAAACCAAATAACTTAGTATCATGTTTTACACCAAAAACGATTTTGTCACGTTGTTTAATCGTGTCAAGGATGCCGCTTACCCCTTGCTCTGCGTTTCCTTCCTTCGACTCACCCGTTGTTGCTACCTCCTTGCTTGCACCAGAACCACAAGCTGCTAGCAGCAATACTGACATAAGAGCTACTACTGTTAATAAAATTAGTTTTTTCATTTTGAGACCCTCTCCCTTTTTGTTTAGTGATTTAATACACGGCTGAGAAATAATCGCGCCCGCTCTTCCCTCGGGTTCGCAAAAAACTCTGCCGGTTTTGCCTCTTCTAAAATCTTGCCTTGATCCATAAATACAATTCGATCTCCCACTTCTTTTGCAAATCCCATTTCGTGAGTAACAACAGCCATTGTCATGCCTTCTTTTGCCAGCGCTTTCATTACATCCAAAACTTCTCCTACCATCTCGGGATCAAGAGCCGATGTAGGTTCATCAAAAAGCATAATTTTCGGTTGCATTGCAAGTCCCCTAGCAATAGCTACACGTTGTTGTTGTCCACCAGAAAGCTGTGAAGGATAAGAAGACGCTTTGTCGGGAATACCTACTTTTTCTAAGTAATACATCGCAGTCTTTTTTGCCTCTTCTGCTGACTGCTTTAAAACATTGATTGGTGCTAGAGTAATATTTTCTAAAACCGTTTTATGCGGATAGAGATTAAAGTGCTGGAATACCATACCAATATTTCGTCGAAGTTTGTTAATATCTGTTTTCTTGTCATTGACTGAGATATTATTTACGGTAAAATTTCCGTCTGTAATGGTTTCTAGCCTATTAATACATCTCAGTAAAGTACTTTTTCCAGAGCCTGATGGCCCAATGATTACAACAACCTCTCCCTCTTTTATTGAGAGATTAATATCTTTTAATACATGAAAATCCCCATAGTACTTGTTAACGTTTTCAAAAGAAATCATGCCATTCCCCTTTCCAGTCTGACACCAATATGTATACAAATTTATTTTTTTGAAAGTATTCCTAATCTTTTATATATTAGTATTATATCCTCATTACCCACAATTGTCTATAAAAACTTTTCTAATATAAGAAATAGTATGAATATAATTAATCTAGAGATTATTAATTAAACACTATAATAAAGATAATAGAGGCAATTCGCCCCCCTTCAGTTAGAGCACCAGATGGACACCCATTATTTTAAGAAAAGCATCCCGTTATTATTAACAGGATGCTTTATTTGTTACGTTTTTGTGAGACTTCCTATTTACCCTCAATATCTTTCACAAATTCACTTAATCTTGTAACCATACGCTGGCTGTGCGTATCGTTGGGGTTCTCTTTTACAGTTTGCTTATATAGCTCAAATGCTTCCGGTATTTTATGTTCTAATAGCAATTGGTCTGCCTTTGTCAATTCGCGCTCTTTTAAGTAGAATATCGGTGCTTTATCTAATAAGCGCTTGTTTAAAGTATAACCGTTGCTTTGCGTGATCACTGAGTCATCTTTATCATATGCCCTAACATACCAAGAAAACTCCCCGTTACTATTTGCAAATCCTAATAAACTCCCAGGTTCTACCGTTTCAATTTGCGAGCCATCTCCTGAAAACATTATGCCAGTTTTTTTGTCATACAACTCCTCGAACGGAATAGTAAATTCGTTTTGTTTAATATTTGTTTCAACGGAAGAGCAAGTTGACCCATTATCAAACTCTAAACAAAGATTTAAATCGTAGTAATCTGCATCGCTAACCTTTTCCCATTTAAAATGGACTTCTTTTGAACGAATTTCTTTATAATTAACTGGTTCATGGATTTCTATTAAAGGATTGAACTTTATATTATACGTAATCTTTCTATCTCCCGTTATATCAATCCATTGATCTTTCGGCATTGCCCAAGCCCAACCGTCAACCTGCGCCTGTGTTAACCCAAGATGGATCTGATACTTACCCGGAATAACACCGGTCATCTGATAAAAGCCATTTTCGTCTGTCAACGTTTGATGCCTTTCATCACGACCCACCGACATATTGACAGATGCTTCATCCCGTAAAAACACACCAACACCTGACATAGGCATACCGTTTGATTTAGTAATTCTCCCCTCAATTGACGCTAAATTTGTGTTTCTCAGTTTGATAGCTTGTTCTAGTTGATGTTTGATCGATAGTAACTCACTAGCAAATACACCGTTTTCAAATTGCAGGTCCTCAGGCGGTTGTTGGCCTGCCTGTTCGGCCATTTCTCGGTACTTTTCGTTTTCCTCGTTCCACTGTTTCTTAAGCGTAACTACATCTTGGTTTAGCTTTTCATGGGCTTGAATGAATTTTCCTTCATGTAGCAATTTTTCAATCTCAAGCAACGGGATAATCGTTTGAAGATCCGCATTTGTTGTGTTATTCTGCTTTGCCTGTTCTTTCAGTTCCTCGATGATCGACTCGGCTTTCGAAAAATTATTTGTCTCCAACGCTAATTGAACCCTTTTTATAAAAATCTCTGTCACGTAATAATCCTCTGAAAATGATATCGCCCTTACTGATGCTTTTACTAAAATTTGATCCGCCTTTTCAGAATTGCCCTGCTGTTGGTAGTATATGGCCAACTGCTTGGCAGCTGACTGCATATAACCATCAATCGGACCATCCTCTATATATTCTTCTAAATACGGAATAGCCTCTTCTGCCGTAAACACATTTGGATTGTCTGGATTTGGCCAAGTTGTGATGGAAGGTCCAATATAAACATCGAAACGATGGGCTAAATCACCATCAATCATATACTTTTGAATGATCTCCCATTTTTTCTTATCGGAAATATTCTGTTGAAGCAGGGATTTAATTTGATCCTTTGCTGTCGGTTCGTTGCCTGCTTCAAGCTGCTTATCAATTGAAGCCATTTCAATCCGCGGCTGTAAATAAATCGACGCAACAGGTAAAAGACCGAAAAGAAAGACAAGTATATATATAAAATGAATGATATTGATTTTTTTCTTCACAAAATTCGCACCCCCTATATGTATAGACATTTTATTGTTCAATAAAGTTTCATAATTACCGTAAAAAACCAAGAATAACTCACATCAATAATCCTTTAATAGTTTTACAATATCTGTAAGGAGATGAAAGGAGTGATATTTATGTTTCACATCGATGTTTATCTCAAAATGAAACGGCGTCAAAAATATATTGTTTGGGCAGCTGTCTTTCTCGCATGTCTAGGAATTAGCAGTGGTGCCGTCATGTATATCAACGGTGCCCATGGATTAGGTCTAACTTGGGTGATACTTGGAGGCTTAGTACCTATTTTAATAATAATAACAACTGTAAAAAACTTAAATTCATATTACTCAAAAGGTTAATTTTGTCCCCTTTCTCCAGTTTTAGGAGAAAGGGGTTTTTATATTAGTTAGACTACATTATCGCTATCGACAAAATTCGGCAAATATTTATCGTTATATGTATATCCTCTCCCGAAATTGGAAACGCTGGTTGGATAGTATAACCAATTACCAAGTAATATGAGGTATTTAATATGGATTTTACTAATTTTAAAAGTATATTTAAGACTTCAACTCAAGAACAATCGAAAAATCATAGCGGTTCCGAACCCATGAAAAAGTCTCTCTCAAGGAATATAAATGATAATCTACAATCATTACAATCAATCTATTCTAATTGTTCAGATGTGATATTTCGCCATTTTATGATTTATGGTAAAACAAAGGCCGTGCTCATATACATCGACGGGCTTTCCAATATTGAAGAAATTGATAAGAGCGTACTCTCTCCACTCATGGAGCTGACCGATAAACATTCTCTTACTTTAAATGAGTTGCTTGAGCGAAAGTTGCCAGTTTCCAGTATACAAAAAATAGGCACGGTTAATGAAGTCATAGAGCAAATATCTTCTGGTAACCCGGTTATATTAATAGATTATCAGGCAACAGGCTTTTCTGTAGGACTGGCAAAATGGGAGAAAAGATCAATTGAAGAGCCAACGGCTGAGTCCGTTATACGCGGTCCACGGGACGGATTTACCGAAACTTTAACAGTAAATACCTCATTATTAAGAAGAAGGATTAAAAGTCCTAGTCTTAAGATGATATCTCTTAAAATTGGCCTTCAAAGTAAAACAAATGTAATCATTACCTATGTTGATAACCTTGCCGATTCTACTTTAATTGAAGAAGTTAGGAATCGTCTAGAGCGGATAGATATTGATGCTGTACTTGAAAGTGGCTATATTGAAGAGTTTATCGAGGATTCTCCGTTTTCACCATTCCCTCAGGTTTTAAATACTGAAAGACCTGATGTTGTGATTGCAAATCTTCTAGAGGGTCGTGTCGCCATATTGGTGGACGGAACTCCTTTCGCTCTAATCGTCCCGATTACTTTTTATTCTTTGTTACAATCCGCCGAGGATTATTATCAACATTTTCTCGTTAGCACATTAATCCGTTGGTTGCGTTATAGCTTTTTGTTAATTGCTTTATTGCTCCCCGCTATTTATGTGGCAATTCTTACATTTCATCAAGAGATGGTTCCTACTTCATTGCTGCTGAGTATCGCAAAATCAAGGGAGGAAGTACCCTTTCCGGCGCTCATCGAAGTATTGTTAATGGAAATAACATTTGAAGCACTTCGGGAAGCAGGTATCCGCTTACCAAAACAAGTCGGCTCAGCCGTTAGTATTGTTGGCGCACTTGTAATTGGGCAAGCAGCAGTATCTGCCGGGCTTGTTTCTGCCCCAATGGTAATGGTCGTGGCTGTAACAGGAATAGCCTCCTTTACAATACCGCGCTATAATAGCGCGATTGCCATCAGATTATTAAGATTTCCTATCATCACATTGGCCGGAACATTAGGTTTGCTCGGAATTATGCTTGGGATAATTTCAATCATTGTCCATCTTTGTTCTATTCGTTCATTCGGTGTTCCATATTTAGCACCTCTAGGTCCAATAAAAGGTCGTGAACTTAAGGATGTATTGATAAGGGCACCTTGGTGGTCAATGAGATCTCGCCCCCACTTAACAGGGGAATACAACAAGTATCGTCAGCCACCCGGCCAAAAGCCAGCGCCTTTTAAGGATCCTGATTAGGAGTTGAAAACATTGATTGAAAGAGGAAAAATTTCAGCTTTCCAAATGGCTGTGATGATGAGTCCAACAATCGTTGCTACTGCAGTCCTGTTAGTGCCAGCGATTACGGTAAAGCACGCAAAACAGGATTTATGGATATCTCCACTATGGGCAGGTATTTGTGGATCGGCCGTTATTTTTATAGCATTCAATTTAAATAAACTCTATCCTAATGAAAGTATTATTGATTATGCAGAACATATTATCGGATCGTTTTTTGGAAAAATACTTGGGCTGATTTATGTATTGTTTTATTTGCATATCAACGGAATTATAATACGGGAATACAGTGAGTTTGTAACCGGAACGTTTCTATCTGAAACACCGATGGTTATTATAATGGGAAGTATGGTATTAGTTTGTGCTTTTGCTGTTTACGGCGGGATTGAGGTGATTGGCAGATCCTCCGAAGTCATTTTGCCAGTCGTGTACTTCCTTTTCATAATAGTATTAGTCTTACTAATTAGGGATCTGGATATCAAAAATATTTTCCCAATTATGGAGAACGGAATATCACCTTCTTTAATCGGATCCATCGTTCCCCAAGGCTGGTTTAGTGAATTTTTTCTTATTGCGTTTTTACTACCCTTTTTGAAGGATCGAAAAAAGGGCCTTAAATATGGATTGGCTTCAGTAATAAGTGTTATTTTTGTATTAATGTCGTCCAATTTAGTAACATATATGCTATTTGGAGAACTTACAGGTGTGTTTGCCTATCCCGTAATGGTAGCAGTTCGTTATGTAAGTATCGCAGATTTTCTTGAGCATCTTGAGTCGATTGTTATGGCTATATGGGTTTCAGGAACATTTATTAAAATATCAGTATTTTATTATATTAATGTAATTAGCATTGCTCAATGGTTGAAGCTTTCTACCTATCAGCCAATTGTATTTCCGGTTGGTTTTCTTTTAATCGTATTTTCAATGTGGTCTGCCCCCAATTTGTGGATATTGACCAACTTCTTGTCCACAACGGCACCCTTTTATTTTATATTTGTACAAGGACTAATTCCGATGTTATTACTTTGTATAGCTTGGCTGCGGAAAAAGCTTGAACAAAAAAAGGAGGCCTAATATGTTGTTCTTAAAACGACAAGGAATCCTTTTTTTATGTATATGCATTGTTCTCTTTCTTTCAGGCTGTTGGGGTCGAAAGGAAGTTAATGATCTTGCCATTATTGTAGCTGCAGGTTTAGATAAAAAAAGTGATGAAAAACTGGAGTTAACCGTCCAAGTATACACTCCAAAAGCCGGTGGCGGAGGCCAACAAATGGGGGAAAGTGGCAGCGGTGGCGGTGGGCAGCCAGTAGTAGTTCGTTCTGCTGAGGGTGTAACGATTGCCGATGCAATGTCTAAACTCCAGCAACTGTTTCCAAGGCAATTATTTTGGGGACATGCCGAAGTATTTATTATAAACGAGAAATTGGCTAGAGAGGATATTCGCCCCAAATTAGATTTTATATTACGCCACCCTCAGTTACGCGACCGTTCTCATATTTATGTCAGTAAAGATCCAGCCAAAAAAGTACTCAGACTAACTCCTCCATTGGAACGGGATTTATCAGAGGTATTACGGGAGCTATCGATGTTGAAGACTGGTATAGAGATCACGATTAAGGAGGCAGCCCAGATGTTTATAGGTGATTCAGGTGCATCTGCTTTGCCTTTGATCGAAGTCTTAAAATCGCAACCACCAGCAGAGGAAAACCAAACCATTGCCTATATTAATGGAACAGCTATTTTTAAAAAAGGGAAAATGGTTGGAACTATCGATGGAGCACAAACGAGAGGGGTATTATGGCTTAGGAATGAAATAAGCCAAGCCGTTGTAACTGTAAAACCCAGAATAGTTGATGGATACATTTCAATGGTATTGCTTCATTCCTATACTAAACTAATACCAAGCATCGAAAATGGAAGGTGGAAAATTACACTTAAAGCAACTACAGAAGTCGACATTATAAATAACGGGACCGTTTTAGATATAACCGATCAGAAAACAATAGAAATGCTCGAGCACAAGCTGGAAAAGGATATTCACAACAGAGTATACTCAGCGTTAGCTATAGTTCAGAAGGAAATGAACGCCGACATATTCGGTTTTTCCGATGCCTTTCACCGCTCTTATCCTGATATTTGGAATAAAAATAAAGAAAATTGGGATGAAATATTTCCACAGGTGGAGGTTTTAATTGAGACAAGAGCCATTGTCCGTAGACCGGGAATGGTCACTCGACCTTCCTTGATTCCTGAAGAAGAGGTGGTAGAAGAGTGAAATGGGGCGCTTTATTAGGGTACAGCTTTTTAATAATTTGTATTGTAATGTTCCAATTGGCAAAAATTAAGAAGGATAATAAAAAAGAAAAGGCGGCCCTTATTTCGTTGTCTTTATTAGGCTGGATTCTTGCCACCTTACTGATGTTTGTTCCTGAATTGCCCGGACCAACTCAACTTATAGATCAGATTTTTAAGCCACTAGGAAAATTAATAGAAAAGTGAAAAATAAAAAAAGAGAAAAAATGCTAACCCCACTGGTTAGCATTTTTTATATTCATTATTATTTAAATGTTTTTTTACGGCTAGCGCTTGGGCTTGAACTGCGCCCTCTGCTATTCCGCCCGAAGTTGCCGCCTTTTCCTCTTGAACCTCCACCTTCACGGCGTCGGCTATCACGTGAATAGCTATCGCGTGAGCGGTTATCTCGTGAACGATTGTCGCCACCACGCCCTTTTCGTTCCTTCGCAACAACAGGTGCTTCCGCTGTTAACTGAACTGGTGTTTGATCCGGTTCTTTCGTTAACAATTTAATAGCCGCAGCAACTACTGTAACTGAATCATGCTCGTCAAGCAATTCCTCTGCCATATGTTTATAGAATGAAAAATTCTCATTCTGAATAGTATATAATATCTTTTCTGCAGTAATCTGCTTTTGTCCTTCTAATGCATCATCCATGGAAGGAACTGGTTTGCGTTCCATACTTCTCTTTGTTGTTCGCTCAATATTTTTCAATTGGCCAATTTCTCTTGGCGTTACAAACGTATAAGCTAGACCTGTCTTCCCAGCACGTCCTGTACGTCCAATACGGTGAACATAACTTTCCGGATCCTGTGGGATATCAAAGTTGTATACATGTGTTACGCCTGAAATATCAAGTCCACGTGCAGCTACGTCCGTTGCTACAAGAACTTCAATTGTGCCAGCTTTAAACTTTTTAAGAACTGAACTTCGTTTTGCTTGTGTTAAATCGCCATGGATTCCTTCAGCAGCATATCCTCTTGTATTCAATGCTTCACTTAATTCGTCAACACGGCGTTTTGTACGTCCAAAAACAATCGCCAACTCAGGAGATTCCATGTCCAACAAACGTGTTAATACATCGAATTTCTTTTTCTCCTGCATTTCAATATAGTACTGTTCAATATTGGGAACGGTCATCTCTTTCGCTTTAACTTTGATCTGTACTGGATCATTCATAAAGTTCTCAGCAATTTTACGGATTGGTTCCGGCATTGTCGCAGAGAACAATAATGTTTGACGTACTTCCGGCACTTCTTTAAGAATCGCCTCAATATCTTCAATAAAGCCCATGTTTAACATTTCATCTGCTTCATCCAAAACCACAACTTGGATATTTTGCAGGCGAATGGTTTTGCGGTTCATATGGTCCATTAAGCGACCAGGTGTTCCAACAATAATTTGCGGTCTATTTTTTAAAGCACGGATTTGGCGGTTAATATCCTGACCACCATAGATTGGCAATGCTTTAACACCTTTGAATTGACCAATTCTATTTAACTCTTCAGCAACTTGAATCGCTAATTCACGGGTTGGAGCAACGACGATCCCTTGAATAAACGTATTTTTAATGTCGATTTTTTCAATCATCGGAATACCAAAGGCAGCCGTTTTTCCAGTACCAGTCTGTGCTTGTCCGATAACATCTTTTCCTTGTAATGATACAGGAATGGTTTCAGATTGAATTGGTGTAGCCTCTTCAAAGCCCATTGCCTGGATTGATTTCATAATTTTTTCACTTATTCCTAATTCATGAAACATTGTCATGTATTCAAAACTCCCTAATTTCTACTTTTTGGCATAATTATTAATCTTAGCATATTCCAGCTGACTTCGCAATCAAAATGAAGAATGCTTCCAAAATATAAATAAGATAACCGCTATGATAGAATTGAAATATTATCTAAAAAAAAGAGGAGATTATCTTGAACCCAAAAATAAATCCCTATTTGGCCTTATTTATCGGGGCTGTTGCTGTATCCACATCAGCCATTTTTGTTAAACTTTCTTCAGCACCAGCTGCGATTATTGCAACATACCGGTTACTATTTACAGTCCTCTTGATGGTGCCCTTTTTTACGCCCAAGTATTGGAGGGAAATCCGTCTTATTGAAAAAAAGGACTGGATCTATTCTATAATCGCAGGAGTATTCCTAGCGTTTCATTTTATTTTTTGGTTTGAATCTTTAAATTATACATCTGTTGCAAGTTCAGTTGTCCTTGTCACCCTCCAGCCTATTTTCGCCTTTATCGGTACCTATTTCTTTTATAAAGAAAAAATTAGTTTAGGGGCTTTTTTAAGCGGAATACTAGCTATAATGGGAAGCTTTATTATCAGTTGGGGCGACTTTAAGGTTAGCGGTATGGCATTATGGGGTGATTTTCTTGCAATCATAGCAGCTGTTATGGTGACAGCCTATTTCCTATTCGGCCAAACAGTACGTAAACGACTTTCATTATTTACATACACTTTTGTCGTCTACTTGATTAGCTCGATTACTTTACTTATTTATGATTTAATTCTTGGTTATTCTTTGTTTTCTTATTCTAAACAAGATTGGGTCGTTTTTCTATTATTGGCTATCGTACCAACTCTTTTAGGCCATACATTATTTAATTGGGCGATTAAATGGTTAAGCACTTCTATTATTTCCATGAGTATTCTATTTGAACCGGTTGGTGCTTCCATTTTAGCCTATTTCATATTAGATGAAGTATTAACCGTCTCACAATGGATAGGTGGTCTTATTTTAATGGCAGGTTTATTTCTATTTTTATGGAAAAACAAAAAATAAATATCGCAGAGTCCATCCTGATGTTAGAATAGAGGGTATATCTCAAAGGTTAGTAGGTGTGAATCATGACGATAAAAATCATCACAGATGGTGCAGCAGATTTGCCATTATCGTTTATAAATCAGTATGACATCAAAGTAGTTCCTTTAAATGTAAGTTTTGGAGACCAAAGCTTTAAAACCGGAATTGATATAGATAATGAAACCTTTTACAGAATGATGAAGGAATCAGCAGAGCTTCCGAAAACCTCCTGTCCCGCTCCATATGACTTTTTGGAGGCATATAAGGAAGTACCAGAAGACAAGGCCATTATTGTTTTTTCACTTTCTAAGGCTTTAAGCGGTACTTATGAGAGCGCAGTCGTAGGTATGGATATGCTTCTTGAAGAACAGCCAAACCGAAAAATTGCTGTTCTCAATACTAAAACTGGTTCCTGTGGACAAATCCTGCTAATTGAAGAAGCTGTGAAGTTCATAAACTGCGGTGCTGGCTTCGATGAAGTTATTGCTAATGCACAGTCCTCTATTGATTCAGTGAATACGTTAATTTTATTAGAGACACTGGAAAATGTCGTTAAAGGCGGACGCCTTAGCAAAACAAAAGCTGCTATTGCCAATGCCCTTAATATAAAAATTATGCTTGAAGTAAGCAAAGATGGCCTTATTGAGGTTCGTGAAAAAGTTCGTGGCGACAAGAAAGTGCTGCGCCGGTTCATCGAACAGATCGGTGAATGCGGAAAGGATTTTGAGAAAAAGGTTTTAACAATGACTCACAGCAATAGTGAAGAAAAAGCCTTGGGTCTACTGAAAGAAATTAAGGAAAAATATAATTTCAAGGAAACAATTTTATCTGAAATTGGACCCTTAATTGGAACATATGCCGGTGAAGGCGGTATTGTTATTTCGTTTAAATCTTAAGTATTCTGACTTAAAAAATAAAAGGCTGACGAAATAGTTTGGCATCTCATCGTGCCTGACAATTCGTACAGCCTTTTATTTTATTAAAAATTTTTCCACTGTCGTAAATAGTTGATCTCTATCTTCGTCATGGCAAACAAGATGCTTGGACTTCGGTAAATAGACTATCTCCCGCTCATTCGAAGGGATTGTATTATATAAGAAACTCGCACTTTTTACAGGTACGATGCCGTCTAATTCACCCTGCACTATTAAGGTAGGCACTTCTATTTGCGATAGGGTCGGCCTTAATTCTTTTACCAGCCTTTGAAACTGAAAGGTCGCTGTCAGCGGGGTTTCTTTAATTTTTTTTCGATATCTTTGAAATAAATCATTATTACCAAGAGTTCCCCGCATACCCTCCGCAGCCATTTCCTTAATATCCTGCAGCAGCTGTTTTGGGTTTATATAATAAGCAGCAGCACTTAATAGCACAAGCTTTTTTACCGGGTATTTTGTTGCTAAGTAGCCTGAAATAACCCCACCCATGGAGAAGCCTACTAAATAGACAGTGCTGCATTTGGCAAGCATTCCTTGTAAAGATTGTTCAGCTTCTTGAACCCAATCTTGGTAGGCGACTCCTCTTAAGCGAGCTAATTCTCCCCCATGACCAGGTAACGTGGGCGTTTCTACAATCCAGCTTGTATTTTCTTTAAGAAAATTACCAAGAGGCTCAACTTCAAACGGGCTTCCAGTAAACCCGTGTATACATAAGCAACCAATCATATTTCTCACCAACACTCCTCAACCACTAATGTCAATAAATTTCCCAAGTGTTGGGTGTGGTGCCGGGGCACTTGAAGTTTTTAGCATTTCAGTTAATGCGTTGGCATTGACTTCAGCAGTGTCCATTACTTTTTTCGTAAGCGCGATACCCACCTGTTGACCTAAGTTAACCTGGCTCATTGCGGTTGATAAAGCAGCAATATCCATGGAAACGCCCTCCCTTATATGATTTGATTTACCTTTACATTATCATCTTTTTTGAGCAAACTGGCAACTGTAACCGATTTCCTTTATCATAGTAATTATTTTCTTAACTTGAAACTTCCAACACATAATATCCGTAAATAATATAAAGAAAAAAATTAGGAGACTTTACAATGGAATCATTCGAAACAAAAGAATCCCTTATACAGCAACTGCAATATATTGAAAAGTGGGAAAAGGATCAAAAAGGCTTATTCTTTTGGGAAAAGCTTGGTCGGCTGCCGTTTCAAATCCTTGACCGTTTAACCCCTAAATTTATTCATGAAAAGGTTGGACAAATTCTCGATGAACTTGGCTACTATGTTCAATCGGGTGGGCGCTATCTTGTAAGCGAAAAGAATATTTGCAAAACATATACTAAAAAATTAAACCTTGATTCGATTACAATCGCTGAAATTGCTGAGCAGCCTGTCGAAACGATGAATGAGGTTGCGGCCTCCTACATTAAAACGACGAAGAGTATAGCAATGGCCCAGGGTGCTACAACCGGTGTTGGCGGTTTCCTAACACTTTCGATTGACATCCCCATTTTGCTTGGGCTTTCATTAAAAACATTACAGGAAATTGCGATATGTTACGGCTTCGATCCAAATGAGCGGAAAGAACGGATTTTTATTGTTAAGTGTATGCAATTTGCTTCTTCCGATATTGTAGGAAAAAAGGCAATACTTGATGAGCTATCTTCCTATGACAATGACTCTGAAACCAATTCTAAAAATCAAGCTATTTCTCAACTCCAAGGCTGGCGTGAAGTAATGATTACCTATCGTGATAACTTCGGTTGGAAAAAGCTTTTTCAAATGGTTCCAGTCGTGGGCATGGTGTTTGGGGCATTTATTAATAAATCTACAATCGAGGATGTTGCCGAGGTCGGTATGATGCTTTATCAAAAACGGCGAATTCTATACAGATTAAATAAGAAAGAAGAGGCTGGCGCCTCCATTTAGGAGTGCCAGCCTCTTCCTTTTTAAACAAATGTTTATTTTAAATCTTCGATAGAGTTAATATCCATATAGCTTGGAACAACTAGTCCAATTCTTGTTCCTTCCATGTTAGAACCTAGATCTTCAAACTTGCCCTCAAATTCGGCAGCATAGTCAGCATGTGTGACCGGCAGCCATGCAGCAACAGATGCATCAGCACTACCGTCAGCAATACCTGCCCATAATGGACCTGCCTCTAATTGTGTCATCGTTACATCATAGCCAAGATCAGTTAACACTTTTGCAAGAACATTTGTACTTGCGATTTCACTAGCCCAAGCAACGTAGGCAAGCGTAATTTTGTCGCCATCAACCTTTTCGGCACCGGCAGTCCATTCAGCTACTTTTTCAGCATTCTCTTCAACCCATTTTGCAGCGGCTTCCTCTTCCTTCGTGCCTTCTTCAATCATAACCATCACGGTACTCATATCATCCGCAGTCCAATGGAATTGATCTAATACTTTAACGGCATTTGGATGATCTTCTACTAGGCCATTACGTGTAATCGTATGGATATTTTCTTCATCTCCATATACACCTTTAGGATCTTCTAAATATTTCAAATCAAACTTTACAAATTTCCAATGTGGTGTCCAGCCTGTGATGATGATTGGTTCCTCTTTATCATAAGCCTTTTTTAAAGCAGCTGTCATGGCAGCACCTGAACCTTCGATAAGTGTCCAATCCTCCAAACCATAATCTTCAATTGCTTTTGCAGTTGCTTTCATAATGCCTGCACCAGGGTCAATCCCGATAATCTCGTAATCTACACTTTCACCAACAGCTGCAGTTGTTGATTCTTCCCCCTCATTGCCTGCTCCTTGTGAGCCGCAGGCTGCTAGTCCAATAGCCAGCACTAAAACTAGTAAAAAGCTTAACCATCTTTTCATTATACTGTTCCCCCTTGTTTATTTTTTCCTATATTTTGAGAAATCCGGTCTAGAATAATCGCAATAATAACGATTGCCAAACCAGCTTCAAAACCGACTCCTGTCTTGATTTGTGTAACAGCACGATATACATCGGTGCCAAGACCAGGTGCTCCAACCATTGATGCAATAACAACCATGGACAATGCAAGCATGATACTTTGGTTAATCCCCGCCATAATGGTCGGCATCGCTAATGGAAGCTGCACCTTGATTAATCTTTGTTTTGTTGTAGAACCAAATGCCTCAGTTGCTTCGATAATGTCAGCAGGCACTTGACTGATCCCTAATATCGTCAACCGGATTGTTGGCGGTGTCGCAAAAATGACCGATGCGACAACTCCTGGTACAACTCCAATATTAAAGAAGAAAATAGCTGGAATTAAATATACAAAGGCAGGCATTGTTTGCATAAAGTCTAGGAATGGAATTACGATATTCTTGACGACTTTGCTTTGTGATGCCCAAATGCCGACCGGTATTCCAATCAAAATTGATAAAATCACCGATGTAAGCACTAAAGCAATTGTATCTAGCATTGCATCCCAATAACCTAAATTATCAATTAAAAATAAACCTACTAATGTAAATAAAGCTATATTCCGATTACAAATTTTCCAGGTTAATAGAGTCATTAAAATAATAAGAACAATCGGTGGAATTATCCCAAGACCATCTACCATACCTTCAACAAATGCTTTTAAGCCTCCTGAAATCCCCTCAAAGGCAGCATCAAACGTAGCGGTCAGCCAATCAACAAGGGAATCAATCCAATCGGCAAGAGGTAGTTTTGGCAATAATCCTTCTGTTTTACTAGCCATTTACCTTCCTCCCTTCTTCTACTGTAGTTGGAGCCACTTCTTCTTGTGCTATAGTTGATACATCGTTGATATAACGTTCATTACCCGACAAGGCCCCTAGAACAGCCCCACGAATAACAATGCCTCTCAGACGATGTTCTTCATCTACTACCGCAACTGGTATGACAGCCTCTGAAACTAGTTCAAAAAGATCCACTAATAACATCTCTTTTGTAACCGTTTTAATTTCTTTTTCTAAAATCGCAGTTAGAGGTTTGCCTTGGTTTACAGCTTTACTTGCTTCTTCTGCTGTTACGGCACCAAGCAAGTTTTGTTTTTTATCGACAACGTAAATACTTGAAATTCCAAGGTCTCTCATCATTTGCAATGCGACTAGTGGACCTTTATCAACTTGCACGAATTCTGCACGTTTCATGACATGCCCTGCCGTTAACACTTTGCTCAAATCAACATCTTCTACGAATCTTTCAACATATTCATTCGAAGGATTCATTAAAATTTCCTCAGCAGTCCCGATTTGGACAATGGCGCCATCCTTCATTAAGGCGATCCGATCACCAATTTTAAGCGCTTCATCCAAGTCATGCGTAATAAAGATAATTGTTTTTTCCATCCTACTTTGCAGTTCCAACAATTCATCCTGCATATCTTTTCTAATTAATGGGTCTAATGCGCTAAAAGCTTCGTCCATCAGCAGAATATCGGGATCATTTGCCAATGCTCTAGCTAGTCCAACCCGCTGCTGCATCCCACCGCTTAACTGGCTCGGGTATTGATTCTCGTAACCTACCAAATCAACCAGCTTTAGAGCTTCCAAAGCTATCTGTTTCCGTGATTCTTTAGCCACTCCTTGAACCTCTAAACCGTACTCTGTATTTTCTAAAACGGTTCGATGTGGTAAAAGGGCAAACTTTTGAAATACCATACTGATTTTTTCACGACGAATTTTCCGTAATTCGGCCTTATTCATTTTAACAACGTCCAAACCATCAAGATCAATTTTACCAATTGTTGGCTCTATTAAGCGATTGAGCATTCTTACCAGCGTTGACTTTCCACTTCCGGAAAGGCCCATAATAACGAAAATTTCCCCGGCATACACCTCAAAGTTTGCCTGGTTTACACCAACCGTACAGCCTGTTTGCTTCAGTATTTCTGCCTTTGAATAACCTTCTTCTATTAATTGAAGTGCTTTTTTCGGACTTTTTCCGAATATCTTAGTTACATTTTGAACTTGAAGCTTTACTGTTTGCTCCTGTTCCATACTTCCACCTCACTTACTCTGAATCGAATAACTTTACCGACCCTGACTTTTTAATTGTAGACTTTCCCAGTTATTCCATCAAAGTCCATATACCGTTATATTCGGCCGTTAAGTTTATACAGAAAAAACTGTACGTACAAAATATACAATATTCTCAAAATACCTCCATATTACTCCCAAATGCTATCCTGTTCCCCTCTTTACTTTCAAATTTTTAATGGTAGTCTATATTCATAATATATGTAGTAGTAATCGGAAGATTGGTGGGAATAGCAGTAATGGAAGTTGATCCAAAAGAGCAATTAGATCTAGCAAAAGAACGTGTTATCGACACAATTGCCCATAATATGAATTTATACGGAATAACGGATTCAGTCGGGAGATTATTTGGACTTTTATTTTTCAGTAATAGTCCAATGACATTAGATGAAATGAAGGATGAGCTTGGGATGAGCAAAACAAGCATGAGCACATCAGTCAGAAATTTAATGGATTTAAAAATGGTGGATAAAGTCTGGAAAAAAGGTGTGCGGAAGGACCTTTATCAAGCAGAAGAAGACTGGTATCAGACGTTTATCGATCTATTTACAATAAAGTGGCGGCCAGCCATCTCTATGAATGTCTCGTCAATTGAAAAATCAATGAAGGAGCTTAAAATCTTGGTAAAACGGGAGGATATTGATGCCGATATTCGAGAAGAAGCCCAGCAATTAATCGAAAAGCTTTATTCCTGTTTGGCCTATTACCGCTGGCTTAGTAAGCTTGTGGATAGCTTCGAATCACATGAAATATTTGAATTTATTCCTCGATATGACGAAAAGCAATAATAGCAGAACACCATATAAAGCACCTTCGCCAGCTACAGCGAAGGTGCTTTTTTAGGTAATTGGATTGTAAATATCGTCCCTTCTTGCGTACTTTCTTTCAATAGCAAATCCCCACCAAGCGCTTTAGCCATCATTTTACTAAATGCCAACCCTAACCCTAAGCCGCGGACTTTATGCTTTTTATTATTTCCTCGAAAAAATCTTTCGAAAATGAATGGCTGCTCTTCTTCTGGTATGCCCGTTCCATTGTCTTTTACGTCAATACCTATAAACTGATCCATTTCATAAACGCTGACTTCAATCGAACAATTCTCCGAACATGCTTGCTTCGCATTATTTAAAAGGTTCATGATGATTTGCTGTAATCTGAGCGGGTCTGTGGAAATCATAATAACCCCAGTTGGAAATATCGTTTTTAGTTCAATCGTTTCCTCCTGAACAAGCTTCCACTGATGTAAAATTTCCTGTAAGCAATTTCCCAGATTAATGGTCTCACTTGAAATTCTAACCTTACCTGCTGCAAATGTATTAAAATCAAGCAAATCTTCAACCATCTTTTGAAGTCTTGCAACCTCTTTTTGACTAATATTCAAAAACTCTTTTGCATCATCGCCCGTTACAACATCATCCTTTACAGCCTGAATTAACCCACTTATCGCTGTAACTGGTGTTTTTAATTCATGAGTTACTCCTGCTAATAGCTCTGTTCGTAAGGATTCGAGCTGCTGTAAACGGGTCGCCATTTCTTTAAAGGAATGTAATAGTTCATACATTTCCTTCTCTTTTACCTTCTGGTCAAGTTTGATATTATAATTTCCATCGACAATTTGCCCGGCGGAATGGGCGACATTGCTTATTGGTTTTAACAGCTTTTTTAATAAAAAGTAAATAACGGCCCAGCCCAATATCGCCAAACTGCTAAGCATGATAAACAGCAGCTTTAATTCTTCCGGGCTGCGCTTAATCTCGTTTTCTTGTAACAGGATCAAAACCCAGCCAATATGTTCGTTGCTTTTTATAATTTCTTTTTTCACCAGATAATAGTCTTCGCCTCTGGGTATTGAAATCTTTTGTACATTTTTGTTATTGGAATGGGAGATGATTTCATTAAAATTAAACATGGAAAAAAGTTTATCTTTCATCCCATAGACAATGTTCCCATTTTCATCAGCAACATAAATGAGCGGTCTTCCCTCTAATTTCAAAAAGCGGAAGCGATCATCAATGACCCTTTGTAAATATAGATTAGGCAGAACAAGCCCGTCCCATTCTGTAATCCGTCCGGCAATTTCCTCTGCTGTCATCTCTAATATATCCAAGCGTTTCTCTGTCGCAGTATGCCTGATCCAAAGCATAGTAAGAACACCTATAATAATCAAACCGATGCATAATGTTAGAAAATAGCGTGTAGTCCAATAGCGAATAAGAGAAGGCCGTTCATCATTTTTCTTTAACACTGAATTGATACCCCAATCCTCTTAAAGTTTTTATTTCACCTTCTGTTTCCGGCCAATTAGATACCATCTTTCTTATCCTTTTTATCGCCAAATCTACAGCCCGGTCGCTGCCTTCAAAATCAATCCCCCAGACATATTCTATTAACTGCTCTCTTGTAAAAGTTTGATTCGGGTGCTTTGCCAAAAATAGAAATAGCGATAAATCACGAGGCGGGAAGGTTAACTCAATCCCATTTAAAAAGACAGCGTGGGCTTGAAAGTCTATCTTTAAACTGCCGTAATAAACAATCTGATCATTTTCGATTATCTGGGTAGAACGGCGCAATACAGCAGTCACTCTGGCAACGACTTCTTCGCCTATAAATGGTTTTGATAGGTAATCATCCGCCCCTTGATTAAAGCCATTCAACTTATTATCAATATCCCCAAGTGCAGTCAGCATGATGACAGGACAAGAGCTTCTACCCCGAATATATTGTAATACACTCCAGCCATTCAGGTCTGGAAGCATAACATCTAATAAAACTAGCAACGGTTTTTCATCTTCAAATATTTCTATTGCTTCCTTTCCACTAAAAGCCTGTAGAACTTTATAACCATTTTTCTCAAGATAGGCTTTTAAAACAATGGAAATAGCAAGTTCATCTTCAACAACTAAAATCGTTTTCATTAGACTCCCTCATTTACTATTAAGCTACGTCAATCATAAC
This sequence comes from Schinkia azotoformans LMG 9581, assembly GCF_000307855.1. Classification (GTDB taxonomy): domain Bacteria; phylum Bacillota; class Bacilli; order Bacillales; family Bacillaceae_J; genus Schinkia; species Schinkia azotoformans. The sequence continues at coordinate 72,063 of NZ_AJLR01000041.1, read as the reverse complement.
ATTTTAGTATGTCAAGTAAATGTCAAAAAAGAGGCAACCTAACCGGCCGCCCCTTTAGTAGCTAAATTATTTTGTTTTGTATCCGAAGTTGATCATATTGGTCCAGGCATACTTCCGTATCAAATAAGATCCGCTTCGCGAAAGCATGATAAATATCAAGACCATTGTCTAATTGACTGCATAATTTATAAACTCCATCCAAATAGACGTTCACCCCTGCTAAAAACCACTCAGGGTTGAGACCAATTCGAAAATGGGTACTTCCTATTTTTTGAACAAACATTATATATAAATAATCAATATTTCTTGAAAACAAATGATTAAAATAGATGATTTGCGATTTTGTTAAACGGTCAAACGTTGAAAATTCAAGAACAATATTGGAAAGAGAATCATTTTTTAAAACTCTTGAATAAAAATCTATAACAACCTCGTTAGCATATTTTTCAAAAAAAGCTTTTTGGTCATGTAGAAGCTCTAAATGCTCATCTTTTAATCCAATGTAATTAATAATATCGTTCCATTTTGAATCAACTTGTATAGACACTTAAAGACACATCCTCAAAAAACTGAACTATTTTCATTATAGCTAAGGTTCCTTGGGATTTAAACTAATATTTAAAGATGTAATACATTTTACTATAATTATATATTTTACTATACTCATAGTAAAAAATTACCTCGTTATTTTTTTGAATTAAATAGTTCCTCAATATTTGCTATTACTTTTTCATCGGGTTTGAAATAAATATCATCTACATAACTTGGATAAAATTCATAAACCATTTTTTTGCCTTCATATAATTTTACCCAATATGTCCAGCCAGTTCTTTTTTCTTGATTGATATCGGGTGTAAAATAGGCATCTTCCATGTTTTTAATAAAATTTGAAACTTGCTCAGGGTCTTCAAACATCTTCTCTTCCCCTGTTTCACCACTTTTAATTGTGATTTTGTCCACGCCCGCAAAATCCTGTTCCGCCAAATCCATTAAAGTATATGGTTTAAGTTCAATTTCCCTGGGTGCCTCTTCTGATGAGCAGGCACTCATTACAAAGAATACGAAAAATAAAGGCACTAAAAACATTCCTTTGATAAAATTAATGATGCTAAAACTGAATCTTTTCTCCATTCCTTCACATCCTTTACTGCCGTTATTAAGTTTTTGTATGCATCTATTAATTTACTACTGATTTCTATTTAAAGCAAAATGTAAAAAGTAAAAAAGATTGTCTTAAGAATAAAGACAACCTCCATAAATCTTAGCTCAACGCAAAATTATTTTGATCGATTGTATTAGCCTGTTTGCATTCTTCCATTATTTTATCAATAATTTGCTTTACAGATAAGATTTCATTTATTTCGCCAACCCTAGCACCAGCAAACACTAGGCCAGTTTCAACATCACCTTTTATAGAACGTTTTAATGAATCCAACGTACAGAACTGGTAAGAACAATTCTTTAAACAATCATAGCAATGGTCGATCTTAACCTTGCCTCCATCTCGAATCATATCAAGGAACTTATTTTTAATCGCTCTACCCTGCAATCCTACTGTTGTTTTGACTAACTCTAAATCCTCAGCCACAGCATCTACGTACTTTTGTTTAAATGACATTGGGGCATCACACTCTACACTTGCAACAAACCGAGTTCCCATTTGTACACCAGCAGCGCCCATTTTCAGCGCTTTTGCTACATCAGCACCTGTCATTATGCCGCCAGCCGCCAGCACTGGAATGTTAACTGCTTCTACAACCTCTGGTAAAATTTCAAACAACGGTCGATCTGTGCCAAGATGTCCACCTGCTTCATGGCCTTCTACTACAACAGCTGCCGCTCCCAATTTTTCAGAAAGCCTTGCCACCTTTGCCGATGAGACAATGGAAATAACCGGAATATTATACTCTCTTCCCCATGCATACATATCCCTTGATATGCCTGCACCCGAAATAATAAAATCTACTTTTTCTTCCATGGCTGCTTTCATTTTTTCCGCAAAATCATTCATAGCAAACAAAACGTTAACTCCAATATAGCCTTTCCCATTTGTAAGCTCTCTGGCTTTTCGGATATGATACTTCATTTCCTCTAACGTAATGCCTGTGCCGGAAATAATACCGACCCCACCTGCATTGGCTACAGCTGAAGCTAATCCACTAAGAGAAATCCCGATTCCCATTCCTCCTTGAAAAATCGGAACACTAGGTTTGATATGTGCAATTTGTAAATTTGGAATTCCCAAATTAATACCCCATTTCAAAAAAATGATATAGACACTATCAGGGTATCAGAGCATTCCACGTTTTAATATAAACAAATGTCATGTTTTCAAAACTTTATTTGATTTCCCTAAAATAAAAAGGTGTCATAACGTTATGACACCTTTTTTTGAACTAAATTTGAAATTCTGAATCACCTGAAGATTGTTGCTGCTGTTGTTGAGTTTGCAGCTGCGATTGTACCTGACTGATTAATGTTTGTGCTTGTGCTATCTCGTTAGATGCTTGCTTTAATGCCTCAGCGCATAGGACTGTATTAGCTGCAGATTGTTCAATCGCTTGGGTAATGGAATCCTTCGCAAGGGATGAGACTGCTTCCGCTTGTTTTAACTTATTAACATCTACTTGTGCCATTTGTTTTTCCTCCTAAATGTGTATTCAGTACACATATAGAGTGCTTCATAAAAAATGTTTTATCCCTTGTTTTTAATGAATAGATTTCTTTTTAAATCTTCCACCGCGCACTTCGGCAATATCCGATACTGCTAAAAAGGCAGAAGGATCCACTTCTTCCACTATTGACTTTAACTTTGCTTCTTCAAGACGAGAGATGACACAAAAAATAACCTTTTTATCATCACCTGTATAGGCTCCTTCACCTTTAAGATACGTGACTCCACGGCCTAAACGCGCCATTAAAGCCTCCCCTATATCTTGATCTTTATCACTTATAATCCAAACAGATTTAGACTGATCCAGACCTTCGATTACGATATCAATTGTTTTAAATGCAATAAAATAGGCTAAAATGGAGTACATAGCGCGATCCCATCCAAAAACAAAGCCACCACAGCTAAAGATAAATAGGTTAAAAAACATGACTACTTCCCCAACAGAAAATGGAAGCTTTTTATTAATGATGATCGCAAGTATTTCAGTACCATCAAGAGAGCCACCGTAGCGAATAACGAGACCCACCCCAGCACCAAGAGCTATTCCACCAAAAACCGTTGCAAGCAAAATGTCTTCGGTGAATGCTGGTACTGGGTGAAAAAAAGCCGTTGAAATGGACATAATGGCAATACCATATAAAGTGGAAATAGCGAAGGTCTTCCCTATTTGCTTATAACCGACAAAGAAGAAAGGTACGTTTAAGAGGAATAAAAACACCCCTAATTTAGCGCCCAGCAAGTATGATAAAATAATCGAAATACCAGTAATGCCCCCATCCATAATTTGATTGGGAACAAGAAAAATTTCGAGTCCAACTGCCATTAAAACTGCACCAAAAGTTAAGAAGAAAGCCCGTTTTACCACTTTGCTTTTTGTTAATTTCTGATGCTGCATCATGCGATTTTTTATTTCTTCAGTTGAAGATACTTCAGGCGATAACGATACCTCATGTGTATGATTGTATTGATTTTTTAATAAACCCTTTTCCATCAATCCACCCCTTTTTAATAATTATATCACGACTTTTTGATCATCTAAAAAATAAAAATAGGCGGGATTTCTTTTTTTTCGAATGAATGTGATTCCCCGCCTACTTCTTGTTAATGTTTATCATCGTGCATAAAAACATTATTCCAAATCACTTGGTTCCTTCCACTTTTCTTGGCGCTGTGCATGGCTTGTTCAACCGCTTTGAGAAAATGGAATGGATCTTCCCAAACAAACGGAATTTTGGTTCCAACTCCAAAGCTTGTAGTAACAAAGCTTGATGTAGTTGAACCTTCATGAGGAATTTGCAAGGTTTCAACTCCTTGACGAATCATTTCAGCAACCTGCAAAGCACCATTCATATTGGTCTCGGGCAGGATGATGATAAACTTTCCACCTTCATACCTCGCAAGAAAATCTTCAGGTCTGTTTAGCATTGCCTTAACTTTTTGTGCCATTTTTATCAAGAGCTTATCCCCTTCTTCAAAACCATAAAGTTCATTGAAAAGCGCTAAATGATCTAAATCAAATATAATTAAAGAAATTGGTTCTTGTTTTCGAACTGCATTTTTCCATTTGCGATCAAAAACATCTTTGAAATACCTGAAATTCGGAAGCATCGTTAAGGAGTCAATGAAGACCAGTTGTTCAATCTTTTCATTCATTTCATTTTTCATTTGATTCACTATGAGCTCACCCCTCTATTAGACTATTATCTAGACTACTACCTACTATATATTATATTACATATTTTTCTATTTAAGTTTAAAAAATGTATGAACATGTAACCTTTCTTAACTTTCAACGACAAATCATTATGAAGGAGGAGAATAGAAATGAAAAAATTAAACACACTAACAATCGCAGCACTAGTTTCTGGACCTTTTCTATTTCAAGCACCAGTATCTGCACAAAGTATTGCACCAGTGAACTTACCAGTAATGCCGATTGCAGAAAATGTCCAACAGCAGGATGTATCAAACTTCATGAAAGTTTCTGGAGTAATTTCTAAGGTAATCGAAGATGATGCCAACTTACCTAAATTAATTGTTGAAGATAAGGAAAAAACAACGGAAACCCATTTAAATATTACAGACGAAGCTCTTATATTTAATAGTAGTACTACGGAACAACTAAAAAGAGATTCCCTAAAGGAAGGTCTTCTTATTGATGCTTATTATGATAAGCATAAGCCGATGCTCATGATTTATCCACCAAGAATCACGCCAGAAATCGTCATTGTAAACGATGAAGAAAAAACAGGAAATGTGAAAGTCGGATTATTTGATGACAATTTAGTAAGTTTGGATAATGATCTTAAACTTAATATTGGCGAAAAAACAGTAATCTTAAATGAAAAAGGCAAAAATATAAGTGCTGAAGAACTAAAAGGGAAGGAACTAATTGTTTTTTACACCGTTTCTACAAAAAGCATTCCTGCACAAACAACACCAACTAAAATTATTGCATTAGATATAGCCCAAAAACATATGTTGGAGGAAGCGCAATTTGCAATTGGCGATGACTACTATATGGAAAAAGGGGAAAAGATGATTCCAATTCGAAAAGTGGCGGAGCACTTCGGCTACAAAGTTGAATGGCAAAATAAATCAGCAACGATCGAAATTCGTCAGCAGAATCGTTCATTTTTAATTTCAATTGGAAAAGAACAATATAGTTATAATAAAAGCCTACGCTATTTTAAAGTAGTTCCAGAGATTAAGAATGGCAAAGCGTATGTACCTGAAGAAATTCTTGATATTTTAGGTGCGAACTAAAGAACAAAAGAGAGTAACTATCTGCAAAGATAATTACTCTTTTTTTAACACTTCCTTTAAATCGTCCTGAACAGATTGTTCCGCAAGTTCTACATTGGCACGATAGGCAGAACGCAGAATGACATGTGCTGCTACAGGTGCCGTAAGAAAGACAAAAAAGATCCCTAAAAACAAGCGAATACTGAAATAACCTTCCTCCCAAAGAAAATAGAGAAATGTCCCGACAAGTGCAAAAAGTACGCCAAGGGTTGCACTTTTTGAGGCTGCATGAGCACGAGTATAAACATCAGGAAGCCGAATTAACCCAACAGCACTTAAAAAACTAAAAACCGTTCCAATTAAAATTAACAATACGGGCAGAAATTCACTCGGAATGCTTCCGTTCAATGACAACACCCCTTTCAATATACCTAGCAAAAGCAATCGTTCCAATAAAAGACAAGATTCCAATCAAGAGGATAAATTCGAAGAATCCTGTATTCCCTAGAAGAACAGAAAAAATGGCGACTCCAGAGATGATATTGATTCCTAAAGCATCAAGGGCTTGGATGCGATCAGGGGCTGACGGTCCCTTCACTAGCCGATAAATAATCGCGAAAATAGAAAATGTGAGAAAAAATAACGAGCATATAAGCATTCCTTTGATCATGGACGTGTCACCTTCTTTATCGCTGCTTCAAATCTAGTTGTCGAGCGAATAACGGCATCACTCGACTCAGGAATATCCATTGCATGAATATAGAATTTCTTATTATCAGGAGAGACCTCTACAACGACAGAACCTGGTGTCAATGTTAAGAGAAGAGCAAGTAGAATAACTTCTAAATCTCCCTCCAATTCTGTTTTTAATGTAAATATGCCCGGGGTCACATTAATCCTCGGTCTTATTACCTGCCGAACAACAGTAATACTGGATATAAACAATTCATAAAAAAATAAAACAACCAGTTGCATAATGGCAAATAAAGTGATCGGATAAAACTTCGTGGGAAAATATCTACGTAGAATAAATAAGACTAATAGTCCGAATAAATAGCCACTAAAAAAAGTTAGCAAGCCCCAGTTATCCTGTAGAAACATCCATAACACACCGATAAATAAATTGATTAAAACCTGCATGGACATATGCAACCACCCCTTTCCACCAATAAAGAATCTGCCGAATAAAGTTGAACTATGCTTTTGGATCTACTCCTAGTACAGCCTCAACGTATAGGCTTGGATTCATAAGCACATCAACAGCTAAGTCCACATATTCATGAATGCCTTCCGCTCCTAAACCAAGCAGAATCGTTAACGCAGTGAGAATACCCATCGGCAATAAAAGCCCTTTCGTTGTTCCTTTTTCCTCTTCAATCGTGATTTCCGTGTATCCCCAAAATACATTCATAAATATTTTCATTAAAGAATACAGCACAAATAGACTCGTAAGAAGACCAATTCCCCCTAGCCAATAATAGCTAGCGTGAAAAGTCCCTTCTGTAATAAATATCTTTCCGAGAAATCCGCTTAACGGGGGAATTCCTGAAAGAGCCAAAGCCGCTATAAAAAACATCCATCCTAATGTTGGGTGCAAGCGAATGAGACCGCTCATTTCCTTTAGCTTGCTTATTCCTGTTAAGTGAATGATTGTCCCTCCCAACAGAAAGATGAGCGCTTTACCAATCATATCGTGGATAAAATAATAAAGTGTTCCTGTCAGTCCCTGGGTCGTAAAAGAAGCAACCCCTGCTAAAAGAAAGCCAACACCAACGATAACGTTATAAGCTAAAATTCTCCTTACATCCCCATAAGCAACAGCCCCTATTGCACCTAACAACATTGTGACTGCCGCTAGAATACCGATTAATAAATGGGTTGTCTCAGGCTGATGATAAAAGACGAGGGTAAAAATTCTTACAATAGCATAGATCCCCACTTTTGTTAGAAGGGATGCGAAAATGGCCGAGATAGCAGTTGGTGGTGCGCTATACGAACTAGGAAGCCAAAAAAATAGAAATAATCCAGCCTTTAAGCTAAAAACAATTAAGAACAAAATCGCTACGGTAGTGACCAAACCCTCCTGTCCAGTCTCCGCAACACGAACGGATAGATGAGCAAAGTTCAACGTTCCGTATATCGCATAAAGATAAGCGATTGCGATGAGAAAAAGGAACGATGACAGGATATTCACTAAGATATATTTAATGGAGGCTTTAAGCTGTCTCTTCATCCCCCCAATAGAAATTAATACATAGGAGGAAACGAGCATGACCTCAAAGCACACAAATAGATTAAAGATATCACCTGTGATAAAGGACCCGTTTACACCAGCAATTAAGAATAAAAAGAGGGGATAAAAATAGAAGAATTCTCTCTCTCTCCCAATAGAATGAAAGGCATATAGCACACAACAGAACGCAACAATACTCGTGATAAGTAGTAGAAGAGCAGAAAACATATCGAGCACCATGCTTACACCGAACGGAGCCTCCCAGCCACCGAGCTGAAGGGTTTGAATACCCTTTGTTTTGATTTCATTCACCAAATAAAGAGATACAACTATAAGTCCAACAATCGAAAAAATACTTAGAAACCGCTGCAAACGAATATATTTTCTAAGTATCACAAGCAATAGCCCAGTTATTACTGGAATAATAACAGGTAAGATTACCAAATTACTCATCGTCGATCCCTCTCAGTTTTTCAGTATCATCCACGCCTAACACCTGGTAGGAACGGTAGCTAAGCACTAGAAACAGAGCTGTTGTCGCAAAATTAATTACAATTGCCGTTAATATTAGAGCCTGCGGCAATGAATCTGCATAAGTTAAATCCTTAGTCCACAACAGAGGTGGGCCTCCTTTTTTCAATCCCCCCATTGTGATGATAAGAATATTGACAGCATGACCGATAATGGATGTACCTAGAATAATCCTTAAAAGATTCTTCGTTAATATTAAATACGTTCCAATGGCTACTAACACACCAACAAAAATAGACATTAACGTCTCCATTATCGATCATCTCCTATACTCATAATGATCATAAGAGAAGTGCCGATCACCGCTAGGGCGACTCCAACATCAAATAACACCGCTGTAGCAAGCTCAGTTTTTCCGAAAATGGGAAGCTCAAAATAACCGAACGACTGCGATAAAAATGGTGCATCTAAGAGCATCCCACCTACACCCGTCAAAACAGCAATTAATACTCCTATAGCTGCGAGAACTTTAAAATCTACTGGTATATTTTTATGAACGGACTCTATATCAAAGGTAAGAAATAGTAAGATAATCCCCGATGAAAATGCGAGCCCACCGATAAATCCCCCGCCGGGATAATGATGTCCTGAGATGAATAGATTGATAGCAAAGGTAAAAATAATTACAACCACGACCTTCGTTACACCTCGGATAATCACATCATTTGGCTTCCTCATTCTTATCCCTCCCCCTCCCTGATAATCTCAGTTTAATTAAGATATAGACTCCTAATCCTGCGATGGTTAAGACGAGGATTTCGAGCATTGTATCAATTCCACGAAAATCAACAAGAATGGCATTGACAACATTTTTTGCACCTGCAAGTACATACGCATCCTCATAATAACTTGAAATGGAAGGAAACAGACGAGTTCCATTAGCTGACAAGGACACAATTGTGACAACTATACCAACCACAATCGAAATGAATGCATTACTAACCTTAAAGCGAAGATGACTCATTTCCTTCTTGAATTGCGGCAAATGATAAAAGCACAGTAAAAACAAAACCGTTGTTACAGTCTCAACAACTAGTTGAGTAAGAGCCAAATCTGGAGCACGGAACAAAACAAAGAAAAATGACACGAAGAACCCTAATGCTCCGACTGAAATAACAGCTGTCATTCTTGATTTAGAGAGAAGAACTGTTAAGGCTGAGATCACCATTGCAATAACCAAACTTACCTCATAAATATTTACTGGTGCATCCATTGATGGAGTGTAGACAAATCCATCAAACAACCATAAGCTTCCACCCACCATCACAACGATGAAGACGAAAATATAAACAAGATAATCACGAATATATCCAGTCATATAACGATCGGTAATCCTTCTTGAGAATAACTCCATTATTTTCAAAGCATTGTCATATAAACGATTAAGCGTAGCAGCCTCCGGATAGATAAGATACACGCGGTACCATTTCCTAAGTGTTAGATACAGGATTGTACCTACAACAATGACACCGATTGTCATCCATAGTTCCGTATTTAAACCATGCCAGGCACTGATTTCAATTTGAAGCTTTCCTTTTTCCGCAAGTTCCGGCAAAACTCCTGACCATGCCGGTTGCAAAAGATAAGCGGAAAGAACATTAGGGAACATGAAAATTAGAATAACCAACAAACCTAAAATAAGTGGAGGTATTAACATACCCATTGGTGCTTCATGTATTGGTTTTTCAACTTTAGAAACCTTATTTTTTCCTTTAAAGGTCTTAAAAATAAGAATCATACAATAGACAAATGTAAAGGCGCTTGCAATCCATGCAAGTACTGGAATCAGTGTTCCGATGAAATTATTGTGAACAAAGTCCATCTTTACAACATTGATTACTGCTGCAAAAAACATTTCCTTACTAAGGAAACCATTAAATGGTGGCAATCCAGCCATCGCAAAGCCTCCAACGATGGTCAAAGTAAATGATATCGGCATAAAATGCATTAATCCACCAAGCCTACGAATATCACGTGTTCCAGTTTCATGGTCAATAATCCCAACAACCATAAATAAGCAGCCTTTAAATGTTGAGTGATTGACTAGGTGAAAAATCGCTGCAAAAACAGCAATGGCATAAACGGTAGCTTCATCACCTAAGCCATAGTACAAGGCCGCTGAACCTAAGCCAAGGAGACTCATAATCAATCCTAGCTGGCTAATTGTTGAATAGGCGAGCAATGCTTTCAAGTCGGTTTGCCGTACTGCATTAATCGAACCGTACAATAATGTAACAAGTCCCACTCCAGTTACAAGCCAGAACCACTCATCAGATCCACCAAAAATAGGTGTCAACCGGGCAACTAAATAAATTCCCGCCTTCACCATTGTTGCAGAATGAAGATAGGCACTAATCGGGGTAGGTGCTTCCATTGCATCCGGCAACCAAATACTGAACGGAAACTGTGCTGACTTCGTGAATGCTCCTAGTAGAATCAAAATCATAGCAGGGATAAACAAATCATGAGAATAAAAAGATGTGACATGGATGCTGCTTACCATTTCACGAATACTGCAAGTGTCAGCTATCATGGAAAGCATGATGAGCCCGGCAAGCATGGCTAATCCACCAAAAATTGTAATTAACATGGATTTCTGAGCCCCATACCGTGATTTATCTCGTTCATACCAATAAGCAATCAATAAGAATGAAGAAATGCTAGTCATTTCCCAAAATACATATAGAACAAATATATTATCTGAGAATACTAGTCCCATCATCGCACCCATGAATAAAAGCAAATACACGTAGAAATTATGCAAAGTTTCACGGTGCTTAGACAAATAATAAATGGAATAAAGGACAACAAGAGTACCGATACCGGCAACTAATAGTCCAAATAATAAACTTAATCCATCCATATGGATCGTGAAATCAATATGATAGGAAGGTATCCAAGGCATTGACGCAAAAATGGTATTACCATTGGAAACCTTGGGAATAAAGGTGACTAAATAGAGCAAGAGTATAAGTGGAATAAAAAGAACAAACCAACCCGTATGGAGTTGTGAATTAAATCTTTTATATAAAAACGGAATAAACACTACAAATAAAAATGGTAGCAAAATCATCAAATGCAATAACTGCATTAAATTCCCCCCTTTACTTTTTTATAGATTCCTATATCCGTTGACTGCTGATGATGCATAGGGTATAGTCATACATAAACCAATCTCAAAAGCGGAAGTCTTAGTTACAATCATTTGTCCATTTCTTACCGAGGTGAATAAATATGAAGAAAAAAGACCGGATGGACGAAAGTATTCTCGTCTGTGTTTATTATGGTCCTAATGGTGAGCGTCTCATTCAACGGGGCTGTAAAATAGCCCGAATGCTCAATTGTCCTTTGTACATCCTAACAGTTGATCCTTCACCGTTCGATGAATTGGATGCGGAAAAATCTAACTATATTACAAAATGGCAACAACTTGCTAAGGAGCACAATGCTCAAGCATTTATTCTGAAGGATAATGAAAAAAGACCCGTGTATAAAGTGATTGCTGAGGTTGCCAGAGAAAAGAATATTACGCAACTTATTATTGGTCAGACAGCCCAAAGCCGTTGGGAACAGATCGCAAAAGGGTCTATCATCAACTCACTGCTTAAAGAGATTCCCTTTGTCGACCTTCATATCATTTCCGTAGCCCGTTATTTAAAGAATCCGGATAGACAATTTGATAAAGGTGTACGTGCCTATTTAATTAAGGAAGAGAAAAATTACCGTCTCGTCTTTAAGCATACAGAGGATGTCAAATTTGAAGGGATCTTCTTTAAGGAAATTGGCACAGATTTTAATAATGGGATTTTTAAGTTTATGAAAGATAAAGAAACCTTACAAGTACAAGTAAATGATGATATTATAACGGATTTGTCAAATGTTGAAATGAAAACAGACTCAGACTCTCTCGACGACTTTCTATAACCCCCTCCCGCCTCATACGGAGGGGGTTTTAGATTTGTATTCTTATAAATTTACATCGACTTTAATATGTCGTCGGATATCCTCTTTATCTATTCCAATATAATGTAATGTCTCAGATGATGAATGATGATTATAAATATCCCTCAGGATGGAAATCGCAATTCCCTTTCGATAAGCATGATAACCAAATGTTTTTCTAAGTGTGTGCATGCCAATTTTCCCTAATATTCCAACATCTTTTGCTGCTTTATTGATAATTCTATAGGCCTGTTGCCTCGTAATAGGCTGTTCATTCTTTTTCGACTTAAATAGAAAGTCACTATCCTTTAACTCATAAATAACAAAGTAGCTTATAAGTTCTTGTTGTACTTTGGAATTTAAATAGTATGCCCTCATCTCATCTCGAGTTTCATCTTTTAAATAGAGAAATTCCTTAATTTTGTCACCTTCACGAACATGTTCAACCCTTAACGAAAGTAAATCGTGCACTCTAATGCCTGTATTAATGCCTAAAACAAATAATAAGAGATCTCGCTGAGATTGTTTCTTTAATAGATCTTTAATCGCATTTATTTTCTCAATATCCTTAATTGGCTCAACGAACTCCACACGATTTCCTCCTACTAATGTTACATAAAATAATGTTATCATTTATTTTGTAACATAACAATAAAAAAGCTTTAACTAATATAAAAAAAAATCAGCTGCTAAATAGCATTAGCAACTGACTTTCCCATTATTACAAGTCTCTTTCTCTTACTCTATCCTTTTCTTTTGTTGCAGCCTTCATCATACTTTCAGATTCCTTTGTTGTAATTAACGTTCTCGTTGGTAATGCCACTTGTACACCCTCAGATTCAAGGATTGCCATAATTTTAAAATTGATATCCTGCTTCACTTGTAAATACTCTGCCCAGACTGTTGTTTTTGTAAAGAAATAGAGAAAAATATCTAAACTGTTAACATTGTAATTATCAAAAGTAACAAAAATCGTATCAGGATGAACGTCAGAATGTTTTTTCAGCATTTCTTCTATTTTATTTATTGTATTTTCTAGCTTTTCCTTCGGCGTCTCAAAAGTGACACCTAATTGGAAGGTAATTCTCCGCTTCCCCATCTTACTCCAGTTCGTGATGGCCTCATTGGCTAACGTTGCATTAGGCACGGTAACTAAAGCCTGCGCGAACGTTCTGATCTTCGTGCTTCGAAACGTAATATCCTCAACAGTTCCTTCAACAGTTGGTGTCATAATCCAATCGCCGATTGAAAATGGCTTTTCTGTGATAATAATAAGACCACCAAACAAGTTTCCGAGTGCATCCTTGGCCGCGAGTGCAACAGCAACCCCGCCGATCCCTAACCCTGCCACTAAACTATTGATATTATAGTTGAATTCTTGGAGAATGATGCTAAGACTAATTGCAACTATAATAAACCGTATCGTTTTCGATAAAAAAGGAATTAAGATTTCATCAATATCAACATTGAGTTTTTTATTGATCTTCATGATCGCGATGGAGCTGGCAGAGGCCACATTATACAAACCCCATGTAATCATCAGAATAATAAGGGATTTCATAATATGCACAAATATTGGATTTCTTGGGTCAATATAAGGAAAAAAGCTGGCTGCAACATTAAAACCGATAATCACGAACAGCCACCCAATCGGTTTCTCAAAAGAAAGCCAAATATGCGAAAAGAGATCTGTCGGAGTCTTATGTGCCAGTTTTAAAATGAGATGAAAAATATATTTGGTGAAAACCTTTCTTAAGATCAGAAATAGTAGAAATATCCCTACTGAGATTGATACTTCATATAAGAATTCGTATGTCATGATTGATTCCCACAAAAATAAGCGCCCCTTTTATTTTGTATCTTTAATTCGACTTTATTAGTCTATCATACCTTCCCTACTATCATTCAACAAATTTGATCCTGATCATCAATGATATAAGGAATCTTTTTAGGGGCATTTTGGATTAGCTGCATGAATTGTTGTGGCATATCAATATCTTTAAATCCATATTGGGCATAAAGCTTATGGGCATCGTATGTAACAAGCAGCATCCTGCGCACCGTTTGAAGTTCCGGATGAGTAGTGATGATACCCATCAACCACTTTGATAAGCCGATGCCACGAAACTCGGGAACGACAAAGACATCACAAAGATAGGCAAACGTTGCCTTGTCCGTAATAACTCGCGCAAAACCTACCTGTTCAATCGTCCCATCCATATTCTCTTTATAAATTCCGAAGCAAAGCAAAGAATTTTCAATTGATTTCTCAACGATTTCCCGAGGACGATCCTTCGCCCAATAAGACTCATGCCCAAGGAAATTATAAATTACATTGATATCCAATAAATTTTTATCTGTTGAAATTAAAAAATCATTTTGCCTCCACTCCGTCATCCAGCATCCCGCTCCTCCAAATTTGATAAAAAAAAATGGCCTTTATTAAAGCCATTTTACCATAAATTATTCAACTATTTTGACATTTATTGAATTATTAAATAAAGGCAAGATAAAGCTCATGCCAACAATAAACAAGATAGCGGCCGCTTCAAACATAATAACCAATGAAAATTGTTCTTTTAATATCCCTGCCATACTCATTGTTATAACCATTGACCCTGTAAAGAGTGGACTTAGGATTCCATTTACTCTTCCGATAAATGCCGCTTCCGTACTTTGGATGATCCATGTATTGATACCAATATGAATACATGGCATCATGAAGCCGATAAAAAACTCAACAGCCAACGTTAGCCACAAATTTGTTGAAAGACCTACAATTGCGATGCCAATGGCATTTGATAGCATTCCAAAGGTTAACAACCTTTGAGGTGCAACGTTTTTCGCGAACATCATAATGACCGCGCCCCCAAGGATCATACCAATGCCGTTAGACATTAAAAGCCATTGCAGATTTTCCTTCGGCAATCCAAGTCTTTCTGTGATTAGAAAAATCCCAAGCGGTTGAATAAAACCGAGTCCAAGCCCGGCACCCATAAAGCATAGTCCAAGTAAACTTAAATCTCTCTTTTGCAACACATACTTTATACCACTTTTCATTTCCTCCCATAAAGTCGTGTCACCATTATTTTCTTCCAGTTTACGATCTTTTGGAAGGAAACCTAGGGCAACAGCAGAAAGAAGAAAGGCAATTCCAGTGATCGCAATTGATACATTAATACCAAACGATTCAAATACAAATGTTCCGACAATTGGTCCCAATACCATAAATACGGCAAAGATCGTTTGATAAAACGACATCCCCTGCTGCATTTGTTCCATTGGCAAATGCATTTTAAACAACTTCAAGCCTGAGGGCTGCGAAAATTGTGATAGGATTGCAGAAATTAATGTTGCAAAAAACACGATCTGCCAAGTCCCAAATACTAGAGTGATTAGTACCGCAAATATCGATAACGCACTTAAAACATCACACCATACCATCGTCCTTTTCGGACTCCAGCGATCGGCAAATGTTCCGCCGATAAAGGAAAAAATAAATATCGGGGCAAATTCAGCAACAGAGATCATCGAAACTGCAAACGAATCCCCATTCGTTTTTTCCATTACAAAAAGCAATACAGCAAAGTTTCGAACCCATATACCGATTTGTAAAAATAAACCTGAAATGATTATTGCTTGAAATACACGGTTTTGAAATAAACCCGACGATTTAGCCTGAACTCCGTCCAAATAAAAAACCTCCTGTCATAATTCTGGACAGGAGGCAGTACAATACAACATCAAAAATTCATTTATCCCTACAACAAAAGGGACACAATGACCAATGGTTTGTATCAACAATGTACATACTAATCCTATCCAGAAAATCGCTCGTATCTTTAAAGTTGCTCTTTACGAATTTTTTCTTAAAATAGGATTAAAAGATCATTGTTCCAAGGTCACCCTTCCTTTTTTGCTAATCAAATAGTAATTGATTTTCCAATAAAACACAAGGAGTTTTAAAGTATTTCCATTAATCAAATATTTATTTAACCCTTTTACTGAACAATCGTTATCTTTCCATTCTTATTCCCTTTACTATTTTGGGGTTGGCCGAAAACAATACTGCGGTCACATATCGCATCTACATCATTTTTGTCATGTGTAACAACAATACACGTCATATTTGCCTTTTTTAGAATTGTCCGTAGATCCTCACGAATGGATTCCTTTAAATCCGCATCTAAATTACTGAACGGCTCATCCATTAGCAGCAAATTAGGTTTCGGGGCCAGTGCACGTGCGAGTGCGATCCGTTGCTGTTGACCTCCACTTAATTCATGTGGGTATCGTGACTCAAATTGCTCCATTTTCACCAGCTCCAGCATTTCCTTCACTCGCTCTTTTCTGTCCTTTCTTGGAAGCCGGTTTAGACCGAAAAGAATATTGTCTCTAACATTCATATGTGGAAACAAAGCGTAATCCTGAAATACCATCCCTACGCCTCGATCTTCAGGTTGAAGAAATAACCCTTCATCAAGCACTAGCGTCCCAGCAATTTTTATCATTCCTATTTGGGCCATCTCCAAACCTGATATTAAGCGAAGCAACGTACTTTTGCCGCTGCCGCTTTGCCCTAAAATACCGACAATTTCACCTTTTCCCATCGAAAATGAAAAGTTTTTAATGACTGGTTCAGCTGCTTGTGAAAACGAAAATGTTAGATTTTTAATTTCTAAAATAGTCATTGTTTCACCTTCTTCCTATCTATTATTTGAAAGACAATTACAGACAATACACTAATCCCAATAATCATTAACGACGTAATCGAGGCTTCATAAATTTGTTCATCATTCGCATATTGGTATGTTTTGGTAGCTAATGTATCAAAATTAAAAGGTCTTAATAACAATACCAATGGTAACTCTTTTGTAATTTCAACAAACGTTAGAATAAAACCACTAGCAAGAGCACCCTTTATTAAAGGAAGGTCCACTTTAAAGAAAGTCTTTGTAATTCCGTTTCCTAGTATCCTTGATGCTTCCGTATATTTAGTCCCTACTTTTTCAAAACCAACCTCAATCGCATTAAATCCAGTGGCCATAAAGCGAATTGCATAACCAACAATTAACATTCCGAGCGACATGCTTAATATTAAAGGTGCATTCCCTAACCCCATTTGTGAATATAGCGGCGCTAACCATTTATCCAATGTAATAAAGACCGCTAGAACACCAATGGCAACGATGGCGCCCGGGATTGAGTAGCCTGATGTTACAATTTTTGAGAGAATAAATGAAAACGGCGTATGTTTTCTCGAAACATTCGCAACAATAACTGCAAAAATAAGTATTAAGAACGTTGAAATAATAGCCACATATACTGTTTGATAAAGCAGTGTAATAAACGAGTCATCCCATACTTTAGCAAAGGTTAGTTTCGCCCATGAAATTAATTGAATAAATGGAATGAAAAATCCAATTAGAAATACTCCAAAACAATACATGAAAGCTCCAAAGGCAGAAAAGCCTTTAAGTTTCATCGGCGTTAACGGCCGTGATTTATTATTTACATTATAACGGCGACGTTGTCTTAGAAGTCTTTCTAAAAAGAACAAACCTACGATGATCACCATTAACCAAGCAGCCAGTCTCATCGCTGTTTGCACATCGTACATCGCAAACCACGTTTGAAAAATAGCGGTTGTGATTGTATGAATGCCAAAATAGCTTGTTAGTCCATAGTCACTCAAGACTTCATAGATTACTAGTACAATCCCACCGACAATAGCCGGTCGCGAAAGGGGCAGTACTACCTTAAAAAAGATGGTTACTGGCTTTCTACCGAGCACCCGAGCATTTTCAATATAAGATGAACTTTGATTTTCCAAAAAAGATTTTGTAATGATGTAAACATACGGAAATAGAAAAAACGCGAAAATGAAAACCGCACCTCTTAGTGATGATATCGATAACAGTTCCGCATCAATTTGATAATCAAACTTATTTCGCAATGTTGTTTGCACGACCCCAGTATAGCCGAGCATAGCCTTGTAGGTATAGGCTGCAATATAAGGAGGTATAGCCAGCGGCAGCATTAAGCCCCATTTAAAAAAGTTTTTTAATGGAAAATCATAGGCAGCAACAATCCATGCCAATGTTACACCTAAAAATGCTGATACGATTCCGGTAAAGATGACGAGGGTGAAAGTATTAAGGATATAATTTTTGAGTAAATATTCCTTCATGTGGAACCAATTTTCATTCGGCTCTTGGAATAAAGTAAAAAACACAAAAAGGATGGGCAGCAGAATAACTGCCGCACCCACCATACTAATAATCCACCAACCATTCAGTTCCTTTTGAACAAATCGCTTTACAGCCTCAGTTTTCATCTTATTTCCAACCAACTTTATTAAAGATTTCTATTGCCTTCTTATTATGCTCTCCTAAAGTATCGTAGTTAAGTTCCTGCATTTTGAATTCTCCCCAAGACTCTAGCAACTCTGGTTTTTTGGCATTTGGATTAACCGGGAATTCATAGTTATTTGCTGATAAAAATTCTTGTGCTTCAACACTCGTGATATATTCGATTAGCTTAATAGCATTGTCTTTGTTTTTGCTGTACTTTGTTAAACCAATTCCGCTGATATTAACGTGAGTACCATTTGTTTCTTGGTTCGGGAAGAACACACCAATGTTATCCGCCACTTTTACTTCTTCAGGATCTTCCGAATTCGCTAATAGCCCAACATAATATGTGTTCATGATCGCTACATCACCAGTACCTGCTGCAATTGCTTTTGCTTGGTCACGGTCACCGCCATCCGGCTGACGAGCAAAGTTTTTCACAATACCACTTGCCCACTCTTCAGCTTTCTCTTCTCCGTTTAATTCAATAAAAGATGCAAGCAGTGATTGATTATACATGCTTGTTGAAGAACGAACTAATACTTTTCCAGCCCATTTATCCGTTGCTAGATCTTCATATGTAGACAAGTCTTCTGGTTTCACACGGTCCTTTGCATAGGCAATAATACGTGCTCTTGTTGCCATACCGATCCAATTATTATCAGTATCACGGAAATGCTCTGGTACATTTTCATTAATTACATCTGAGTTAACCGGTTGAAGAATACCATTTTGTTTTGCATTGGCAAGGACTCCACCATCAACTGTAATGAATAGGTCTGCTTGTGAGCTCTCTCCTTCTCTTTTGATGCGCTCAATAAGCTCGGCTTCTTTCCCTTTTACTACATTCACTTTAATTCCTGTTTCATCAGTGAATTTCTTAAAAATCTCATCATCAACTTCATAATGTCTTGCAGTATATACGTTTACTTCCCCGGACTCTGTTGTTTTTGGTGCTGTATCCAAACCAGCTTCAGTTTTGGGTTGTTCTGCATTATTTGTGCCACAACCTACAAGTCCGATCGTAAGGAGCGCACTTGCAAGGAGAGGTTTCATAAATTTTCTTATTTGCATGATTCTTTACCACCTTCTGATTTTTTAAATGATAATGATAACCGTTATCATTAAGCTCCTCTTCATTGTACTTAGATTCAATGGTTACGTCAATACAATAAAGTAATATTTTTACTACTTTTTTATAAATAAAAAAGGACACACATACTTGAATACTATGTGCGTCCTTTTCCATTAAGTTATAAGATATATGATAATCGACAATCATCGAACTAAAGATCAACTTTTTTCAATTTATGTAATCGTTGTTGTTTTTCCTGTTCTTTTCGTTTCAAACCTAAACGAATCATAAAGTCTACTAGTAAACCTATACCAAACAGCCAAATACCTAAGCCAATTCCTAGTGCGACACTGATATGTTCGTAGGTGATCACAAAAACAGTTAGCGTCCAAGCCACAATAGCGGAACAGAACACATGGAAATATTCCCTAAAATAGTAGAACTCGTGGTAGTGCTTTGGATATTTAGGGAAATTAATAATTTGGGCTTTCATTTTTATTCTCTCCTTATTAGTTTGTGAAACATTTCACTTTCTGATTATATTATACTACCTTTTTATAGGGAGAGAACATGCATTTCGTAAATTATCATGTCATATTTGTGAAATCAGTATTTCCACCGGTAATGGCCTGTTATTGGCGTCTTAAAGGATGATAGTTTTACCTCTGCGGCATAAGGAAAAATGTTATGAATAAAATACGGCGTTCCATCTTTGGCCCGCTTATCAGAGACAATGCCTACATGATGAAAATAAACGGAACATTAATCTCAATACCTAGATGATCGAGGATAATACCATTTCGAAAGAAAAAAGCAAATAGGAAAAAACTAACTATACTAACTAAAATAAGCATCACTATTTTGTTCAATCGGTCATTTCTTTTTCTACGTGCCTTTGAAAGTATAAAAATGAGGGCCAACGGAATACCTAACAATATTAAAAATGACATTAACTGAAAGATTATGTCTCCCACATTAATACCCAGCCCTGCCTCTAATAAAAGGAACTGCAACATGATCACTCTTTCTTTTACTTTTCCACCATTTTACCATTTTGCTTCCTTTTATTCAGCATTCCTTATTTGATTTGTGCCACCAATCCTCCAAATTTTCCATAATTCACAACAATTCCATCATCCAAGTCAATTTCAATTTGTTGTTCCGCTAGCTCGTGCAACTGCTGATTATACTTTTCTAGTTCCTCAATTTTCATTTTGAGAACCTTTAATTCCTTTTCAGCCTTCACACTGCCACTATCCATCATCTTGTGCAGCGACGACTTTTCTCTTTCTAGCAATCCTAACTGATCATGTAAATAGTCATCTCGGATCCGCGCCAAAGTATCCGCATCATACCGGTGGACATAAACTAGGCAATTAAAAACTCGATGCTTCCCAGAGGTAAATAACCAGTAAATCGGCCGTTTTTTATATACTTTAAGATGGTCTTTAAAGAAGTCTTGTAAAAAATAACGGCGAAGCGAATCCTTAGGGTTTTCTCCTTTTTTCACACCGATTGCACTCGCTATAAATTCGAGATTTTCAGTCAACGTCTCCTCGCCAAAGGTAATTTTGATAAACTCCACGAATCTTGTAAAAATACCATTTCCAAAATTCCCTTTGGATAAAATCGGTACAATATTGTCATCAGCTACCATATAAGTTTTATAACGTGTTTCATCGAATTTTCCGCCTCCGCCCACATAAACAAGACCAACCTCATCCAATGAGTAACGGCCGAACATACAGCCAACAGCATATGAAATAAAGGCTTTCATTTCCCTTTCCACGTTGGCTTGTCTAACTGTTACATTTTCATCCTTCACTTCAGCTGTGTACTCATTCCCTAAATCATAAATATCGATAAATAATTTATTAATCTTCTCTTCATTTAATTTCAAAGTCGAAAACATTTTTTGACTATGTCTCTTCCAGTTTTCAAAGGCCCGCTCAATTGTTTTCTCCTCACCTTTAAATTTCAACAATGGATGAACTCTAAAATCCCATGAGGTCTCATAGCTGTCCCATTCATTTTTTGAAATCGCGATATTTTCCTTTGCAAGACGAATGATTTCCCCAACAACAGCTTGATCCTCTGGAATCACAAATGGCAAATTAGCGATATTCCCCGGCTGAAAATTCAATGTTGGGTTTTGGATTCTTAAAAATTCATAAGCGAGCTTGCTGCACAAAAAGGCCGTTACATAATAGATTAATTCACCGTCCACAAAAGCCGAAGAGCCCCCTGTATCGAATAAAAACCCCTTTTCTGAATACCTGACCCCAAAGTAACTGGAGCTTACAAATGACCATGTAACACTTTCTTTAAAATAAAATTCGGTGTTGGCAATCCCAATTTTAGAATCTCTCGAAGCGTTTAGATAAGTATTAAACTCTCTAATTTCCCTGCCATCGTCCTCCCAGTTTACAACGTAAAACTGATTGCCATACCATTTCCGATATTCGCCACCCTTGTTATAAGGAAACCATTTCAACTTGCTTTCCCTAGCTTCGGACCGATCTTTCATGCCAAAACCAATTTTCTGAAAATCCACTTCATGCCATAACCGCAAAAAACGCTGATTGTCACTCGTTTGCAGCCCGACCCTTGCTTTTGCAATCGTTTCTAATTTTTCCGCATTTTCAATGACATGGATTGCTTGCTTTCCCGCCCAAAAGGAAAGCGGATGGCCTTGTATTTTTTTGAAAATATCAGCATTAACACTGTAACGATAATCCACCTTTGGATTTTTAACAGCCTTCAGCGTTTTGAGTGGCTGGTTGTTTACCCCTTTAAATTCAGCCAGATTGATATATTGCCCTGGTATACCTGCTTTATAATTTCTTAATGTAAAAGTACAAACAGGTACAGTGGCCCCATCGAAGCCTGAGTATTCGAGCTGGATCAGGGTACTAATATCCTTTTTATACATAATATGGGACCGGAGCCCTTCAAAGGAAGAAATAAACATCCAAACATATGGTGTCATAAATCCTAGCAGTCCGTACTTCTTTACCTTCTTAAAACCAGCAAGCATAAAAGCAGCAAATAGATCCTTTTTCCCGAGCGGATAAAAGGTTTCAATATAGTTTGATAAATCGCTATTTAAATACCGATTTCCAATATAGGGTGGGTTTGTGACTAACACATCATATTTGTTTTGAAATATTTGCGCTTGTTTCAGTAAGGCTGGCATAAGCTTGGCTAATTTTGTTTTAGATTGGCGCAACCCTTCATAATTTTGTTTTAAAAAATCAAAATCGACTGAATCTATCTGCAACAAAGAACCGAATGTCTTTGCGTTAATGTATTGGTTAATAAAATTCTCAATTTCCAAGAAAGCCCTTTCATTCTTTTCTCCGACAAAACAAGTGATATCTTCATGCGTTACATGATTTGTTTCTTGCATTGAAACAAGGTTCATTTTGAGGCCATCTTGGACAGCGGTTGTTAAGAAATTTTTATCATATTGCATTGCTTTCATTGTAAGCAAAAAAACAGCTACATCGTAGACACGGTCATCAATATCAACACCATAAAGATTATATTCAATAATAAGCCTCGGAATCTCCTGCTTGTTATAGCCGCACCTACAATAAATTTCGTATAAAACATCAAACATATAGACAAGAATATGCCCACTCCCCATTGCCGGGTCAAAGCACTTGATTTCTTCAATTCTTATTTTTTGATCTATGTATGGTTCAAGATTTTGTTCGAAGCGAACCTCATCGTCTTGGTTTTCTATATAAAACTCCCAATTTGCAATCAAGTCACGGTGTTCAGGATGTGATTCAATCCAGTAACGGCCTAAAGTATTTTGTACCATATACCGGACGATCCAATCAGGTGTAAATACTTGGGTGGCGTACGGAATTTCAGCCGTTGTGTATTTCTTTTTCGCTTTGATCACATGCTCCTTTTCTTCTGCAAAAAAATATTGATAGAGCCAACCGATAATTTCGACCCGAGACATAAGCTCATCCGGTATGATCAAAGGGTCTGTTAGTTTGGTAATAAAGGATTGTTCGTTTAGAAGTTCTTCAGGAAACAAGGATTTAAGGTATGTTTCATCTTTTGAAAATAGAGAAGGAAAATATGGATGTAATTCGTCACAATTCCGAAAGATTGTTTTTTTCAAAGTGTGTTTAGACGAATTATTTATGTTGTCAAACACCTTTTCCGGCAATAATCCGTTCATTTCCATAAAGCGAAGTGCTATGATTCGGATAAACCATTTATAAGCTGTTTCCTCAATGATAGCTGCATCTGTAATTTCGATTTGTTTTGCCTTGTTCTCAATTTTTTGCAGGAGTTCCCGTCGTGCATCATTTGCGAACCTTTTGATAGAATTACGATTCATGCTATCACCACCCTAGTTCCTGTTCTTCGAAACATGTTTGAATTTATTTTTATTTTATCTGTTTCAGAAAAAAGAGCAAGGAAATCTATTACGATTCCTTGCTCACGTTATTATCCACTAACTTTTAGAAGGTGATGTAAAACCTCTGATTATGTGAACATGGCCGTCATTTTCAGTAGTTCTAATTTCTGCGTAATGGGTATGATAGCCATTCGGCAATTGAATTGCTGGACCTGTATACTCCTCATAGGAGTGAATATGACCGTCATCAAACGACGTATGGCCGGAAATTTTGTGGACATGACCTTGTTGTGTCTCGATTGGTGTGCTTGTTACACCGGGGTGTAAGTGTGTATGACCATCCTGACAAGTTGTTGCACCATAGTGAGCATGTGTATGACCGCCGCCTTTTCCGTGCTTCGGTCCTTTATGTTGTTGCTGATGTTGTTGATGTTGTCTATAAATATTTTGTTCGACCATTTCGGATTCTTCAAACCAGTTATTGTCGCCTTCTTCATAATCAATCATTTCGAGTTCATCTAAAAGCTCTTCATTTTCACGGACAGAATTTTCAATTTCACCAAGATAATTATAAGAACCCCACCCTGCACTATATGGGTTTACATATGATGTCTGGTTCCCACTGCCATACAAATCTATCCCGGGATATTGATTTCTAACTTCAGTTGGATTAGCAATTTGACCATAGCCGTAATATGGTTGACCATTATTATTTTGATAAGCGTTTGGCTGCATGCCAAAATAAGGGTTTGGCGTCGAGTTATAATAATGCATTTTGACAACTCCTCTTTTTTTAGTTGACGTAGACACTTATAACGTATGAGCCAGTGACCTTGTACAGCAACCCGGATAATGGCCTATTTATTGGTTAATTACACATACCTCCGGATATGAATTTTGTTGCACTATTAAGGAAACCTTTTACACCCTTTCATCGTCTATATATGGAGGATGAAAATTTTGGTTTTAGGGGATTAGAATAGTGAGGTGAAATCATGGCGATTTCTTTTATTTTATTAGCGTTAGTCGGCACCATTGCTTTAATCCTATTCTTAACATTAGGAACAAAACGGGTGTTCAATGCAGATCAGGAGGAGAGGGAAGAGATGATTAAACAAATTTATCAATATGCAGTTGCTTTCATTACGTTAATTATGGTTATCGGCGGCGGCGTCTTTGCCTTTATGTCTGCTGCTGATTACGTATCTCCAAATCCATACTATCAATCATTTGAAGAGTATAAAGATATGAAAATCAATAATTATAAATATGAAAAAGAACAAGCTGAAAAAGTGGAATATACAGAAGAGGAGCTTCAGAGGCAATACGACGCAATGATTGAACAGCAAATAGAAAACGCTAAACAGCGCGCTGTTAATGGTTTAATAAAAAGCTTAGGTTGGATCATTATTCCGTTCCCAATCTATGTAGTATTCCAACGTCGGATTAATCAAACTAGAAAAAATAAAGAATAGTAAAGGCAAGGGGTAGACTCAAGAACGATTGGAGTCTACCCTTTCTTTCACTATCACATAAAATCCTTATAAAAACTATGAGACTCCCAAATATTTATGCTGGATATCCTCATTTTCTAACAATTCAACTGGTGTACCATTCCAAACAATCGTACCCTTATTCATGATTAAAATCTCATCCGCTGCCTGGCAGGCAAGTGAGATATTTTGCTCTACCATTAAAATCGAAAGTCCGGTCTCTTTCAGCTTACAGACGATCTCACCCACTTGGTCGATAATAACAGGTGCGAGTCCCTCAGATGGTTCATCCATTAACAGAAACTGTGGATTAGTCATCAGCGCCCGTCCAATTGCCAGCATTTGCTGCTGTCCGCCCGATAACTGCGTACCCATATTTTTTTCCCTTTCCTTTAATACTGGAAACAGTTCATATACCTTTTCGATATCCCAATCCGTTCCGCTATCATTGGCCTTTCTTTTTCTAGCTGCCATCGTTAAATTTTCCCTGATTGTAAGAGAAGGAAATATTCTTCTTCCTTGCGGAACTAAACCGATTCCAAGACGAGAAATTTGGTGTGAGGGCAAAGTGCTTACTTTGTGGTCCTGAAAGCGAATGTCCCCCTTTTTGGGTTTTAATAGACCTGCAATGGTGTGAATCGTTGTTGATTTCCCGGCGCCATTACGGCCTAGAAGAGCCACGCATTTACCGCTCGGCACCGAAAACGTAACCCCTTGTAAAATATGGCTCGTTCCATAATAAGTATGAACATCAGCAAGCTCAAGCATGGGCTTTTGCACCTCCACCGAAGTAAATTTCCTTAACGAGTTCATTGTTTTTTATCTCTTCCGGAGTTCCAGATAAAATAACTTCACCATGATGGAGAACAGTTAATCGATCAGCAATTGCAAATACAACCTCCATGTCGTGTTCAATGACCAAAAGCGTAGTCGAACGCGGCAGGCTTTGAATCATTTCTGAAGTCTGCGTTGTTTCTGCTGGCGACATTCCTGACGTTGGCTCATCTAAAAGGAGAATTTTCGGCTTACTTGCCATTGCAAGTAGAACCTCTAATAAACGTTGCTCCCCATAAGATAAATTATTAACTAAAATATCTTTGCGATCATTAATTCTCCACTGCTCCAGTATTTCATTTGTCTCCTTTCTTAAATCCTTGTAGGTTGAAAGCGCATGAAACACTTGAAATTTATAAGGCTTCGTTGAAGCTAGGGCCAAATGGAGATTTTCTTCAACTGTCAAATTTCCAAATAAATTATTTTTTTGAAACGTCCGTGACATCCCGAGATGGACTAGGTGGTGAGAGGGAATTTTACTAATTTCTTTTCCTTCCAGATAAACGGCCCCGCTATTTATAGGCAGATGGCTTGTAATACAGTTGAATAAAGTAGTTTTCCCCGCACCGTTTGGACCTATAATGACATGTCGTTCACCTGGCTGAACCTCTAGTGAAACATTTTGTAACACTTGAAGTGTATTAAAAGATTTACTAATATTTTCGACCTTTAGTAAACTCAACTGACTACCTCCTCTTTTTCAACTTGTTTAGCAGAGGAACTGTTACTAGTATTTTTTTTACGAGATAAAAATTTAAAGCTTAAATATTGGAACCAATGAAGGATGCCACCTTTCCCTGCAAGAACAAGGATCACTAGAAGGGCACCCATAATAAGCGGCCAGCGCTCTGTATAAGAACTGATATAATTTTGTAAAAAGATAAAAACGCCAGACCCAAGAGCAGGTCCCATTAAAGTGCCGACACCGCCGATAATGACCATGATTAAAACTTGACCTGAGAACATCCAGCCCGATAAGTCTGGTGACACATAAAGATTATAATAACTATAGAGCGAACCAGCTAATCCCGCTAGTGCACCTGAAAGCGAATAGGCTAATAGTTTATAGATTCGAATATTATAGCCGAGCGCATTCATCCTTGATTCATTTTCCATGACTCCTCTTGTAATCTTACCTGCAGGAGAATTTACATATAAATATAAAAGAATAAATGCACCTATAAAGGCAGCACCCATTACATAATAAATGGCCATAGGCGTCAAAATTTCGCCAAAACCGAAATTCATGATAGCTGAAACGGACATGCCATCAGCACCGCCTGTCCAGTCCTTCATCTGCCAAAACAGCGCAAACATTAATTGCCCAAATGCTAAGGTGATCATCAAAAAGTAAAATTTAGATGTTCGGATAAAAACTGCCCCCGTAATTAATGCGACCAAGCCACAAATGATAACTGATAGCAGTAACAAAAGATAGGTATTTTGCAAGTATTGGCCCCCTAGTGCAACTGTGTAGGCTCCAATGCCAAAGAATGCGCCGTGACCGAGTGAAACTAGCCCTGCAAACCCCATAATTAAACCTAAACTCATCGCAAAGATGCCCATTATATAAATTTCAGCTGTCAAATTGACACCGTAATCGGATAATAGTAACGGCATTATAATTACAAATAGAGCAAGCAGGACTGTGTAGATACTCAGTTTTTTCATGTTATGCCACCTCTCTTCCGAAAAGACCCTGTGGACGGATGATGAGCACAATCATCATAAGTAGGAATACAATAAGCATGGATAATGATGGGAACCAAACTTTGCCTAACGTTTCAATAAGTCCAATAATAATAGCCCCAATGAAGGACCCCTTCCACGACCCTAGGCCCCCGACAACGACAACAATTAAGGAAGTTACTAGAATTTCAGAATCCATACCGATATACATACCTACTAAAGGACCGCCTAGTACACCACTTAGTCCTGCAAGGGCGGCACCGAATGCAAAAACACCGGTAAATACCAGTCCCACATTTATTCCAAGCGCACCCACCATTGAACGGTCATCTACACCAGCACGAATGACTGCTCCAATACGAGTTTTGCTCTCTAAGTACCATAGCAGCGTGGCTAATAAGCAGCCAATAAGTACGACAAACAAACGGTACGCAGGGAAAACCATTTCCCCAACAGATATCGAGAAGTCGAGCATGGCCGGAACAGGTATCGTTTGCATTTCTGTTCCCCAAAACCATTTTACAGAATCCGCAATTACAAAACTTAAACCAAATGTTAAGAGCACTTGCTCTAACTCTTTCCCATATACACGTCTAATTAATAATCTTTCAATTATGATTCCTAAAATAGCTGTCAAGATAACCGAAAGTAGCATAGCAACCCAAAAGCTATATTGTTGACTAATAAAAGTAAATGCGATATACGTACCGAGCATAAATAATGTGCCGTGTGCTAAATTAACAACGTTCATGACTCCTAGGATAATAGTCAATCCAGCAGCAATCATGAAATACAACATACCGTATGCTAATCCTGTCAGTAGTTGAACTGAAATTATTGACAAAGACTATTCCTCACTTTCTTTCACTTTACCTGGTAGGTAAATTTTTACATTCATTTCAGAAATAATGATTGGGGGATAGGGACCTAACCCTAACCCCCAACCTATATTGAACCCTTATTGTGGAAATGGTGAAGTTTCCGGCATTGTTAATTTTTCAACTGTCTCTAGTACTTCTGGAACAATTACATTATCCTTTTTCGTATTTTTTGAAACATAGAAGTTTTGAATTGGATTGTTAGTCTTCGGATCGATTGTAATAGGTCCACGTGGACTATCAAATGAAATTCCTTTCAATACTTTTATTACATCTTCTGATTTAATACTTCCGGCTTCCGTAATTGCTTTATCAAGGATTTGGGCTGAATCATACCCTTCAACTGAAAACATATTTGGAAGCTTATTATATTTCTTCTGGTATGCTTCAACGAACTGGTTATTTTGTTCATTATCTAAATATGGTGAGTATACAACTCCTGAGATAATACCTTCAGTTGCGTCACCTGTAGGTTGAATGATCAATTCATCACCAAACTCTAATGAACCTCCTAATGGAATCTTTCCTTGTAGACCAAAATCTTTGTATTGTTGAACGAAGCGAATACCATCACTACCTGCAAAGAACGCATAAACAAGATCTGGTTTCGTATTAGCAGCATCCGTAATATATGTTGCAAAATCATTTGTACCTAATTTTGGATAACTTTCCTTCACTACCTTACCGCCAGCTTCCTCAAAAGCAGCTTTAAATGCTCTTACAACTTCTTTACCAGCTGGATAATCCGGTGCGATTGCAATCGCTGTTTTTCCAACATTATTTGCTAAATAAGCACCTGTACTATGTCCATTTTGCCAATTCGAGAAAGAAGTACGGTAAACGTAATCACTTTTCTTAGCCCAAGCAAGGTCATCACCCGCGGCATTTGCATCAATTAAAACAATTTTGTCTTTTTCAACCTCATCTCGTAATGCATACACTACAGCTGATGAAATCGGCCCTACTAAAAAATTTACCTTCTCACTATGAACCAATTGACGATATTTTCGTAAAGCAACTTGAGGATTTGCCTCATCATCCTCTAATTTTAGTTCAACCTTTTTCCCGCCTAACATGCCATCATGTTGCTCAAGGTATAATTCAAATCCATTTTTTATACCTTCAGACAACGGTGCAAATGTACCAGTTGTTGATAAGATTAAACCAATTTTAATAGTTTCAGCTTCCGTCGCAGTATCTGTACCTTGCTTTTCTGATTGGGAAGTCGTAGTTTCTTGTTTTGCTCCACCACAGCCCGTAATAAACAGAATCATCACAATTAGGGTAAGACTCCATAACTTCAACTTAGAATTAACCTTCTTTTTCTCCAATTTCTTTTCCCCCTTTAGCAGCTACGGTCACGTTTATGTATTGACCACTTATCCATTTTCCTTTTGCAACTTTTAACCCTTGATTACAAGTTTAAGCGCTTTCAATCTTTATCTATATTTTTCGATAAATACCTCCTTTTTTCGACATGTTTACATAATATTCTGAGTTTTCTCTCTACTAAATCTTAATATATCATGTTTCCTATATCAATAATCTTGTTCCGTTATACGCAACACTTTTTAAATTATTTATATTAAAATGCTAAAAAATCACCTTAATAACAAGGTGATTTTTATACTCTACTCTTCACTTTTTTACGCTGAAATATAGTTCTTACCCCATCCATCCGAAGCTCTAATACCGGCTGGGCTATAATATAAACAGGCTTGCTTACTAGAATTAGCGTCACAATAACCGCAAAGATTAATAACAAATGATACGATCCTGTTTCTTTAATAAAAGGGACCAGATTAGTCGTTCTGAAATAGCGAATGATAAATCCATGCAAAAGATAGACATAAAGTGTGCGCGTCCCCCATTTAGAAAAGAAGTACTCTTTCTTTGGAACAAATGCAAAAAAGCTAAAGATCATGATTAAGCTCATTCCGTAATAAAGGAGACGAATGATGCCACCTTCCCACCCTGCCCCAAGTTTTTCATAGGACTTGGAACCATACATCCATTCTTTTGGCATATCAACAAGGATGTAGTGGATTATAAATAACATGATGACTATTGCTACGGCGGATAGCAACTTTCCTTTATTTGAAGTCAGCTTCTCGAAATGCTCCTTTTTCATGTAAAATCCAAGTAAAAATACAGGGAAAAGGACAAAGGTTCTTGACAAACTCAAGTAGCCTCCAATTGCATCAAAATATCCTACAATTATTCCGATTAACACAGATACAAGCAAACTGTATTTGATTTTAGTAAAAACAAACAATAGCAGGTGCCAACAAAAAAGGCTTAATAAGAACCATAATGACCATTGTGGTTTAAAAATAGCAATCGTTAGCTCACTCTTATCGAGAAGAAAATAATAGTAGACCGAATAAATAATTTGAAAAAAGAAATATGGCACTAAAATTTTCTTCGTTATTTTTAAAACATAGCCTTCCTTTTGAAACCCTTTTGAGAAGTAGCCCGACACTAAAATAAAAGCCGGCATATGAAATAAATAAATGAAAATATAAATTTGTTCAATGACCCCATTGCCAATAAAAGTAGTTATAAAGTGACCAATGACAACTAGGAAAATGAGCAGAAACTTGGCATTATCATAATAGAATTCTCGTTGTTTCATTTTTAAAAAACCTCCATATAAAGCACGCTATCATTTAGTAGTATATATTTCCAGTTAGAAATAGCAATTATTTTTTATTTCGTTTTTATTCAGACAAAAAATTCCTCTTCTATTCCAATCTCTTAAGGAGATAATATTATTCGAAACCTCACTAGTTCAGTTGGAGATGTGATTATATGGATTTTTTTCAAGGTCAGGAATCGCTTACTGCCATTCAATGGGTGTTAAGGGCATTGGTTGGTTTTTTCTTTTTACTCCTTGTCGGTAAAATAATGGGGCAACGGTCTATATCGCAATTAAGATTGCTTGATTATATTATGGCTATATTAATTGGAAACATCATTGCCCACCCCTTGTCTGATGAGGGATTAGGGTTGAAGGGCTCGATGATTACAATGAGTGTCTTAGTATTTTTATATTGCTTTTGTATATTTTTGGCACTAAAATGGCATAGGTTCAGATATTGGATTGACCCTTCTCCATTTCCGGTTATTGAAAATGGCCAAATCATATATGAAAATTTAACTAAAGCAAGAATATCTGTAGATTATCTTTTGGCCGAATTGAGAAAAGAAAAAATAGAGGATATTCAAGTGGTAGAGTTGGCATTATGGGAAGCAGATGGTACATTTTCATTTGTATTAAACACAGAGCATCGAATGCTAACTCCTTTAGACATGAACATAACGACAAAGCCCTTTACATTTCCTAGAACGATAATTAAGGAAGGTAAAATAGATTACGAAGAGCTAACTCAATCCGGTAAGGATGAATCTTGGATAGTAAACAAGCTCAAAACAACGTACAATACTAACATCAAAGAGATTTTGCTTGCGACACTAGATAATACCGATAAAATGAAAATCCTTTGGTATGAAAAACGTTAATACTAAATAAAAGAGGTTTATCCAATCAATAGGAATGGATAAAACCTCTCTTTTTTGGGCAAAATTACTTAAATCCGTTCATCGTTCCAAAAATTCACCATAAAATGATGGTCTTGATCGTAAGCTTCTAATACATACCCTTCTGCTTTCAAAAATTCAATGATTTCTGGTAGTGCTTCTACCGTACTCGACGAATTATGAAAAAGAATAACAGGTGCCCTATTTTTTTGTTTCTGATTTGCCACTTGGTACTTTACTGTTGAAATGATCTTCTCAGTTGAATATTTCCAATCGTTGCTATCAACGTTCCAATCCCATACTTGGAAATTATTGCTTGCTAATAAATCTCGGTAATCTTTCGTTAAATAAGGCTTGCTTCCATATGGAACACGAATTAAACGGCTATCAATCCCTGTGACTGAAAATAATGTAGCACGCGTTACATTCATTTCATTTAAAAGCGATTCTGGACTATGATAGACTTTGTTTTTATCATGTGTCACACTATGAGAAGCAATTGTATGGTTCTCCGTTACCATACGCTGGACCTCTTCTTCAAACTTCCAAATCTTTGGCTCGACCATAAAAAACGTTGCTTTCGCTTCGTATTTTTGTAAAATATCAAGAATTTGAGCTGTGTTTGAATTAGGGCCATCATCGAAGGTAAGATAAGCAATTTTAGCGCTGTTGACCTCTTTCAATTTCTGCGCTTCGATTGCCGCTTTCCACTTTTCTTTTTCAGCTTCAATGGTTTCTTTATTATTTAGATACAGCTGTTCATTTGTTAATTGAAAAATCTCATTATGATCTAGTAATCTTGCTATTGGCCCCTCCGCATAAAAAGTAACCTCCAATTGCAAATATTCAGCGATAAACCTTAACGGTAATAACGTCCGGTCATTCACCGTTTTAATTGAAATAGGCAGCTTTTCAAGTGATTCTGTTACATACATATTTTCTTTTATTAAAATTTTCATAGATTGGCTGTCTTTAGTTACAGTAACTGAGTTTTCAATTGGATCATACAAAACCACGGCTTTAACTGTAGTTGCCAGCGACCTTAAAGGCACATAGGTAACGCCCTCAAAGTTAAAAGGCTTAGCATCTGAAAACTCAACTAATTCATCATTTACGGCAACGAAAATTAGCGATTCAGTTGTTGCCGCCTTAGTATTAGTGCTTACTAGAAGAAAAGACAAAAGGAGTAAGACCATAATTATGATATTTCTTGCTGAGTTGGAAAAACTAAACATAAGCACCCTACTTTCATCGGAAATCTTTTGCAAAATAGTAAACTATACTTCTATTTTACTAGACTTTTCATAATGAAGCTGTCACAATTTGGCGACATACCTTTAGTTTTTTGCAACTAAAAAAGCCCGCTCATCATGAATGGAGCGGACTCCTAAATTTCAAATAAATGTTTAATTAATATATTTTCCGTAGTCTGGTACAGCAAGGCTGTCAAATTCCCTTGCTAACTTTTCTAAACTTGTTGTGAGTAAGTCTCCTGATATCGGCATGCCATGCCCGGTTACAGCCACTGTCGGTATTAATGCTTCAAGTTTAATAACAGATTCTTTGGCTGACTTCCAATCAGGAGTTAAGTACCTTGGTGGACCATTTATTTCAAATTCCTGTGTTAGTACCTTATAAAGAGAATCCTGTTTTACAGTAACAAAGGCATCCCCGGCAATTAACGCCTTATCTGCCTCCCTGAAAAAAGAGACGTGCCCTTGTGTATGCCCCGGTGTATGAATCCAGCGAAACCCCTTCATATAAGGGACACTACCATCCGCTGGGAGAGGTTTAACATGGTTCCCTAAATGGATTGGCTCATTTGGGAAGAGAGGTGATATTTTGGCCACCATCCCCCCCTCAACCGTTGGGTCAGGATCCGGATAACTCATTTGCCCTGTCAAATATGGTATTTCTAATTCATGTGCATAAACAGGCACCTGCCACTGCTCGACCAACTCGATAATTGCTCCAACATGATCAAAATGTCCATGCGTTAAAATAATAGCCCTTGGGCGCTTATTTCCCCCGAATTTTTCTTCCATTACAGAAATAATCTCACTTGCCGATTCTGGCATCCCGGCATCAACTAACACAAAATCATCTGTACCAGGATTACCAACAAACACGATATTAACAATCTGGACAGTATAGCAATATATATCCGGCAAAACCTGTATTCCAATGCCGCTCCCTATCGAGGTAGTCGGTATAAACTTATAATCACTGCCATAATGCATTTGTTTGTCCATATTAACCCCCTGTGTCCATAAATTTCTGTTCAAAATTATTATCCCACTAATCGGGTTTACTATTTGTACTAAGTCTGGACTGACCAGGGGGTCGGGTTCTGTTGCCCTTTGGGCCACAGGGCCGGGAACTCTGCCCCATTGCGGTCCATTAGCCCTCTAACAATAAATCTTCTGGGCTTTCCAATAGTTCTTTTATCTTGACTAGGAATTGGACGGCATCCTTGCCATCAATGATTCGATGGTCATAGGATAACGCAATATACATCATCGGCCTTACTTCAATTGTATCTTCATCATCTATGACAACTGGTCGCCTTTGAATTTTATGCATCCCAAGTATGCCTACTTGAGGCGCATTTAGAATTGGAGTTGAATAAAGCGAACCAAATATTCCGCCATTTGTAATGGTAAAAGTTCCTCCTTGCAAATCTTTTAATCCAAGTGATTTATTTCTAGCCTTTTCAGATAAAACTCCAATTTCCTTTTCAATGCCAGCAAAACTCAATCGGTCTGCATCACGGACTACCGGAACAACTAGTCCGTCATCAGTAGAAACGGCAACTCCAATATCGTAAAATTTCTTGATTAGGATTTCATCACCTTGTATTTCCGCATTTAAAAACGGAAATTCTTTTAAAGCACCTATAACGGCTTTTGTAAAAAAGGACATAAACCCTAGCTTAACACCATGTTTTTTGTTAAAGGATTCTTTACGACGGTTTCTAACATCCATAATGGCCGTCATATCGACCTCATTGAATGTTGTTAGCATCGCTGCATTGTGTTGCGCTTCCAGCAGTCTATTAGCAATAGTTTGGCGCCGTCTTGACATTTTCACTCTTTCAATTTGTTGATCTTTTTCATCCACTTTTAACTGATTAGATTGATTTTTAGTTACAGTATTGGCTGGTTGATGATTTGGCTCATTATTTGTAAGGTCTCGATGCGATTTCTTATAATCCTCAACATCCTCAACTCTTATTCTGCCCAACGGATCCTTGTATGGAATTTCATCTAATGAAACACCCAACTCTCTTGCCCTTTTTCTAGCTGCAGGTGATGCAACTAAGTTATTATTTGGCTTTTCTTTTTCTAGGATGAGGGATTCAGGTTTAAGCTCGGGTTCAGGTACGTTGCCAAAATGATTTTCATTCTCATCTAAAATCGCAATAACTTGACCAACTTGCACAGTGTCCCCCGGCATAAATAAAAATTGCTTTATAATTCCGCTAAAATCACTATTGATCTCCACGTTAATTTTATCTGTTTCAAGTTCAGCAATTGGTTCCCCATTTTGAACGTAGTCGCCTTCTTGTTTTAACCATTCAACAATCGTTCCTTCATTAATGGACTCAGCAAGTTCTGGTACTTTAATTTCCATCATTATCTTTCCCCACCTTTCTCAAACTGTAACGCATCATGAATAATCATTGATTGCTCCTGTTTATGAATTACAGGATCACCTGTTGCCGGACTTGAACGTTTTGGACGACCTATATAGCCGATTTTTAAATCCTTCTGAACAACTTCAGAGAAATTAGATTGAATAAAAGTCCATGGCCCCATATTTCGCGGCTCCTCTTGGACCCAAATAACTTCTTCAAGATACGAAAAACGCCCAATCAACTCATTCATTTCTTTTTTCGGGAACGGATAAAGCTGTTCGATTCGTGCAATATGCAATAATTCTTTCTCCTCGCTCGGTAATTGCTCTAATTCTACCGCAAGATCGACGGCCACTTTGCCACTGCAAAGAATGAGTCTTTTCACTTTTTCTGGCTTAGTTCCTGTTCCCTCCTGTTCAAGGATTGGTTGAAAATGACCATTACTCAATTCAGAGCTTGGTGAACCTGTAAGCGGATGACGAAGTAAGCTTTTTGGTGTCATTAAAACTAGCGGTCTAGCACCCTCTGTACCTGTCAGTAATGCCTGCCTTCTTAAAATATGAAAATATTGAGCAGCACTTGTTACATTAGCAACAATCCAGTTGTTCTCCGCTGACATTTGCAGGAAACGCTCCAGCCGTGCACTTGAATGCTCCGGACCCTGGCCTTCGAACCCGTGTGGCAAGAGCATTACAAGACTTGATTTTTGTCCCCATTTAGCAGGCCCTGATGAAATAAATTGATCAACAATAACCTGGGCAGCATTAGCAAAATCACCAAATTGAGCTTCCCATAATACTAGGGCTTCCTTTGCTTTAACACTATAACCATATTCATATCCAAGTACCGCAGCTTCAGACAGCGGGCTATTATATATAGAAAAGGACGATTTCGCTTCGGGAATGTGGTGCAATGGAACAAAGGCTTCATTTGTTTTATAATCATGAAGGACAAGGTGACGATGAGCAAAGGTACCACGCTCGCTGTCCTGACCTGTTAATCGAATCGGGATACCATCAGCTAAAATAGTTGCAAACGCCAATGTTTCGGCCAAAGCCCAATCAATTTTATTACCTTCAGCAAATACAGTTTCTCGCCTTTTTAATATCCGCTCCAACTTTGGATAGACTGAAAATTTTTCCGGCCACTTTGATAGACTTTTATTTATTGTTTTTAAAAAGTTGTTTGGAACAGACGTATTAATATTTGGAATTCCTTCAATAATAATTTTGGATACCAATGGTGTTTGACTTTTGCTGTTTTCCTCTTCCATATATTTTTCATAGATAGTTTTTAGGTTTTTTTCTGCGTTATCTTGTTTCTGTTTAGCTTCTTCTTCAGATAGTACTTTTTTCGCAATCAGCTCATGCCCGTATTTTTCAAAAACCCTTTCGTGCTTGTTAATCATTTCGTATAGCTGTGGTTGTGTTGCTGCTGGATCATCCATTTCATTGTGACCATATCGTCGATAGCCCATTAGGTCGATTAGGATATCCTTATTAAACTTTTTACGATATTCATATGCAAAAATAATGACGTCAAGGCAACGTTCCGGGTCATCGGCATTTACATGTATAATTGGGATCTCATACCCTTTAGCAAGATCGCTTGAATACTTTGTGGAACGTGAATCTTCAAAATTCGTTGTGAAACCGATCATGTTGTTGGCAATAATGTGAATAGTGCCTCCCGTATCGTATCCCTTTAATTTACTAAGATTTAATGATTCAGCTACGACACCCTCGCCTGGAAAAGCGGCATCCCCATGAATTAAAACACTAAGTGATGCTTGTTTATTTTGCTTAGGGAATCCATTTAGCTCTCTATTCTCCTGTGATGCTCGGGTTTTTCCCTGCACAACCGGGTTCACAAACTCTAAATGACTTGGATTGTTAGCCAGATTAATATGAATGGTATGGTTAGGCGCATCCTTGACATCCCGGTCTGCACCAAGATGATATTTTACATCACCTGTCCAGCCGTAATTAATTCCCCGCGATCCTTCTGATGGTATAAGGTCTTTATTTGGTGAATGATGAAATTCAGAAAAAATTAGTTCATAAGGCTTGCCAAGGACATGGGCCAACACATTTAATCGACCGCGATGGGCCATTCCAATCATTATATTGTCTGTTTGAGCCTTACCGCTTTCCTCGATTAATTTATCAAGCATTGGTACCAATACATCCAATCCTTCGATGGAGAATCTTTTTTGACCGACAAACGTTTTATGCAAAAATTTCTCAAAGCTATCGACTTGAATTAATCGTTCCAACAATTTAATTCGTTGATTCGTTGTTTGCTTAGAATCGATTTGCTTATGTTCTATATACTGTTCGAGCCATTTTCGCTCTTCTCGATCATGAATATGTTCAAATTCATAGGCAATTGTTTGAGTATAAACACCCTTTAAATATTGGTATGCTTCCCAGCCGTTTTGTATATGGGACGGTGCATCCTCCCAAAGCCATGTAACCGGCATTTCCATTAATTTTTCTTTTGTTAGATTATATGTTTCTATATTTAAGAAGCTTAAATCCTCTGGGGATCCAGGATTAGCCTGTTGTTTCAGTTTTATCGGTTTAATTTCTGCCGCTACATGTCCAAAAGTGCGGATATCTTTTAACAGCTTCCAACCTGCGACAACTTTGCTAATACTAGGTTGGTTTGTGGTTTGCGCCGAAGGGCTGGATTCTGCTTTTGTTTTTGTGGCTGGGTTTGGTTTTGGTGTGTCATTCGGTGGTGCCCCTAA
Source organism: Schinkia azotoformans LMG 9581 (assembly GCF_000307855.1). Taxonomy (GTDB): domain Bacteria; phylum Bacillota; class Bacilli; order Bacillales; family Bacillaceae_J; genus Schinkia; species Schinkia azotoformans. Next base: position 33,303 of record NZ_AJLR01000041.1, on the reverse strand, counting down.
TTCGTCAAACAAAGCTTTAATTGTTGGGTCAACCCCGTCCGGATTCTCTATATACTTTTCATACTGGTCATAAACATAGCCAAGATTCGGACCATAAAACTGTTCCCATACAAGCTTTTGACTAGTATTTTTCATGACTGACATCTCCTAAGTAAGCAATTTTTGTTGCTTTTGGATTTGGTTTAGTTTATTAAAGTTTTCTTTATCTAAAGTATAATAAACACCAAAGAAGACATCTTTGACACAAATCAAATTTTGGGGAATTGTATTTTTATGCAATATAACCATCTACCTTTTTGAGATTAAGAATCTCGATGGTGACTATTATATCGAAAATAATAAATGGTATTCAAAAATAACCGGTAATTCGCAGGATTCTTACTACAAACTTTAGGGCATAAGGGATTGGTCGATCAACCTTTTATATTTAATAAAGGGCTGCTTACATAAAGCGGATAATAGCAGCGCGTATCTGAACTTGGTCTGGAATGGCTTTTTGGTTAGTATTTAGGTTTATGACACCTTTAGTGACCGGGAGACGATTTCAGACCGATGTTCGGGCTCTATATATTCTTTAAGTAACCGAGGACAGCTTCTAGACTGAGGTAAGGGCTCCATAGACTCTTTTTTGCAAACGGTTCTCTACTTAAGGCAAATGTTTTGGCACGGGTGTCCAACACGTCGTTATCCGGACACCCACCCGCTCCCAACCACTACTCAATCCACTTTACTACATCGTCAAACGGTCGGCGCGTTTTCAGGCTTGGTTCATTAATGCGATATCCGAAAGCTGCCATTACTGATAAACCAAAGTGGCCATTTTCAGTCAAACCCGCCTCATTCAATAATTGATTCATCTTCTCGATATCGAAACCTTCAATTGGGCATGAATCGATTCCAATTTGTGCTGCGGCTGTCATCATATTCCCAAGGGCGATGTATGTTTGCTTACAAGCCCAATCGAATAAGGGGCGGTCTCCATCAAGCAACTTAAAGTCTGATTTTTGGAATTCTTCGATTCTTCCGAGGTATCTGCTCATATGTTCTTCCGGCATTTGTTTTACATTAATAAAATGATTTCTCAAGTAGTCTGAATCATATGTAAGATCCACTCTTGTTCTGGCTAAAAATAATACAAAATGGCTGGCTTCAGGAAGTTTTCCAAACGCACCCCATGATACATTTTTAATTTTTTCCCGAAGTTCTGGGTTTTGTACGACAACAAAGCGCCAAGGTTCTGTTCCGAAGGAGCTTGGGGATAAACGACCTGTTTCTAAAATAAATCTAAAATCATCTTCCGGAATTATTTTGTTTGGATCAAATTGTTTAGTTGCATGTCTAAAGTTATAAGCTTTTATAATTTGTTCTTTCAATGACTCTTTTTCACTCACTTTTTCCACCCACTTATTAAAATTTCATTCATTCAATACCTTAGCCAACCTTATTATACCTGCTATTCCATTTTTAATTAAATATTTGATTAAATCATGCAACTCAATAGAGCCCTTCCTTTATGAGTGCATATTTACCAAAAATAGGGGGATTTTAAGTATAACAAAGTCGACTTGGTATTGGAGGTAGCACTCGTGGAAGATAAAATGAATATCCCTTTAACAGCAGCAGAACTATCCGCTCTATGGACACAATATATGAATGATACATTGGCTACATGTGTTAATCGTTATTTTTTAGAAAATGTTGAAGATGAGGAAGTTCGGCCTATCATTGAGTGGACAATAGATACTGCTAAAGAAAATGTTTCTTTATTGCTTGATATTTTCAGAAAGGAAAACTTCCCTATACCTATAGGATTTTCGGACCAGGATGTTAATATAACAGCCCAAAATCTTTTTTCAGATACATATAAGTTAATGTATTTACGGCATCTGTCGATTATTGCATTGGGTGCGGGTGGTTCTGCCTTAGGGCTTGCAACACGTGAGGATACTGTCTCATTTTTTAAAAGGGTATTGGAAAAGGCTGTCCACTTGCAGGATTTAACACGGAATTTAATGTTAAAGCAAGGTACATACGTAAAGCCCCCCGTCCTATCACTTCCGGATAAAGTGGAATTTGTAGAAACAAAACAATATCTTGCAGGATTTTTCGGTAAAAAGAGATCTCTGACATCGGTTGAGGTTACTCATTTGTTTTATAATGTTCAAACGAATGCAATCGGAAAAGCACTAATTACCGGGTTCGCTCAAACAGCTGAAAGTAAAGAAATAAAGGACTTTTTCAAAAGAGGAAAAGAAATTGCTCAAAAACACATTGATATCTTCGGTACTTTTTTACACGATGAAGATTTACCTGTACCAATGTCTTGGGATGCTACAATTTCTGATTCAACAGAGAAAATTTTTTCGGATAAGTTATTAATGTTCCACATTATGGCAATGATTGCTTCGGGTGTTGGATTTTATGGGGCAGCCATGGCAGCAAGTCCAAGAAGGGATTTGGGGTTAAAATACGCAACGTTAATTCCTGAGATTTCATTATATTTAGAGGAAGGCGCAAGCTTAATGATAAAGCACGGCTGGATGGAAGAGCCTCCACAAGCTAATGATCGCGACCAACTTATAGAAAAATAAATGCAAAAACGACTGGAATTAACAGTCGTTTTATTTATGAAAATCAACGGCATTTTACTTTTACTTTATTTCCTTCAGTATCGTTTGCCCTTCAATATACCATCTATCGACGAGACTATCTCTTCTGACCACAAAATGAATGACCTTTTTTGATTTGCCTTTATTTTTATCAAGAAATTCAACCTTGACAGGGACTTCCATTACCAATTGGTAGTTCAGGTCCTCCATCGGCAATAATGACACCCCCATTATACTAAAGTACGAGATATCCTTTGTCATTTTAGTGGTCAACTTTTGTTTGTATTTATTATCAACGATCGTCTCCGCTAGAATATTTTTATCGTGATTATTTACAGCTAACGCAAATATTTCAATCATCTTGTATGGATCGATTTGATTAAAATAATCATCTAACTTGCCAGCGGCTTTTAAAATCATAAGCTGGTGAGCCGGATCCATTTTGTCTCTTTTATGGGTAGTGCTTTCCCAAAAGTGAACACAGAAATGTCCTGGAAAGCCATTTTTCAGAGCTCCAGCTCCATGCGGCATTCCATGCATGGAGGCAGCGAGCAATTGATCTTCAACAAGAACAAGGATCGCCCTGCGGTTCCAGCTCCATTTTCCGTTGTAAATTTTTTTCATGATTTTTGTATCCTTGTAGGTTAACGGCTGTACATCGGCATGCTGGCTTCCAGCCCGTCGTTGGACTTTAAAAGAAAGGCCTGTCTCGACATCAATAATTGTGAAGATTGTATATTTGGGCATGATATTGTTTACTTGATCCCAAGGCAATACTTCAACCATAAAACTAAGTGGATCATCTTGATCCTCGTATAGATCCTTATTTCCTTCTATGGCAAAGGATTTCGATGGTAGAAAAATGAATATAAAACAAAGAAAAAAATGAATGGCCTTAAACTTCATCACTTACTCCCCCCTAACTTCTATTTTTTCTTAGGAGGGGCGGGTTAATGATGGTAATTAATTGTAATAGTTTAATTCAACTGTTTTAATGGCTTCTTTTAAAATATGAATAATTTTTTCAGTTTCCTCTTTTGAGATAATAAGTGGCGGCGCAAGAACAATCGTATCTTGAGCATTTAATGTTACCGCTCGGCAAATTAACCCGAGTTTGGCTGCTTCTTTAAAAATGAACGGAGAAACAGGCGGTTGAAATGGCTGTTGATTTTGATCAACAAAATCTAAAGCGGCCATAAGCCCAAGCCCTCTAACAGCGCTTACTATCTTTCTCTCGCTTTTAATCCATTCCAAGCTTTTAAGCAATTGTTCTCCTCTTGCTCTTGCATTTTCAACAAGGTTTTCCTTCTCAATCAATTCAATATTTTTCAACCCTACAGCACAGGCCATTGCGTGCCCGCTATACGTATAACCATGCAATAATGTGCCACTAGAAAGCTCCTTCAAATCATTATGGATTTGCTCCGAAATCATAACCCCACCAAGCTGGACATATCCGCTTGTTATTCCCTTTGCAAAGCACATCATATCCGGGATAACACCATAATGCTCCATGCCAAACCACTTTCCGGTACGCCCAAACCCGGTAATCACTTCATCGGTAATGAGCAAAATCCCATATTGTGTACAAATATCTTTTACTTCCTTGAAATAATCTTTTGGTGCAACATGAACCCCACCAGCTCCTTGCACCGGCTCGGCAATAATAGCCGCAATTGTCTCGGGTCCCTCTGCTTCAATTAACCGGCGTAAAGCCCCTGTATCGAAATGGTCAACGAAGTGGAAATCTGGCGCCAATGATTTTGTAAACTCACGAAAGCCTTGCAATCCTGTAGCGCTTGTAGCCCCCATTGATACGCCATGATAGGATTTTGTTCTTGAGATGATTTTTTTTCGCTCCGGTTGGCCTTTTAGAAGCCAATAATGGCGGGCAAGCTTATAAGCGGTATCATTGGCTTCTGAACCGCCGGATGTAAAGAAAACAGCAGTCAAAGGCGCGGGTGCCAGATCAGTGATTTTTTTTGCCAAAAGAATCGCTGGTTCATTACTAAACGTGCTAAAACATGAGGTAAAAGCGAGTTTAGCCATCTGCTCCTTGGCGGCATCGGCTAGTTCCTCGCGGCCGTGGCCAACATTGACATTCCAAAGGGAAGACATTCCATCAATAAGTGTTGTTCCCTTCATATCTTCAAGATAAATGCCTTTTCCTGTTTGAAAAATAAAAGCTGGACCTGCCTCCTGCTGTTCTTTAATTGAAGTTGTTGGGTGAAGAAAGTGCTTTTTATCAAGCTCCTCCAATCGTTGAATATCCACTTGTTTTTTGGTCATAGGAATCACCCCTTTTGTTAAATCGGGCCAATTCGAGCCGCAGTTCCCGACCCCGTGGCCCACCAAGCTTAATGGAGACCACACCAATCTATTGCTGTTAGCGCAATGATTTCGGCGGCTTCAAATACTTTTTCGAGTTCAATGTATTCGTTAGGGTGGTGTGCTTTTTCTGTCACGCCAGGTCCAAATACAATGGTTGGAGTTTCTCCGACTTTTGTCAGCAAACCACCATCGGTCCCCCATGGTGAAGCTTCCACTATCGGGGTCTCGCCTTGAATTTGCTGATAGTTCGTAATCAGTTTATTCATTAATTCATGTTCAAGATTTATTGCACCAGGTACCCATCTGGCACCAAACCATTCAATAACAACCGGATGCTCGGCAAACCAGGGGTCTACTTCTTGCAGTTTTGCAATCCAGCTTTCCATCTCTAATTTAGCTTCTTCCATTGTTTCTTCAGGAGAAACACCCATCCGTCCCTCCAGTTTTACATGGTCCGGCACGGAGGAGGGCCAATTTCCCCCTTCAATTTTGCCCAGGTTTATCGGGATTGGAATCGGTACTTTGCTGTAAAGCGGATCGGTAATCCTTTCGTTTCTCTTTTTTTCAAGCTTGTTTATATATTCAACTACCAATAGCGCTTTTTCTATCGCACTTACACCTTCATAACGGGTGCCACCATGGGCTGCTCGCCCTTTTACATGAATCCGAAACCACATTGACCCTTGTTGCTTCGGAAAAATTCTCATATTGGTCGGCTCTGGTATGATCGCCGCATCGGCCTTATAGCCTCGTAAAATAGTCGCCAACGTACCTGACCCACCGCTCTCCTCTTCAATTACACTTTGGAAAATAATGTCCCCTTTTAGTTGTATGTCTAGCTGTTGAAGGGCCGATAATGCCAATAGGAGTGACACATTCCCACCCTTCATATCTGTAGCACCACGCCCATATAATTTTCCTTCAACCACTTTCCCACTAAACGGGTGATGTTCCCATTGCTCGAAGTCTCCGGCAGGAACGACATCGATATGGCCATTTAAAATAAGGGAGCGTCCGCCGCCTGTTCCTTTTTTTACACCGACGACATTGGGACTTTCTTTAAATTCCGTTCGTGGCGATACAAAATAAGGATGTTGTACTAGTTCATCACCGTCTTGCTCCCAAATATCAACCCGCAAGCCGATTTCATGAAGAGCTTCTATGACGATTCCCTGTGCACCTTTTTCATTTGCTTGTGTGCTGTCAGCCTGCACTAATTTTTGTAAAAGCCGGGTGCCAGAATCTTTATTTTTCAAAAGCCAGTCATGAATTTGAGACTGTAACAATTTCTGCCGGTTATCTTCCAAGGCTCAAACCTCCTTTGGAACATGGGGACGGTTCTCATGTTCCATCTTGTTAATCAATAATCTGCAAGCTCTCCGAAACAATCATAGTGGCTGCCGTTTTTTCTTTAATTTCTTCCACTGTGTAAGGTCCCATCACCTCTTTTAAAAGAAAACCTTGATCTGTCACTTCGATCACAGCCATATCCGTAATAATTAAACTCACGCAGGCCTTTGCCGTTAACGGCAGTGCACAGCTTTCCAGCAATTTAGGCTCACCATATTTATTGCAATGATTCATGAGGACAATGACTTTTTTTGCTTTTTTGGCCAGTTCCATTGCCCCACCGATCCCGGGCACCCTTTTTCCCGGTACAATCCAATTAGCAAGATCACCCTTCTCACTAACCTCTAATCCGCCAAGAACGGTTAAATCAACATTACCGGAGCGGATCATTCCAAAGGCAGTGGCACTGTCAAAGAATGATGCCCCCGGAACTGTCGTCACCGGAAATCCGCCGGCATTACAAAGGGTCGGGTCCTCTGCCCCTTTTTCAGGAGATTTCCCTACACCCAAAACCCCATTTTCCGCATGAAACATGACCTGTATGTCTTTTGGGAGATGGTTAGGAATAAGAGATGGAATGCCGATCCCCAAATTTACAATCATTCCATCCTTTATTTCCTTTGCTGCCCGCTTTGCAATTCGATTCCGTACATCTACTCCCATGCCCATTTCCAATCGACCCCTTTGCTTTTAACAACCCGATCGACATAAATTCCCGGTGTTATGATTTCTTCCGGATTTAATTCACCGACTTCAACAATTTCTTCTACTTCAGCTATCGTCCATTTACCGGCCATTGCAACTAATGGATTTGTATTTCTGGCGCTTGTTTCATAGATTAGATTGCCAAATGTATCTGCCTTTTTTGCATAGACAATTGACACATCTGCTGTTAGGGCTGTTTCCACCAAATAATCTTTTCCGGCGACAGTTATTTTTTGTTTTCCTTCTTCAACCATACTGTCTAGACCGACATCTGTTAAAATCCCGCCAAGGCCCACTCCCCCTGCCCGAATTCGTTCAACTAATGTTCCTTGGGGTGAAAATTCAACCTTCATTTTTCCTTCCATCATTAATTTTCCGGCAATTGGATTCGAGCCGATATGTGACACAATGATTTTCTTAGCCATGCCACGGCTTACAATTCGGCCGATTCCGATATCAGGAAAGCCCGTATCATTTCCTATTAATGTTAATTCCTTAACCTCTTTTCGGATGATTTCATTAATTAATGTTGGTGGATTTCCGACGCCTCCAAACCCGCCAAACATTAAGGTGCATCCATCCTCGATAAAGGCCATTGCTTCCTCAATAGGAACCACTTTATTTATTAATCTTTGTGGAGGTGCTTGCATGTTGTTTACCTCCTATCCCACTAATTCATTTTGAACCGCTTCAATGGTTTCTTTTAAAACCGCAACAAGGTCGTCAATCTCCTGTTTGGTGATGATAAATGGGGGTGAAATAATAACAGCATCACCCTGTGCTCCTTCTTTTCCGGCAGATGCCGGGTAAACAAGTAGGCCTTTATCGCGCGCTTGATCGACTATCTTTTTAGTAATTTGCACACCACTTGAGAATGGTTGTTTTGTTTTTACATCTGAAACAAATTCGATTCCAATCATGAGCCCTTTACCGCGGACATCACCGATTATTTGGGAGTTTGCTGCTAATGCTTGTAGTTTTTGAAGCAAATACTCCCCGTTTTCCTGCACATTTTCAACTAACTTACTTTTTTCAATAAAATTAATAACAGCGAGAGCCGTGGCAGTTGATTGTGGATTTGCACTTAGGGTATGGCCGCTCATAATAGAGTTCGAACCGTTTAATATCGGTTCCATAACTTTTTCGCTGGCAAGTGCCGCTGCAATCGGGGTATAGCCGGCACTCACCCCTTTTCCAAGTGCCATGATATCGGCCCTTACTCCCCAGTGGTCCAGGCCAAACATTTTTCCCGTCCTGCCAAGCCCGGTCATCACTTCATCCGCGATAAACAAAATATGATGACGGTCACAAATTTCTCTAATCTTTTGATAGTAGCCATCCGGAGGTGTAATCGCACCGCCCGCTGCACCAACAATTGGTTCCGCAATAAAGGCAGCAATTTGATCTGCACCTGCCCGCTCAATCGCTGTTTCTAAATCGTTGGCACAAGACAGCTGACAATCCGGATACTTTTGATTGAATGGACAACGGTAGCAATAGACAGGTGATACAACCGGGTAGTCTTCTAAAATGTGAACAAAGCGCTCACGACGTTTTACATGACCTGATAATGATAAGGCACCAATGGTGATTCCATGGTAACTGATCCAGCGTGAAAGTATTTTATTTTTCCGATAGTTGCCTTTCTCCTGCCAGTGCTGGATCGCAATCTTCATGGCTGTCTCAACTGCTTCAGACCCACTGTTAACAAAAAAGGACCAATAGTCTTCTTTTGCATTTAAAAGTGAATTCAACTTATTTGCGAGCTCTTCAGCCGGCTCAGATGTAAATTGTGAGCGATAGACAAAGGAAACTTTATTGGCTTGTTCATACATGGCTGCTATTATTTCGGGGTTGGTGTGACCGATGCTTGCGGTGACTGCACCGGAGCAACCATCGATATATTTTTTTCCGGTATTATCAAATAGGTAAATCCCATCTCCATGGGTAACAGTTGGATAGTATTCATTCATCATTGGTTTAATCAATAAGGAACGCTTCAAGCGAATCCCCTCTTTCCTTGGAAGCAAAGTTGGTGGAACATGGGGACGGTTCGTGTGTTCCATGGAATACGAGAACCGTCCTAGCGTTCCCACACAATCAAAATTTAAAGTAATTTCTTTTTAGCATTTTAGGTAATTGCATTAATTGTTCGTAGGGTATTGTTTTGGCAATTTGTTTTGTATCAATAAGCATGAGTTGGTCTTCAATTTCTTCAATAAAATTTTCAGGCTGATATTCCATACCACAGTCCGGACATGAAATCCCGGGGGTATCCGTAATTTCAATTGCTCTTGACCCATCCGGAAGTTCCCAGTAGACAGTACAGGTTGTTTCCACTGCATTAGCAGCTTTGCACCATTCACAATTCACTCATCTCACTCCTTTCTGGGACACAGTTCCCGACCCTCTGGCTCGCAAAACTGGACCAGAGAACCCGACCCTGTGGCTCATTCGCCTTCATTCTCTTTTTTAAGTTGGGCTTGAAACTTTTTCTCTTTGAGTTCATCGCGTTTTTCGCGCTTTTCTTTTAAGCTAGAATAGGTTGGACTTTGTTTGAAATTTTGGCGGCGATCATGGCGCTGTAGCGATTTTGGAACAAGATTAAATTGCTCGTCGTTCATTAATGAGGTAATTCCGGTTTTAGATGGCGTTTTTATGAGTCCTGGGAATAATTCACTTATATAGTCGTCGGCCCGGCCCCCTACATAGTTTTCTGGCTCTGGGTATGTGGTAATGACCCCTTCGAAATTGCGAAGGACCGTTTTTGTAGGGCTTTGTGAAATTATATAATTGGGCTGTAACGCAATTTTTCCTCCTCCACCAGGAGCATCCACAACAAAGGTTGGTACTGCATATCCGGATGTATGCCCGCGCAACCCTTCAATAATTTCTATTCCTTTTGAAATCGGGGCACGGAAATGGCCAATTCCTTCTGAAAGATCGCATTGGTAGATGTAATATGGGCGTACACGGATTTTCACTAACGAATGCATGAGTTTTTTCATGATTGGGACGCTGTCGTTGATGCCTGCCAATATAACGGATTGGTTTCCTACAGGAACTCCAGCATTTATAAGCATTTCACAAGCATGTTTTGAGTCTTCGGTTATTTCGATAGGTGTGTTAAAGTGAGTATTCAGCCAAACTGGATGATATTTTTTGAGAATATTGCAGAGGTTTTCAGTGATTCGTTGTGGAAAAACGACTGGGGCTCTTGTGCCGATTCGAATGATTTCAACATGTGGGATTGCTCGTAAATTTTTAATAATATATTCGAGAATCGTATCATTTATTAATAAAGCGTCACCACCTGAGAGTAGGACATCCCGGACCTCTGGTGTATTCCGAATATAGTCAATTGCACCATCAATCTGTTTCTTCGGAACGCCCATGCCAATTTGGCCGGAAAAACGGCGGCGTGTACAATAGCGGCAATACATGGAGCATTGATTTGTGACAAGGAATAGGACTCGATCAGGATAACGGTGGGTTAAACCGGCAACTGGTGAATCCTCGTCTTCTTCTAACGGATCTTCCATATCATATTTTGTTTTGTAGATTTCCTTTCCAACTGGAACAGACTGCATTCGAATCGGACATCTGGAATCGGTTGGATTCATTAATGATGCATAATATGGGGTAATGTTTAGTGGGATTGTTTTTGTGGATATACGTACGCCCTCTTCTTCCTCCGGTGTCAGATCAATCACCTTTTTTAAATCATCAAGTGTACGAATGGTATTTGTCAGCTGCCAAATCCAATCATTCCATTGCTCCTCTGATACGTCCTTCCAAAGCTCGATATCTTTCCAATGCCGTGATGGTTTATATAAATCATGAAGCATTGTAATTTCCCCCTTACTTTCTGTTTAGCACTTATTTTGCCTTTAATTAAAGCTTTACTTAAATAATATGCAAGAAGTGTGCCAACGTTAAGGGAGAGGGAAAATGCGTTTGCAATATCTTTTTGTAAAATTAATGCCGAAATTCCAGCACTTTTAAAGGATTCAATATGCCGAAAAATGAGCACATTGCATAAAAATCGGCAGCAACGGTGATTTTGTTTAGACCCTGGTTAGGAAGATAAATCTTTTACCCATACATTCATATTTTCAATTTTATCGAAAATAAAGCAGTTATTAGTTAAGCGGCCGTTGTATTGATAGCTAAGCTGAAAAAGGGCTGCATTCATTCCGTAAGAAAGCGCACGGGCAAGCGAAAAAGCACAATAGATGCCGGCATCCTTTAGTTCTTTTTCAAGTTCAACCATAAGCCTTTTTAGCAAGCCGTATTTTCGATGCTCAGGTAATGTAGCACAATCCGTAATCTCGGCATTATGGAGTGAAGCATTAATCTCGGCCGATGCCGCACTGACAAGTTCATTATTGCATTCACCTACGTAAAAAATAGTCCCTCCAGTTATCATCACTTTCGTTACATATTCCGGATTATTCATTGGTGTTGGATAAACAGGAAAAACGTTGTTATAAAGTTCAGCAAGCTTAACGGCATCCTCCGTCTTAGCTTTCCGAATTCTATACTGGCTGGGAAGCTTGATTTCGTGCATCTTTTTCCCTTTTTCTTGAATCGATTGAATAATCGCATCCTCTTGAAGCCAACTGGTACTTGTTCGCCGTTCATTTTCTTTATAACAAGTCATGATATAGTTATCTGAGCCATTAAAATAACCCTTAATGATCCCTTCTAACTCAAAGCCTATCGAAAGGAGCTGCCTCCAATGTTCAACTCTTGAAAAATAGATTAATTTCGTAAATTTGTAGCCGTCCATCGCTTTATTCAGCTCTTGAACGATCATGTTTACATTGCCACGATAATCGTCGACGCGAAGCCGTTTATTAAAATAATCGATATAGAGATGAATGGTATAATCGGGAGTTTTTAAAATTTTAGTTTCAGAGGTTGATTTCAAATTAGTTCCCTCCCTTCCTACTCTTTTTCCTCACCTATAAGCCCATGCTTTTTCATTTTATATTGAAGCGTTTGTCTCGGGATTTTTAATATATTGGAGGCCTTTACTACATTTCCTTTCGTTATACTTAGCGCTTGAAGTATCATTTTCCTTTCCGTTTGTTCAACAGCAACCCGTAACGGTTTTAATAAGGTTTTTTCCTCCATTACACTAATAGTTTCGACTGGCTCTTTCAGAATGGGCGGTAGATGTTCAAGTTTAATTGTATCACCATCAACGACATTCATCGCGTATTCGATTGTATTTTCTAATTCCCGAACATTCCCTGGCCACTCTAAGCCTTCAAGGAGCAGGATCACTTTATCGTCAATTTTAATAACGAATTTATTTAATTGGTAATTATATTTTTTCATAAAATGGTTAGCTAATAACGAAATATCCTCTTTTCTTTCCCTTAATGGGACAATACCGATAAAAAATACATTGAGGCGATAATATAAATCAATGCGTAGCGTATTTTTCTCCAGGCAATCTAAAGGATGTTCATTCATTGCTACAATAATTCTGACATCTACCGCATAGGATTCCATTCCGCCAACCCTCCGTATAACGCCGTCCTCCAATACACGTAAAAGCTTCGTTTGGAAGTCCAAAGGCATGGCATGGATTTCATCTAAAAAAAGTGTACCGCCATGGGCAAGCTCAAATAAACCAGCACGATCTACTGAACCTGTAAAACTGCCCTTTTTTGTACCAAACAATATACTTTCAAGTAATGATTCCGGTAAGGATGCACAATTTTGGGCAATAAACGGACCATTACTCCTCGGTGATGCATTATGAATTGATTGCACAAGCAGCTCTTTTCCAGTTCCTGTTTCCCCATAAACGATAACAGGAGAAGTACTGCAGGCTGCCCTTTTTGCATGTGCCTTTACATTTTTCATTGTTTCAGAGGCGGTAATGAAATCATCCCAATGATACTTAGCACCCGAAATAGTGGTTGGCTTCGTTTTTTGGGTCACAACTCTTTCCTGCAGCTCATGCAGCTTCTGGGATAATTGCTTTACTCTTGATAAATCCTTGGCAATTTCAATCGCCCCAACAATTCTATCTCCCACTTTGATCGGCAGGGTTGTATTAATGGTGTCAATCAACACGCCTTTCGTATTTTTATAGGTTTGCGATTGTTGATAGATCGGTTTTCCTGTTTCAACCACCTTTAGCAGCGTACTTGTTTCATTATTTAGGGACGGAAAAACCTCGAGTACATGCTTCCCCAAGACCTCATCTATTTCTACCCCATCATGTTTGGCCGCCACTTTATTATAAAAAATCGTGATCCCCTCTGAATTCACAGCATGAATTGCTTCATCAATACTTCCTAATATCGCTTCCAGCATCTGTTTCGTTTCAAAGGATTTCAAAAACACTTAACCACCTCCTGGGACATGGGTCGGGTTCTCTGGCCCAGCATTCTATTATTTATATATATTTCTATAGTGCTTTTCTTACCACTACTAAGAAAAAAAGCAGAAACTCGATTAGAAGTCCCTGCTCTTTGCGTTTATTTAACTATTGAACCTTTTTCTGACAAAGAACCATCCACTCGTCAATTTGATGGGATAGTACATGATCTTCATTTTCGCTCATTACTATTGAAAAATAGGTTTTTAATTCTTCATCCGCATTTAAAATATATTGTTCTACAGTGTCGATTTGCTGTTGATTTTTGGCGGTCACTCCCACCCAGGTTGGAAACTGAAATCTTTTTTTGCGATTTTGGGATTGAATCTCCTGCAAACCGTTTGAAGCAAATAGTTCCTTCCATTCATTGACGGAAAGGCAGCGGACATGACTTTCATCTCTCAGCTTTTCGACAGTATTCATGAACACACCCAAATGTTCCTCTTCTGGTGCAACATTATCTATTAGTAAAAATTCCCCACCTGGTTTTAAGACCCGTGATGCTTCCTTTATAAATTTATTTGGATTTGGAAAATGATGCGGTGCGATCCGGCACGTTACAACGTCAAACGTCCCCTCTAAGAATGGTAGGTTTTCAGCATCGGCAATGACGTAAAAAATATTCGTGCAAACTTTACTTAAATGGCTGGCTGTATTACTTAGCATTGGCTCCGTTAAATCCGTTGCATAAACGGTCGCCACATGTGGCGATAATGTTTTCGCAACATGCCCACCACCTGTAGCAATATCTAACACAATCCAATTTGATTGCGGCTGCATCCACTCCACTAACAGCGGAAGATCATCTCCCTTTGCATGGGATTCACTCTTTATATATTTTTCAGCATTTTTACCAAAAGTCTCTTTAACCTTTTGTTTTACCTTATCGTCATTCATCTTGAACATTCCTCCTTTTTTTAATCTTACTTCTTGTCTTAAAATAAAGTCTCATTTCATAAAATTTAACATCTGTCTTGTTAAATTGAAAGGGAAGCGAATTGAATGTATTTAATAAAATTAACAAATCTAGCATTACTTTATTTATTTGTTTGGGTCACATTCAGCCTTATTTATCTTTTTTTGGATATTCTAAACCTTGGACTTTTACTTAATCCATTTTTAGAAAATGGTCAAAAAAACCTAATTAGCAGTTCCCTAATATTCAGTGCAACTACCCTGTTTACTGGTGAAATAAGCAAAATAATCCCTTATGGTTTCTCTATGCCACTCGCTTTTATCGAAGGTTCAATTGGATTTTTAATTCCGCCATTCATCATGGCACAATCGCTCCCATCAAAGCTCTCACCTATAGAAAGAAGCGGTTTACCCATTATAAATCTAGTAAAGTGTACTTTTTTCGTGTCAATCGGTTCACTGTTTGCGGCTCTTGGTTTGAAAAGCTTTTTAGTACCAAATCATATCATTGATGGCGGTATCGTTGGGGTCTCGATCATCTTTTCTTATTTAACCGGTTTAAAATTAGAATTATATCTTTTATTATTAAATCTTCCCTTTCTCTATATTGGTTATAAAAAAATCGGAAAAAGATTTGTATTTACGACATTAATCGGGATAAGCATTTTATCACTTGGCACGTATTTTCTATATAATGCACCTGTTCCAACAAAAAATTTATTTGTCGCTTCGATTCTTGGTGGGGCTTTATTAGGAATTGGAGTCGGCTTGGTGATCCGTTATGGAGGCTCCCTTGATGGCACCGAATTAGTAGGAATATTAGTTAACAGAGCGACAACTTTTTCTATTGGCAAAGTTATCATGTTCATTAATATTTTTATTTTTTTTAGTGCAGGATTTGTTTTTGGTTGGGATAAAGCGTTGTATTCGGTACTAACTTATGTTATTGCATCGAAAATGATCGATGTAACAATCGAAGGTTTTCATATATAAAAATTTATAAAATTAGAAAATCTTTAGTCTTGTTATATAACAAAATCTTTGCCTTCTTTTCTCTGACTATAAGCTTGCAACATTCCTTTTTACATAAAATAAATAACCTACTATATTAAAAAGTAAAACTATAACAACCGCTAATTGTAATTTATTCACATGATTATACTTCAAGTTTGAAACTGCCCAAGTTGAAAATAAAAACCAGTAACAAGCAAATAAAAATATACCGAAATATAGAATATTATTACTAAGTTGAATTAGTTTAATTTGAGCTTCTACAATTATATCGCTATTAGGTATTCTCTTTGAAATACCATAAAAGGGGAAATTGAAAATATGTTCCCTCTCTTTTTCAAAGAGCCTATTCCTTTCTTTTGAATTGTAAATATATTGATATTCACCATTAAAGTTATAAGCATCTTCATATTCTACAATACTTATCATAGCTGCTTGTACACTTAAAAAATTATCTACCCCATATTTAATCATTTCTTCAGTTTCTAATGAAACTCCATTTTCAATAAACTCCACTGTATCTGGGAGTAGATCAAAAAATTGTTCAGCCTGTAATTTTATATACTTAAAATTCCAGTAGTAAAAAGTAGATATAAATATTATGCTAAATATTAAACAAAAAGCGGCTAATTTTAACAACTTTCCATTTAGCCATTTTTTTGTTTTATAAATTTCACTAAGCTTATTCACCATTTTTTGAGGAGAATGATACCCTTGCAAGACCATTTTGGTTGCTTCAGCAGACGTAAAATTATTTTTCACAAGTTCAATGACTTCCTCTTCCATATTACTTTTTAACTCTTCATATATTTCTTCTTTTGTCTCCTTAGATTCATTAATTTTAAAACATACTTTTTGACAAAATTCATGAATTAGTAATGCAGACTGGTCATCAATTAGATTAGATAAATTCTCCAAGTATTTTACCTCCTAATTTAAGAAAAAATCGACAATTTGTTTAAATTCACGCCATTCTCTTTGTTTGTTTTCTAATCTTTCTATACCTATATTTGTAATATCATAGTACTTTCTTCTCGGACTCCCCTTAGATTCATCCCACCAAGACATAATAAATCCACTTTTCTCCAACCTCTTTAAAGCTAAATATAATGTTGACTCTTTTATTGAAAATGTCCCTTTGGTATTCATCAAAATTTCCTTTGATAATTTATAAGCATATATTGGTTTTTTAGAGATAATCGATAAAATTATAGTATCGATATAACCCTTTAAAATCTCCTTTTCGAATTCCAACAAATCCCCTCCCCCAAAATTATACCAAATAGATACTCTGCTATACAAGGTATTATTCTATTGTTTTTTATATCCAATGTATTTATGGAAATATATTATAAAAAATAGTTTTTTAAAATAGTCCCTCGGAAATTCAATTTCCGGGAGACTATTACATAAATACCGACACCGAAATAACACCGAAAAAGATACCGAAAAAAATAATGATAACAATAGCTTTGTAGCTACATTGAATTTTGAAAACGGTGAAATTTCAAAGGTTCCCTTTAATATTGTTTCAAATAAAGTAAGGATAGATTTTGACTCTTTACAAACCAATGAGTATAAAGTAATACAAAAAGGTTCTGACACAACTATAGGGTTAAATGCAATTAATCTATGTGAATATAATTTCTGGAATAGAGAAGATGGAGTTGATTTTTACTCTGACTGTGTTTTTGGTATAAGCGGAACATCCACTGTTAAATTGGCGCTTACACAAGACAATAATTATAGTGATATACAAACACCGGGGATTACCTATGTAATAACAATTCATAAGTGGTATGGTGATGATGATTGGGGTTATAAATATGTATCTGGTTCATATACAGACCCATATACTGTAACCATTTCAGGAAAAAGCAATTCATTATCTGGTGCTCAAATAAGATTCGAACCAAAGTCACATTCATTTCCAGTAGATTACGAGGGTTATGGTATTCTTTATCAATAAACAACACGGATAAAATATTCCCAAAAAACGAAATACCTTTAAATTAATTTAGATTAAAAAAGCACGTAAATTACCATCGAAAGTAAATTACGTGCTTTTCTTATACGTTTAATTGATCATGATTTTCTGAAAAACCCCTTAACACATGTTTTCCACATTTCCTGACGATACCCTAATTTGGGATGTGTCCACTTTTTCTTTTAGTCTAATTAATTCGCAAACCATCTTTCTATCTGTACATGCTTTACAAAGATTTTGTTGAATATTTTTACAAAAAAACCGACAAGAAAGGCAGAAATTAGCGTCCCTTCCCGTACACCCTCTATTACTCCAAGTGAACCTAAAGAAATAATAAGAGCTATAATGACTAGTAACCAATCAAACAGAATTTTTATCGTCCCAAAGTCTTTTCCTAACTTACCAGCGATTGCCTTAACTACTCCCTCTCCCGGATTTATAATAACCCCGGCAAACACTTGCAAGTACACTCCCAGCGCAAGGATAATCGATCCCAATACAACACATAAAAGTTTTTCAATATAATAATTGGGAATAATAAAAGAAAAAATAAACATCCCCAAATCGACAAAAAGTCCAAAAAAGGGCCCTACAAACACCTGCAAATATTGATCTTTCGTAAAATCCTTCCGTAAAATTGCAATTTCAATAAGAATACAAACCAAAGAGAGCGCAAAGGTCAATTGACCAAATGTAAATGGAGTGATTAAGCTCACCACATATGGTACACTCGAAATTGGTGATGTACCCAATGTGGATTTGGTTATTAAAGCAATCCCCAGCCCCATAAATAATAGTCCAACTAAAAATATGACATATCTTTTTATTAATTCAGCATTAGCCATTCATCTGTCTCCTAAAATAAGTTTTTCATATTATAATAGCCTTTCTCCCGATAAAAGGTTGTCGAAATTAGTTACTTTGAAATATAAAAAAGGATTGCGTGCAAACTATAAAGAATATGAATGATATAAGAAAAGGAAATGAGGGAATTAAATGACTGACAAAATATCCAGTAACATATCTAGAACATTTCAAACAAAACTTGTCTTACCACAAGATACAAACCATATGGGGACGATTTTCGGCGGTGTTGTATTAGCACACATTGATGAAATAGCAGGAATTACTGCTATGAGACACAGCAAGAGTACCGTTGTAACAGCTTCTATAGACACTGTAAATTTTGTTTCTTCTGCCGTAGTTGGCGACATCCTCTTTCTTGAGGCAAGCATCATTTCAACAGGAAGAACATCAATGGAGGTCTATGTAAAAGTAGAAACGGAAAATCTTGAAACAGGCAAAAGAACGTTAACAACCAATGCCATCACAACAATGGTTGCAATAGATGAAAATAAAAAGCCTATCCCCGTTCTCGGTATTATCCCTGAAACAGAGGAAGAAAAAAAACTTTTTGCCGAGGCTTCCGATCGGAAAAGGCGGCGCTTATCAATTAAGGAATAAAGGGGGACAAGGGGGCAGACCCCCTGTCTCCTCCTTGAGCCACCGCATATACTAAGAAATCAATTTCAGGCCAATAACCGATCCTATTATGATTGTTATAAAAGCAAGGCGTTTCCAATCCTTTGGCTCTCCATATAAAAGCATACCAAGGATAGCACCGCCTGAGGCGCCAATTCCAGTCCAAATTGCATAAGCCGTACCCATCGGCAAGGTCTTCATCGCAAGAGCAAGAAATAGAAAGCTACCACCAAAACCAAGGAGCAGGAGCACTTTTGCCTGCCAATTTTTATCCCTATGCAATTTATTAATCATGACCACACCGAACATTTCAAAAAGACCGGCCACAAACAAGGATACCCACGCCATTAGACTTTCACCCCTTCCTCAACCTCGTCCTTCGTCACTAATTTCAACCCGATGACGCCCACTAATAAAACTAAAATTAAAGAAATTTTTCCGATATTAAATGGTTCACCGAAGAAGACAATATCAGAAAGGACTGTTCCAGCAGTTCCCATACCCACAAATACAGCATATACAGTACCAACCGGTAATTTCCGCCCTGCCATGATCATGTAGTAGAAGCTGATAAAAATCGAAATGGCAGTACCAAGCCACGTCCAAAAGTTATCAGCATGTTTTAAGCCAATTACCCAAAAGACTTCAAAAAAGGCGGCAATAAACACTGTTGCCCAATTTTTGTTCATCTATATGATACCTCCTACATAAAAATTTCCCGATAAAAAACAAAAAAGCCTGAGAGACCACTGTTAAAAACAGCATCTCCCGGGCTTTTATCCCTCCGTGACACAGCCTAGGCTGTGAGTTTTCTCTCGGTCCAGACCAGCCAGCAGACTGCGGAACCCTAGAAAACATTCATTTATATTATACAATCGATTGAAAATTAATCAAGTTATTCATTTGGTCCTATGACTCTTTTTCGTATATCAGAAGTTTCGCCCGTTGCTATCCGCTTATTTAACGTGTTTTTCCAATTTTGGGCAAGCAACTCACATTGAGCAAATTCACGTACCTCTTCCGGATTTGGCGAAGTACCATGCATAATCTCATTGCACTTGGAAATTGTCCATTTAGGGTATGGTCTTTCAATTAGGGTAAGCTTTTGGCCCACCTCGATATTCCCCTCTTTTAAAACCCTAAAGTACCACCCGGTTCTTCCTGAATTTTGGATTAATAAAGCCAAATTTTTTATTTTAAAACGACGGGCCGGCTTCCAGCATGGCTGCCTAGGCTGAGATACTTGAACAATCGCATCCCCAATTTGATACGTGTCTCCAATAGCAACCATATCTTCTTTTACATTTTCCAATAAAAAATTTTCACCCATAGCACCAGGGCCGATTTCTGTTGTATTTAATTCCTTTTGCCAGTTTTCATAGTGTTCAAAAGGATAGACAAAAACCGCCTTTTCAGGTCCTCCATGGTTTTCCCTATCGGCTTGTCCATCACCTAATAAACCCGTTTTAGTCAGCAAAACAGGACCTTGGATTGGTTGTTTAAAAATTCCGCTCTCCCATTCCCGTTCCATCGGATTTTTTGCGTCTTTTACACCGACTTTTTGTGGCAAACCGACAAATACTTTTTTTAGGATCATATCCATATTCACTCCCCCCTATGAATTTTACTTTATCACAAGTACGGCGTGATTCTACGAATATGTTATTTAGTTTCCTTGTAAACTTTTAGAAGTTCTAGTTGGCAAGCACCAGCCGAACTGATAGGACATCACACGCAATATAAGAATCAAAACAAAAAGTGTGTAGAATTGGTATGATTCCGTAGCCCACCCCATCCCGATAATGAACCCAGCAAGCATAGCCCACAGGAGATAAACCTCCTTTTGGAATACAAGTGGCTTTTGTTGAGCCAATACATCGCGAATGATTCCGCCACCTGCACCTGTAATCGCAGCAGAAAACATAATAGCTATGATAGGGAGGTCAACTGAGTGTGCATACATCGCACCCTGCACTGCAAAGGAAGATAGCCCTATTGCATCAAAGAGGTTCAATTCTTTTAATCTATGAACAACTTTTTCTGGAAACAGAAAAACGATCGCAATAGTGATTATTGCAATAATGAACAGTTCTGTTTGTTGCCACAATACGGTGATGGGGATACCAATCAAGAGGTTCCTTACAGCTCCGCCGGCAAATGCAGTGATCAATCCTAGCGCATAAGTACCAATAATATCATACTTCACCTCTATTGCAATAATGGCCCCGCTTATTGCAAAGGCAATCGTGCCAATGACATTCAATACATCCCAAACCACAAAAAAACCCCCTTATAAATAAGTAAACATGACAAAATACAGAGAAACTCTTTTCTCTGTCCTTGTACCTGAGAGTTTAACCTATTATTTGAAGGTATTCCCCGTGGGTGGCCTAAAGCACTCTCCAGAGATGCGTCCTACAGTGGTCTTTTTACCTGAGAGATTCATCTTTCATTTAAGATTTGCCCCTTCGGTGACGTATAATTACGTTCTCTCCCACTACAGTCTTCCGCAATATTTATTAGATTAAATATACAGTAGACGATGACCAGTTGGATTGTCAAACGAAATTATTTACTTTTATTTTAAAAATTTTTAAAAAAAGACAAGTTTAGCTACCCTCTCGGCATAATTATGAAATAGGACACATTCCGAAAGGGGCTATAACATATGAACTTTTTTGTTGTGACGAAAAAAACACTACTACTTTTTTTAACTACAGCTATCATTTTGGTTGCTGGATTTTTCGGGTACTTTTTGCTAAAGCAGGGGGATTTACCGGTATGGCTGCAACAGTCAAATGACAGTATTCGTGAAATCGATATGATTACGATCGAATTCCATACGAAAACAAAAGATGGGAAAGATTTAGTTGTTCAACGCTGGGATCCAGGAACTATTTTTCTAGAAAAGGGAGAAAAAGTAAATCTTTATATTAATGCTACTAACGGTGAGGATCATCCTTTTCATATAGAAGGAACGGATATCAGTGGGATTGTAAAAAAAGGCGGAACTACGATGGTCCCGCTTCAGTTTGAGGAAGAGGGCACCTATCGTTTGATTTGTGATACACATGCCCATAGAGATCATAGTATCCCAATGATCGGTTATATTGTGGTTGATTAAACGAAAAAAGGGAGAAGCTCCACGACATGGAGCTTCCCCCTTTTGCGGGATTGAGCTGGGCGAGCCGCAGTTCCCGACCCTGTGTCCCAGCCTACCGGCGTCCATCTGCATGTCCAATATCATAAATGATTTCGCCAATTCCCTTTGAGACAAAGCTTGTCTTTACATTATTCATATTCGTAAATAGGGTATGGACTCTTTCTTTAATGTCCGGATCTGATGTAACGTAGACATTATAACCCTGCTCGTTTTTCGCTATCACTTGTTGAACTTTTTTCTCTAATCCCTGCTCATCACCCTTTTGGTTAACGTCAATAGCGACAACAATATCTGCCCCTTGTACAACTGATACAGCCCGATTTACTCCAGCAATATCTTCAGCCGCTTCAGATGCTCTGGAGGCTACTCGTTGGGCTGACCGAACATCATTCGATATCTGGGTACCCTGTTCCCCAGAATACGATCCGTTATAATTATGATTATATGGATCATCATATTGCTGTCCTAGATTAGTTGTGTTTGTCATATTTGTTGTATTCGTCCCGTTACCCGGACTAGTAACCTGCCCTACATTGTCTCCCATCCTTGGCTGTGCATCTTCGCCTGCGTTATTGTTATTGATATTACAACCTACCAGTCCAGCTAAAAAAATCAAAGAAATAAACATGATTTTAGGCCTCATTTATTACACACTCCTTTTACTATCTATGTTGTTCACTTATGAAATAGCTATGCATGCAAATTCTCACGAACGAGCCTTTCTTCTTTGAACATAAATACTGAAAAAAAGAATAAGGGGCAAAAGAAGCACCCAGACCATCCCCATGCTCGTTTGTTGATTGCCCACCAAAGGATAAGGATCTTCAAAAACGATTTCTTGCTTATGTAAAAATTGATTTATTTTTTCGTAAATCAAAATGGCAGGACTCTGCAAAAACAGATAAACAAGCTCTTGATCCTCGATTAGCTTTGCTAGTGAAGATTCATATCGTACCGGGATATCCCCAATCTGATCTCTATTCAAATCCAATAATGGGATTGAACTCCCCCATTCATTTCCTTTCTGATCCATACTCCACTCGTTATTCGATTGGCCACCAACTGTAATAACAGGTATGGTGTTGTTGTAAAATCGATTTAAAGAAAAGATTTGATCACTGGAGCTGGTCCAGAGCTCAACGCCGATTTGATTTTGGTGAAAATCATTATGGAGGATGTCATTATGCTGTGACAGGTCAAAATAAATTCCCCGCTGATTATAGAAAAAGCGATTATCCTCAATTTTATTTTCATTGCTAGCTTGAATCATTAGACCAAAGGCACGTGTCCCTTGATGGTAGGAAAATTCATTTCCAATTAATTCAATGCCCTTAGATTGCATAATGGCTGCACCACCTGTATTAAGGTGAAAGTTGTTGTTATAGAAACGATTGTTATCGGAATACATATAATGCAGCCCATATCTCGTATGACTGACGTCAACACCTTCTGTTACATTGTCATTGGCATAATAAAAATAAATACCGTCACGTGAATTTTTAATATCCGAATCACTCAATTGATTTCGATGGGAACGAATCAGTTGAATTCCATTCCCTTGACCCCCTATTTCACCTTCACCCACTCCAGTAACATGCACTCGTGAAATATTATTATCATGTGAGCCGCTCAAATAAATTCCATGAAATGAATCACTAATTGTAAGATCCTTTAACACATTTCGGTCAGATAAAACCTTTACCGCCGAATACTCTTCCAATGAATTTCTACTTAAGCTGCCATGGGAGATTTTCAAATTTTCCAATCGAACTCCATGTCCGGGCTCTTTGATAAGAATGACATTGCCTGTACCGTCTCCTTTAATATGAGTTTTACCAGAGCCTTTGATTGTTATCGGTTTGGAAATTACTACATTGCCCTCATAGGTTTTATCTTGAAGTAAAAGCATTCCATTAGAAGGGGTTTCATCAATCAGTTCTTGTAAGTTTTTTTCTTTTGTAAAATAATGGGTAGGAAAGATGAATACAAAGAAAAGCATCATTCCTATTATCCAAACCCTGTTCTTTCTCATTGTTTTCGATCCCTCCATAATGGAAAAAGGACGCACAAAAAGGCAGCTCCTAAAATAAAGGAACCATAGCTGAAATAGCTGTCCGTTACAAAATTAGCGATCGTGTTTTCACCAACAACAGGTGGGACAAATGGTTCAACCTCAATCGGGGCTTTTGGATCAAGGTTCGTTCCATAATCCTTCAACCAGCGATTGATATCATAAATTCCAATTGCTCCACCCGCAACAAAAAGACCAATTAGGACATAGAGCAAACCTTTTCTCCTTACTAAGGCCACAATAAATGCTAATAAAGCCATCCCTCCGATAATGTATGGCAAGTACTGCAGCTCTGGAAAATCCTCTTCGCTAAAATTTTTCATACCGATATAGTGATTTAAGCCATTTACAATATCAATTTCTCCCGCTAATTTATATGGATAAACGATGATATCCAATCCTTCCGGGTATTGAGGTGCATAAAACTTCATCCCCCACCATGAAAAAAAAATAGATAATGCCAGTAAAATACCAGCTATGCACAATGAAATAACCGATGGCATCGAAAGCGCATTCTTCATTATTAGGTTCTCCTTTCACGAATTAGAAAAAGGGCATTATATGCCCTGCCCTTCTTCTATCCTTTTGGTTCAACCAATAAATATCCGTTCATTTCCTGATGCAATGCGGAGCAGAAGTTTGTGCAATACAATGGATAAGTACCGGCTTTATCAGCTATAAATTCCATTGTATTGGTCTGTCCTGGCTGAACCTCCATATTCAAATCATAGGAATTAATTCCAAAGCCATGTGTAATATCCTGGTCAAGGTCAATATTTGTTAAATGAATAACGACCTTATCTCCTTCTTTTACATGGATAACGTCTTTTCGTTCAGCAGCTCCATCGAAAATAAATTTAGATCTCATCGCAACACCACGAACTTCGACAGTGTTTCCATTTCTGGTAATGCCTGCATCCTTTTGATTCCAAATACTATTCGGACGTTTTTCATCTTTTTCATAAATTTTGTCTGTGGACAATTTATCTGCCTTGACCATTTGTGCATAATGGGGCTCAGGGTCAACAGGGGCAGAATAAATAAGTTCCATCTTATCTCCAGAAAGATCAATAAGCTGCATAGATTCCGGATGGGACGGACCAACTCCGAGATAAGTATCCTTCGCAATTTTATTTAAGGAAACAAGATATTTCCCATCCGGACTTACCGTATCACCCTCCGCGGCTGCTAAATGACCCGGTGAATATTGTACCGGGATCCGGTCAAGAACTTCACCCGAACTAGGGTCCCATTTAACAATCTCGGATGAAATAAACATCGTTGTATAGCAATGACCTTTTTCATCAAATTGCGAATGCAATGGCCCCAGGGCATTTTCAGGATTTACTTCCCTCTCCATTACAGACTCATAATCCAAGACTGGAATGCCGTTAAACTCTCCTGAAAACTTTTTGTCTTCAATAGCTTTAAAGGCTTTTTCGAATGAAAAGACAGTCATCGCTGGAGCGAGTTTTCCAGAAGCAATAAAACGCGTACCGTCCGGAGTAACATCAACACCATGCGGGGATTTAGCCGTCGGTACTAAGAATATACCTCCCTTATGCTTCTCAGGAAAAATCATCTTTACGTCCCCAACCATGTCGTATTGCCCATCTGCTACCATTTTCTCAAGCTCTTTCCAATTATAAAGAACGATATAATCTCGGTCTTTTTGAGAGGCATTAATTTCCATTTCCGTCGTTGCTTCTTCCGTATTATAAGTTGTCATAACGGACCAACCTTCCGAACCTTTTTTCCCGGCATCAGACAAATCAAATGACCATGGAGGCAAAGCAACTTGATAAGCCAGCTCAAGCTTTTTCTTATCTTCATTAAACGTAACTGCAGACATTACACCTCTATATTTCTCGTTATATTCGTCTAATGGTGCATATTCAAAACCTAGAGGAACAGCAAAACGAGTCGGCAAGAATAAATACTCCGTATTCGGTGTAACAAAAGCCGCACAATGCGGACCACCTGTATTTGGAACCTTTAAAATATCCATCGTTGTAAACGTTTTTAAGTCCAAGACTGCTGCACGATTATTGGCAACATCTGTGGCAAATAAATACTTTCCATCATAATCTCCATCTGTTTCAGATAAAGCCGGATGGTGGAGGTCACCCCAAGTATATCCACCCATTAATTCTTTTGTATGTTTGTCATAGCCATACCCTGTTGCGGAATCCGGCGAAAAGACTGGAATGGTTCGAATACGCCGCATTGAGGGTACACCATAAATAAACATTTGCCCGGAATGGCCTCCTGAAGCAAATAGATAATATTCATCATGCTCTCCAAACGGAACATAAGTCCTTTCGGCATATGAAGCAACATTTGAGGCATTGGTATTTGTATTTGCTTGATTCGTATTTCTATCAAAGTCAGCAAAAATAACGGTTGAAGCTAGTCCACCTGCCACTAAGCCTGTAATGGCCGCTATCCATTTCTTCATAAAAACACCTCCAAACAAGCATTCTTACTTCTCTGATGCAGTCTTCAATGCTTCAAGAACTGCTTTTAATTCATCCTCTGTCAAGGGTTTGTCTCCAAGCACACCAGCCATTACAGCAGATGTCGGTTTTTTGAGAAATTCCTCAATCGGCACACCGTGCTTTCCCTCAACATTTACATAGGCTTGTGATAAATCCGGACCGGTCGCCCCCCCTTGAATATTAAGTGCAGACACACTATGACAGGAAATACAACCGCGTTGAACAAGGATTCTTCCTTCATTATCAGATGCATCACCCTGTTGTTGATCGATCGCTTTATCCTTTGCAGCTTGATCTGTTTGTTCTCCGTTTTGTGCTGGTTCTGAAGCTTGGTTATTTTTAAAGAATAAGTACCCACCACCAAATGCTATGGCAAAACAAATTAAAAAAATTGCTACATTCTTGCCCATAAGGCCCCCCCTTCCTTCCTTATTCATTGAATTTTTTTTAGTATTTTCCTATCATTTTTTATTATTCCTATTTTTGGGTTAAATTCACTAAACACAAAAAATGTGGGACACAGTTCCCGACCCTGTGTCCCGATGCTTGCTGTTAAGAAAATTAGATGGTATCGTCCTTTTAAGGACATCATTTTATTTTGCGGTAAAAAACAAATTGAGGAGATGGTATAGAATGGACGAATTTAAGCTAGGTAATAATGAAATTTACATGGAGGAAAATGGAGAAGTAATAGCAAGAATACAATTTGTGCCGAGCGGATCCGATGAAAATGGAAAAGAGCTCATTACTGTAAAGCATACAATTGTTAATGAAGGACATAATGGCAAAGGGCTTGGGAAAAAATTAGTGAATAGAATCGTGGAATATGCGAAGGAAGAAAATATTGCTATTATCCCAGAGTGTACTTACGCAAAGAAAGTACTTGAAAGTAACGAAGAATTTCGGGAAGTTCTTGCAAAGAGATAACTTAACTAAAAGTGGGACACAGTTCCCGACCCTGTGTCCCACTTCTTTTGGCAATCACTTCCCAAGCGATTTGATTTGCTTTGTTAATTCGTTAAATTTCAAATCAAGCTCTGCGTATGCCTGATCCTTTGGGGTGAGAAAGCTCAGCTTTCCTAACACTTCTTGTCTTTCAGTTTCAAGCTTCAACCGCAGCTCTTCTTTAGAATCATTATTCTGGACTGGTTCTTTCCACTGCCTGTGAATCCTATTATTCGAAATCTCGAGTTTACCGCTTGTTGTCTTTTCAAGAAAATAGCGGTCATGTGATACGACTAAAAGTGTCCCATTGTACAGTGATAGAGTGTTTTCCAACTGTTCACGTGAGGCTAAATCAAGATGATTGGTTGGTTCATCTAAAATGAGTACATCTTTTTCCTCTAAAATATAAGCCATTAGCTTACACTTTACCCGCTCCCCCATACTCATAGCTGCAATCGGCTCTTTCCACTGTGATGCCGTAAAGCCGAGGTGCTTCATTAAATTTTGAACTTGCCCTCTTACTTCAAATGTTTCTCGATAAAATAACTGTTCTGGCGTTTGGGCAAGCGGCAGGTCAAACACTTCCTGAGTTAGATAGCCGATCTCAGCTGAAGGCGATACCCAGACATTTCCTTGAGCCGTTTCCTCACCCATAATTATTTTTATTAAAGTCGTTTTGCCACTGCCATTCGGTCCTATTAACGCCAACTTTTCGCCATGCTGAATTGTAAAATTAACGTCTTTAAATAAAGTTCTCCCATCAAAAGCCTTCGATAAATTCTTAACCTCTAAAAAACGTTTCCCTACCTTGGTATTGGCCTTCATTGAAAAACGTACAGTGTATTCCGGTTCAACCCGCTCCACCTTTGCTTTTTCAAGTTCTTTCTCAAGACGCTTTTGTTTTGACTTTACTTGCGAATCCATACGTTTTGCTTTTACACGATAATATTCCTTAAAACCTTCTTTTTTCGTGGACTGGGCATGTGCTTTTTTTGACCAAGAAGTAAGCTCGTTGATTTGTCCCTCAATTTGTTCAACCATTTTTTGCTGTTTCTCATATTCCCGCGCTTGTGTTAATCTTTTCTGTTTGCGGGCATCCATATAACTTGAATAATTACCTTTGTGTTCAATTAACTTTCTACCTTCAATAGACCAAATCTTTGTTGCAACTTCATCTAAAAAATAGCGATCATGCGATACCAAAATAATCGTACCTTTAAATTGTTGCAATTGTTCCTTAAGCAATTCCTTGCTTGGTTCATCTAGGTGGTTTGTCGGTTCGTCCAAAAGCAATAAATCAGTAGCCCTCGCCAACCCTTTGGCAAGCCGCGCCTTCAATTTTTCGCCACCACTTAATTGTGAAAAATCACCTGTTGGTACATGCCATTTCTCAAGCAGTTTACTTTCGCAATATGTCAACTCCTCTACTGAAAAATTTTTCGTTTCCTGTTCCACCAAGACAATCTCTGGACTTTGAACGAGCCATCTAAATTGCCCTTTTGTTGGCACTAACGTCTTGTTTATTAATTGCAGCAAAGTTGACTTCCCAGCACCATTTTTTCCAATAATGCCGATCCTATCTCCTTCTTGAACACTTGCATTCACATCTTCAAAAACCGTGACATCATTGACTTCATATCCGATATTTTGTAATTTTAATAATTCACGCATATAATCGCCCCTCTTTATAGTAGGGAGGATTCGAACCCCACAAATCTCCGGAAATTAAAAAATCCTCCCAATTTTGTTGGAAGGATTAGTCGCATTTTTGTGTACTCAAATAAAGCTATTCACTAATAGCTCAAGTTATATATGAAAAATGGGCAGACTAATCCTATTTTGTATGATTTGAAATATTTTCATTTCAAACTTTTAAAAATAAGATTAGTTTAACATCGGCCACCCATCATCCCTTCTGTTGTTTATTACTATCATTATAACATTAAACGCTTGTTTTAGCTAAACGGATTCTTTTTAAAAGTTGAATGGCTGCAGCACCAATTAGCGCCATTACTATAAATGTAAAAACTAAATACATGGGACTTCCTACATATCCAAATGAAACCTCGTTTTGAAGAACCGTTACATTTTCATAGGCATTCTCTATATCCGGTACAAAGTTCCACGTTTGACTCAATCCATGAACTAGACTTCCCCCAATATAAATGACGTGAATAACGATTGAAAAAATTACAGCTTGGAAAAATAATCTCAAAGTTTCCACCTCTCTCGAAATTCCATTATCATCTTTATTATACAGTTGTTTATTTGGACAGTAACCAATTAACTTCCATTTTACTGAAATATTAATTAAACATTTATTTAAAATTGCCCCTCCTTTTGAACTTGGCTAGTTCACCAATTTATTCAGAACTAAAATTCCAAAATCAGTAAAAATAAATTATACTTATTGTAAAAGTCAAAACTTCTTTACATTAATCAACAACACGATAGCAGTCATTGTGTTAAAAATTTCTGCTAAAATAACTAAAACAAAGTTGAAAATTCCCGTTCTGAACTCTTTCTCACCTGCAGGGTATTGAGAAGTATTGAAATCATTGTTAGTTAAATATGTAATGAAGCCTAAAATCATTATTAGATATATTGAATTAAAAACTATTCCGAATAAATATCCTAATTTCTTTTGTTTTTCCTTAATATCGAATATTAATGAAATGATATGTACAAATAACATAAATAGAATACAAGGCCATGGAAATCCAATAAAAAGGAAATATACGAAGAAGAAAATTGGTGAAACCAATTCTAAACAAGCAACTACTATTTTTCTATTGTTTATTAATTTATCAATGACTCGATCGTGAGTTAGCTTTCTTAGCTCCATATTCCCCCCCTCAATATACACACCTCAAGAATAGAGAATTATCTTTAATTTAAAAGAGAGATTGTCAATTTACTGGAGAAACTAACCTTACATCTTTTTCAAGTACAGCCACCACTTCTGCTGAATCCGTAGCTATTCTTCTTTCATATTCGCCAACGTTAGTTAAACCCAATGGCGTTACTATGTATTTTAGCAAGCGTCATTTTACTCATTTATTTTTCAATAGTGAGAAAGTTAGTTGCTGATGGAAGAAATCGAAATTCTGTTTTGTTAATTTTAATATTTATGCCAATTTCACTTATGTCATCTATTAGTTTGTTTAAATGCGGGTAAATTCCATCTTTAAAATCAACCAATGGATATATCAATATTGATCCACCTTTTTGTGTAATCCTTATCATTTCATTAATAGCATCTAAATGAAATTTATAATCAAATTGTTCTCGATATAAAAATAGAAAGTGATTACAAAAAACTAACGCAAACGTATCATTATCAAAAGGTAAGAACGGCAAGGTTGCGGAAATATATTTTTCTTTATTATTATCTTCACGATAACTTTCTATAAATTGATTTAAAGAACGTTCTCGAATTTCATCGTGATGTTTTAGACTTTTATAATCGTTCCATATAAAAAGATTTTCATTTTGGGATAACTTTTGAGAGGCTATTTTAATTTCCTTTTTTCCTAGATCATACATTTCTTCACTTGTAAGGGTGTATAAAGGGTCAACTGCTATAGCCTCATATCCTTTTTGATTTAATTCGGCAGTAAATGAAGAGGCCCCAGATGCAATATCAAGAATCCTTCCATTACTTAACAAGCCTTCTTTTAACATAAACATTTCTTTATACTCTTGGTAAGAGCGACATGTCATCGCAACTCCCGATTGAGCATACAACTCAGTTTTACACATTTTCTCGTCTCTCCTTTTCTCAACTTGGCTCAACTAATCTTGGCTAACAGATTTATTATAGGAAAAATTTGTAAAACATTCAAGTTATTTTACTTTCTGATTCGTTAGTATACCAGATCCTTAGCTATCTCGGCATCTTTCACATAAGAAAACGCCAATCGTACCAACTCATTACCATATTCAATCATTATTTTTTCTAATATGGAGTCTTTTTCTTCTCTGTCCAATCTACTACCCTCCCTTTCAACCTACTTCAAGTTCTGCTATTAGACGATTATCAAATCATAATAGGTTCAATATTAAAAAAGTATTTATTTTAACACCAAATACTAATCCTTACTTAAAATATTCTGCTATTTCTTCATCCGTCAAACCTTGTCTTTTCAGCATATTCTTGCTTACCACTTTTAGGCATTGGGTCTGCCATCTTTGCATTTTCATCATAAGAAAATTACTTTCCCCTTATACTGTTCAAGGAAAAGTAGGACTTTCTCATGTTTTTTACAAGCGGATCTTCCTTAACATAGGTTTGAAGTAAATTGATAGATTCACCTTTTTTTAATTGGTTAGTTTCATCTCTTAAAATATCTTGAACCATTATTTTGGTTTTAACAAATTCAACGTCACTATATGTAAAGATTTTTACCCTTTTCCTTAGTTTGTGCAGTTATTACAATAGGTGATGCTTCCGCAAGATCCTCTAAATTTTGGAAATCTGTTGCAAATACTGAACTTATCTCATGATTATTAAATAAAACTGCTTGACCAATGTACAATAGGACGACCTAAAACATAAGATAAATTAAATACCCATTCTAAACTTGGATCATATTTATTATTTTCAATGGCATTGATTGTTTGCCTTGTCACATTACACAAATCTCCTAATTTTCCTTGTGAAAACCATTCTTTTCTCTGTATTCCTTGATTCTATTTTCCATGACTAAGCCACCTTTAGATTTTGTAAGGTGTCAAACATTCTTTACACTTCATTTATCTTACATGTGCTTACCACTTTTTGCGTATTATTTGTAAAGAATTATTGTGACAATAAGCCACCCTCTATTTTGAACAGGATTCACCTGAAGCTCCCTTTTATTTTTCAAAAAAGTAATGCTTCTCAATATATTTGAATCTACTCCTAGTGTTATAATTTAGTGACTTGACTGTTACATAGTAGAAAGGGTTGTAGATTATTAAATGATAAGCGCTATTATACACGGGTTTATACTGGCCTTTGGACTTATTCTTCCATTAGGCGTCCAGAATGTATTTGTTTTCAACCAAGGAGCAACTCAACCAAGATTTAGTAGAGCATTACCGGTTATAATTACAGCGTCCCTTTGCGATACGTTCCTTATATCCTTGGCTGTATTAGGTGTATCCGTTATTGTTTTCGGGATTCCATGGATAAAATTCACTCTTTTATTGGTTGGAGTATTATTTTTAGCATATATGGGCTTTGTCACTTGGAAAAGTAAATCAAATACAAGCTCATCAGAAGCGAATGCTCTTTCTCCCAAAAAGCAAATTGCCTTTGCTACATCGGTCTCATTGTTGAATCCTCATGCCATAATGGATACGATTGGGGTAATTGGAACAAGTTCATTATCCTATTCAGGAATGGACAAACTTGGATTTGCTTTAGCTTGTATTACTACTTCTTGGATATGGTTTATTGCACTAGCTTTGGTAGGAAGACAAGTTGGTAGATTAAACAACTCAGGAGGATTTATTACAGTTCTTAATAAGATATCAGCTCTCATAATGTGGGGAACAGCAATCTATCTTATTTTTACATTAATATAAAAAAGAACCCCGATTCAAAATTGAGTTTCGGGGTTCTTTACATATTCATGCGTATATATTACGCGCCTTAGAGGATTCGAACCTCTGACCGTACGCTTAGAAGGCGTATGCTCTATCCAGCTGAGCTAAAGGCGCATTATAGTAAAAATAATTTATAATGAAAACAATGGGCCTGAATGGACTCGAACCATCGACCTCACGCTTATCAGGCGTGCGCTCTAACCAGCTGAGCTACAGGCCCATATTGGAGCGGGTGATGGGAATC
>NZ_AJLR01000040.1 GCF_000307855.1 Schinkia azotoformans LMG 9581 | reverse complement strand
TTCGAAAAACTACCTCTGAAAATCTGTGGCATCCGCCGGAGGCTTTAACTTTATTCAGGGTGGGTTTGACCCCTGTATTGAATGCCGGTTACGTTAATCCTACTATACTTATGGACGAGGGGACTTCTCTCGAATAAAGTTAAAAAAATAAATTCACTTTCTATTGTAAATCTAAACTGCGAAGGATAACAGACTTTTATGAAAATTTTTTAAAAGTTGCAATTTATATGAATAACATGGTATAGTAGTTTTTGCGATGAGCTGAATTGTGTAAGTCGATTGACACGCCCTATAAGGGAATGCATGAATGTGGCATGCAGTCAGTCGCCTCAATGCGAGAAAGGGCACTTTTATTAAAGTGCCCTTTTGTATTTTTAGATATTTACAAATGGATGAAAACATGTTATTATTCAAAACATAGTATTCTTATCGGAAAAATTAAATAAATGATTATCAAGAGTGAACGAGAGAATTGGCTCTATGACTTCACAGCAACCTCCCCATCAGGAAAGGTGCTCCTACCAACAAAGCTCTGCTTTGGTTGATAAAAGTGTGTAAAAAATACTCCTTTTGCAACGAGCAGAAGGAGT
Source organism: Schinkia azotoformans LMG 9581 (assembly GCF_000307855.1). GTDB lineage: Bacteria > Bacillota > Bacilli > Bacillales > Bacillaceae_J > Schinkia > Schinkia azotoformans. Next base: position 171,985 of record NZ_AJLR01000040.1, on the reverse strand, counting down.
TTTTTATTAGAAAAGTGGAAGCGCCCGGTCAACGACGTAAGGACTGGAGCACATCGACTGAGATAAAGGAAACACGACGAGCTTTTGCGAGTCGATGTTGACTTATCGTAGGGAGGTGGGCGAAGTCCACTAGTCACTGGGCGCTGAAGCTAGACCATTATGCACAAATTTCTTAAGAAACGGAGAGATTGTAATGACAATTAATAAATATGAAGTAATCCCTGGAGCAGAATCTTTTTACATAAAAGGAAATGAAATTGGAATATTATTAATTCACGGTTTTGTTGGAACGCCACAAAGTGTAAAATTTGTTGGAAATCATCTTGCAGAAAAAGGCTTTACAGTTTATGCGCCACGCTTAAAAGGACATGGGACGCATTCTGATGAGCTGGAAGAAACCATCTTCCAAGATTGGCTCACAGAACTTGAACATGCCTATGACAAACTAAAATCAACCTGTTCCCATGTTTTTATTGCCGGGCAGTCAATGGGAGGAGTTTTATCACTTATTTTAGCTAATAAAGTAAATCCGGCCGGGGTAATTACAATTAATGCGGCCTTTTCTGTCCCAGGATATGAGCTGTATAAAGAGGCCCATGATTTTGATTATGTTCAGGAAGGGAAACCTGATATTAAGGATGACAGCATAATCGAAATTACTTATCCTGCTGTACCTGTGCATGCCATTAAGCAGCTGTTAACTGTAATTAAAATTGGTAAGGAAAATCTTTCACGGATAACAAGTCCCCTTTTATTGTTCAAATCTTTAGATGATCATGTTGTGCCGGCTGAAAGCACGGATTACGTTTATCACAATGTTTCATCATGGTCCAAAAAGATTGTTGAATTAACGAATTCTTATCATGTAGCCACCATGGATTTTGATAAATTTAATATTGTTGAGTATACCGAAGGATTCATTCGGAAAACAGTAATAAATGCTTTAAGTGGATACAAAGTTTCTTAAATGAGCTAGATTATCTACAATCAAATGAAGACGCGACACCTTTTGATGAGGATAAAGTCTGGTTATGTACTATCAAATTTGGATTGCGACCCTTTTGGTGAGGATAAATACAGGTTATGTACTATCAAACCAGAGTCGCAACCCTTTTGGTGAGGATAAATGGCTTCCGTTAAGATCTAACCTTAGAGGAAGTAAGTATTTGTTCAATTGCTTCCGCTACAGTCTCTACAATGAAATTCGCCTCTCTCTTTACGTCAGGATGCGCTGTAGACATTGCAAAGCTATTCTTTGTTAATTGGAACATGGGGATGTCATTATAGGAATCCCCAATGCAGGCAATTTCATTGGGGGATAAACCTACGTTTTCCATTAGTATTTTAATTGCATTTCCCTTACTAATATTTTTAGGCATGACATCTAGTATTTTGGATTCTGAAATAAAGGTATCTAATTCATTGGGAAAAGTCTCGATTAATTCCTGTTGTAATTGTCTAATTGTATTTTCTGCACCATTAATTATTATTTTTGATGTATGTATTGATTTCCCTATCTTTGCTTTCAATTCTCTTTCTTCTTCAATTTGACTGAAAAGCCTTTCTTCAATTTTACGGATTACTTCATCTTTAACTTCAACATATTCCCTGTCAATCGTTGATAAAATTGTAACGACATCTTCTCCGATTATTCGTTCATATAATTTTTTAGCAATTGCCGGTTCAAACGAAGTACGATGAAGTTCGTGATTATCACTAGAAAAGACAAAAGCCCCATTTTGGCTGATGCGATGAAATTTATTGCCTCCGATTATTTTAGCCACTGCTTGTATATCTAGATCCTTTCGCCCTGAAGCTAAACAAAAATCAATGCCCTGCTGTAGGGCGGCATGAATCGCATTAATATCGTTATCGTGAACCTTATTATCAAAACTTAGCAGCGTTCCATCTAAATCACTTATTATCATCTTAATCATGAACTCTTCTCCTACAAATAAAGTTAAATAAATTAATTATTACACTTAATTATCTTAACCTATTATACGGTAAAAAAACAAAAAGGTTATCTAGAAGTGACTACTATACACATTTTAGATAACCTTATATCCTATAAATCTGTTTTTCTTTTATTTCATTTTCACTTCTAAAGGAACTGCTGTTTCATTAAAGGATTCCTCTACTAACGCTTGAGATTTATTGTACACTGGTTTAAAAAGAACTAGCATCGATAACGCAACAATACCTGCAAATAAAAATAATCCTGAATAGCTAAAATGACTCACAATGAGCCCTAATACGTAGGCCCCTACCGCTATACCAATATCGAAAAAAGTTAAATAGGTGGCTGTTGCATGCCCGCTTCTATTTTTCCCCGCAAATTGCACTGCTAAAGTTTGGAAACACGGACCTAGACTTCCGTAACCAATTCCAATGAATGCTGCTGCAACGATTAGCAATAAGGCCGATTTTGTGACCGTTAATAGGAATAGACCGATAGAAAACAAAATGATTAACGGGTAAATAACGATTGTTGGACCTTTTTTATCGAATAAACGGCCAACAAATGGTCTAGCGATTAGCATGGAAGCTGCAAACACTATAAAGAAATAGCTTGCGGCTTCTAATAATCCGAGTGATTTCGCAAAGATTGTTAAATAAGATAGTATACTAGAATAGGCAAAAGTAAGTAAAAGGGCTATGACCGCAATTGGAATTGATTTTTTTTCAAACAGGTCATTCATACTAAATTTAAGTTTTGACTGTAATTGATTAATTTCAAGCTTTGGAACCTGAATAAACGTTGTAATAAAAACTGTTCCAACCATTAATACAGTAAGTAAATTAAATAGTGTCTGGAAGGTTGAGGTTCCTAAAAGTGCTATTGTAATGAAGGGACCAGCAACGATGGCAATATTCATTGACATTGTAAAATAACCTAAACCTTCCCCACGCCTATGCTCAGGAATGATATCCGCTGCGATTGCATAAGTAGCTGTAGTAATAATACTAAACCAAATTCCATGAAAAAACCGAAGGGCCATTAAAGTATAAAAGTTAATGATCCAAAAGTGCATGATTGTTCCGAACAGATAAAAAACTAAACTAATAATGAGCGTTTCTTTTCTTCCGAACAACTCTAATATTTTTCCCGAAAATGGTCTAACGATGATGGCGGAAATTAATAGCATTGTAACAACTAACCCAGCCTGAGCTTCACTCCCCTTTAATTCGTCTAATACATAAATAGGTAAAGCGGTAATGAATGAGTAATAGGCTATAAAAAGGAAGAAGTTCGTTAAAAATAATAAGACAAAATTTTTTGTAAATATTCGCTCGCTTGCTTCATTGATCACTAGTAGCACCCTTTCCAACAGTTGAAACCGTTATAAGGAATACTATAAAATCTATCCCAACATTTGTAAACTTATTTGTTTAGAAACTAAAAAAGATGTAATGGCTGTCATTACATCTTTAATATTGCTTAGTAAAATGGCTTTGTTTGATCATAGCAGCATGTGCTTTTTCTATAATATCTGTCAGCACATCTCCCTTATAGACCCTGCCGAATTTCGTGTTTTTTTGATAAAATTCAACGATTTCATCCAGCTTTTGAACTGTTTCGATAGGCACTCTTAAGTTCAGTTGAACCCTTGATTGATCCATCATTTTTATTACACGCCTTTCCGCTATGATTATGATATCAAGTTGCTATCTATATACTATCTTTAAACTATCATATTGATATCATATACCATTGTCCATTCACTGGCAATATCATGAAATTAAAACATGGACTGCCCCAATTATGACCGCTACGATTAGAAAGGCAAAATGGAACGAACGATATTGTTTGCTTCCTTTATTTTTCATTAATAGGACACCGAAGACAGCGGCAATGGCCATAAGTCCAACAGAAATTGTCCCCGATATTTCGTCAAATCCAAATTCCCTTTCATTGAAATACATCATCACCCCATGGACGGAGCTTAATATAAGGGCTAATGCCCCGATCCAAATATGTGACTTACCTAAGAATTTTAAAGCAGAAATAATCCCACTTTTAGCATTTGGAAATTTCTTAATTATACTACGAGATCCTCTTCTTAAGGGCATTAATGCGCCTGCACCACCAATGGCGATGACCGTGCCCCATCCCAATAATTCTCCGCCTTCCTCTAGAGCCTCATTCTCATCATGTTTATGCTTGTCATAATGGCCATTGTAAAATTCACCTTCGCGATATTTGTTGTGATCATCATCAGCAAAGCTTGGCTGGGCAACAAATGATATAACTAACAAAAGCAATAATGCTAGAAAGCCACCAACTATTCTTTTAGTTTTACCGTTCATTTTACTTCATTGCTCCTTTTCTATTTTATTAATGGGAGAAGGATTGTAAATGTCGTCCCTTTTCCTTCTTCACCGCTTCTTACTTCCAATTTGCCATTATGCACTTGGACGATCCAATCAGCAATTGACAATCCGATTCCGCTGCTTCCTTTCTCTCTTGACCTTGCTTGGTCTACTCTATAAAAACGATCAAATATTCTTTTTTGATGTTCTAACGGAATACCTACACCTGTATCTTTAACTTCAATCCTAATTTGATTATTATCCTTTACTGCCGAGACTTGTACATCTCCCCCAGGCACATTATATTTAATGGCATTATCCACTAAGATAAATAGCAATTGTGTTATTTTTTCCTCATCACCAAAGACCTTGACTTCGTTTTCAAGTGAAGCACTCAAATGAACACCAGCCTTTTCGGCTTCATATTGAAATTTTCTTTGTAATTTTTCAAGGACGCTTGTTATCGAAAACCAGTCTTTGTTTATTTGTTCTTTACCAAGATCAGTACGGGCCAGGAGCAATAGATCATTGACAAGATGTGTCATTCGTTTTACTTCATCTTTTAGATCATCCAACACCGTAACGGAAAATGGTGATAGATTTTCACGATCTTCTGCCTCAATTACTTCCAACGATGATTGTAAAATACTAAGCGGCGTCCTTAATTCATGAGAAGCGTCTGCTGTAAATTCTTTTTGTCTATTAAAAGCGTTTGAAATTGGCACCATCGCTCTGCCGGCCATCCAATAGCCTAGTAAAGCAGAAGCGGCAATAAAAATAATCGATAGGACGATTAATATGAATAGAAGTGTTTGTATTATCTCTGTTTCTTCTGAAATATTTGTACCTGCATAAATCGTTCCTAAATAACTACCATGTTCAAAGATTGGACGACCGGATAGAAGTAAATCTTCCTTTGACCCATCTTCCAAATGAATACTAATCCTCTTTACTTCATTCTCCTCGGGCTGCCAGCTCTTGATATGAGATAGGATTTCGGAACGAATCTCCGGTTTGTTTTCATCCCCGTCAATTAAATTTCCATCTCTTGATAAAACAAAATAAAATGTTCTTGCTTCCGGTTTATATTCAATCGCATCTTTTTTATCGTGTTTTTTTTCTTTCTTTTTAAAATACCATTCGAACAAATCCTCACGATGGTCTTCCATTTCTTCATGTGCTAATGCAATTACTTTCTCTTTTTGGTCGTGTGTCACAATCGAAAGCAATGAAAAATATGTGATTAGAATAAACGAAATTAGAAAAATAATGAGAAAGCTCGTAAATAATAGAGTTAATCGCCATTGGGTGTGGTTAAACAGTTTGTTTTTCAATTTTATAACCTACTCCCCTGATATTTTGAATGAGGTGAGAGCCGTCATCTTCAATTTTTTTTCTTAATAAACGTACTAAGGCATCTAAATTATTGCTGCTTACTTCAGCTTCATAGCCCCAAATTCGATCTATCAATAAATCTCTAGGCAATGTTTGGTTTGGGTTACGTAAAAACAATTCCAAGAGCTGATATTCTTTTGGTGTTAGTTGAATTTCCTGACCATCCTTTTCAACAACATGGGTGACAACATTTAACTGGATTGAACCAACTGATAGAATTTCGTCTTGCACTAACGGTTTAGAAATTCTCCTTTGCAATGCACGAATTCTCGCAAATAACTCTGCAAATTCAAATGGTTTAACAATATAATCGTCCGCTCCATAATCAAGGCCTTTTACACGGTCTTCCAATCCGTCCTTGGCTGTTACCATTAAAATTGCCCCATCATATCCGTATGAACGCAGCTCTTTACAAACTGTAATCCCATCCTTTTTCGGCATCATCCAATCTAAAATAATCAAGTCATAGTTAGAATTTTTTGCAAAAAGGAGGGCATCTTCCCCATTTTGCACCCAGTCTACTTGATGTTTTTCCTTTTTCAACATATGAACAACTAGATTCCCTAATCGTTTATCATCTTCTGCTAAAAGGAGTAACATTTTCACCAACACCTTGTCTTTTTAACTACATTATATAGCAAAATTTTCCTATGCACTTACTACCTTTTTTGTTTTTGCTTTAATGAGAAGCAATTTTACAATTAATAATGAGAGGATGATCGCAAGTGCGCCGGCATAAAGGATAATTGCCCAAGCATTGCTAGCATCCGTTCCTAATAAAATACCATGGACACTGGCGATAATAACCAATGGCAATGCCAAACCGTGAATTCTTCTCCATACTTTAGCCCCAATTTTTTTCATTATATCCCCAGAAATGAACAGCAGTACTAAAAGATATAATGAAATGGTACCGAAGCCATTTAGTAATGTTTCTTCTTTTGTTGTAAATGGAATAAAGATTTCCGTTAATGTATAGGGTTTGTAAGTATCAATGTATAAAAGTAGGCCGTGAAATAAGCCAAATAGTAAACTAATCCAGCCCGCTGATTGGTGAGTGATTTGCAAAAGTTGATTTGTCTTATGTGTTGCAACTTTTATACTAAACAATATGCCGCAAGCTGCAGAAACAAATAGTAAGAAATAAGAGGTTAAGCCTGCGGCACGAATAAGCTCCCATGTAGGTAAAGCCATATTACATCACGATCCTTGTAACATATTTTTTTACTGATTGACTAATAGCTACTTGGCCATCATTTTTAACTACAATGCAGCCGGCATGTGGAAAGTGCTTCGTTAGCCAGGGGATTGCTTCTTTAAAATTGTGCATACACAATATTTTTGCTACTACATCAGCTTCTGCTGTATTGGATGAGAAAGCCGTTGCTTGAACAATATCACTTTCAGAGGGAATGCCCTCTTTTCCATTTAAAATATGGTGAACTCGTTTCCCACCTACATTCCAGCTTCGGTATAACGTATTTGAGGTTGCAATTCCCCCGTTCCGCATTTTGAATTGAATAATATCTTTATCACTAAGCTCCGAGGACGGGTGCTGGACACCAATCGTTCTTTCCTCTTCTCCCCAAACAAAGATGTCACCTCCGGCATTCACAATTCCATTTTCAAGCCCTAATTCTTTTACAATGGAAGCGACTTTATCAACGCTCCAGCCCTTAGCAATACCACCAAGATCAATTTCGTAATCTCCCTTTTTGATCACACCATTCATCACTGGTAAAAATTCAATCGGTTCTTTGATATATCCTTCATATTGATAGGGTTCAATCTCTACATCGTTTTTGTCCTTGAATTCATTAAAAGTTTCCTTATACCCATAAGCTTTTAGGGCTTTGCCCAGAAATGGATTAAAATAGAAATCTGTTTGCACAGCAAAATCATTTGCTTTTTTAATAATTTGATAAAGAGTCGGCTCAATTTGAATAATGGTATCAATAGATTGATTATTCAAAAGCGAAAGCTCACTGTTTGGGCGGAAGCGTGAGCAAATATTTTCAAATTGTTCGAACCAATTCTCAATTTCCTTCTCCCATTCAAACAAATCAATTTTACCTGTTCCGGCAATTTCGATGAGGGTATCCATGGCTTTGCATTGAAAATAATATTCCTGCATCAGCATCATGATCTCCTTGTCCGCTCTTCAGCGCGGTCTAAATACGGTATTCCGTTTCTTGGAGAAGCGATGATCGTCTCATTGCTGTATTCCACATCCCAATTACTTTCATCCCAATCTAATGCAAGTAATTGTTGCTCCCGCTCATCTTTATTGATTCCAGTATTTTCTGTAGCATTTACCACGTTCACATTCATATTTTCGTTTAAGGCAAAGTCTTCATTCACATTCGATGCTTGATCATTAGCATTAATCGTCTGTAGAAAAAGCGTAAATGCCGAAATCCCGCCAACACCTACAATCCATTTCATCCATTTATTGTTCATAACTGTGAGCCACCTTTTACTTCTATTTGATTATTTGCTGTTGTTTCCATTATTTGATAACCTAAACCATTCGCCAGTACCGAAATAGGCATATAATACCGATCATTTTTCTTTGTAACCTGGGCTTGCATTGGCGTTTTTTTCATATTTTCATAAACGACTTTTGTATTGTTGCGAACGATTAGCTGCATGTTGTCTTTATTAATCTCCATAATTTCTGATTTAGGATAAATAACCGTTTTAGCCCCAAGGTATTTGGCCACCTCTTCTACAGGTACTAAAAGCTGACTACCATTTGGAAGGGCCTCAATTTTGATCGGCTCTTGGTTATTCATTTTTAGTAAGATTTCCGTTGCTTGACTGATCGGCAATGCCGCTATTTCAGTTGGTTCTGCAACTGATCTCGACCATTTGAACCATGATTCCTTGGTTACATTTATTTGGTGTTGATCATAATAGTAATAGTCTTCATTTTCTTCGTATTCATCATCGTCGTCATCATCGTCATCATCGTCATGATGTTTCTCATATTCATCATAGTTTTTATAGCGGTCCTTTTCGAAATGCTCATATTTTTTGTAGTCATCATCATCTTCATAACGATCTTTTTTATAATCTAGCTGTTCATAATTTCGCTGGTCAGAATACTTGTAATAATTTTTTTCCTTGTGATCATCATCTGCCTTAGCAACTAGGGCATAACTCAAAATGCTGCTTGAAAGAAGAAAGGCCGCCGGTATTAAATATATTTTTTTCATTTTCAATCCCTCCACACTTACATCCTAACCAGCGAAAATGAAAAAAAAGTGAAAAAATAAATATTTTTATCATTTACGAAAAAAAATGAGGCCACCCCAACGGTCAGCCCCAACAAAATTAGATCTATTTTAATTATTTTTACTGTAAAAAATTCTTGAAATTAAGATACCAATGACACCTATTCCGATGAACAAAATAGCTCGGATCGCAATCGATACCATGAACAGATCAAAAAAGACAACTTTTATTAAGGAGATAAATAATAATCCAACACCCGTTAAGCGAACTGACTTTTTATTTCTTTTAACACCAAAGACAACTAATGCTACAGAAAGAATCGCCCAAACAAACGAAACCGTCATTTGGATCACATTTTCATCTAATCCGGCCAAAATCAAGGGGATTAAAAGCAAAGTGTACCTCAACCAGACGATTATATTCATTCCAACAAGAGTCCATTTTAATATATTTTGATTTTTTTCATATTTTACAATTCCATATAGTACATAGCCGGCTGTTAGTAATAGTGTAAGCCAAATCATCGAATCGATCGAAAACAGCCGCTCATAATTATTTTCAATCGCAATCAAAAATGCTATCGAATAAATGATCGCTCCGGCTAATTTTTGCAAACTGGACTGTAAATTCCAGCCCAGGTACAATAACGCTACCCCTTCGACTAATAAAAAGACTTGCAGTAAATCACCTTCAAAAATATGGATTAGCCAGGTAATTAAGGCGAAGGCTGCCACTACCGAAGCTATGACCATCTTATCCTTATCTTTTTTGAAGAAATAGGTGATTAGTAAAAATATAACTGTAGTGATGAGCGCAAATTGTTCAGCAGCAAAATCGGTAAAGGTGATGTTTACCCAGCCGGTTGTTAAAACAAAGCTTGTAAACAATGTTGCCCTTTGCTCCGTTGTGTAGAAGGTTCCTTTCAAATAAATCACCGTAATAAACAGGAACTGTATAACGACACCATAAACGAGCGGATCATTGTTACTTAGGAATCCAGCTGCTATCGAATAAATGAAAAATGTTAGATGTAAAAGTGCAAACGCTACGAAATAAAGGCTAATGAATTTTTTACGTAACGAAAAATAAAGTAAAATAAGATAGAGAATCGTTTCATATGATGCAAATATCCATATACTTGGATTTTCACTCTCGATTAAAAATGGGATTAAATAACCGCCAATAGCAATGAAAACCCCTAAAGCTTGTGAATGATGCTTGCTTGCCAAAAATAACCCGATTCCCAGCCAAATAATATTTAAAATAAAGGCCAATGGGCTTGGGAAAAATCCGAATAAGATATTAGCCGCAAAAGTTGTAAATAGAAGAATCGAGTAGGATCCTCCTAATAACACGATTCCTAGTTTTTCACGAGCATGTTTTAGTTGTTTTTGGCCTAAGTAAATGAGTGCTGCACCGACAATATAGCCAAGTATAATTCGCACAGCAGGCGTAAGAAATCCGTAATCAATCGCAACTTTGAATCCCCACAGTACCCCCAACAACATAACAACCATAAAAATCCGTGGTAGCCAAACCTGGGTTAATAGCTTTTCTAAATCACGCTTTTCTTTTGGCTGTTCTTTTTGTTGTGATTTTTTAAGTAAGTCCCAGTTTTTATCGATTGTTTGATCTACGGGAACCTTTGGGACGTTTGCCACGTTAGTATTTGATTGAGTTTGCAATAATGAAGAATGGGAATCGTCAATTGGTGACGGGACATGGATCGCCGTTTTTAAAATACTTAGCTCACTTTCCAATTCGGACACTCTTTTTTCTAATAAATAAATTCGTTCTTCGTCTTGCATCCGTTATTCCCCCCCTTTGTTCTTTTTCTAAATTATACCAGAGAAAAATATACAAGGATATTATCTATGTTAATGTTTAAGCTATAAAGTAAACGTCAGTTTGGATAAGGTGATAGGATTGGGTTTATTTTTAAAGCACGAAATCATAGAAAATGAAGGCCGGTTTGAAGCTTTACTTTATGTAGGGAAAAGGCATGCTGCGCAACTAAACGAAGATGGTGAATTTGTACAGAATGTAAAAAAAGAAGCAGTAGCATTTATTGAATTAAAATTCCCTTTAGTTCCAATCCAGGTCATACGGATCATGATTGGGTCGGTGCCCTATGTTGCATTTGCTACTTCGATTAAAATGGATTAAAAAACACCTAATTCCTGTGTAAGCGGAAACTAGGTGTTTAATTTTTTTAGCTTAAATAGCTTCTACTGGCGATTATTAAATGACCTTTTCCTCTTCTTCTTCACTTTCGGCACTTTTTTCTTTTTCAGCATGCTGGCTAATTTTATTAAATACAAACATAACGGCTCCTACAAAGACAATTGACATGACATAACCGAATGTTCTCATCGTAATCAAAATCTTATCAAATCCATCTACACCATATTTATAGATAAGCCAGATTTTCACACCGCTCTCCAACACGTCCCGTAAAATTAAGAAAGCAGTCAACCATTGGAAATATTTAAATAGCTCTTTTGATTTATACTTTTTACGGCTTTCCTCACGCGGTGTACCTTGAACATAAGCAGCGTCTATTAGAAAATACATGACAATCGGTTTTTTAATAGCAATTGTCAGTAATAAAAAGGCAATCATACCGAAATTAAAATAAATGCCGTTCCAAAGCATCCATTCAGCCGAATCACTGACTAAATCCAAAATCGTATTGACCAAAAGCGATGACATAATATATAAACCAGAAACGTTAAATTGACGGTCATTGAAAAAGTTCCATATCGTATAGACAAACGCTGGCGCTGTTGATAACAACATTGCATAATAATCCCCTAGTGGCTCGCGTCCATACTTCCAAATTACAATCGGCAATACAATATAACAAATGATTTCTATAATCGGTTTGAATTTTTTCATAGGAACTCCTTTAAGTTTTTATCCGCTATCCATCCATTATAGTATCTAATATTGAAAAATTAAATAATCAAATTTTGCAAGGGGTGTTAATTTTACCATTTCAAGAACAGAGAAATTTTATCGGAATCCTTACTATTCCATAATTTTATTATGTAAACTAGATGAAAATAAAATCTATTAATTTTTTCATGGTAAATATATGAAAATTCACTTAAAATAATAGATAACATTATTGAAAGGAGTTTTCTAATGATTTATAAACACCGAACTGAATCGAAGGAATTAATGATTTATAGAGTTGTCAATACCCGAACCACTCTATCACAAAGCGAAATGCAATACTACTGGACCCTTGAAAAAGGATACGAGGGTGAAGTGCAATTCGACCACTTGCTTGCACCGCTGCAAGGTGAATTTATTATATTAAATGATCTATTATTTGAAATCAATAATACCTATTTTCAAATCGATTCGCTGCTACTGGCCCCAGAAAAAATACATCTTTACGATGTTAAGAATTTTGAAAACGACTACATCATTGACAACGACAATAATTGGTATTCTATCCTCAAAAATGATAGAAAAAAAGAAAGCAAAAATCCAATTCACCAATTAAACCGTTGCGAGCTATTATTAAAACAACAACTTCAAAGGCTAGGATTTAAATCCCCAATCACATCAAAGCTAGTGTTTGTAAACCCAAATTTCTACCTATATCAAGCACCACCCAATCACCCTATCATCTTTCCAACACAACTTGATCGCTTCGTAAATCAATTAAACTCACAATTAACAACTGCCAAATTAAAAGAAAGAGATTTTAAGTTAGCCCAACAATTACTACAAAACCATAAGGACGAATCACCCTTCAAAAATAGACCGGACTATACCTTTGAGGGGTTAAAAAAGGGGATCTATTGCAAATCTTGTCAGTCGTTTGATGTTTTCACTAATCCCAAAACAATAGTTTGCAATAAATGTGGTTTTCGGGAGAAGATTGAAGCAGCTGTTTTGCGGAATGTTGAAGAATATAAAATGCTATTTCCTGATATAAAAGTAACAACTACGGCAATTAGTGAATGGTGCGGTATTATTAAATCAGATAACACTATTAGGAAGGTTCTGACCACTAATTATCAATCTATCGGAAAACAAAGGGGAACTCACTACATTTAAAATAATATACTAACTAAATAATATAATAGTTTTCTACTATCAAATCAGGCCTGGACATGGTTTGGTGAGGATAAACACGAGTTATTTACTATCAAACCTCACCTAGACATGGTTTGGTGAGGATAAACACGAGTTATTTACTATCAAACCTCACCTAGACACGGTTTGGTGAGGATAAACACGAGTTATTTACTATCAAACCTCATCTAGGCTCGGTTTGGTGAGGATAAACACGAGTTATTTACTATCAAACCTCATCTAGGCTCGGTTTGATGAGGATAAATACTTAATAACCACAAAAAAACATGGCCCAAACTAAGAGCCATGCTTTCACCAATTTCCAATCACAAAAATTTCAATTTCAAGCAGAGATCCAAATACCCACCATCAACTAAATCTTTAAAATTCCGCCTTTGCTTGCATTTGTAACAAGTTTAGAATAGCGTGCAAGATAACCAGTTTTAACCTTTGGTTCGAAGCCTTTCCAGTTTTCCTTACGCTTGTTCCACTCTTCCTCCGGTACGTCAACGTTCATTGTGCGTTGTTCAATGTCAATAACTACATGGTCGCCGTTTTCAACGAATGCAAGTGGTCCGCCTTCTGCAGCTTCAGGTGAAACGTGACCGATTGATAAGCCGCGGGATGCACCTGAGAAACGACCATCTGTTACTAAGGCAACTCTTGTGCCAAGACCCATACCAACAATTTGTGATGTTGGAGCAAGCATTTCCGGCATACCTGGACCACCTTTTGGTCCTTCATAGCGGATAATAACTACATGGCCTGCCTTAACACTGCCATTTGCAATGCCTTCTAGCGCCTCTTCCTGTGAATCAAATACAATCGCAGGACCTTCATGGCGAGTAATGCCACCCTCGACTGCACCCGATTTAATAACTGCACCCTCTGGAGCTAAATTACCAAATAGAATCGCAAGTCCGCCTTTTTCAGTGTGCGGCTTATCAATTGGAAGAATAATATTGTAGTCTTTTACTTCATGGCCAACAATGTTCTCACCTAATGTTTTACCAGTTACAGTTAAAGTATCTAAGTGAAGGGTACCTTCTTTTTTCGCTAATTCATTAAGTACTGCGTGCACACCACCTGCTTCATGTAAATCTTCAATAAATACATCAGATGCTGGAGCAAGCTTTGCCAAGTGTGGTACACGTTCAGCTACTGCATTAATACGTTCAAGGGAATATTCAACACCTGCTTCGTTTGCTAATGCAAGTGTGTGTAATACTGTATTTGTAGAACCGCCCATTGCCATGTCTAAAGCAAACGCATTGTCGATTGCTTTTTCTGTAACGATGTCACGTGGTTTAATGTCTTTTTCAATTAAATGCATTAATTGTTTTGCAGACTCACGAACAAAATCACGTCGTTCAGGGGAAACCGCCAAAATGGTGCCATTTCCTGGTAATGCTAATCCAAGAACCTCTGCAAGACAGTTCATAGAGTTTGCAGTAAACATACCTGAACATGATCCACATGTTGGGCAGCCATATTGTTCGATCTCTGTTAATGCAGCTTCATCAATTTGACCAGCTTGGTATGCCCCTACTCCCTCAAAAACTGATGAAAGTGAAAGCTTCTTACCAGTGCTTGTTACGCCAGCTTTCATTGGGCCGCCACTAACAAAAACGGTTGGAATATTTAAACGCATAGCTGCCATCATCATTCCTGGTGTAATCTTGTCACAGTTTGGAATACAGACCATACCGTCGAACCAGTGAGCTGCCACAACTGTTTCAACCGAGTCAGCAATAATATCACGGCTTGGTAACGAATAGCGCATGCCAATATGACCCATTGCAATACCATCATCTACACCAATCGTATTAAATTCAAATGGTACACCACCTGCTTCACGAATGGCTTCCTTTACAATTTTACCAAATTCTTGTAAATGGACATGCCCTGGTACTATATCAATATAAGAATTACAAACTGCGATAAATGGTTTATCGAAATCTTCCTCTTTTACACCTGCAGCTCGAAGTAAACTGCGATGTGGTGCTCTATCAAAGCCTTTTTTAATCATATTACTACGTAGTTCTGCCACCAGTAATCCCTCCAACTATTATCTAAAAAATTATTAAATTGAAATTATTTAATATTGTACCACTAATTCTATCACCATGACAGTAAAAATTTGAAAACTATGATTTACAATTATTTTCAAATAATAATAACAAACATAAATAACACATTAATCATGGCCTGTTATGGTGTTAATCGCTTTATTAGTGTTTATTTGATATAATCTGATAGATAACAAATATTTGGAGGAATTTAATTAAATGATTACTGTAAGTAATGTAAGTCTACGCTACGGGGACCGCAAACTTTTTGAAGATGTCAACATTAAGTTTACCCCTGGAAATTGCTATGGTTTAATTGGTGCCAATGGTGCCGGTAAATCTACTTTTTTAAAAATTTTATCTGGTGATATCGAACCGCAAACTGGTGATGTGATCATGGGCCCTGGTGAACGTTTAGCTGTCCTAAAACAGAACCATTTTGAATACGAAGAGTATGAAGTGCTGACAACAGTCATTATGGGCCATGCTCGTCTTTATGAGGTTATGCAGGAAAAGGATGCCATTTACATGAAGGCTGATTTTACAGATGAAGATGGCATAAAAGCAGCCGAGCTTGAAGGCGAATTCGCTGAAATGAACGGTTGGGAAGCAGAATCTGAAGCGGCGATTCTATTAAAAGGGCTTGGTATTCCAGAAGAGCTTCATACGAAAAAAATGGCTGAACTAACCGGTGCAGAAAAAGTGAAGGTATTGCTTGCCCAAGCATTATTCGGTAAACCTGATGTTCTACTATTGGATGAGCCGACGAACCATCTTGATTTAAAAGCGATCGCATGGCTAGAAGAATTTCTAATTAACTTTGAAAATACAGTTATCGTTGTATCCCATGACCGCCATTTCTTGAATAATGTATGTACACATATCGCTGATTTGGACTTTAGTAAAATTCAAATTTATGTCGGTAACTATGATTTCTGGTATGAATCAAGCCAATTAGCATCAAAGATGGCTTCGGATGCGAATCGTAAAAAAGAAGAAAAAATCAAAGAACTAAAAGAGTTTATTGCCCGATTTAGTGCAAACGCATCAAAATCAAAACAGGCAACCTCCCGTAAAAAATTATTAGATAAAATTGAACTGGACGATATTAGACCATCATCACGCCGCTATCCATTCGTCGGTTTTACGCCTGACCGTGAAATCGGAAATGACCTATTGCGTGTCGAAGGTTTAACAAAAACAATTGATGGTGAAAAAGTTCTAGACAATTTAAGCTTTATCATGAATAAAGGCGATAAAGTTGCCCTTGTTGGCAGCAATGAAATAGCGAAAACAACCTTGTTTAAAATATTAATGGGTGAAATGGAGCCTGATAGCGGTACATTCAAGTGGGGAGTTACAACATCGCAAGCTTATTTTCCAAAAGATAACTCTGAGTACTTCGAAAACAGTGATGTCAATCTTGTTGAATGGCTTCGCCAATTTTCACCTAATGATGAAAGTGAAAGCTTCCTAAGAGGCTTTTTAGGAAGAATGCTATTCTCAGGTGAAGAAGTATTGAAAAAAGCAAGCGTCCTTTCCGGGGGCGAAAAAGTACGTTGTATGCTTTCGAAAATGATGCTTAGCGGTGCGAACGTTCTACTTTTGGATGAGCCGACAAACCATTTAGACCTTGAATCTATTACAGCATTAAATAATGGTTTAATTGCCTTTAAAGGTTCAATGCTGTTTGCATCCCATGACCATCAGTTTGTCCAAACTATAGCTAACCGTATTTTTGAAATTACACCAAAAGGCTTAGTTGATAAGCAAATGACATTTGATGAATACTTGGAAAATAAAGATATTCAAAAACAAGTCGCAGAAATGTATAAATAAAATAGAAAAGCGGAAGCGACCGTTTAGCGACGTAAAAACTGGAGCACGGCGACTGAGATATAGGACATCCGGCGACGAGCATGCGAGTCGATGTTGACTTATCGTAGGGAGGCTTGCGAAGTTTTCTAGTCGCTGGGAGCTGGAGCTAGACAACAAAAAAGCGGAAGCCTCGTCGATGAGCGCCTCCGCTTTTCTATTTATATCGCAACATACTCTTTGTTTTTCATTTCAGTTTTAGCTGTATAATCCTCGCCATATTTTTTTACACCAAAAGCAGTACGAATCATTGGAAACTCTAAACCCCAACGACTAAACCATTCTCTTTTAATTTGTTCTTTTTGTAAATTTTTTGCTGCCATTTCAATTAGTTCATGCTCATATAGTTCACTTATTCTCTTTGCCATTTTAAACTGCACTTCCTTTATAAATTTTTTATTAATCATTACTTTTTATCACTTGCAAAATTCCAGATTTGATCGTAATTTTGCCAATTTTGCCAATTTCACCATTTAATATATTACTAATTCCAATTGATTCCCCTATTCTGATCGTCGCATCAGTCAAGGGATAATTAAATCCTTCTAATGTGATCCCGCTCACCTCAAAGGTTAAGGGCAGTAAAGAAACGTTTTTGAAGCGATTCTTATGTATGACAAGCTGACTATTAACGAGTTGAATTTCGTTCCTCTCATCGACGATTTTGCAGTCAATTCCCGCATCTAATCCGCTGTATAGTAGTTGAATGTTGGCTATCGAATGATCGAAACGAGTTCCTAAAACACCAAATAGCAATATTTCTTTTGGTTGTTTATTTAGCGCAAAGTTAAACGCCATCTCCGTATCGGTCTCATTTTTATTAATGGCATCACATGAAATTATTTCCTTTGTTTTTGCCACTATTCGTTCTTTTTCAGCCTTCGTTACGGAATCAAAATCCCCGATTGCACAATCCATTTCTATACCATTAGAATATAGAAAATAGGCACCGCGATCGACTCCAATAATATAATCCTCCTCCTTTATACTTGAAAGGGCCCAAGTATTTAAATTTCCACCACTAAATATTAATACTCGCACTGCATTGCACCTATCTTTCTGTCGTATCGTGCAGTAGTTGGATTAGGAAAGCATCTTTTTATTTATCTTTTACAGTTTGTCAATATGTATGCCAAATTAAATTAATAAAAATATAAACTCTACTATATAGTAATACATTTTTCGCAAAATTGTATGGCTAATTTAAGAATTTTTCCTAAAATTCTCCTATTTTAAAGAAAAAAGGGGAATTGCGTATCCCCAATATTTATTTTTTAATTAACTGACCTCTCGTAACACCTAATTGATTTGTAGCTTTTAGTGATTTCCATACACTTGTACCGGTTCTTTTTCCTTCAAGTGCTTCACGGTAAAGTTGGATTACTTCTTGAACCTTACCAGCCTCTTCTTCTAAAAACTCTATTCTAAAATGCTGAATGCCTTCATTTAAAAAATTCGAAAGGTATTCTGCACCGGATTGCTCGATTGCATTATACACTGTGTTGCGGCAGCCGATATCAACTCTAACGGGATGCTTCATCCCAATTCGGTCTTCAAGCGAAATACGATGTTGTTCACAAGGTCGACCACAATTTGTGAAATCAGTTCCTTCACTGAGGAATGTACAATATACACAATGCTCAGTATGGAACATCGGCAAATGCTGGTGGATGACAACCTCAATATTCGTCGTTGGAGAATTCTCTAATAAATCAAACATCTGTTGAATATTTAAATCATAGGATGGAGTGATTCTTGATAAGCCTCGTCCCAAAAATAAATCCACAGCTTTTGAGTTCGCAATATTTAAAGAAAAATCGCCTATAATCGGTATTGATAGATTTTGATCCATATAAAATTGAACTGCAGCTAGGTTTCTTGCCAAAATGGCATCAGGTTCAGCTTTAATTAAGCCGTTTAAAATAGCATTTTCACCTGGCATATGAATTCTAGGTGTAGCTAGTGCGATCGGCTTATTGTATGATCTAGCAGCTTTCACAGCCTTCGGATAGTCCGTTGTAAATTCAAAGTCAGCATAGATGAAATCAATATCGGTTTGACAAGCAGCCACAACCTGCTCCATTGTCCTACAAAGGGCAATTAGATTCGGATTTTCCATAGTTTGCTTGTCTTTATTTTGTCTTTTTTTAGATTTGGAGATCACTTTTACTTCGTTTTTTTGATAACAAGGTGGCGCTTGTCTTAAAACTAGAAGTTGCTCGACTGCCTCTCTTCTCATTTGGTTTAATTCTTTTACTGGAATAATAACATCCTCACTAAAACTTGCATCAATATTAGTTAACTCAAAAATTGTTCCACCTAAGCGGCCTAGCTGTTCTCCTAGATATCCACTAGTTAATGGGCGTTTCATTGCCAATTCAAGATTACTACTTGACTCAACAGTGACATAATGATTTGTCGTTTCATCATGCCATACTGTAACTAATGAACTACCAACCGTACCTGATGCTGACACACTTACTGGGAAAAGACGATAGGTTTGTTCTGATTCATAGGTTTTGCGTAAGCGGCGATCCAGTTCTTGGTCGCTTGTTTTCCAAATTTTATCACCTACATGGACTTTTGTTAAATTAATATCATGACGGCCTGGTACGATTTCAATGAGACCTTCTTTTACCTCTCCATCTACTTTGTTGCCTTTTTTGCGAAGGTCGTAGATTCGTCCGCCCTCTTCTTTTTCTTCTGGACGTCCAGCATCAAAAACGATCCCGTCGCCGCGCTTTAAAGGAGCTAGGGTCTCACATAGAACTGCATCTTTTAGCACTTTTTTGACAGTTCCTACATAAACACCACGGCTTTTAGGGAATGTTCCATCTAATAATTGCTTATGGTTAGTTCCTTTTAAAAAGCCAAATGTAAATCCTCGGCTAAAGCTCTGCTGAAGTTCGCGAATTTCTTCTTTTGATGGTGTGTAGTCTCTACCGGCAAGATACTCGTCGATCGCTTTACGGTATTTGCTTACGACATTCGCTACATATTCAGGTGATTTTAAACGACCTTCAACTTTAAAAGTAGTTACACCCGCTTCAATTAGCTCAGGTATAATCTCTAAAGCAGCTAAATCCTTTGGTGATAGCACGTAAGCAAGATTTCCCATTTCTTTTACTTCACCATCAACGACTAGGTCATATGGCAAGCGGCATGCTTGGGCACATTCACCACGATTAGCTGATCGTCCGCCCCACATTTCTGATGTTAAGCACTGGCCTGAATAGGAAACACAGATAGCACCGTGTACAAAAACTTCCAATGGAGTTTTTGTTTGGTCGTGAATCGTTTTGATTTGCTTCATATTGTTTTCACGACCCAAAACAACGACTTCAAGATTATACGGCTTTAAAAAATCAACAGCCTCAGGTGATGTGACCGTCATTTGCGTTGAACCATGGATCGGAAAATCAGGTGACATTTCGCGAATTAATTGCAAAATTCCCATGTCCTGAACGATTAATCCATCTACGCCGGCATCAATACAAGCTTCAATTAAAGTGCGGGCATCATTCATCTCTTTTTCAAAAATTAAAATATTCAACGTGACAAAACCACGTACATTATATTTATGCAAATAAGCCATAACTTCGGGCAAATCATTGATTTGAAAATTCGTTGCCCGTACTCTTGCATTTAAAGTTCCAACTCCAAAATAAACAGCATCTGCTCCATTAGCAACTGCAGCTTTAATACAATCCCAATTTCCGGCAGGTGCTAATAACTCTATCTTAGTGTTATTGATGCTTTTCAATTTCTCAATCCTCTCTGTTCGGCACTCAAAAATTAATTTTACTGCATTTGAAATGAAAAAGCTATACAACAACAGGGAATTATGTCGCAGATTGTTAGTTTTTGCGTTGATCAAATGCGCCTTGGCGCATTTGCGCCCAGATTTTTTCGAGCCTGCTCGAAAAACTACCTCTGAAAATCTGAGGCATCCGCCGGAGGCTTTTACTTTATTCTCCTGAATAAAGTAAAAAAAGATAGGTTGCATTGCGAACCTACCTTTCAATTGTTTATTAAATTGCTTCAAAATAATCTTTATAATATCCGCCAACTTTGCCAGTATTGTCAATGATAAACAGAAATTCTTCTGTTTCGTTTTTGACCTCGTAGATATTACCTACTGTTAACGCTCTGTTTACCATGTACTTTTCTGCGTTTGTATGTACACATTTTACTTGCTTAATGGTGTCTTTATTTTGCCATGTATTATGAATCATTTCGTACAGTCCTTTCAAATTGTTATTCATCTCCATATTATATAGGGAACTCACCTAATTTCCAAAAGAATTTTTCATTTTGGGAAGGTTTGATTTACTGCGTACCATCCATAATAAAAATCCACCTATGATAAACAGCCCACTTGTCACAAAAAATACGGATGAAATCCCAATATAGCCTGAAATAAAGCCGCCCATGATAGGACCGACGACATTCCCAAAGAAGCGGAAGCTCGTATTATAGCCTAACACTTCACCTTGTATCGAAAATGGCGCAGCTTGACGGATATAGGCGACAATACAAGGAATGACACCACCGATTACCATTCCTAGAAAAAGCCTCAAGACGAGTAGCTGCCAAATGGAAGTGACAAAGGCCTGCGGTACATACACAACTGCACCTACCAGGACTAATATTAAGAGAATTTTGTCATGACCAAAGCGATCACCTAATTTCCCCCATTCCCTCGAAAGTAATAAATTACCTAATCCAACAACCGAAAAAGCTGCGCCGGAGAAAAAGGCTAAATTCTGTTGTCCGTGTAATTCCCCTACATAAATGGCAAGTAAAGGCTGGATGCTAAAGTTTGCGATTTGTATTAGCATTCCAACAACCATAACAGCTAATAGGAGTGGACTTGTAAAGATAAAATGGAACACCTGTTTACTTGAATAATCTTCTTTCTTGGAGTCATTCTTATTAACTTCCACTTCCTTGACTCCAGCTAAAATCATTAAAAAAGTAAATAGGATAATGAATCCTGTTAATAAAAATGTATAAGTAAATCCAAATGAATCTGCAAGCCACCCTCCAATAAGCGGACCAAATAGTCCTCCGGAAACCGATCCTGTTTGGAGGGTACCCATTACTTTTCCGGCTATTTTCTTCGGTGTTTGTATAGCGATAAAGGCTTGCGCCATCGGAATAAAGCCGGCAAAAAAGCCCATAAAAAAGCGAATAATAAAAATATGATAAACCGAGGTCACAATCCCCATTAATAAAATACAAATCGAGGCACCAAAACTTAAAAATAATAACAATTTTTTTCTGCCATGACGGTCCCCGAGTCGTCCCCATACTGGTGACATGATAAACGCAGTTACAAAGGTTACCCCAAAAACTAAACCGGCCCATTTTAAAACAAATTCGGTAGAATAATTTCCCATTGAATCTATTAACAAGGAGAGAAAAGGCATTACCATCGTCATGCTTCCAGAAATTAAGAAGGAGGAAATCCACATTATGATTAGATTGCGTTTATGTAATGAAATACCGTTCACCTTCTTTAGGAATAGTACATTTCTTGATTTATTATATAATTATTAAAATATAAATTTCATTTAATATGCCTACAAACAAAAAAATGCCTGATTCGCATGTAGATTAGAGCGAATCTAGACATTTTATAGTCAGGCTGTTCCACTATACTTTTTATTAGGATTCTTGGCGGCATTCTTCAAACCAATGGTCTAAAACTTTTGCGTCTAATACTTTGTTATCAATAAAAAGAATTTGGTTTTTGGTAAAGAAAGATTTCCATTCAAGCTCAAGCTCACTTGCTAATTTAGTAATGGTTAATAACTCCTGCCATGCAACATAGCGCTTATACCAAAAAAATGTAGGCTGTTCATTCATATAAGGATACAAATCATCAAACTCCGTGTGCTTGCATTCAACTGTTCGTTCAAATTGGATTTTAGCGGCATTAATCTTCTCTTCAAAGTAGGTTGCTAGTTTCTGTTGGTCCATCTTTCTACCCTCCGTTTCTTTTTTCCACTTTTTTCATACATATGCATTATACCATGAAAACATGATTACGTTTCATATAAGTTATAACAGTTTTTCAAACATATCAGCTGGTATTGGTTTACTGAAATAATAACCTTGAACGATATCACAGTTTAGGTCTCTGAGAATCTCCGCTGCTCTCTTTGTTTCAACCCCTTCTGCAATAACTTTCAAGTGAAACGTATGCCCTAATTGTATCATAGATTTCACAATATTTGCATCAATTTCGCTCTTATCAATTTCCTGTATAAAGTATTTATCGATTTTCAAAATATTAATTGGAAGCTGCTTTAAATATCCGAACGAAGAGTATCCTGTACCAAAATCATCAATGGCTATAAAAATCCCTAAACTCTTTAGTTCTTGAAGAATTTGGATCCCCTTTTCGAGATTACGCATCACACTATTTTCAGTAATTTCCAGTTCTAAATACTGTGGATCAAGCTTTGTTTCTTTTAGAATTCGTTTTACACGCTCTACATAGTTTGGTCTTAAGAGCTCAATCGCAGAAACATTTACAGCTACTCTCCGCGGTGGATAGCCATTATTAATCCATTCTTTATTTTGCTTACAAGCATTATAAAGGACCCATTCCCCTAATTGAACGATTAAGCCAGTATCCTCAGCAATCTGGATAAATTCGTTCGGACTGACAAAACCGTATACCGGGGAATACCAGCGTACCAGTGCCTCCATCCCATCCATCTGATTGGAATTAAGAATATATTTTGGTTGATAATGAAGGGTTAATTCATCATTTATTATAGCTTTTCTAAGATTGATCTCTAAGTTTAAACGTTCCTTCGTATTTTGAGCCATTTCTTCATTGTAAAAGATAAATCCCTGTCTACCATTTAATTTGCAATGCTTTAAAGCCGTTTCCACTCGGTTTAGTATTTTTTCCGCTGAATCCTCATCGTTAGGGAACGTAGTAACACCAACGGAACATGTAATCATTAATTCATACCCATCAATTAACATAGGTTCTTCTACAATCTTCAATAGTTCTTGTACTTGCCTCGAAAGAATCGAGTCATTTTTATATTTTTCAAGAATAATAACATATTCATCTCCGCTTGAGCGGTAGATTGTTCCAAGCCCAGAAATAAATTGCTTTAATCTTTGGCTTAGCTCCAATATTAGTTTATCCCCTCTATTGAACCCTAAAGTATCATTTATTTGTTTAAAACGGTCAATATCAACAAATAAAGCCGCGAATTTTTGATTGGAAATATGATTAAGCTTTTCTTGTAAATCTTTTGTTAACTTTCTCCTGTTCGGTAAATCTGTTAGATCATCATGGTAGGCTAAATGGTGAATTTCTTTTTGAGCCAATTCTAATAAAGTGATATCGTTGGAATTCCCAATAATTTCAATAATAGTACCGTTTTCTATTATTGGAGACAATGTCGTATATAACTCGATGCCATTGTAATGATGTTTAATTGAATGCTTTTCTCCACGGAAAGCTGCTTCACATTTTCTCAAAGCCTCATTAGCCATTTCAGTTCCAAAGAAATCCTCGATTCTTTTTTGATCAAAAATCCCTTCCGAAATGTCCAGCAACTTCGATAATTTTCCTTCTACTAAAGTAATAATGAAATCGCCATATCTATCTTTTTTAATTTTAAACACCATATTATCAAGGCTTCTTATCGTCCTTTCGAAATCATTTTGAATAACCTTGCGCAGCTCTTCTTCCGCTTCTTTTCCCTTCGTAATATCTGTACGAAGCGCAATAAATTGTTCGACTTGATTTGTGACATTATTAATGATTGGAATAATATTTGTATGAACCCAGTAATAGCTGCCATCTTTTTTTAGATTTTTTACATCTCCACACCAAATTTTCCCTGACAAAATCGTAGTCCACATCTCTTTAAAAAAGTTTGGACTATGATAACCCGAATTTAATAGTCGATGTGTACTGCCTATTAATTCTTCCCTGCTATATTGGGAAATCTCACAAAACTTATCATTTACATATGCTATAATGCCAGCTTTATTAGTTACAGCAACAATGGTTGACGAATCAAGTGCATCTTTTATGAATGCATATTCTCTCAAAAAGATTTCTCTAATTTTCTCCCCGATTTCAGATGTTTGATCGTTATCACCTAATTGCCGAAGGAGATTAAGCATCTCTTTATTTGCATTCTGGGAGAATTGTGTAAATGGTAAGGCCATTATAATCACCTAAAATTATTTTTTATGGAAAGTAATAGTAATATTAATTTAATTATAATTTATTTTTTTGCGATATGATATAATATTCCTCATGTAATTTTTCGTTTAGTAGATTAAATTCAGTTATTTGACATATACTCTAGGATTGAGGTTAAGACATGGAACAAACCTATACGTTGAAGCAAAAACTACTTTTTTTCATTAAAATATTATTTCCTATATTAGTTACCCAGATTGGCCTTTACGCAATGAATTTCTTTGATACGATGATGTCCGGAAGGGCTAGTGCAGATGACTTAGCCGGTGTTGCCATTGGTTCAAGTCTTTGGATGCCCATATTCACTTTGGTTAATGGTATTTTGTTGGCGATTACACCCATTATTGCTCAATTAATTGGAGCTAAAAACACAAGGAATGTTCCGTTCTCTATTATTCAAGGTGTGTATTTATCAATTATTATTGCTGGAATCATATTAATCCTCGGTTTTGTGGCAATCGATCCAATTTTAAATACTATGAGTCTAACCACTGAGGTTTCTTACATTGCCAAACATTATTTAATAGGATTAGGATTTGGGGTCATCCCTTTAGTAATATACACCGTTTTACGTTGCTTCATTGATGCTTTAGGGCATACAAGGGTGACAATGGTCATTACACTATCTTCCTTGCCTATCAACGTGATTTTAAATTACGTATTCATTTTTGGCAAATTAGGGTTTCCTGAGTTGGGCGGAATCGGAACTGGCTATGCAACGGCAATCACCTATTGGGTAATACTTGGATTTGCCCTATTTGTCGTAATCAAACTAGCCCCTTTTCGTCCATTTCAATTATTTCGAACTTTGTATCCTGTCCAATTTAAGACATGGAAGGAAATTCTTAAAATCGGGCTCCCTATCGGTTTTGCAATGTTTTTTGAAACGAGTATTTTTGCTGCTGTTACCTTATTAATGAGTGAATATAATACACTCACTATTGCTTCCCATCAGGCGGCGATGAATTTTGCATCCTACTTATATATGATTCCATTAAGTATTTCTATGGCATTAACGATTGTAGTAGGGTTTGAAGTTGGGGCAAAACGATTTAAAGACGCTAAAATATACAGTTTTCTTGGAATTTCGTTTGCTATTGTAATGGCTTTGATCACATCTGTTCTTTTATATTTTTTAAGAGAGAGTGTTGCCGGGCTTTATACAAATGATCTAGAAGTACTGGAGCTAACAACACATTTTCTGTTATACGCTATTTTATTCCAATTGTCTGATGCTTTCGGTGCTCCTATTCAAGGTGCTCTTCGCGGGTACAAGGATGTCAATGCAACCTTCATAGTCGCTCTTATTTCTTATTGGCTGATCGGTCTGCCAACGGGGTTTTTGCTCGCTAAATATACTTCCCTTGCAGCATTCGGATATTGGATTGGCTTAATTATTGGACTCGCCGTTGGGGCCATCATGCTATTTGGAAGATTGTTTATTATCCAAGCAAAAAAAATAAGGCTGCCTTCTTAAACAAGGTTAGCCTTATGCAATTCCTGTATTTTGTTCTCATTCGGCAGATAAGCTGTAAAAATCCCTAACAAAGGTAAGAAGCTCGCATACAGCAAGGTAGTTGAAATGCCGATTTGGTCTCCAACCCAGCCGATGACGATGGAACCAATCGCTCCTAGACCAAATGAAAAGCCAATAATCATCCCTGAAACCATTCCAATCCGCCCTGGCAATAACTGATGGGCATAGACAACAGAAACGGAAAAACTGCAAAGTAATATAAAGCCAATTATCGTAATAATAACCATGGAAAGCTTAGGCCCTGTATATGGAAGCCAAATACATAACGGAGCAGCTCCTATCATCGAAAAAAGCAGAACATTTTTCATCCCGATCTTATCAGCAATCGGTCCGCCAAGGAATGTCCCGACAGCGCCAGCGGCAAGGAATAAAAAGATATAGATTTGGGCATGATCAATTCTCATTCCATAGGTGCCAATCAAATGAAATGCAAAATAGTTCGTGATTGCGGCATGATAAAATTGTCTTATAAACACTAAAAATATGAGTAATACAAAAGCAATTTTTATAGACTTTCCAATCGTTGGTGCATCTTCGCCTGAATTTCTTTTCCTAGTTTGATTAATCGTTAGCTGTTGTCCGTACCATTTTGAAATATAAACTAAGATCATGACGGCCAGAAAAGCGACTAATGTAAACCAAATCGCCCCTAATTGGCCTAGCGGGACCAAAATTAACGCCGTGATTAAAGGGGCCAGTGATTGCCCCGCATTCCCCCCAACCTGGAAAACGGATTGCCCTAGACCTTTTCGTGTTCCAGATGCCATATGGGCAACTTTCGAAGCTTCGGGATGAAAGGCGGCAGATCCCACGCCCAATAACATAACTGATAAAAGGATTACACCATAGGAAGGGGCCAACGCCAAACCAAGCATTCCAAATAAAGAAAACGTTAAGCCAATCGGCAACAGTTTCGGCATTGGATGTTTATCTGAAAATGCTCCAACCAACGGCTGCATGATCGAAGCCGTCATGTTTACAGCAAAGGCTATCAAACCAAGCTGGGTAAAGTTAAAGCCAAGTGATTCAGCAAGAATTGGGAACATCGCGGGGACTACCGCTTGAATAGAATCATTTAGCAAGTGTACAAAGCCGATTATAAATAAAATATGGTACATTGTACTTGCATTTTCAGTTGTTTGATGTGCCTTTAACGAAATCTCTTTAACTTGAGCGCGCACGTTTATTTTCCATCCCTTCCATCTATATATCTTGGATACTATCTGATTAATATTTTCCTATTTTATCACTTTAAATAATTTTTTCCAAAAATCTTTTTCTTTTTTATCCAATCCCTTGAAAAATTCTGGAATTTCTGTTATTGTACAAGAAACAATATAAAATTTACTTCAACTTACATTGAAGTGAGTATAGAGGCGCGAAAACCATTAGTACACTATGGGAGGATAATGAGATCCAGGGATCATGGTTGAAAGGGGAATTCGCCGAAGTGATGAGAAGCTCATTTTTCTCAGATACTGGTTTTGCATCGAATAGGTGCAAGATTGTCATATAGCGTTGTCTATATGGAGGGCTATCTCACGCATTGGAATTTTTATTTACTTACAACTTCCGTGCAACAACGATAGCTATCGTTGTTGCTTTTTTATTTGTAAAAAAAATTTTGAAATGAGGGCGAATGGAATGAACTTTGGAAGAATTTTAACAGCTATGGTAACACCTTTTAATGAAAATGGAGATGTGGATTATAACAAAGTAACTGAATTGGTTAATTATTTAATTACAAATGGTACGGAAGGTATTGTTGTTGCAGGTACAACAGGCGAATCCCCTACTTTATCAAGCGATGAGAAAGTGCTGTTATATAGAAAAGTTGTTGAAGTCGCGAATGGTCGAATTCCTGTAATTGCCGGAACAGGCTCTAACAATACGCAAGCCTCAATTGAATTAACAAAAAAAGCCGCAGAAGCAGGCGTTAATGGCATTATGCTTGTAGTTCCTTACTATAATAAACCTTCACAGGAAGGGCTTTATCAACATTTTAAGACCATTGCAGAAGCTACTACCCTCCCTGTCATGCTTTATAATATACCTGGACGCAGTGCCGTAAATATGACACCTGAGACTATCATCCGTCTTTCTAAAGTCAAAAATATTGTTTGTGTGAAGGAAGCAAGTGGAAACCTTGATGCTATGGCCCAAATTATCGAAGAAACGGACGATAACTTTAGTTTGTATAGTGGTGATGATGCCTTAACCATTCCGGTACTTGCAATTGGCGGCGTTGGCGTTGTTTCCGTTGCGGCACATGTTATCGGAAACGAAATGCAAGACATGGTTCAAGCTTTTTTTAACGGAGATTTAAAAGGTGCAAGTAGCCTTCATCGAAAATTATTACCAATGATGAAAGCTTTATTTGCGGCACCAAGCCCTTCCCCTGTTAAAGCAGCGCTAGGGTTAAAGGGAATTGATACAGGATCATTAAGATTGCCACTAATACCGTTAAATGAAACCGAAAGAGAAGTATTGAAAAACGCATTACTGCCAATCCTTGAAAAAGACAAAATACAATTCATTACGTCTATTGCCAGATAAACGCTCAAACCCCTATAATATATTTATACTATAATAATAGGTGGTACTTATAATGTTGGATGACAGTAGCGGTGAAAACTGGCGGATTAATTTTATTTATTTGGCTAACACAAGAATGAAGCGTGGCATATTATTATTAGAAAATAGAAAAAGAAAAAAAGATCAAGATCCCCAGCAAACGGAGCGGATCATTTCACAGGCTTATAGACTTGGGTTACCTATTGAAATCATAGTCTCCGGTCAACAGACCGATCAAACGATAGGCTTAAAGGGACGGATTCTTCATATTGATAGAAGAAATAAAAAAGTTCTTCTCATTCATGGTGTTAAAGGACATACAAAGCTATGTACTCCGATCCCATTCGCACGAATTATTAGCGCAAAAATTATCCATACAAAGCTTCAATAGCTAGAACCTGAATAAAAAAGAAAAGCGGTATCGCTTTTCTTTTTTTTGCCTAGCTTCAGCGCCCAGCGACTCGTAAACTTCCGCTTTTCTATTCTTCATGACAGGTAAGATACATTTTAAATACCTTTGTCGTTTTGAAAAGTTCCCACTCGTGAAAGATATCAAGCCCACTACCAGAATACCCAAGTATTTCAAAATGATATTTATCGGTATATACATGCTTAAAACCATACTTTTTCCAGAAAGGCTGGGATTCATTCCAAGCATCCAAATATATTGTAAAATTATGCTCATTGGCATATTCCAAAATCTTTTTTAAAATTTTACTGCCCAACCCGGCCCTTCTTTTCTCTTTAGGAAAGCGAAGCAATCCAATGAAAAGTATTTTTTCCTCTTCATCAAAAAACACATCGAGGACCACATTGTCACAGCCAAAGCCTGCATCACACATCATCTCATCAATTCGAAACAAAAATCGTCCTTCACACTCCATATAACGTGCTTTAAGGTCATTTTCCTTGAGCAGAGATAAAATGGCATCTAAAGTATATTTAAAACCAGCTAACACATCTCTCCACCTCCACCATTATAATAACACGTTATATGTTGTAAACTATATATAAAAATGGGCTATAACTGAACATTTTGTGAATAATTAGAAAAGCGGAAGCGCCCGTTTAGCGCACGACAAAACTGGAGCCCATCGACTGAGATAAAGGAAACACGATGAGTAATTGCGAAGCGATGTTGACTTATCGTAGGGAGGTGGGTGAAGTTTACGAGTCGCTGGGCGCTGAAGCTAGACAATAGAAAAGACTACCTTGTAGGCAGCCTATCGTTTTCTTCCAGTTGCGGAATATTCTTTCGCATGTGCGATTTCTTTTGCCTGAATAACATCATCGGGTGTATGATTATTTTTCTTTTCACGTAAGCTGTTGCGAGGCTTTTTGCCCATTTGTAACCCTCCTGTTATGTTTTGAAATTCATCTTTAGTTTGGATTACTTCGGCAATTTTGATTCAAAAATTAATTGATCTAACATCTGAATTACTTCTTCGACACAAGACCATAACTTGAATGGCCATGGTATCCATTCTTTCTATACATATTTTTTTTTGTAATCACTGCTGCTTTAGCGACGATGGTTAGAATTTAATAATGTTTTTAATATTTTCTTTAACATTGGATCTACTCCCTTATCGGAAAATGTTTACACTTTAAATACGTTAAAGATATATGTAAAGTTTCAAAAATAATGATTTTTTTGCTAGTAAAAAAGAAAGCACCATCTCGGGTGCTATTAGGAATGTTTTCTTAAAATTTGTAGTAATTTCTCTTTAATTAAAGGAATTTCTGCAGAAGTTACAGTCAATCTAAGATTAGTTTCATCAAGATTTAACATTTCCGAAAATAGACTGCCTAAACCTGTGGGGCGACGATCGACCTGCAAAAGGATATCCATTCGATCATGGCTAGTTTCAAGGAATACAACCTCAAGTTCATCTAGTCGACCTCTAAATTCCCCCTTTGTTGCAATAAATTCAAATTCTTGAACGAAGGGTAATCTCCGTCTTAGACGATGTGGAGCTGCTTCGCAATCCACCTCGCGTAAACGAAATCCGAGGTCTGTAACAGCATTAAGAAATTGACTCATAAGTGTAGAAGGATGCACATCAATATAGTCACGGTCTGATGGATCAATGGCATTTTTAATATCTAAGCCAGTTTCAACCCACACTCTCGTTTTTCCATAAGAAACAGGTGTATCAATAGGTAGCTCAAAGGAAAAAGGGACTTCCCGTTTTTCATTTGCCCTAATTGTAAACCGATCTGTCAAACGATACTTACCGATGACGCATTCTTCCCTTATTTTTTTGTCGTCCCTTTCTCTTTCATAGCTGGTAATGACCTTTAAATAAATCTCATCAATTTCTTGTTCAATTTTTCCCCCTAGGATAACAACTTTTCCACTTACATCGTCCCCTGCAATGAGTCTATCATTCGTTAAAATCGTATCAACTTTTGCTGCACCAATCCCAACGCTTGCGAACATTTTATCAAAAAATGACATGCCATACCTCCACATTAAAAATAATTACTCATATCCACATCATAACAATATTGGATAGATTATGAAATAAGGCTTCAAAAAATTTTCTTTGACGAGTGACTAAACTTTTGGAACAGCCCTATTTATAATAAAATAGAGACTAGGAGGGATCTGATGAAAGTTCAAGTTAAAGTGTTTGCAAATCTAAGAGAAATTTGTAATGCGAGTGTTGTTGAAGTTGAAACAGCATCACTTGTTGTTATTGATATTTTAGAAGAATTGGTCAAAATGTTTCCAGCTATGGAAGATGAAATTTTCACTGAGGAAAGAACACTGAAGTCATTTGTGCATGTTTTTATTAATGGACATAATATTATTCACAAAGACGGCCTACTAACAAAAATAAATCCTGATGATCAATTTGCGTTATTTCCTCCGGTTGCGGGAGGGTAATATGGTCCAAACGGAATTAGAGTTTAGGGGTATACATTTAGCGCATTTGCTAGATTATTTCAAGGAACTTGGTGGTACCCAAAAAACTACTCAATTTCCGATAATAATTCAAGGGACAAACTGGGAATCATCAATTTTGTATGAAGAAGAAATCAAAATTACCTCCAGTTTTTTCGTAAATGCCGTCCATATTAGGTTTAAAGCAGAAACGGAAGAAGTATTAGATACTCTGCTTAAAAATTACCGCAAAAAAACAACGAGGGTTGGCGGATAAAAAAGTCTTGCGCAGGACTCGAGAATAAGAGTCGGGACGCAAGACTTTTCATTTTGGTGAATTAGATAATCTCTAATTCTTTTAATTTCTCATCTGAAACGACGCCATCTCTCCAGCCGCGGACTTGATAGTATTCATCAAGCATGATATCCATACGGCTTACAAGACCTTTACTGTTACCAGATCCACCCTCTTCTGTAAATCGTTTTGGTAAGAAATCATCTTCACGTTTGTTAAAACCAGCTAGGTTATTGTAATAACGCTCAAGGTTATAAATTCTTTCACCTGTTTTCATTACATCATCTGCCGTTAATTCATTACCTGTCATCGTGCTGTATTGCTCAGCATAATGCTCAGCATTTTCAGAGAAAGATGAGAATTTACAAATATTCATAGAATCAGAGAATGATAATAAATCTTGGAATATTTTTAATAGCTCGCCTTTTCCTTCTGGTTTAGTACGGTCAGTAGGCTCGGGAATACCAGCGATTTCACTTGCTACTGTATAGCCGCGTAAGTGACAAGCACCACGGTTACTTGTAGCATATCCTAGACCAATTCCTTGAATTCCACGAGGGTCATAAGCAGGAATTGATTGTCCTTTTACGGACATTGAAATTTCCGGTGCACCGAATTTGGCTGCAGCAGCGGCAGGTCCTTCGGCCAAAATGGCCCCAATACCTTGTTTGAATGGAACAAGCTTCGCAATCTCAATCATGCGGTCGGCATCGCCCCAATCGAGCTTTTCTTCAGTCAAGCCTCTTTCATATGCTTCCATTGTCACTGATAAAGCATGACCAAGCTCAATTGTATCCATTCCATATTCATTACAAATATCAATTAAGAAGGCAATTGGTTCTTTGTCAGCCAAGCCACAGTTTGATCCAAACGCAAAAGCAGATTCAAATTCAAAGCTTTCAACTTTGACCTTATATTTTCCTTCTTTTACCTCTACTTCTTTCTTACAAGCAACAGGACAGGCATGGCACGCAGGCTCTGAAACTAGAATTGAATCCCGAATTGCTTCACCACTATGCTGTTCTGCACCATCAAAATTAGAAAACTTGGAATTAGCAGTTGGTAAAGCACCTACCTCATTAATGATATTCATTAATACATTCGTACCGTAAAGCGACAATCCACCTTTTTTAGGAGCTGTTAGGCCGCCATCCATAATGGCCTTTGTTGCTTTTTTACTAGCTTCCAAATATTTTTCCTTTTGCTTCGGTTCAGGCATATTCCCTTTTTGCGCTGCTTTGATAACAATTGCCTTTAAGTTTTTATAACCGGCAACAGCACCTGTACCTCCCCGACCTGCAGCACGGTCATTTTCATTTATCCATGAAGCAAAGCGAACTTGGTTTTCCCCAGCCTGACCGATGGTGATCACACTTAAATCGTCCTTGCCATATCGATCTTTTAATTGATTAATGGTTTCGCGGACACTCTTACCCCAAAGATCGCTTGCATCACGAAGCTCTGCTTCACCATTTTCAATATATAAATAGACGGGCTTGTCACTTTTTCCTTTGAAAATAACATTATCTACTCCAGCCCATTTTAGCCTTGCAGCAGACCAACCACCCATATGAGAGTCCGTAACCGTACCTGTTAACGGTGATTTTGTAACAAAGCATAGTCTTCCGCTCATCGTTGAACGTGAGCCTGTAACTGGTCCTGTCATTAAGCAAAGGATGTTTTCTTCTGAAAGTGCTTCCACCTCTGGTCCATTATCAAATACGTATTTAACACCAAGGCCTCGTCCACCGATATATTTTTTCGCTAAATCTTCGTTGATTTCTCGGTATGTAACCTGTCCTTGAGTTAAATCAACCACTACTTCCTTGTTTTTAAATCCGCCTAAGTTCATGAAATACACCCCTTTTTAAAATAAAGTTGGACGAAATAACAGCGTTTTCATTTCATTTTACATAAAGAAACTGCCTATTATTCCACTTTTCACTGAATATATTATACAATAATAAGGTCAAAATAAATAGTGAAAAGTATTAATATTCTAAATTTACGGATGTGATTGTATGGAAAATAAATATTTAGAAAGATATTCTAGACAAATATTATTTTCACAAATTGGTGAAGCAGGACAGGAAAAGCTGGCAAAAAGCTGCGTCGCTATCGTTGGTGTGGGTGCATTAGGAACAGTCATTGCCAATCATTTAACAAGAAGTGGAGTTGGCTTTATAAGAATCATAGATAGAGATTTTGTTGAAAAAACAAATTTGCAGCGGCAGATGTTATATGACGAAAATGATGCATTGGAAAATAAGCCTAAAGCAGTGGCTGCTTATGAAAAGCTTATCAAAATTAATTCCTCGATCAAAATCGAACCTGTTGTCACGGATATTCATGCCTGGAATGCTGAAGAGCTATTGTCAGATGTAGACGTCATTATTGATGGTACTGATAATTTTCTTACCCGTTATATAATTAATGATATTTCAATTAAATACAGCATTCCATGGGTCCACGGGGCTGCTGTCCGCTCTAGAGGAATGTTTGCCGTTTTTACACCTACCCACGGGCCTTGTTATCGTTGCCTGTTCCCGAATCCTCCTAAAGGCCAGTCAGAAACCTGTGATATGGTTGGTGTCATTTCAGCCGTCACCCATTTAGTCGGAAGCTTTGAAGCAACTGAAGTGATAAAATTAATTGTTCAAGATCATGAAAATCGAAATCCAAATTTAGAACAATTCGATATTTGGTTAAATGATGAAATGAAAATGGATATATCTAATAGTAGAAATCCAAAATGCCCTGCCTGTGAAAAGCATGAATTTGAATTTTTGAATGCTGCTTTTCAGGGTGATGATTATGCAGCATTATGTGGACGGAATGCCGTGCAAATTACACCGAGAAAAGAACATAAAGTTGATTTAGAAAAAATGAAGGAAATTCTTTTGAATGTTAGCACTGTTGAACTTAATCCTTTTTTATTAAAATGTCATCTTGATGAAATAACAATAATTCTTTTTAACAACGGCCGGGTCATGATTCAGGGAACAGATGATATTACGAAAGCCAAAGCAATTTATGCTAAATATATCGGCTCTTAAAATAAACTAGGCTGACTAAATGGCAGTCAGCCTATCACATTACTTTTTTATCACCAAAATAGCATTACTAATTTCACGGTCTGGTGCCCAAATATACTTATCATTATAATAAAGCCCGCTAGAGGCACCGCCATCAAGATTCATAGCTTGATAGGCCCCAGCTTGTTTCATAATCTCAGCTAAATCAATAATAGTTGAGGTGGTTGTTAAGAAAATCAGCTTTTGATCTTTAGTAACACCGATCGCACTTCTGGCATCACTTTGTGTTCTGATTTTAGGATCTTTAAAACCCTCTTTATCAAAATCAACTGTAATTTTGCCATCCGTTACTAAACGGGGGCCTGCAGCAATTGCACCATCAATGGACTCTAATTTATTACTGTTTTCGACCACTTCATAGTCAACAGTTGTTCCAACTGTGAACCGTGACAATAAAGTATGAACTTCCGATCCCATAAGGTTAATAACAAATCCATTTTTAGGAATTTTAACATCTTTATCTGTTACAATTTCTTTCACTTTCCCATTTTCTACAATGACGTTTGTCCCATGGGGAAATCCAAGCGAATCCCCCCAATCAGGTGTAAAAACAACAACGTTTGCCGCTGCATTAAATGAAGGTGTTCGATTCAGCCAATAGGAATACCAATTATTAGGCCATACATCGGAACCGTTGGTAGAACCTTTAATTTCAGGATTCATAATTCCAAAAGAAACATTATTATCGGCATCAAATGAAAAGACAGTACGCTCTTTTCCTACGCAAACGATTTTTCCATCAGCAATGATCATTCCATATGGTTCTTTACTTTCTGTATAAGCATCAAAAAAAGTTCCATTTATGGCTATCACTGCCCCATTACGCTTTGCGATACTAGCCAGTGATTCTACTTGACCAACCCTGTCTTTTGCAATAGCAACTTTCAAATCGAGCGCTAGGTCATTCAAATCAACAGTAATCACATTTGCCTTGAATGTTTTTGCACCGACTTTAAAAGATTTGACGGTCTCCGTTATTGAACTTCCTTTGGTTCCATTTATTTTTGTTACTGTTTTTGAGTTATACGGGATCGTTGATAAGGTAATTACCTTTTTGTTCAATTCAATTTTAACCGTTGACGTTTTAGGTTCCCATACTGGTTCTGTCCCTAATACCGTTGAAATAAATCTAAGCGGCACATAGGTAATACTGTCTTTTATAAAAGGTGGTGCATCAATTTGCTCGATCCTCTTATTGACTTCAACCTTTTGGTCGCCAATTTTTAAAATAACAGTTTTCGATTGATTATTAATCAAAACCGTACGGTCTTCCCCATTCCAAGTTACCTCTGCACCAAATTGTTCAGTTACAAAGCGAATCGGTACATATGTACGTCCTTTGTCAATATCTAATAAGGCAGTTCCCTCAGCGCCAGTTGTGTTAGCATGATTAAAAAATGAAAAAACTCCTATTATGAAAAATACTAGAATAAACCTTTTAAATCCCATGACAAAACCCCTTTTACCTTAGGTACGTAATCTTCTATTCTACCTTACCATAAAGGAGTGACTTTTAAAGTAAGAAAAGGCTAACAATGAAGAAAAGGAATGAGCGATCAATTTATTTTGTATATGCGGTTTATTTTGCTGTTTAACAAGTGACATGGACAACGGCTTCACGATTTCTTCAAATGCAAATTTTGGCTCAAGATTTATTTTAATATTATTATCAGTTGCAGTAAGTTGATCAACATCTGCTAATATTTGACTTAAGAAAGATTGAGAGATATAGGTTCTTCCCTTATAAATAAATATTTGTCCAGGTGAAGCGATGCTTTGATCCCCTATTTCCAATGAATGATCAAAAAAAGCCACATTAATATTTTTTATTATTTCTTGGTCATATGCAGCTCTTTTTTGATAGGCCATTTTCAATAGCTTCCTTGTATCCATGTATCTGCCGACTGAATCTCCTTTTAACGCTGCAACATAATATCGATGGCCATTATGTTCAGCAACCGTAACTAAAGTACGTTTAGCAGGGGTTGTAAAACCGGTTTTGCCACCGATAATTCCATCGATAGCCAAATTTGAGTTTTTCAAAAAACTATTCGTTGTATCCCAGGTTTTTACAACCTTTTCCCCTTTTTTATTTGTATACACTGCTTTATAAACAGGGGTATTGATAATATCTAAAAATAACGGATGTTCACTTGCCGCTTTTAATATTAATGCCAAATCGTATGGTGTTGTATAGTGATCAGGATGATGATACCCATGTGGATTAACAAAATTAGAGTGGATGGCACCGATTTCTTTCGCTTTTTCATTCATTAACTTTGCAAAGGCTTCTTCAGAACCAGCAATATGCTCAGCTATGGCCAATGCACTATCATTTCCAGAATAAAGCATCATTCCGTATAGAAGCTGTTCCAATGTGAGTGCGTCCCCCGGTTGAATAAATACCCTGCGACTATCGCTAGGCAGCTTGTTTACATTCTCTGAAACTATAACTTGATCATTTAAAGACCCTAGTTCAAGCGCAATTAGTGCTGTTAGTACTTTCGTCGTACTGGCGGGATAATAGGTAGAGTAGCCATTTTTTTCAAACATTACATTTTTCTGATTATCTTCCATTATAATGATACCATTTGATGAAACCTGCCCATCAAATTTTAAACTTGGTCGATACTGTGATGCTTCAACAGGTTCCTTGGAGGGTTGTTCCTCATTTGGAAACCTAGCTCCAATAACCAAATTGTTTGTATGTTCATCAATATATACACTTTTTTGAAGATTATTAGTCACGGCACGTAATGGCAAGTAATTCTGCCCCTCAAATAAAATCACCGGCTCTGAAACTTTTATCTCTCTTCCATCATCATCGATAATCAAATCCTTAAACACAGCTTGTCCTGTCCTTACCTCCGCAAAAACAGATGGCGCCGCAATGAAAAGAAAAGTCATAATGATCATCATATGAAAAATCCATAAATATCTCATTAAGCTCACACATCCTATTTAGAAATATATGATAAAATGTATGAGCCTGTCCCTCAATGTATGACATAAAAATTCAAATTGATTACTTTACGTAGAATAAATTGGCAAAAAGTGCAATAAAGAGGGAACACAAATTATTGTGCATTTTGAAAATAGGGATGCCATTCAAATATGGTATCCCCCATTATTATCTTTTATTTGTTTGATTTGTCGTTGCGGAGGTTTATTTTTATCCTCATATTTCATACAAGCATGGCCTGACACTTGTTGAACATAATCTGAAGGAATTTGCCTCGATTTAAAGCCGTAAGCCTTGCACCCTCTTGGGAACCGTACATCCCACGTCGTATAGAAATGTCTGCATTTAAAACAATTAACTTTTTGTTGGTTCATTTATTTCTCGCACCACCCTATTTAACTATCCTACTTTATTTTATTTAAAAAATCTATTACTCTTAAAAATTCATAATTTATCGCTCGAAAACATAATATGGACAAGAACAAAGTAAATAATAGAAAGTGGAATCCCATATGAAGAGACACATCATAACTTATTTGCTTTTATTAATTGGGGCAGTTTTTCAAGGCATTGGTATGTCATTATTCTTGTTTCCACATGACATCCCATCAGGGGGAGCAGCAGGTCTTGCAATATTATTAAATTATTTTTTTAGAATGCCTCTTGGCTTTGGGTTATGGATTGTTAATTTTATTTTTTTAACCGTTGCTTTGAAATATTTTGGTTACTCGTGGACAATGCGGACGATGTTTGCAGTAACGATTACATCGGTTACAGTTAGTCTCCTTACTACTTTTGTCTCACTTTCCCACACCCACATCATTATTGATTTAGTAATGGGAAGTGTTATTTTTGGTATCGGTGTCGGACTGTTAATCCGTAACGGGGCATCAAGCGGCGGGATGGTTATACCCGCTCTCATGATTTCACATTCCTATCGGATCCGACCCGGACGTGTGATGTTTTTTATTAATATTTCAATCTTTTTGTTAACTTCCATTGTTATCTATTGGAAAATTATTATTTTTGCCGTCATGTGTCAATGGGTTTCAACCAAAATTATTGATTTTATAATTGAAGTGGAATTCCCTATATTTTCATCTCCCTCTATTGGTTGGCGAAAAAAATAATTCCTACTTGATCAAGTAGGAATTTATTTTACTCTTTTTCTCTGTTGCTGTATAGGCAGCTGATATAGATCATTTAGTTTTCACATCGCTTAATCCATGTGGAGGCCACATTCAGTTTTTTGATGATTCAGCCAACGCCCGGACCGCAAGTCTCCATCCCCAGTTACAGGTTTTGTACATACCTTACAGCCAATACTTGGATATCCTTTGTCATGGAGCTCGTGATAAGGCAAATCATGTACCTTAATGTACATCCAAACTTCTTCCCAGTTCCAATGGATTAGCGGGCAAATTTTTATC
The DNA here is from genome assembly GCF_000307855.1 of Schinkia azotoformans LMG 9581. Classification (GTDB taxonomy): domain Bacteria; phylum Bacillota; class Bacilli; order Bacillales; family Bacillaceae_J; genus Schinkia; species Schinkia azotoformans. The sequence continues at coordinate 131,972 of NZ_AJLR01000040.1, read as the reverse complement.
GTTTTAAATTTATGGTCCATGTTGATATATTCTATATTGGCTCTCGTCTCAGATTGGCTTTTGCGCAATCCAGAAATCCAGGCCTTATATTTTTTTAACTCATTTTTCAATGGTTCAATTTTTCGAATTTGACAGCATTGATTTGGATTTCTTTCCCATAAATTCTCACCATATTGGTTTGCTTGATCTTCTAATGACATACTAGTATAAATGGAGTTGATTTGGAAATCGGGGTATTTTTCCTTGACCTCATTAAGTATTTCATACGTTTCTTTAAAATGAAGAGATGTATCGATAAACGTGATCCTTGCATTTGGTTTAATCTTACTTATTAAATGTAAGAGCACACTGCTTTCCGCACCAAAGCTGCATGCGTACACGATTTCTTCGCCATACTCCTTATAGGCCCATTTAAGGCATTCCATTGATTCTTTAAAAGAAATGGTTTTCAGTAACTCTTCCGGACACGAATCATATGTGAGCAAGATAACCTCCCCCTTATCCCAATTGAAGCAATTGTTGATTAATTGTAAGGTAAATCAATTCATTATTGTGAACCTCGATTTGATTCATTTCCTTTATGGAACCTATTTGATTTAATGAAAGCAGTGCGCGAATCCATGAACCGTGCCCAAAGACCAAGATACGAGTAAAGTGATCATATTTGCTAAGAAACCGAAAGATTCTCTTTTCAAAATCGCTTAATCGCTCACCTAATATAAGTGATTTAGGATCTGAAATCCATTCTTTTACCTGTAATAGATGTTTCTTCTCAATTCCTTCATATTTTCCAAAATTCAGTTCATTAAGTAACGGTTCAACAAAAGGATTAGGAAAGCCATAGTGTAAAGCGGTCTGTTGTGTTCTTTTTAATTGACTGGCAACGACAATCTCCGGCTGGAAAGAGCTGATCACTTTTTTATTTTCCTCTAGTTTTGCAAGATCTTCATCAATAACTGGAAGTAGTGGAATATCCTGTGAACCCTGAAGGAATCCAGATATATTCCATTCCGTTGGTAAATGTCTTATTAATAATAATTCCATCACCGCTACTCCTTTTTCCTTTTACTATAAGCGGGCGGGATTTGAGTCTGGCTCCATAAAAAACGTTTCACTACGTAATCCCACTCGTTCTGCTTCTAACAAAAGTGCATCTTGCATTTTAACATTACCTAAATTAACATTGGGACCAAAGGCATTAATGAAATACATTTGCTGCTTACTTGTTGGCGCTTCAAAAATGACCCTGTTTATATCCACCTGTTTTGTAAGCTCTTTTATAATCGATTTCTTTACTTCCCCATTTGGATTGTAAATCCCGGCTGTTCCTGAATCACGACCTTCAGTAATCACGTACTTACATCCAGCCTCAAGTAATGAATTCATTTCTAATACCCAACTTCTAGCAGAAAGTTCTTGGGTTTGGTCTTTCGAACCAACCTCACCTAGAACGGAAAAATCGGCTTTCAATTCATTGACAAGATCAAATCTTGTTTCAAGAGGTATATCCAACGTGCCATTTGACACTTCAATCCACTCTACCCCATGTTTTTGCAAAAACTTCCTATATTCGTCTAATTTTCCCTGATAGTAACATTTTTCGAATAATGTTCCCCCACAATATACCTTAATTCCATATTGTTTATATAATTTGATTTTTTCATCAAAGTTTGGGGTAACATAGGCAGAACCAACACCTAATTTTGCTACATCAATATAAGAATGGTAATCATCTAAAATACATCGTAATTGTCCAACTGGGACCCCAAAATCGGCAATGGATGTCAATCCGAATGTTCTATTTCCAATAGTTCTCTTTGGCATATCAAGAAAGTTCATTTAGGATATACGCCTCCTTTTTCCTTCTGTTTATGCTATTCAACATTTATCTGAAGGGTGAATCGCAATTAAAACCGATGGGATGTTTATTTGCATAGGAATCGAAAATTTTTCGAACAATAGTAAAGTCATGAGAATTTGTATTAAAGGAGCTGTATAGTCACTTGTCCAAACAAAACAATTCATTTATGACTATTTTGGCAATTGGATCAATTCCGCTCATTTTAGTGCTTGGGAACTCCATGCTTATCCCCGTTCTACCGAAAATGAAATCTGAATTAGATATTTCGCAATTCCAAGTTAGTTTAATCATTACTGTGTTTTCTGTTGGTGCGGCTATTTCTATTCCTGTCTTAGGTTATTTATCCGACCGCTTTACAAGAAAGGCCGTTATTATACCAGCCTTGATTGCATATGGGACAGGTGGTTTATTAGCTGGTGCAGCGGCGGCATGGTTTAAGGATCCATATATGTGGATTATGGCTGGACGTGTTCTCCAAGGGATTGGAGCTGCTGGTACGGCCCCAATCGCCATGGCATTAACAGGAGACCTATTTAAAGGGGGGCAACAAAGTCGTGTATTAGGTCTCGTAGAAGCATCAAATGGCTTTGGGAAAGTTGTCTCCCCCATTATCGGTTCACTTTTGGCCTTATTATTTTGGTATGCAGCATTTTTTGCATTTCCAGTCTTTTGTTTATTATCGATTTTACTAACGATATTTTTTATTCATGAAAAAAAGAAAAAGAAAGAGCCTCCACCTGTCGGGACATATGTTAAAGGACTGTTTTCAGTTTTTAAACAGGAAGGCAGATGGTTATTTACCGCTTATTTAGCAGGGGCTACCTGTTTATTTACCTTATTTGGAATTTTATTTTATATCTCTGATGTATTAGAAAAAACGTATCACACAGACGGTGTATTAAAAGGCGGTATTCTAGCGATACCTCTTCTTTTTATGACAATTACCTCTTATGTTACTGGGAGTAAAATTGGCAAAAAGATGCCGTTAATGAAAAAACTGATCGTAATTGGCTTTATTTTAATGACTGTTTCTTTTGCGACGCTCGTTTTTTTTGAAAAATTAATCCCTTTTATTGCTATTTTGGCCATTTCAAGTATTGGAACAGGATTAGTTCTACCATGTGTAAACAGCTTCATTACCGGGTCAGTAGAGACGACGCGAAGGGGATTTGTAACCTCCTTATATGGCTCTGTAAGATTTTTGGGCGTTGCGATTGGTCCGCCAATTTATGGATGGTTGATGGAATGGTCAAGAGCAGGTATGTTTCTTTCCACAGCAAGCTTAACGCTTCTTGTTGGGCTTTTATGTATGGTTATGATTCACGTCAAAAACGAGAATCCTTCCACAAAAATGGGGGGATCCCTATTTAAACCGCTCGAGTTAAAAACTGAATAAGGAAAGGAAATTTAAATTAATAAAGGGGGTACATTTGCTTGCAAATATATTTATCACCTGAAATGATAAAAAACGATTACCAATTATTAAATATTGTTGATCAAAATAATAAACCTGTCGGGTTTCTAACCTTTTTATTTGATGAGAAGAAATTATATGTGTTTGGTCAAGCAGAAAATGGCGTGACAGAGGACTTTAAAGACTTGGTGAAACCTTATATCCAAGGGATGAAAAAATCGCTGCCAGAAGAAATTGACATTCTTTGTTACTTGACTGTTGGCGGTGAAAAAATAGATCTAAATCAAAATAATGAAGGAAAATAGGAAGAGGTACCAATATTTAGTACCTCTTTTTTATTTTTGCGTTATAATATTTCAAGAGGGATCGTTTTCATCCAATGATAATATCGTGACCTTTGTTGTACTTCCTTTCTTAATATCTTCTGAGGTTGCCTTTAATTCCAGTCCTTGTTCATCATCGATTCCTGGTGCAACAGTTGCCTCTGACCTTACTTGAGTACTTTTTTTCATTGTTCTGTACCTCCATCATTAAAAGATAAAATATTTCTCGGGAAAGCGCAGAAATTGACATCCTAAGCTGATATTAGCGAAGTTTGTAATTTACATAATATTCAACTCGAAACGGTTGCTAGTTTTTGCATAAATTTGTCAATTAATTTATTAAACTTATAATAATGTTTCGTTGGTAGTAAAGACCTGCTTTGTACATTTCATCAGTGAGGCTTTGTCAATATTTAGATATGGCAGAAAGCTCCCTCCCTTCGAAAAAAAGAGGCTTAGAAGTTAGCCTCAAAAATCTAAGCTTCATAGCCTTTTCGCGGGATTTCAATATCTTGACCTTTTACATTATCAATTTTTGCTTCAAGCGTACCTTCTGCATACGTATCACTCACTTGTTCATGGGTGGTTGCTAAGCCTGAATTGAGCTCATTTTTACTAGTATAGTCTTGCGGTTGATAATTTTTTTCTGCAATTTCATTGTTGTTCTGAGCTTTTTGCGTCATCCTTCATACCTCCTTTTTGTCGGACAACAATAGTTTATGTAATTATTGTTAATGAATTCATAATGGGAGGTTAAAAAAATAGGAAGGCATGACCTGTAGTAAAAAAGGGGGGAAACGGGGAAAATTCGATATAGGCTATTGATTATTCATCATCAATTTCTTCAATAATGCCAATACTTAATAAATAATCAAAAGCTATATCAGCGATTATTAATGTCTCTTCTTCTGATGGAACAAAACCGGATTGAATTAATCTTTCATAAAAAAATTTTGCAATATCGTCTGAGTCAATAACAATATTTTTCATATATACCCCCCAAAAAAAAGAATTTTATTTATATATATGAAAATTTTATGCGTAAATGAATACATTTTTTAAAAATAAAAAAATGTCCAATTAAGTTGACAGCCTCTTTTCTACAGATTATAATAATTATAAATTAATAATTAATATATTTTAATCTTTATTATAAAATATAACTCTTAATTCGTAATCAAAATTAATTGAAAAAGGGAGTAATTCAAATGGCTGAAATAATTATTTATAGCAGTACCGGTTGTCCTTATTGTGAAAAAATGAAAAAGGAATTTAAAGAATGGGGTTATGATTATGAGGAACGAAATGTAACTGAAAACCCTGCCTATTTTGAAGATCTTCATAAGGAAGGTATGTTCTCTACACCAGTTGTCTATATTAACGGTGAAGCCTTTATCGGATATCGGCCTAAGAAAATGAAAAAAGCTCTTGGAATTACTGATGAAATGATCGCTGCAAATAAACCAACTAATACCAGTGAGGAACAATCCTCTGAAAACTTCTTCCAAGAGCCAACAAAGGAAATGTTTGATGATGTTTATGATTTTGTAACCATTGGGGCAGGACCTGCTGGAGCTTCAGCAGCTGTTTACGCTTCCCGTGCCCGCTTAAAAACATTAATTATTGATAAAGCACCTGCTTCAGGAACGCTTGCCATTACACATAAAATCGCTAACTATCCAGGAGTTCCAGAGGAGCTTACTGGTCAAGAACTTCTAAGAAAAATGCATGTACAAGCCCATAATTTTGGAACAACTTTTGTTCGTTCGAATGTGTTAAGCGTAGATTTTTCGAACGAAGATATTAAATTGCTTGAACTTCCTGAGGGGACAATTAAAGCAAAAAGTGTCTTTATTGCGGTTGGTGCTAAAGCACCTGGCAGTAAAATTAAAGGTGAAGAAGAATATACAGGTCGTGGTGTCAGCTATTGTTCAACTTGTGACGCTGCCTTCTTTAAAGACCGCATTGTTGGTGTAGTTGGAGATACGGAAGAAGCTGTTCACGAAACACAAGCTTTGGCTAAATTTGCTAAAGAAGTTATGCTGTTTGTTCCAACCAATAAGTTAAAAGGTGAAGCAAATACAGATGAACTTGAAAAGCTTGATAATGTAAAAATATATTGGAATCACCGCTTGAAAGAAATCATCGGGAATAAAAAAGTTGAAAAGCTTATAATTCGAGACGCTGACAAGCATGAAGGAGAATGGGCAGTTGATGGTGTCTTCTTATACCTTGCAGGACTTAAACCAGGCACAGATTTCCTAAAAGATGCGGTTAAACGTGATGAGGAAGGGTATATAATGGTTGATGAGGCATTACGTACTAGTGTTGACGGCGTATTTGCCGGCGGTGATGCACGTCGTACTCTCATTAAGCAAGCTGTTATCTCGGCTGCAGATGGATGTATTGCTGCGCTTGGAGCAGATCAACATGTTAACAAACGTAAAACAATGAAAGCTCAGTACAGCTAATAAGCACAATTTGCTTATAAAGATTTTAACAATTACAATATTTTTGTGATAATTACCAAAAGGGTGTTCTCCCTTATTGGTTAATTATAAATAAATTATTTGTTATAAAAGGAGGAATTACTGTGCCAAAAGGAGCAACTGAAACAAAAACGCTCAAAGTTGGAGATAAAGCCCCTGACTTTACTCTAAAAGCACACGGCGATCGAGAAGTCACTCTTTCTGACTATCTTGGCAAAAAAAATGTATTTATTGCATTCTATCCTTTAGATTGGACACCAGTCTGAGGCGCGCAAATGCCTTCATACGAAGATGACCTCGATGAGTTTGAAGGCTTAAATACTCAAGTTTTGGGTATTAGCGTAGATAGTGTACCTAGCCATGAAGCATGGCAAAAATCTGTAGGTGGCATCAGCTACCCACTTCTTTCTGACTTCTACCCACAAGGTAAAGTAACAGACCTTTATGGAGTGCGCCATGAAAATGGAATGAGCGAGCGCGCATTGTTCGTCATTGATAAAGAAGGTATTATCCAATTTATTGATGTACATCCAATCGGCGAACTTCCTGAAAACGAAGAGATCTTCGAAGTTTTAAGAAAACTTGAAAATAAATAATAATAAACACCCCCATTACTTTGGACACGCTCCAAGTAATGAGGGTGTTTATTTATTGATTTTTTCTAAATTGTTGTTTTTTTACATCAATAACCTCCACTAATAAGATCATGATCGTTCCCAATACAAGCCCATTACTTAGAATTGAAGCAACTAGTGGCGGCAATGAAGAATAAGCTTCGGTTGGAATGAACATCACACCTAAACCGACAAAAAGTGGCACAACGACTTTGCTAATTGTTTTCTCAACTGCTTCACTTGAAAACAATTCTTTAATGCCGATAGACAACAGTCCTGAGAAGGCTGGAAAAATAGCTGCATATCCAACTGCAGCAGGTATTGTTGCAATTACAGCAATCACTGGTGAAAAGAACGTTAAAACAATAATAACAAGGGAAGCAATTATAAAAGGTGTTCTGCTAATAATTTTACTTGTTGCAATGAAGCCCGCTGTACCTGAGATTGGTACAGAACCTACAGAAGCAAATAATCCGCTTAAGAGCTGACTAATCCCCATAATTGCCCCTGTTTTTTTTCCGGGCATCTCCGGAATCTTTTTCCCTTCCCTTTTTAAGACACTTTGAACAACTTTGACCGTTGCTAACATATTCGTGATTAGTAGCAATGTAATAAAAAATACAGTAGGTACAATCCCCCAATCTACATTAGGGGATCCAAATGCAAAAAGTTGAGGTAGCTTAAAGAAGGATTTTGCTTCATGAAATGGTGTTGAAAGACCAAAAACAGAAAATAAAATATAACCAACTACGATACTGATCACAATACCAAACTGTCTTAATATATAATGATGAGCTGTTAAAAATGAGATCAAAACAATAATAAATGATAAAATGGCAATTTTATATGAGATTTTTCCGGTTAAATCTACGCCTAGGAGCCCATTTAAAAATGAACCACTTAGTTGGGCAACTAATAAAATCATATAAGTCCCTGTGACCGCCGGGGTAAAAAATTTTGCAATTTTTTCAATCAGCCCAAAGAGACCTAAAAGGATGGCGATTCCCCCGCTAATAAGCAATGCAAATTCCAATGTTTGTAACGTATTTTCCAAGGAACCGTAAATAACGACTCCTAAATTTGCGTATAAAGCAAAAATCCCCCACCATAAACCGGCCGGCCCTTCTAAAACAGGCATATGGTGTCCAAACCAAACTTGCAGTAACCCTGTTATTGCTAATACAAAGAAGGTTCTTGCGATAAAATCAATCGTTTGATCAACATTAAAATTATAAATACCTGCTACTGCAATTGGTGTAACGATGCTCCCTGAAACCATAAACAGTAACCATTGGAGCGTAGGCATGATATTCTTCATCGTATTCTCTCCTTACAGCCGATTAAAAAGCATCCATTGAAATATTCAAAATAATAAAGGACCTACCGTGTTTGGGGTAAGTCCCTTTCCTGCTATTTAAAAATAAACCACATAAATCACAGCAGCTAATACTATACGATAAATTGCAAACGGCACAAGTTTTATCCTGTTGATGAGCTTTAAGAAAAAGCGGATAGAAATTAAAGCAAATACAAAAGCACTAATGAAACCCAGAATAAAAAATGGCAATGCATCGAATGAAAAATATTCTAAGTTTTTAAGAAATGATATACCGCTTGCACCAGCCATAATTGGCACAGCCATAATAAAAGTAAAATCAGCCGCGGCACGATGGCTTAAACCGACTAAAACGCCTCCAGAAATCGTTGCACCTGATCTCGAAAATCCAGGCCACAATGAAAGGCATTGAATGCAGCCGATTGTAAATGCCTGTTTATAAGTAATTTGGTCTACCGTTTGAACCATTGGTTTATTTTTAGTGAATTTATCAGCAATAATCATTAAGATGGCACCCAAAACTAAACCGATTAGAACTGTTCCAGTTGTAAATAAATGTTCATCAATCATATCTTCGAGGAGTACTCCTAGAATTCCAGCAGGAATTAAGCCAACAATCACATGTGTTAGTTTAAGATGTCCTTTTTCATGAAGGGCTTGCCTCCCTCGTTTTCCAAGTCCCAGCATCTCAATAAAACGGTCTTTAAAGACAACGACAACAGCTAATATTGAACCGAGCTGAATAACTACTTTAAATGTATTAGCCACATATTTCGTTAAAAATTGTTCTGATTGCAGCCACATATCATCAACAATAATCATATGTCCTGTCGAAGAAACAGGCGCAAATTCCGTCAATCCTTCAACCATACCAAGGATAATTGCTTTTAAAATTGTAAGAAAATCCATACTATTAAACTCCTTTTACTATCTAATTAGAAAATAACAAAGACTTAACAAATATAGCATACTTTTCGCTTGATGATAACTATGAATTACTATTGTCATTATAAAACAAAACGGACTTGCATAATTAGCTGCAAAGTCCGTCATTTTACATCATTCAGTTTATTTTCACAATTGGTTTCATACAAAACCTTGTAAGCCGTGTTCTGTTCATTTAGTGCTGCAAATGAATACGAAAAGTATTCTCGCACTTGAATGGAGAATCATCTATCTCACAGCCTTAATGGCTATGGTGTCTGTTCGGTTCAATTCCCTCCAGACACTTCCCCTACCAAATTTGGGTTTCTCGCTCGTGGGGTTTACCTCGTTCCACCTCCAATGTTTCCATTGAAGCTCCGTCACTGTGGCACTTTCAAGGTAGTCATACCATATCCAAAATGGACTTAGGTATTTTCCCTGCCGTCAACTCTTGGAAAGAGCTGCCCTAGCTTACGGTTTCGCTAGGCACGATCACTACAGGCATCGCAGCCTGTGCGAGCACGGACTTTCCTCACAGATACAAGATCTGCGCGATTCTCGCCAGTTTTGTATGAAGTATTGCTTGTTTATTATATCTTACTTTGTTTATTTTATCAATTGAGTTCACGGAAGTCAATGTTTCTTAATTAGAACGCTCCTCTAACCAGTCGGCAATTGTTGGAAACGTCTCTCTAACAGCTTTTGGACCAAAAGTAATCGAAATATGACCAGTTGATATGCATACATATTGTTTATCTTCACTAGAAACAGCATCCATCAAGGCTTCTACTTGGTGCGGCATTGCAATTAGATCTTTTTCAGCAGAAATATTCAAAACATTCGCCTTAATCTTGGATAAATCCACTTTTCGGCCACGTACGACTAATTCGCCTTTTATTAGCTTATTTTGTTGATAAAATTCGCGAATCCATTGACGATAAGCTTCACCTGGAAACGGAATTCCATCAGTTAACCACTTTTGCATTAATTTCCACGAGTTAACAAACTTTTGATTTTCTGAACGATCCACTAAACTTACATAAGGTCCGTAAAAGTTTGCAATTGGTTTAAGCATTTTATTTCCAAAATCGATCATTTCAGGCGGCACGTTTCCGTATGTTTCTACCACTTTATCTAAATCAAAATAACGTTCGTCTAATAATCTTGCATAAAGACCTGTATTTTCAAAGTCAAAAGGACTTGCCATAAAAACAATATTTTTAATCGGTAGCTCAGGATGTAATGCAGCAAAAACCGATGTCATTGTTCCACCCATACAGTAACCTAACATCGAGATTTCATCAGCACCTGATGTTTTTAATACTTTTTTAACTGCTTTAGGAATATAATCTAGAATATAATCATCTAACCTCATTTGCTTATCTTCTTCTCCCGGTGTACCCCAATCAAGCAAATAAACATCAAAGCCGCGATTCAAAAGATATTCCACAAGACTGAAGCCAGGTGTTATATCTAAAATATAAGGTTTATTAATTAACGCGTAGACCATTAAAAATGGTGTTTTATGTTTAGTTGGTTGACTTGAAACATAACGATAAAGCTTTGTTTTATTTTTTGTCCAAATCACTTCTTTTGGTGTTAAACCTACCTCAGGCTCTGCTTCTGTTATCATTATTTCAGAAGCCCTTTTAATTCGTATATACGAATCTTTAATTTCTTTTGGGACTGTTTCTTCAAATACATTTTCCCAATCTTTTACTAATGAATTTACCATGTGCCCCCTCGCCATCCCTTCTTTTTTACCCTAATTTCTTTCCTATTTAGTTTTAAGCTTGTTTTTGCAGTAGCTCTAAAATTTGATCCATTTTTCTATGAATCCTTTTTACTTCATGTTGTAAATTCTTAATTTCACTAGCTTGTTTATCCTGGTCTGCTTGTACAACAATGGCCTCTTCTACAACCTCTTCTATTTGATCTACTTTCGTTTCCACATTTATGATTAATGAGGCTAACTTTGCTAGGTCGTCTTTTGAAGGCATATTCATTTGTTCAAGATAAGCGCTCGTGGAATCATTCACTAACTTTTTATATTGAAGATTCATATCAAGAACTTTTCCAAGGCCTATCGAAAAATCTTCTGTTGCAAGATTTTCATCCAGCACTTTACTCCAATAAGATTCCGTTTGATCATAAACCTTCTTCCAAATCTCAAATGGATCAATCGTATTTGAATGGTTCACAGACGTTCTCCTTTCTAAAAACCCGCTATTTTAAATCCCTTTTTAACTTATGACCCTGCACCTGAATTAGAACCAAAAACTCAAAATACAATAATTTATTTTATTTTTTACACTTTTTAGTTCTTAATTGATCCATCTATGTGTAAATTACATGTAGGGAGAACATTTTAAAGCAGGTGAATAATATGACAAATCATTCTAAAGACTCTTCTAGTAAATCAGAACAAACCTTTCAGGCTCCTAAAAATTTTATTGTTCCATTCATACTCTTAAGTCTTCGCGATATTAATTGCCATGGCTACAAAATTTTGCAGCAATTAATGGACTTTGGTTTTTCTACGATTGACCAAGGAAATTTATATCGGATGCTTAGACAATTGGAAAAGGATACACTCGTTAAGTCTGAATGGGACACATCAGAAGCTGGACCGGCAAAAAGAATTTATTCATTAACAGAGGCAGGTGAACAATACTTAAAAACTTGTGTGTATTCGCTTGAGCATTACCAATCGATACTTGATCAATTTTTTTCAGTTTATACCAATATGTTTACTTTTCCACAGCATAGTAAGAAGAAAGACGAAGAAAAAGAAAACTAGAAACTATAAAAATAAATAATAAAAAAGGGGTAATTATTCATGACAGCACTTGACTCAAAATATTTCATTAATCTTATTTGGGACCGATGGGACGAGGGGTTGACGCAAGTATATAGCAATCAAAAACAATTTGAAAATTTGTTTATGCAAACCTTTAATCAACAGAAAAACGCGGTGGAATTATATTTTAAATTATTAGATTCATATTCTAAGGAATTAAAAGCAATCACTGAGAAGTTTCAGGTGAAAGCATTGTCCACAGTAGAAAAGTATCAAGACGAAAACACAAGTGAATCACTACAAAATATCCAAAAGCAGCTTGAGGATGTAATCGAACGTGTATCAAAAATCTCACTTACACCACAAAACGCTGTCAAACAATTGATGTCTCAAAACTTAAGCCAAATTGAGAAAAGTATTGATGAACTCTTTCAGCAACAAGAGAAAAATCGCTCTGAAATGAAATCTATGATTAATGAAATTTCTCTTGAGATGAAAAATGTTTTTGAAAAAATTACAGAGGAATTTGAAAAATTCCAAACCCAAAACCTTTCGTTACTAAAGTAACTTTATTAAGTTAAACAGATTGGGGAGATGTGGATGAGCTTCATTGAACAGTCAAACCAAGTATGTGATGTCCCATATTCTCAAATTCAGGTTGGTACGAAAGCTATTTACACGAAGACGATTACGAACGATGATGTGATGGAATTTGCAAAGGTGACAGGGGATGTTAATCCGATTCATGTGGATGACGAATTTGCAAAAACTACGATGTTTAAAGAACGTATTGCCCATGGACTGCTCACAGCCGGTTTTATTTCTACTTTAATTGGCACAAAGCTACCAGGAAAAAATACACTGTATTTATCTCAAGATGTAAAGTTCAAGGCGCCTGTAAAAATTGGTGATACCTTAACCGTTGTAGGCGAAGTAATCGAAAAAAGAGATGATAAGCAAATACTCAAGATGAATACACATATTTACAATCAATATGAAAAAATGGTTTTAGAAGGAACAGCCGTAGTTATGAAAATGTAAAATTTCAATAGCCAAGAGTTTCTTTAAAAATCCCAAGTGCCTGGCACCGTGCAATCCAAGACGGTGTTGGGTACTTTTAATTTTTTAAATAGTTTATATGGAAAAGAATAGGGTTTCTATTGTATAATACTACTTAAAAGGGAAGAATTTGTAAATAAATGAGGAATAATATGATATTTCGGCGTCAGGAAAGCTTCCGTTATACCTTTAATAAACCAATTGATTGCACATTTAAAATCATTAAAATAGACGATTCCGAGGTTAACACTGAGTTCGGTAGTGGACAAATCATTGATATTAGCCCAAACGGCTTAAAAATGATTTCTTCACTCAATGTTTCTCCAACTCTAAAAAAAGTAGAAATAGAAGTACATTTTCCAATTGATGAACAAGCATTTATTACTCCTGGTATAATTCTATGGCAGAAAAAAGAATGGTCTTTAAATGTTTATTCCTATGGCATAAAGCTCCTCTGTAGTGAAGAAATAACAGCAAGTATTGTAACTGGATTAAAAAAACATGCTGAGAAGAATGTACAATCAAAAAAAGCTAAACCATGAAAAATTTGAATTTTTTTCTTAATAAGTTAAGAATATCATAAATTTTTACCAAACTTTAATATATTTGCATCAGGATTTTTGATGTTACAATAGTATAAGAGATTATACCGAGGAGATTTGTAATGAATATACTGATATGCGAACCCAATCTTCCACCGTGCATAAAGTCTATAAAAGGCAAGTATGGGGAAATACAAGAGATTATTGGTGATAACGTAAAGGCACTGCCATTAAATCATCCTTCGATAATTGTGATGTGCAACAAAGATTACTATGAAAACAAAAGTAATAACAGAACTTACAGATTAAATATTCCTGGCACTTTCGTATTTTTAGGTCGTGAGAATAATCGGTTACGCAGTCTTTCTAAGGATGAAATAAATGAAATTATTCATACCATTAGAAAAGAAGATTTTACGTTAGTTTAAATAAATGAAGGGAGCCTTTCCGGGCTCCCTTCATTTATTGTTAGAATTATTTTTCATTAAGCTCTGCGGCTGGTACAACCCTAACATCATTTGGATTATCTTTTGTAAATACACTTACAGATTGATCCGTTTCATTTGTATGTTGTAACCAAACAGGTACTCCGTGATATGTTACTGTGATTTCATTTGGAGACGAGATGATTTGTTTTGCACGATGAATATCCAATTTTCATTACTCCCTTTTCGTTTTTCCCTATTATGGTTTGTAGTGAATGGAAAATTTATACCTATTCCTCTGCAAGTTCTACTAGCATGGCATCACCGTTTTCCGCAACCTTAACATAGGCGTAACGGACTTTCTCCTGAAGATCAAGCCCTGTCCCCTCAGGTACAAAATAATTTTCAATTCCATATTCGATATTTTCATATCCCTTCAATCTTCCAGTAATCCAAACATCGGCTTTTTTCATCATATCTGCAGGAACTTCTTTACCTACGACATAGTGACCGCTATAACTAAAAAGCCCATCCTTGTTTTCTATAAGTCCAATTCGGACCACCTCATTCCAACCGTCTTCCTCAATTCGTAACGATGAAATGTAATATCTTAATACTAAATAATCACCTTGCAATAGTGACCTTGGATCAACAGGTGCCAGCTCTAGCTTAATTAAATCACCATTTGCAAGAAGTGATTCACTCTTCCCAACTTGAACACCGAGTATAGCCAACTGTAAGAAAATAACTGCAATAATACTGGCAGCCTTCAACGACAATAAATGTCTTGAAATTTTCTCTTTAGGAACTCTGTCAAACCTCTGGATTATTAGTAATACGAACAGTCCTGTAATAAGGAATGTTATAGATTTATGGACTAAACTCCAGACAAGATCATAGTACTTGTAAACAATGAAGGCAAACCAGAAAGCCAAAAAGACACGATAGCGAATCGAATAGCTCTTCCTAAGGGACCATAATACAAGTAAAGTTGTCGTCACAAAATACAGGATATTAGTCAAATAATATATCGTTTTTTGATCCTCAAACAGGAATGTTAAAATAAAAAATGATAATAAACCATAAAACATACTATTATGCATTAAAATATGCCCGACCGCAGTTTTAGATATGCTGTTAGAAATCAAATACAATACAACATTAATTAATAAAATGCAGCCTATTACAAATTCCTTCGTAAACTCATTTGGTTCAAATAATGCGCCTGTGATCACAATCATCATACTTAAGTAGACGATATATCGAATCGTTCTATTTTTAAATGTCCAGAAAATATAGAGCAGCCCGGCAATGAATAACAAATCAATGCCCAAATTTGATTCAAAAGTTGCCGGTATCCCGATAAATAATGCCGTGGATAATAATGTGTACGTAATGATTGAATCCCAATTCGATTTAATTTTGGCCAATAAAATTAGGGCGATTGAAAAAAAGGCAAAGAAGGAAAACGGAATATCATTGATTAACAAAAATGAAATCCCAAAAAGTGAACTTCCAGCGATAATCGATGCGACTGCAGTCGTAATTCCTACTACAATTTTTCTGAAAAAGGAATGCTTTTCCTCCCCTTTCCCGCTTACTTTCCATTTCCGCAAACCATAAATAACAAGGCCAACAATAATAAAAGGAAGGATAAAAGTAAATAGAAAGATCCATTCAGTGTTGGTATAAATAACAAACTCAATAAATTTTATTATGACAAAGGCAATCGAAGCCAAGCCGAGTATGACTAGAAAGCCTTTATTCTGTTCTTTTTGTGTTAAGTATCGATATAAAAATCCGAGTGAACCGATATACATTAAACTCACAATAACATTAAACGGATCAAATAACTTCTCTACTGTTAACCCGAGCATAATAACATGAAATACAATCAAACTTAAATATTGAAGTGGAATAGATCTTATAAGATTTTTTTCAATTATAAAAAATAATATACCGTTTAAAATAGCTATGCCTAGAAAGACCCATTGAGCATAGTTTTTCGGAACATATTGAACACCAGAAGATGGAAACACATAAAAATAGACAGCTAAATGGATGAGAATGAATGATGCCACATAAAATGGCTGAAATTTAGAAATAACACTTAATAAGAGTACTGGAATCGACCAAACGACAAATAGCATATAACTATCTGCATGTGAGTTGTAAATTTGTCCTAATAAGGCAACACATACCCCAAATGATAACGAACCAAAAAATAAAAATAAGGAGCTTAATGAAGGATGTCGTTGGAAAATAAATTTTACTAAATAGGACACAAGATAAAACAAAATAAGCAAGCCAATACTAAGGGCAATTTTTGTCCACTTCTCAAAGCCAGGCCAATTTGATGCAAAAAAATAAATAATAGCAGCTAGTATTAGTGAGAGTCCCAATACGTACCCGATCTCAACACCTTTTTCTTTCCATTCGTGTTTCCGACCTAGATCCACCTTAACCACCACCCCTTTTACCATCTCACTTCATTATATCATGTAAATTATGGAAGGAGCTTACAATTACTTACCAAAAAAGGACTGCTTCCGTGGGTGTTCATAACGAAAACAATCCTTTTTCTATTCATTCGCTATTTTGCGTTACATTAAAAAATTCTTCCGCCATTTCATTGTTTTGATTTTGCTCACTAGGATTTTCCGGGCGATTATGACCCATAACTCCATCTGATTCATAGCTTAATTTATGCTGTTTTTCTTTTTCATTTGACATTCAAATCACTCCTTTTACCAAAATTTTAATGTTCACTATACTAGTTTTGGCAAAAGGAGTGAAATTATGCCAAGGTTTTCTGAAACCTTTTCATATCGTCACTCCATGGGATGGCTACGTCAATACTTTCATTGGTAAATGGGTGGACAAAATGGATATGCTCCGCATGTAGGGCTTGTCTTTTGATACCTACAGGTTTTCCACCATAAAGAATATCGCCAACAATGGGGTATCCAAGATGGCTCATATGGACCCGGATTTGGTGAGTCCTCCCCGTATCCAATTTAAGCTTTACTAATGTTACATTGACCTTAGGGTAGTATTTGAGAACCTCATAATGGGTGATAGCCAAATCTCCTGTGCTTGATACTCTTCTTCTTGTAGGATGATGGCGATCACGTCCGATTTTGGCGGTGATCGTTCCTTTTTTCTGTTTTATTTGCCCATGTACAAAAGCTATATAGGTCCTAGAAATCAATCTTTTTTCCAGCATTTGATCAAGAACGGGGCCCGCCAGTGCATGTTTAGCAAACACGACACCACCGGAAGTATCATGGTCAAGACGATGAATATGCCGAACCTTCGTCCGAAGACCTTCCGCTTGGAAATGATAAGCGACTGCATTTGCCAGTGTATCACGTTCCCCGGCATTAGGATGGGTATCGATTCCAGCAGGCTTATTTACAATTAACACATGGTCATCCTCATAACAAACCTCAATCGGAATATATTGTGGGGCGGCACCGTATTCCTCATCGACAAATAAACGAATTTGCAGTTTATCTCCTTTTTTAAGCTGTTGATCCCATCTTGTTACGATCTCACTATTTACTTGTACCCTTTTTTCCATTCTAAATTGGTGTAACAGTTTTTTGGGGACCTTCCATTTTTCCTTCAATATTTTTTCAACGCTTACCTGATCCCATTCCTGTGGTACTCCGATTTGGAGCCATTCCCCTTTTTTTACACAGTCCATTTATTTAAACTCCTATTTTGCTAAATTTTTGTTTCATTTAATTGATTTACGGTAAAAACGTATTTTCATCCTCTTTCCATTCTATCTTACCTGACGAGGTTTGTCTGAACAATTTTGAATTTTGATCATTTGTATCCTTAAGAAATTTCTGCTTCATTAAATCTGTTGTCGTCCATTGATTAACATAGCTTGCCAGACCCCCTAAATCAGGAAACAACGTTAATTGATTAATCCCGCTTAACTCCAAAAACAATTCAACATCATTTCGAAGTTCAACATCTATTTTGATATGTTTAAGGATGCGTTCTCGTAAAAGCACCCCATTTTCTTCTTCTTCAAGCCCTTGTTTTGTATTGCCTTGGAGAGTAAAATAACCCTTTTGAAACATACTTCGATATGTATTCATTCTAGGGCTTAACGCCATTGTTTTTTGGAATTCTTTCCTAGCTTCTAGGAAATCGATTGTTTTTGGCATACTTGTTAATTCATCTAAATTGTGAAATATTCGATTAAGCCGGAAAGGGTCGAGAAGCCAGATGGAACAAGAAGTTTTATGGTCCCAATTTCTTGTAGCAAAATACAAAGCAACGGCAAAGGATTCAGACCAATCTAATAATCTTGTCTTAACACCGTATTGCTGCATCAAATAAAGGAGGTCCCATTGGTTTTCCGTTTTGTGTAAATCAAAGCCATTTTCAAAAAAGCGTTTATAGCTTAGTTCTTCCCACTGTAAAATTTTCTCTACCGAAAATGATTGTCTAAAAAGCCCTGAAAGTAAAGGATAACAACCATTTTCGGAAGCATTGTTACTTTGACCGCGATACCAAACAAGCCTGCTTTTCTTTGCAAAAAATGTAACTTCTTCTAAAAGTTTAAGCCAATTTTCTGAAAAGAAATAATTGGTTATATCAAGTGCGTTCTTCATTTTTTCACCCACGAGAATAAAGTTAAAATCTACTACTGATTATTGCCAACATTAAAAGGTCTATACTATCCGTAAAAAGTAGCCAACCCTATCATTCTGATAGCACTTTGATATCGGTATGATATATTTTTAAAAATCACTTTAAAATACATTGAACAACGACATTTCTGTTATAATACGAATTATTGAGTATTCGACTTTGAAAGGAAGTAAATCATTCATGAATACAACGCATACATTTACAAAAATTGAGGAAATTGTAAACTCAATTACTCATGGTATCGGCGCTCTGCTTAGTATTGCAGCACTTGTTTTACTCACAGTTTTTTCAAGTTTAGAAGGATCCGTACTCCATGTCATCAGCTTTTCAATTTTTGGAGGGACAATGCTGCTCTTATATGTCTCCTCTACGCTAGTACACAGTTTTCCAGCGGGTAAAGCGAAAGATATTTTTGAAATTATGGACCATTCTTCCATCTATCTATTTATCGCTGGGACATATACTCCGTTTTTGTTTATCGTAATAAAAGGTTGGGTTGGATGGACTTTATTCGGTATCATATGGGGGCTAGCTTTGTTAGGAGTAGTGTTTAAGATCTTCTTTTGCAAAAGATTTTTATACCTTTCTACAATCCTTTATGTTGTAATGGGTTGGCTTATAGTATTTGCATGGAAGCCGCTTGCTGCTGGTCTCTCAACGGGCGGTATGGTGTTATTAGTGACAGGTGGAATTCTTTATACGATTGGCACTATTTTTTATGTATGGCGAGGATTCATCTTTCACCATGCAGTCTGGCATGTATTTGTACTTTTAGGTTCTGTTGCACATTTCTTTGCTGTATTCTTATACGTCTTACCTTTAAACGCTTAAAAAGGGGCATCGCTTGAGATAACGCTTTTTGTTTTGAATCTTATGCACACTTTGAGAAAACATGGAAATGACTAAGTCACAAGCCTTTGCTCATACTATTAAAATAGCGGTGAAGGCAAAAAATGCGTTTGGACAAGAAATGGTTAACCAAAAGGGAAACACAATCATAAAAGAAGTCCTTTCATTCCTGCCATTAGATGACTATATCGAACATGCCCAGGATGAAAGTGAAGACGACGGATAAATATAGGAGGATTGTCTTGGATTTTAAAACAATTTTTCATACCATTACGGACAAAGTAAAGGAAGCCGTTCATCATCTTCAAGGAAACAATAATAAATTTTCCTTAGTTGAGCTGGCCTCCTTTATTAAAAATGATTCCAATACGATTAAAACAAGCCGCCATTTACTAGGAATAGATCTTCATGAATATACGTTAACTGAAAATGACGTTCATTTCCTTCTCGAGACAAAAGGAAAGTCACCTGAAAAAATATTATCGCTCTCCGTATTAAAAGAGGGAAAAGCCCTAATTAAATATCGAAGCTATGAACCAAAAATGTCTTCGGATATGATGATTTCCATTCCGGAAATAATCATTCATTAACACACAAAGAGGCTTTCTCGAATGAGCTAGCCTCTTTATTTAGTACATGAAGCTTATTTCATCATTTTCGTTAATGAGTTTAAATCCATTGGCATATTATTGCTTAAAATTGATTTAACTAGCATGTCTTCTTTTTCTTTTGGAACGCGTTTACCGGCTAATTGTGCTACCTGCTGGATCACTCTTCTTACTGTGTTTTCATCTTTGAAATTTGCATTAGATAAAGAGTTTGCCAATTTCAAAATGTCACTCATATTGACACCTGTTTTCTTCTCGATATTCCCAAACATATTATTGTTATTATTTTTATTTTGCATGAATTTATTGCCCTCCATTTCTATTTACAGTTACTAACATTGTATGGAGGATTTTGTTTGAAGGTGCAGCAATCGGAAAAAACAGGCTTTAATAATCAAACTAGCTTTTTAGTGGTAAAGCCTTTAAATCTATAATAAACTTATTATAGGAAACTGTTAAAGGAGCAAACTCGATTATGCATAATCATTTAATATTTGATTCCTCGATTGGTTCGCAAAAGCCAAACAGTCTAATTCATTCTGATACAACATGCCCTTTTTGTAAGCGGGATGCACTTACAGATATTTTTGATACTGACGGCTCAATCATTTGGCTGAAAAATAAATATCCTACATTAGAAAAAACGTTTCAAACGGTCATTATTGAGACAGATGAATGCCAATCAGAATTATCCGAGTATAGTAAGGAGCACTTATATAAAGTCATTTCGTTTGGACTCAACCATTGGAAAGAGATGATTAAGACTAAGAAGTATAAATCTGTGCTTTTTTTCAAAAATCATGGTCCATTATCCGGTGGTTCACTACGTCATCCCCATATGCAAATTGTTGGACTCGATCATATTAACTATCTGGATTCATTACACGACGATCATTTTATTGGGGTTCCGATCGAGATTCAAGACGGGGTGGAATTTAACATTTCAAAATACCCTAGAATGGGCTTTTACGAATTTAATGTGATCATGGAAGCTGAATCGGGCTTAAAAACTTTTGCAGAGGATATCCAGATTGCCACTCACTATATTTTGAATCACTTTAATCGAAATTGTAATAGCTATAATTTGTTTTTTTACGAGTATGCTGGAAAAATCGCTGTTAAGGTCATTCCTCGTTTTCCGACATCACCACTTTATGTCGGATATTCCATTCCACAAGTATCTAATCATACAGATTATGTCATTGATAAAATTAAAAAGCTTTATTTTTAAAAGGAACTGGCTGTCCTAAATTTATCCGAAATGGTAAGTTTAAGACAGCCTGTTTTTTTATTTCGTGATTATTTTTTTATAAACATTTGTGACCAATAACTTCCCTGCTGTGTATAACCTACTCCTATATGAGTAAAATCAGCACTTAAAATGTTTTTACGGTGCCCCTCACTGTTCATCCAAGCCTGAACAACCTCTTCCGGTGTTGTTTGGCCTTGGGCAATGTTTTCACCCGCAGAACGATAAGTAATGCCAAAATCACGCATCATATCAAATGGTGATCCATAGGTTGGACTTGTATGTGAAAAATAATGCTTGGACTGCATATCATTCGCTTTTTCGTGAGCAACCTTACTTAAAGCTGTGTCCATTTGCAAATCAGGCAGCCCATTTTTTCTCCGCTCTACATTTGTTAATTGCACAACTTTTGATTCAGCAGCACTTATGCCTGCAGTAGGAGCAGCTTGCTGTGTTTTCTGTGTTTGTTGCTTTGGAGCCTGTTGTGCTTGTTGTTTTGGTACTTGTTGTGGCACTTGTTGTACTTGCTCCTGAGGAGCTTGTGGTACCCGTTGGAATTGTTGTCGGTACTGCTGTAAATATTGCTGGTTTTGCTGCTCTTGTTGACGGTAATCTCCACCATCAAAATTATACATTCCACCCGAACGCCCATCCGCAATTCTAAATTCGTACTTCGCACCATTCGTTAGCATCGGTACTGTATGCGGATATTGATCGCTATTTAATGATGTATTCATACTAGAAATGGTAGCTGCATTAGGGTTTAAAATATCCTGCTCCTCGTTTGCATTATTAACACCGCAGGCACCCATTATTGACAATGATACACTCATTACGATTAATTTTAGTGATTTTATTTTCACGTGTCTGTTCCTCCCAAATTTTTTTCCCTTTCTTTTTTATAATTTCCGCTGTACGAAAATTATATTGCTTAGAAATGTTGGCAAAATGATTTGAGAAAAACATTTTTATCTATAATCCAATAACTTCCTGTTCATACATTTCCCACACTTGGTCAAAGATACTAACTGAATGTAGGGCTGTATCATTTAATTCCAAATAGCTGCTGATTTCGTGATAATCTGAAGAATATTTAGGAAAACTATGGTCTTTATAAACCTCTTCTGCAAATTGACCTAGTATATCTCCTTTTTTCGTTGTTCGAAACTTTAGTACAAATTGGTAAAATGGTTTTTTCAAAGAATAACGTCCTTTCTATATACAAGTTCCACAAGTTTCACATTATTTTACCAAGAATCTATTTTCTATGCCATAATAGAAAGTGTGATATAAATCACTTTTATCAAAACCTTCTTTTGATATATTATAGTATAATAAATAGGAAAAATAGGTGATAGAATGAATTTTGAAACTCCATATGAAATGCTTGGTGGGGAAGAAATAATCCAAAAGCTTGTGAATTCCTTTTACCCAAAGGTTTATGCAAATCCAATTCTAAGTCCTTTATTTGAAGGAGATATGGAAGAAATTAAAAGAAAACAGAAAATGTTTTTAACACAGTTTACTGGTGGCCCTACTCTTTATAGTGATGAATTCGGCCCCCCTGCGATGAGAGCAAGGCATATGCCCTTTGAAATTACGCCAACAAGGGCCACTGCATGGCTAGCGTGCATGAGAGAAGCAATGGACGATATCGGTTTAGAAGGGCCCATTCGCGAACAATTTTACGACCGCTTACAGCAAGTTGCGGGCATAATGATAAACACGCCTGACCAATGATCAGGCGTGTTTTACTTAGTATTCATAAGCTTTATTCTGCTGTTTTTTCTTTTTCCATTAATTCTTGCTCTTCAGGGTCCAGCATTCCAAATTCTTCTTTTGCCATTCTATCCTTTTTCAGTTTTTTCCGATATACCACTTTAGATAATTGAATACTGATTTCATACAACAAACACAATGGTATCATTACTAATGTTTGTGATAAGAAATCTGGGGGTGTAACGACGGCAGAAACAATTGCTAATACTAAATAGGCATATTTTCTAATTTTAGACAGTTTAACTGGATCAATGATGCCAAGGCTTGTTAAAAACATAACGATAACAGGCAATTCAAAAAGGATGGCAAACGGCAAGGTAATTCTTAACAAAAAGCCAAAATATTTCTCAATCGTGAACATATTTTGCATATTTTCGCCGGCTAAGCCTAGTAAAAAATCAAATACAATCGGAAAAATAAAGAAATAACCAAAGCAAAGGCCCGCTATAAACAAAATAAATAGTGCAGGAATATAGGAAAGCGTGACCTTTTGTTCTATAGGTTTCAAAGCCGGTCTAATAAACAGCCAAAGTTGCCAGGCAAGTACCGGAATTGTTAATGCTATTGCAGCAATACCGGCAATTTGCATATAAACCCATACGATCTCCGTTGGACTTAAAACGGTCAGCTTAAAATCCAATCCCCTTACAAAAAAGTCATATATTTCTTGGACATAAATAAATGCTGCAATAAAGAAAATAATAAAGGCAACACCTGTGATAATGATACGATTCCGCAACTCATCAAGATGTCCAACCAAATTCATACTTTGATCTTGTTCCAAATTAGTCCCCCCAAACGATGAGAGCATATGTTTAATTTCTTAGCTGTATAACTGGAAAGAAGATGTAAGATGATAGATCCTACACCTTCCCTCTACCTTCTATATTACATAGTGTCTTTCTTTTGTTCCTCAATCTTCTTAGGTTCATCATCATCTTTTGCCAGTTCACTTGTTGCTTTTTTAAACTCTTTTAATGAACTGCCGACTGCTTTACCGATCTCCGGTAATTTAGATGGTCCGAAAACTACAAGTGCAATTACAAGAATTAAGATTAATCCTGGTATACCAATATTTGATAGCATAAATGTTCACTCCTAAAGTTGTTTGGAAGCTATATTAGTTTTTAAGGTCTTTTACTTCTTTTTTCACTTCATCAAATTCTTCTACAACATCGCTAGTTAATTCTTTAGTTGACTTTTTGAATTCCCGAATCGTTTGACCCGTGGCTTTTCCTATTTCAGGTAGTTTCTTTGGTCCAAATACTATCAATGCCAAAATTAGAATAAGAATTAAGCCTGGAATTCCAATGTTCGATAACATGATAATTTCCTCCTACATCAATTTGAATATCTAGCAGTGATATTAACCACCTTAAGATAAATATATTATACGCTTTTTCATAGTATTTTGGCTATATAGTCATTCATGTGTTCAAAGTTATTTCACAACTCAAACTATTAAATTGTCGCAGAATTGTAACTGATTCAATACATCTAAATTAAATGTAGTAGGGTTGGAAATCCTGGATCACTTTGTAGCCGCCTAGTTGTTCTACTGTGTTTTTAAACTCTTTGGATCGCAGTACAGTTTCTAACAATTTTCCACCTTCGCTTTCATAGAAGGAGGCTGTCATTAATAGGTCATAACTTTCATCTGCAATCGGAATAAAATCTAAATCCATCGCTTTTGCAGCTGAATAAATACCTAGTCCGACGCTTTTTTCCTGTTGTTTTACCTCAGCCGCAACACTTAAATGTGAGAACATTTCCCTTTGATAGCCTTTTACACTTTCAGAAGAAAGATTGGCTTTTTTCAATAGATGATCAAATAAAATTCTCGTACCGGCACCTTTTTGTCTATTAACGAAATTTAAGTTCTTTTCTATTAAATCATTGACCGAATGAACATGATCTGGATTTCCTTTGGCAACAATCCAGCCTTGCTCCCTTTTCAAAAATCTTAATAATACTAGTTTTTGATCGTTGATATATTTTTTTATAAAAGGCAAGTTATACTCACCTGAGTCCGGATCTAATAAATGAATACCGGCAATATGGGCTTCCCCTTTTCGGATCGCCATAAGTCCTGCCATGCTGCCAGTATGGGACGAAATGATTTGCCTATTAATATCCTGACTCCGGATTTGGGAAGATATTATATCAATAGTTAAGTCATGACTGCCGCTAAACAAGATCGACTTATTGATCACCTTTAATGGTTTATATAAATCCAACTCCACCATTTCACCTTGTTCTAAACCGAGGCTTTCAGCCGGAACCAGCAGTAGGCCATCCGCCCGAACCATCGACATTGTTACACCTGCTGCCCTTGTCAGCGGGTTCGCAATGTATTGACCATTCACATAGCCAATATTCATTCTAACAAAATCTTCGGACCCCATATTCGAGATAACGCGACGACCAAGTTTAACCGTTAATTTCTCTCTTTCCGGCTCGGCCACTCCTAAATATTCACAAATAAGCGGCCGGACAAACCATTCCATCGCTAGATAAGCAGAAACAGGATAGCCGGGAAGTCCAATCACCACTGTATTATGAATTTTCCCAAGGACAACGGGTTTACCTGGACGTGTTGCAACGCCATGTGATAATACTTGGCCGATTTCAGCAATGATATGAACCGTATAATCTTTTGAGCCCGCAGATGATCCAGCATTGATTATCACAATATCTGATTTTTCTGCTGCAGTTAGAAGAACCTGGCGAATTAAATCCGGGTTATCTTTAACGATCTCCTCTTTAACTGGAGCCCCTCCCCAGTCCGTTACATAGCCCGCAAATACAGTCCCATTCGTTTCAATAATTTCTCCGGGTTTCACGTCGATACTCGGACTAACGATTTCATTACCTGTAGGAATGATCGAAACGATTGGCTTTTTGGTGACGGGAACTTCAAAGACTCCTCCGCCAAGTAACGCCCCAAGGTCAACTGGTCGCAGCTTATGTCCTTGTGGTAGCAGCATTTCCCCTGTTACAACATCTTCCCCAATAGGCCTGATATGCTGCCATGGTGTCGCTGGTTCAATAATTTCAATCGTATCTTCATCTACAACATGTACATTTTCAATCATAATAACGGCATCGAAAGGGGAGGGAATTGGATTTCCCGTATCGACGTATATAAACTGACCATTTGATATAGATAATTGTACAGGGTTTTGTTCATGTGCACCATAGGTTTCTTCAGCTATTACAGAAATGCCGTCCATGGCCGAGGCATGATAATGTGGTTGCGAAAGCCGAGCATAAATTGGAGCAGCAGTTATTCTACCGAGCGCCTCTGGAGTTGGCACTTTTTCAATCACACGTTCAAATGTAAATGCATCTAGTAATTCCTGTAATGCCTGACTTCGGGGCTTGTCCTCTAAATATATCTTTCTACCGTACCTTTTATCCTTCAAGAATTTTCACCTTCCTACCGCAGCAAAATAACAGAAACCGCTTCACCTATCACTACCCCTTCTTTATTAGAAGGAATTTCAATTATACCGTCGCTTTGAACTAACGTTTTTAATAAACCTGATTTCCCTAAGATTGGTTCTGCCCACCATTCTCCCTCTTCAAAGCTTAATTTTACACGTATATAATCTGAGCGGCCTGGTGATGACGGAATGTTTTTCTTCATCTTAGCAATCGTTCTAGATGGCAATTCACTTGTTTTTCCTCCGCTTAATCTCGTTAAGATTTCACTACCAAATAATTGGAAGATAATCATTGCCGAAGCCGGATGCCCAGGAAGCCCAATAACAGGAAGCCCACCCGCTTGAGATAGGATCGTCGGTTTCCCGGGCTTAACTGATACACCATGAACATATACACCCGGATCTCCGATTGATTGTATAACTTCGGTTGTATAGTCCTTTGCACCGACGGAACTGCCTCCCGACAGGATAAGACAATCTACCTTTTCAGCTAATTCCGCCGCTCGTTTTTGGAAGATCTCATATTGATCCGGGACTATTCCACCGTAAACAAAATCATAACCCCATTCTTTGACCATATTGCCAATGGTTAAGACATTAATATCACGAACCTGTCCAGGTAAGATCTGATTTGTTTCATATGGGACGATTTCGTCACCAGATGATAAATAACCGACAGTGATTTTTTGGTAAACATTCACTCGATCAATTCCTAATGAACCGATGGCACCGATTTCCTGTGGTCTTAGCATTGTCCCCTTTGTAAGAAACGTTTCACCTTCCCTAATATCCTCACCAATGCCAATAATATTTTCACCAGGTGCAATCGAACGATACGTATTTAATAACCCGCTAATATCTTCACAATGTTCAATCATAATTACACTGTCAGCACCTTTTGGAACCATGCCTCCAGTTGGGATATACATCGCTTCGCCGGCTTCCAGTTCTTGGCTTACTTCCTCTCCCATGTGGACTTCTCCAACAACATTTAGAAAGCCGGGCATAGATTCTGAGGAACCATAAATATCCGAAGCTTTAATAGCATAACCATCAACCGTAGAGCGGCGAAAGCTTGGAATATTTTCAGATGAAACAAGGTCCTCCGCTAGTATTCTATGTAATGCTTCAGATAGAAAAACAGTCTCTTGTGTAGTAATGGCTTTGACATGTTGTCTTATTAAGTCATATGTTTCCTCAACTGATTTTACTTTAAAAAATTGCAAAAATAACCCCTCCCCCCGTAATTTACCGTAAAAAATCACTTACTGCTTTAGCCAATTTCTAGCTTTTTCATAATCCACAGGATAATTCATATTATAAAATACTTTTTCGATATTACCAACCAGGACAGGGTCTATATCATTTTCATGTACAAAAAGTACTGCTACTTCATTAAGAAAGTCTCTAATTCGTAAGCGTTCCGCTTGCAAACATTGTTCTATCTTTGGTAGTGTCTCTTTCTTAAAAACAGAGAATAGCGGATGTAATGTTCCGTTTATATTTGGAACAACCGCATCATAATTCTCGCATAAGGAAACTAGATATTGAGCTAATTCACCTGAGACAAAAGGCATATCACAAGCGACGAAAAAGTTGGTTTCTGTGTTGCTGTTCTTTAATCCTGTATGAATACCGGCAAGTGGCCCTTTCCCTACGTACTCATCTTTTACCATCGGCACTTTCAAAAATTCATAGGCTTCAAAATCATTCGTTACGACTATTATATCAGAAAAAAAAGGTGTTAATTGGTCTTTAATCAACTCGATATTTGGTTTTCCATCCATTGGTAATAGTGCTTTATTTGTGCCCATTCTGCTGGATTTTCCACCAGCTAGGATGATTGCTGTTGCATTCATGCTTGTCCCACCTACTCAATTTAGTATTTAACTCTTAAACTAAACAGTTGAAAAAAGGCGGTGTAAAATCCCACCGCCTTAGTTAACTCTATCTTTTTCTATCGTAACACCATATCCTTTTTCTTGGGCAAGTATATCTAAATGAATTGTGTTTAGGTCCAAAAGGGCTGGTTCTTCTATTTTTAATACTTGTTTTTCATCCATTACTTTAACATAGCCATTGCAATCATCACAAACATACAACTGTTTTGTTGGGTCATTTTCCAGATGAAGATAGTTCATTTTATCATCATGATCCACACCGCAATGAGAGCATTTTGTTCGTTTTTCGGACCAAGATGCATAACACCGTGGACAGTACAGAACTTTCTTACCTACTTTGCCTTCTAATCTGGCAAGACGCACCGGTTCACCGCAGCATGGACATGTTCCTGTATGCTTAAAGCTAGTAAGGTCTTCAGCATAAACATCTGCCATTTGACGCAAATAAGGACGAATGGCATGTTCGGCTAAAAACTGCGGAATCCATTCACTTACTTTCCATTCTTGGACCAAATGTGTGAAATAATATTCATTGAAAGTAAGCACTTCATCAACCCATTGTTCCAAAATCACATCATTTAACAACTCTTTAATTTGACCCATTTCGCTTGTTAGAGATGGTTGTCTATCAGATAGTAATTCCATTAATTCTAAAATCCATGACTTATAAATTGGAATGGGCACCTTGAAATCCAATTGCTCAATTAATGGCATATTTTCATTTTTAATCGAAAGCTCACTATGGTGAAAATCTTGACTGATTTCCTTTTTCCACAATGATTGTTTTTTTAAGATCTCTTTTTGAAGGTCAATATATTCCTTATTGATAACTGACATAAGTTTAAGCACCTTTTTCCTTTTTCGCTTTCTCTACTTCATCGGTCCAACGGCCATGATGGTGCTTCGCCCATTCTTCTGATACCTCACCTTTTACCATGCCAGCCACGAAATGCTTTCCATCCGTCGGGGGCAAATGTACCCAAATAAGCATGCCCAATCACAACGGCTACAGAGAGCCCTACACAAATAGCATGAACAGGATAGCCGATATCAACAAGCCAATTTGGGAACCAGTTTGTTTTCCAAATGATGATCCCTGAACCGACGATCCCAATACCACAAAATAATTGAAGTAAAGAGTTTATTTTTTCTCCAGCATTGTAAAAGTCCTGCTTTGGATATTCCTTATCTTTCCCAAAAAACACGAGTGGGAAAGCCAATAAAAATTGGATATCATGCTTACCCCAAGTAAAGGCACTTTTAAGCCAATGTAACAATGCCTTTGGATCAAAGAAAATCATAATGAAAAGCGGAACCATCAAAGTTACTCCAAAAATTCTATGCAAAATCCTGGCATTAGCCGGACCACCTAATATCGGCCAGAGCCAATCGAAAAACTCGGTATACATCGGCAGTGCAGTTATATACAGCGCCAAAAACGAAAATGCTACAGTCCAATGGGCAATACGAAACGGCAAACCAAAACGCTTAACCATGCGCTCACTACTTTTGCTCATCAGAATCGCCTCCACCATGATAAGGATTTAAAAATTTGTTAGAAACCATACTGCCGAGAACAGCCATCGTTGTTACCCCTAATAATGCTTTTCCTATCGGCTGTGCATAGTCTTTCCAAATCTTAGCTGAGGTTGGTACTTTCGGGTTCTTTGGCAAGCCGTAAAACTCAGGGTCCTCCACAAGAACATAAATAGTATGAGTGCCATTTACACCAGGCGGATTATAGATATGTGCTTTGGGATAACGTTCTTTCACTTCTTTAACACGCTTTTCGGCAAGTGCTAACATTTCATCTTTTTCCCCAAACATTAATGCATCTGTATGACAGGAGTTTACACAAGCAGGTTGTAAACCTTCATCAAGACGGTCTGTACATAAAGTACATTTTTGGGCACGACGCTGCTCTCTCCCATTTTCATCAATATAGTGGGTTAGCTGGATCACATCAAACGGGCATCCTTCGACGCAATACCCACAGCCGACACATTTATCATAGTCAACTACAACTGAACCATAATCTGTGTAGCTGATTGCATTTTCCGGGCAAACCTTTTCACAGCCTGCATCCGTACAATGAAGGCAAGATTTATGACGGAATAACCATTCAAAGCGGCCATTCATTTCTTTTTCTTGATACGTAATTAAATTCCACGTATTCGCTGTCAATGTTTCATGTGACTGAATTGTGCCGTTGAAGCTTTCGGGTTCTGCTTCAAGGTCGTTCCAACTTTTACAAGCGACCATGCAAGCACGGCAACCATCACACTTCGTTACATCTACATATTTAATATATTCTGTCATCTTATGCCCTCCTTATATCACAAAGGAACGCTTTATATTCAGGAATTTGAGAGTTAGCATCCCCTACATAGGTTGTTAAATCATTAGCGGAAGCGCCAGTGGCAATTCCATTAAAGCCGTAGTTCCAAGGCATGCCGATATGGTGTACTTTTTTCCCTTTAATCTTATAAGGTTTAAAGCGTTTCGTAACTAGAGCATACACTTCAATTTCAGCCCGGGCTGATTTGATGATAACACGGTCTTTATTGTTAATCCCCTTTTCCTTAGCCAATTCTTCACTGATTTCCACAAACATATGCGGCATAAGTTCAGCAAGGAATGATTGGTTCCGCGTCATTGATCCAGACTGCCAATGCTCGCTGACACGATAAGTTGTTGCCACAATTGGAAAATCTTTAGGGCTTCCTTTCTTGTTGCTCTTTTTACTAAACATGGCTGCAACAGGGCTTACCTCGATACTGGAGAATGGGTTCGGAATTGGACTTTCATATGGCTCATAATGCTCTGGAAGTGGGCCATCTTTTAAGTTAGCAAATAAATTACCCACACCGGATGCATTCATAATAAACGGTTTAAGTCCCGCCTCCTCAGTTGGAACTTGTGTTTTTACAAAATCCGGAACATCATAGCCTGTCCATTCCTTCTTCGCTTGGTCCCACCAAATTACCTTTTTATCATCAGACCATGGCTTGCCATTATAGTCTGTTGAACAACGATTATAAAGAATCCGACGGTTCATTGGCCATGCAAAAGACCAATTTAAGAAGTTATTCATGCCCGTATCTTTGTTATCACGAGCCTTTGATAGATTTTTGCCTTCCTCCG
This sequence comes from Schinkia azotoformans LMG 9581, assembly GCF_000307855.1. Lineage (GTDB taxonomy): Bacteria > Bacillota > Bacilli > Bacillales > Bacillaceae_J > Schinkia > Schinkia azotoformans. The sequence continues at coordinate 100,535 of NZ_AJLR01000040.1, read as the reverse complement.
GATAGAAACCGCAATAGATCCAGTTGCCGCATGCTGTTGAACCATCATCCGCGAGCTTTCCAAAGCCAGGAACGAGTTTGCCTGTTTTGGAATCAAAACCATTGATTTCTCGTTGAACAAGGTCGATATCCGGGTGAGCATGCTCGCCAAAGCTCCAACTAAGCGCATTGAAAGGTGCTGCAACTGGTGAAGAATCATTTTTGTACAGCTCTTTTAATTTGCGAGCCAAAACGTGAATGATTTCTAAATCACCCTTGGAATCTCCTTTTGGTTGAATTGCCTGCCAACGATATTGCATCCAACGGCCAGAATTCGTAACGGTTCCTTCTTTCTCATATGAACTACATGCAGGTAAAAAGAAAACTTCAGTCTTAATTTCAGCAGGATTTTTCCCAGCTTCCTTTTTCCAGAAAGCGGACGTCTCTGTTTCAAAAAGGTCAATTGAAACCATCCAATCTAATTGGGCAAGCGCGTTATGGGACTTTGTAGAGTTCGGTGATCCAACAACCGGGTTTTGTCCAAATAGGAACAGCCCTTTGAGGTTCCCTTCATACATTTCGTCAAATAATCCCATATAGGAATTGTTTTTCCCTGCTTTTAATTTCGGGTGATATTGATAACCAAACTCGTTATTGGCTGTTGCGTTTTCCCCATACATCGCTTTAAGATAACTCACAAAAAATTTCGGCTTGTTCACATAATACCCTGATTTTGGTGTTTCACTATCAAGATACGCTTGAAGAGTTGCCATTTTTTCATTGTCTATCGGTGTGTTTAGATAACCAGTAATATTGTGATACAAGAGCCCAAAGTCCGTTGAACCCTGAACATTTGATTCACCGCGAAGGGCATTAACGCCGCCGCCAGGAAGTCCAATATTTCCTAATAATAACTGAATAACCGCATAGGCACGCACGTTTTGAGATCCATGAGTAGATTGTGTTCCACCCATTGCATACATGATTGTACCTGTTTTACCAGCCTTCCCTGTACCACAGAAAGCTTGAGCTACTTCAAGGAAGTTATTTTTTGGTGTTCCGGTTACAGAAATAACTGTATCAATATCATAACGGGAATAGTGCTTTTTCATGATTTGGAACACACAACGTGGATCTTCCAGCGTTTCATCCATTAATACATTGCCAGCAGCATCCTTTTTAAATCCCCAAGTGGCTTGATCATATTTTCGGCCAGCTTCATCAAAACCGCTAAATAAGCCATCATGGAAATCGTACGCATCATCTAATATGTAGGCAGCGTTTGTATATTTCACAATGTATTCTTTATGATACAAATTGTTTTCAATCGCATAATTTATCAGACCACCAATAAAGGCAATATCTGTACCTGAACGCAATGGTGCGTAAATATCAGCTTTCGCTGAACTTCGTGTAAAACGCGGGTCTACGGATACAATCTTACCGCCTTTTTCTTGCGCTTTTAAAATCCAACGGAAACTTATCGGATGGTTTTCAGCGGGATTTGAACCCATGATTAAAATGCAATCAGAATATTGAATATCATTCCAATGATTTGTCATTGCTCCACGACCAAATGAAGGTGCCAGACCGGCAACCGTAGAGCTGTGTCATATACGTGCCTGGTGTTCAATATAGGTTAATCCCAGCCCTCTCATAAGCTTAGCAAGCAAATAGTCCTCTTCATTATCTAAAGCTGCTCCACCAAGGGACGCGATGGCCTCAGTTCTATTCACAGGTAGCCCATTATCATGGGTCACAAATGTTTGATCACGTGTTTCTTTCACCTTTTTTGCAATTCTGTCATACATCCATTCCCATGATTTTTCCTCCCACTCACTGCTCCCAGGCGCACGATAAAGTGGCTTTGTCACACGACGTGGAGATTCGTACACCTGACGGATATTTGTACCTTTGCTACAAAGCGATCCTTCATTAATAGGGTGATCTGGGTCTCCTTCTGTGAACAATACATGATCGTCTTTTGTATGAACAAGTATTCCACAGCCAACTGCGCAATAGCAGCAAATCGTTGGTGTAACAGTGGCTTCAGCTAATTTAAATTGTTTAGACTTTGCTTGTACCTCTTTTTCATTAAAGCCAAGCTCAACAATGGCTAATGTGGCTGCTGTCGCACCGGACAATTTGAGGAATTGTCTTCTAGTCAATTCTGCCATACATTATTCTCCTTTCACTTGTTGCTTGATCATAGATCTCCAGCTACTTTGTCATTAAGATCTTTTAAGACGCGGCCACAAGAAGTGTAAACATTGATCATTTTCCCTCTAATGTAGCCAATGACTTCTACATTCAAATAGTTTGCCAATTGAATAGCCTGCTTTGTGGCGGCTGTCCTTGAACCCACAATGCCAAAGCCAAATCTGGCAGCCTTTGAAAGCATTTCATATGAAATTCGTCCTGTAGTAAGCAGGATGAGATCTTCAGGTTTCATATTTTCGCGTAAGGCGAAACCAATAATTTTATCAACAGCATTATGTCTGCCGATATCCTCACGAACATAGATTTTACCTTCGCGATCGACAATGCAGGCACCATGCATTCCACCTGTTTCCAAATATAGCGGTGAATTTATCGCAAATTCATGCCGTTTCTTTAACAAATAAGAAAGTGAAACGGTCCGATTTGTTTTAACTTTAGTAAAACTTTTAACATCTGACATCGAAAAAAAGGTAATTCCTCTGCCACAACCAGCTGAAAAGTTCATTTGTTTTTCACGAAAAAGATCGATATCAAAGTCACTGGTTGTTTCTACCAATATCCTACCTCGCGATTCATCAATTCTGATCATTTTAAGGTCATTAGGGGAGCTAATGACTGCCTCGGAATATAAATAGCCAACTGCCCAATCTTCTAAATCTCGGTTTGTAAGTTGGTAAGTTGCTAGATTTTGACCATTAACAAAGAGAGTGATAGGGTACTCGTCTGGGCATGATTTTCGATTCATTTGTGAACACCCCCTTCATGCAAAAACATCCAATATTATACTAGCCTGATTAAAAATACCTGACTGTAATTTAAATCACACTCTCCATCATTGAAAGTGCTTTCTTAAAATAATATTTTTGTGCAATTAACCATTAACACTATTATTAAACTACTTTTTCATATCAGAAAGTTATACAAATTTCGACAAAAATATGAACAAATAAAAAAGACCGGAATAATCTCCAGTCTTTGTTTACTACATATTATTATATTAATAAATTAAATAAATCCATATCTTTATTAAGCTCTTTATATTTAAAGCCTTTTTTCTTCATTCTATTAATTAATGGTTCATAATCCATCCTGTTTTTAAGTTCCAATCCAACGAGAGCCGGTCCGTTGTCTTTATTATTCTTCTTCGTGTATTCGAATCGAGTAATATCGTCATCTGGACCCAAAACTTCATCCAGGAATTCACGTAATGCACCTGCACGTTGTGGAAAATTAACGATGAAATAATGCATTAATCCTTCATAAATCAAGGATTTTTCTTTCATTTCCTGCATTCTGCTGATATCATTATTACCGCCGCTGACGACGCAAACTACTGTTTTTCCTTTAATTTTATCTTTATTAAAATCAAGAGCAGCGATAGACAACGCTCCTGCAGGTTCTACAACAATGGCATTTTCATTATATAGTTCAAGAATGGTCGAGCAGACTTTTCCTTCAGGAACCACAGTTACTCCCGCCAACAACTCCTTACAAATCTCAAAATTCATCTCACCAACTGTTTTAACAGCGGCGCCATCAACAAATTTATCAATTTTATCGAGGGTAACAATTTCATTTTGATCCAGTGAAATTTTCATGGATGGAGCACCTTCCGGTTCAACTCCAATTATTTGAGTTTTTGGAGAAATGGCTTTAACGTAAGTACCAACCCCGGAAATGAGGCCGCCCCCACCAATTGCCGCAAATATATAGTCAACTTCCTCATCAATATCATTTAAGATTTCCATAGCCAGTGTTCCTTGACCAGCAATGACATGTGGATCATCGAATGGATGGATAAATACCTTCCCTTCTTGTTTACAGCACTCCATCGCTTTTTGAGAGGAATCATCAAATGTATCACCGATTAAGACGATTTCTACAAACTCTCCACCAAATCTTGTAACAGAGTTAATCTTTTGACGCGGTGTTGTGGATGGCATGAATATTTTCCCCTTAATTTTTAAAGCATTACAGGAATAAGCCACGCCTTGTGCATGATTTCCTGCACTTGCGCAAACAACCCCTTTCTTCCGTTCCTCTTCCGTTAAGCTTTGAATTTTATTATAGGCACCACGAAGTTTAAACGAACGAACAATTTGTAAATCTTCCCTTTTTAAATAAACATTACACTGATATCGTTCAGATAATATTTCATTTTTTTGTAATGGTGTATGGGTAACAATATCTTTTAAAGCATGATTTGCAATGATGATATCTTCAATTTGTACTTTCTTCATAACCTTTGTACCTTCCATCTTAGATAGTCCTTCTTTCTAAAGCTATTGTATACATAGAATTTTCATTCTATTATAACACGTTTTAGAGGGACTGAGAAAAGTATTTTCAAAACTCTTGCAATTTTCGGTAAATGCGAAAACGTTATCATTAAAATATAACCTGCAATTTAATGTAAAATTAAAAAATGGAAGAGCTCCATTTTTGATGATAGCTCTCCCATTCACCGCCAAAATTATGACAAAATTCTTTCATAAATAGCAAAATAATAATCATACGGATTTTTCTCGTCTTTAGGTCCTTTTTCCTTAGAAATAAGTGTCCAATCCGATTCTCTTACCAGCGGGAAATATGTATCCCCTTCAAATTCATGGTCAATTTCGGTTATATATAAGCGATCGGTAGAAGTTAAAACTTCTTTAAAAATTTCTGCACCACCGATGACACACACTTCCCCATTTGCTATTTTTTCTATATCAAAAACATCATCAATACTATGGATAATCGTGCAGCCCTCAGTCTGATACTCTCTGTTTTTCGTTAATATAATATTTTCCCGACCAGGTAATGGTCTTCCAATCGACTCATAGGTTTTTCTTCCCATTACGATTGCTTTCCCCATTGTTACTTTTTTAAAAAAAGCCAAATCCGCCGGCAGATGCCATGGTAATTGATTATTTTTGCCGATCACTCTGTTTTTATCCATTGCTACCACGATTGAAATCATTCGAAAGATCCTTTCCTATTCGATTCATATCTTCGATTTAATTGCTTTTGTTTTTGCTTTTCTCCAATAAATAAAAATAACACTAATAGTTGCAAGTAATACAAATACGATAAAGTAAACCCGATATTGGTCTATTATAAACTCGACTCGATGCCAATTTTTCCCCAATGTCCGGCCCAATGTTATGAAGGTAAATCCCCAAAACACCGCACCTGTATAGGCAAATAAGGCAAACTTTTTAAATGACATTGTGTTAATTCCGGCAAGATAAGCGGTAATATGACGTACACCGGGAATAAAATATCCTATAAACAATAAATAAGGGCCAAATTTTTCAAAGAGACGATGAGTCGTTTCGATCCTTTTTTCTGTAAAATGAAGTCTAGGTCCGAATTTATGTAAAAAGGGGCTACCTAATTTAATTCCTAAAAAATAACTAATCGAAATTCCAATGATGGCCCCAATAAATACACTAGCTAAAGATAAAACATAGGATAATTTTCCCAAAAATACGTTATATCCAATGTAAGTAAGCAAGAATTCATCAGGAATCGGCAAACCGACAATTCCCAAAATTAATAGGAACATAATTCCAAAGTATCCATAATGCTCCAACAAATAAATTAAATGGCTTTCCATTTATTCACAACCCATTTATCACACTGCTACCGGTGCTTTAATAGCCGGATATGGATCATATCCAATAAGTTCAATATCATCCATTTCAAAATCAAATACAGAGGTAACATTTGTGTTTAATTTTAAAGTTGGCAAGGGTTTTGGCTCCCTGCTTAACTGTGTATTAATTTGTTCAATATGATTCACATAAATATGGGCATCCCCAAATGTATGTACAAAATCACCAACCTGTAAGCCGCATTCCTGGGCTATTAAATGTGTTAATAACGCATAACTGGCGATATTGAAGGGCACTCCTAAGAAAATGTCGGCTGATCTTTGATAAAGCTGACAGCTTAGTTTTCCTTCTGCAACATAAAATTGGAATAAGCTATGACATGGAGGTAATGCCATGCCGGAAACCTCACCCGGATTATAGGCAACGACTAACAATCTTCGGCTGTCCGGATTTCTCTTAATTTCTTCGATAACATTTTTTAGCTGATCGATCATTTCTCCGCGTGCTGTCTCCCAGTTCCGCCATTGTTTTCCGTAAACCGGCCCAAGTTCACCATATTTCTTTGCAAATTCATCGTCTGATAAAATTCTTTCTTTGAACTTGTCCATCTCAATTTGATAGAGTTCATTAAATTGTTCATCGATAAGGCTGCGGCGACCAAAATCAGTCATATCGGGCCCATTGTACTCGCTGCTTTCTACCCAATTCTTAAAAGCCCACTCATTCCAAATATTATTATTATGCTGCAATAAATACCTGATATTAGTATCCCCTTTAATAAACCATAGAAGTTCACTGGCAATTAATCGAAAAGGAATACGTTTTGTTGTTAACAGTGGGAATCCCTGATTTAAGTCAAAACGCATTTGATAGCCGAACACAGATAAAGTGCCTGTACCAGTTCGGTCTTCTTTTTTAATCCCGTTATTTATAATGTGCTGGCACATTTGTAAATAAGCATTTTCTGAATGATGCAATGATGATACAACTCCTTTTATATAGTTCATTCCTTCTTTTGCACTCTATTATAACAAAAAGGCCCTTTACTGTGTAAAAACAGTTACAAAAAGAGAAAAACCGAACGTTAATAATTTTTTTAAAATTTTTGTTCGTTTTTTATAAAAACCCTCTTTTCAAGATTATTTTTCTAATATATAATGCAAATTACATTAAATAAAAATTACATAAGACTAGCTCGTATAATAGCTGGAATATGGCCAGCGAGTTTCTACCGGATTACCATAAATTTTCCGACTACGAGTAAGCTCATTTGGTTTAAGATTTAATACTTTTCATTTAAAGTATTATCTTTACTAGAATACTATATCCCAAATCTGTTGCTTACTCAAATTGAGAAACAACTGGTTTGGGCTTTTTTAGTTGAAAGGAGATAAACAGAAAAACTATGAGAGAATTACAAGAAAAAATCCGCCAAGAGGGAATTGTCCTACCGAATAACGTTTTAAAGGTTGATTCCTTTATTAACCATCAAATGGATCCAAAGTTAATGAAGAAAATCGGGGAGGAATTTGCAAAAAGATTCGAAAATGAAGGAATTACGAAGATTTTAACGATCGAATCATCCGGAATTGCGCCGGCCATTATGACTGCTTTAGAGTTCGATGTTCCAGTTGTTTTTGCTAGAAAGAGAAAACCTCTTACCGCTAGCGACCATTTATATTGTTCAAGTGTCTACTCCTATACTAAACAAGAAACAAATGAAATCACTGTTTCGAAGGATTATTTATTACAATCAGATACCGTTCTTATAATCGATGATTTTCTTGCAAATGGCCAAGCAGCTCTTGGATTAATCGATCTTGCCCGACAAGCGGGAGCAAAAGTAGCCGGTGTTGGGATTGTAATTGAGAAATCATTCCAGGAAGGTGCCGACCTAATTACAGCTAAAGGATTCCGCTTAGAATCACTTGCAAGAATTGAATCATTAGAAAACGGTGAAGTTTCTTTTAAAACTGAGGAATGTGTATCTATTTAACTATTTCTTTTATTGGAGGATTATATGAAAAACTCATTGAAAACATTCTCATTAGGTTTTCAGCATGTTTTAGCTATGTATGCTGGTGCGGTTATCGTACCTCTTATTGTGGGGGGTGCTTTAGGGTTATCATTTGAACAATTAACGTATCTTGTCTCAATTGATTTATTAGCATGCGGTATTGCTACACTTCTACAAGTTTGGAAAAATCGTTTTTTTGGTATCGGCCTGCCGATCATGCTTGGATGTACGTTCACAGCCGTTGGTCCAATGATTGCGATTGGTACACAATATGGTATATCTTCCGTTTACGGTGCGATTATTGTCTCAGGACTAATCGTTGTTTTGATCGCCCAATATTTCGGTAAGTTGCTTAAATTCTTCCCTCCTGTTGTAACTGGTTCCGTCGTTACAATCATTGGTATTACATTAATTCCCACCGCTATCAATAACATGGCTGGTGGACAAGGGAATCCAGAGTTTGGAAATCCGAAGTTTTTAATGCTTTCATTTGGTGTTTTAGTCATTATTTTATTACTAAACAAATTTTTCACTGGCTTTATTCGTTCTATCTCCATTTTATTAGGAATGATCATCGGTACGATTGCAGCTTCTTTTATGGGGCTCGTTGATTTTTCAAAAGTTGGCGAAGCTTCTTGGGTACATATGGTGCAGCCATTTTATTTTGGAACACCTACCTTTGAACTAACACCAATTTTAACGATGACCTTGGTTAATATTGTTAGTTTAATAGAATCTACAGGTGTGTACCTTGCGTTAAGCAGCATTTGCGGGCAAAAGCTATCGCAACAAGATTTAACAAAGGGCTACCGAGCAGAAGGATTGGCGATTATGCTCGGCGGTATATTTAACGCTTTACCTTATACAGCCTACTCGCAAAACGTCGGCCTTGTCCAGCTATCGGGAGTTAAATCGAAAAATACGATTTTTATGGCAGGCTTTATCCTTGTTATTTTAGGATTAGTTCCAAAAATTGCGGCCATTACTACCATAATTCCTGAGCCAGTACTAGGCGGTGCAATGGTAGCGATGTTCGGAATGGTAGTCGCTTATGGGATTAAGATGTTAAGCAATGTTAGTTTTGATACCCAAGGAAATTTATTAATTATTGCCTGCTCTGTTGGTATGGGCTTAGGTGTAACTACCGTTCCTGAAATGTTCGCTCAATTACCTTCCAGTGTTCAAATTTTAACAAGCAACGGGATCGTCGCCGGCAGCTTAACAGCAATTGCACTAAACATTATGTTTAATGTTATACCTAGCAGCAAAGCTGAAGGAAAAAATACCGTCGTTTCGATAGAAGGTCAGAAAGTTTCTTAAATTGCTCGTTACATTTGCGTGGTATCCTGTCTTCAATTTAATGCTTTTACATTTATCCTCACTAAAGTGGGCTCGATTTACTTTTGATGATAGATAACTTCCGTTTATCCTCACCAAAGTGGACTCGAGCTCCTTTTAATAATAGATAACTTCCATTTATCCTCACCAAAGTGGACTCGAGCTCCTTTTGATAATAGATAACCTGCTTTTATCCTCACCAATATGGACTCGAGCTCCTTTTGATGAGGGATAAGGCAGTTTTTGTTGTAAAAGTATGCTATATTTTGATAGAGTTAGTTTATTATGTTTATAAATGGTTTGATGGAGGTTTTTATGGATTACAGTCAGTTTAAAGAAATTGTTTTAGGCAGAAGAAGTGTAAGAAAATTCGAAGAAAAAGAAGTATCAAACGAAGATATTATTGAGTTAATTGATTGCGCTAGATACGCCCCTAGTGACACAAACTCACAAACATGGGAATTTATCGTGATTAAAGATAAGGAAAAGATAAAGAAGATCGAAGAATTAACTTGGGATGCCCTTCACGAAAGAGCGAAAGACGCAGAAGAACGTGGTTTAGATAGACCAGCTAAAATGCTGCTCAAATCATTTGGTCCTTATGCCACTGCTTTTTCAGATGCGCCTGTCTTGGTTATTTGCTTAGCAACACCATACGAATCTAAGTTTAGGGAAAAAGTGTTTAACCCGATCGACCTTGTTCCTGACGAAGTATGGCGAGAAGAAGGAATAAAAAGCAGCTGCCTAGCTTCCCAAAATTTAATGTTAGCAGCCCATGCCAAAGGATTGGGTACTTGTCCAATGACTGGCCCTGTTTTACTTGCTGAAGAACGATTACGCGGGTATTTACATATTGAAGAAAGTAAAACGATTAACATGGTTATTGCTTTAGGGTATCCAAAAGAAACACCAAAAAGATTGGCCCGTAAAGAAGTCGCGGATATCTTGAAGATTATTGAATAATAAAAAATAACGTTAAAAGCCACACTGCCCGGATTTCAATTCGGACAGTGCGGCTTTCTATTTTAATCCCAATTTTATAATGTTTGCTTACTTGTAAAACTTTCAGTTAATTGTGGAACGATTTGCTTCTTGCGTGATACAACACCTTGTAAAATCGCTAAATTATTATTTAATTTAACCTTAAAAGCTTCCTCAAGATTAGAAGTTGAATCTCCAAGAGCTAGCGCAATTGAATCACTCTTTAAAATATCCGTTACAACTAGAACGAATAAATCTAAGTTCTTTTCTTTAATAAATGCTGTCATAGCCTCTTCCAACTCTTGTTGACGTACAAGAATATCGTTTGGATCAATCGCATTTACCTGAGCAACTTGAACCCTTGCAGTTCCCATAGGAAACTCTTTAGAATCAAGTGTGATTAACTCAGCAGCAGTTTTTGAACTTAAATTAGTGCCAGCTTTTAACATTTCTAATCCATAATCTTCAGCATCTACACCCGCAATGGCTGCTAATTCTTTAGCAGCATCCACATCTTGCTGTGTACATGTCGGTGATTTAAATAATAATGAATCAGAAATAATAGCAGAAAGCATTAAGCCTGCAATTTCTTTTTCGATCGCAACGCCATTTTCTTTGTACATTTTGTTTAAAATGGTTGCTGTGCAACCAACCGGCTCAATACGGAAATACAAAGGATCCTTTGTTTCGAAGTTTGCGACACGGTGATGGTCAATTACTTCTGCGATTCGCACTTCTGTAATATCATTCGCACTTTGCTGACGCTCGTTATGGTCTACTAAAATAACCGTACTTACTTCAGAAGCAACTTGTTCAACCAAACGCGGTTCTTTTGCTCCAAAATAGTCAAGGGCGAATTTTGTTTCCCCGTTAATTTCTCCTAAACGGATTGCTTCCGTATTAAATCCTAATTTTGTTTTTAAGTCATTATAGACAATCGCAGAACAGATTGAATCTGTGTCAGGATTTTTATGACCGAGAATAAACACCTTTTCCATAAGATTACTCCTTTTCATTTGCAGTTTGCTCTTCATTCTAAGAAGATTTCCACTTTTAAATAACTAAATAATTTAAGTACATAGATATTTTACTGTAAAAATACAGGTAAGAAAAGTCAAAATTATTGTATCACATTACTTCTTTTTAAAAAAATATCGCTATAAAATAATTATATTTTTTAATATTGAGTACCATACCAGTTAAATTGTCACATTATGTTTATTTCCATATTATTAACAGGTTGTTGTTCAAGTTCTTTCTCACCATGTATTTTTAAAAAAAGCTTACGCGATGAACGTAAGCTTTTTTGTTTCTTGCTAGTTTTTATATTTAAACTTAGAAATCAATTGATTTAATTCTTCCGCTTTTGATGAAAGAGTATTGGCTGATGCTGTTATTTCTTGCATGGAAGCCATTTGTTCTTCTGTTGATGCAGCTACTTCTTCTGCTGTTGTAGCGTTCCCTTTTGCAATTACTGAAAGATCATTAATCGTAGCAGATACCTGCTGTACGGCAGCTGACATTTGCTCCGCTATCGCGGATACCTCTTCCATTTGCGGCGTAATTTCCTTTGTACTTTGAAGGATTCCATTAAATTTCTCTATTGCTTCATTTGAAACTTTAACCCCTACTTGGACATCATCTGTCACACGAGCCATAATTTGCACTGAACTTTCCGTGTCCTTTTGGATTCCTTCCACTATTGCAAGAATTTCTTTGGCAGATTGTTGCGATTGCTCCGCAAGCTTGCGCACCTCATCAGCTACGACTGCAAATCCACGGCCATGTTCTCCCGCTCTTGCAGCCTCAATTGCAGCATTTAGGGAAAGCAGATTCGTTTGCTCTGCGATACCAGTAATAACATCCAATATAGAACTTACTTCACGTGAACGCTCATATAGGGATTTAATCATCGTATTGGATTCGTTAACAGACGAATGAATGGAATTCATTTGGTTCACGGTATCCTGAACAGATTGGCCTCCAATTTCGGCTAGCGTAGTTGTATGGTTTGCAAGCTCGAATACTTTTTTAGAACTATCCACAATCCGATTGACACCATTGGAAACCTCTCCCAATGCTCTTGCATTATGTTCAACCTCGTATGTTTGTTTCTCAGCACTGCCTGCTACTTCTTGAACTGAAGCTGTCACTTGTTCAGTAGCCACATTTGTATGTTCAGCACTAGCCATTAATTCATCAGAGGAAGCTGAAACCTGTGCTGCTGTATTGGCTACTGTTTTAATGACCTCCTTCATATTAACAACCATTTCGTTGAAGCTTGCAGTTAAATTTCCAATTTCATCATTGGACTTCACTTCAAGAGGTTGACTGGTTAAATCACCGTTTGCTACAGTTTTCATACCTTCGGAAACTGCTAGAATTGGCTTTATCAATTTAGTAATAATAGAGTAAGCAAGAGCGATAATCAAAATGGACGAAATCACTATTATCAGATATGTTAGTTTTTCAATCGCATTAGATTCTTCCAAAGCTAATTTCTCGGGCATACTGATGCTTAACCCATAGCCCACCGTTTGAATTGGTGCATACGCAATTAAAAAGTTTTCATTTGATAGTTCAAATAAAGAAATTCCAGATTCAACTAAACTTTTTCTGAGCGCTGCTTTCAATGTACTACTGATAGAGGCTTCATCAATTGTTGAGTAAATATCTTCTTTATTAGGTGCTACTTGTAGGCGTTTTTCAGCATCTACAAGCGTAATACCAGAGGCTTTATCAATCCCATCCTTTAAAAATGTATCAACAAGAGCCTCAAAATTCGCGGACCCGGCTAGTACACCAATCACTTTTCCACCATTATCTTTTATTGGAGTAGCTACAACTACAATTCGATTGCCCGTTGCTTTAGATATTAATACTTCAGAGTAGGATGACTCGCCTTTTGTTAATGCCGCTTGAACATAGGAACGGTCACTATAATCAGAGCCGATATTTTTCGGGGTTGTATGAGAAATAACAGTCCCTTTAGAATTAACGATAAAATTGGTCTCAAAGACTTCTGATCTTTCGTTAACAATTGAAATAAACGGGAAAATCCGTTCATTATCCATTGATTTAATGGTTTCTGTTTCCGCTACTAGTTGTAGTTCAGCCATTTGAGTCCGGAACCATTCATCCATTGCCTGTGCTTTACTTAAAACGAGGCCATGCATTGATTCTTTTTCTTTAGAAATAGTGATTTTGCTGTTTAAGTTAGATACTAACAAAGAAACGATTAATAAAGGAATCAATGATACTAATAAAAATGATGCTATAAATTTTGTTCGGATACTATTGGAACTAAACCTTTTCTTTTCAACCATAAATACTACGACTCCCCTTACATTAACTTAAAGCTAGATAAATATAATGGTATAATTATTCACGACAAAAAACAACAAAATATTACAAATATTTTTACGATAAGCGGGAGTTTTTTGTTTATATGGAATACAAAAGGATGTCCCCGTGAACGTTAGTGACACCCTCTTTTACATTTAACATATTCTAGGAAGTTGCATACCTACCAGTCTATTCAACCTCCTTTTACTTCCAATCGGGGTAGTTATAAAAAGCTGCCCTTTATCCTTTGATGTAACCTTACCAATCACACAGGCATCCTTTCCCTTATTATTTCGCTGTAACACATGCAATACTTTATCTTCATCCTCTTTTGCGACTATGAATATGATCTTACCCTCGTTTGCCAGATAAAGAGGGTCAAAACCTAAAATATCAGAGGCACCATGTACTTGGTTTTTAATAGGTATCGATCTTTCCTCAATCTCCATTGTGATCTGGAAATCCTCACATATTTCCACTAGTGTTGTAGCTAACCCTCCACGCGTTGGGTCTCTCATCATTTTCACATGATTAGAAACGTTCAAAACGTCTTGAATCATATGGTTAAGGGAAGCACAATCGCTCGAAAGGTCGGTCTGGATTCCAAGTTCACCACGGGCACTTAAAATCGCAATCCCATGATCGCCAATGGTCCCACTAATAATAATGGAATCACCCTCTTTGATACTTTCAGGCTTGACACGTTTTTCTTCGGATTCAAAAATCCCTATCCCAGTAGTGTTAATGTAAAGTCCGTCAGCACTTCCCCGTTCAACTACCTTCGTATCTCCTGCAACAATCCGAACTCCAGCTTTTTTAGCCTCCTGAAACATGGACTCCACGATGCTTTTTAAATCACTGATTGGAAATCCCTCTTCGATAATAAAGGAAGCTGTTAAATACTCAGGCTTAGCACCTGTTACTGCAAGATCGTTCACAGTGCCGGCAACCGCTAGCTTGCCTATATTTCCGCCGGGGAAAAAGATCGGCCTGACTACAAAACTATCTGTTGTAAAGGCTATTTCAGCCCTTGAAAGGGATAGTGGAGCTGCATCTAATTGTGCTTCCTTTTGATGTCCAAAGTTCCTTACAAAAACATCCTGAATAAGTTTATGGGCCCATTCACCGCCATCACCATGTGCTAAACTAATCCGTTCACTCATAATTATTCCTCCCTCATGTATTGGTAATGGGCAGCACAACTACCTTCACCAGACACCATACACGGTCCAATTGGGTTTGCTGGTGTACAGGCCTTTCCAAATAATTTACAATCCTCAGGACCAACTAAGCCACAAATAATTTCACCACAACGGCATTTTGTCTTTTTAGGCTCGCCAACCTGAACCTCAAATCTATTTTTTGCATTTAAATTTGCAAAATTATCATGGATATCTAACCCGCTATTCGGAATGATCCCTAATCCACGCCAAGCTTCATCACAAGGCTTGAAATACGTTTCCAAAATCTTTTGAGTAACTGGGTTGCCATCCTCAGTCACAATCCTTTTATAGTTATTAATTATATCGACTCGTTCTTCAAGCAATAGATCGATAAGATGATAGATTCCACTTAGAAGCTCGACGGGCTCAAAAGCAGTAATAACACCAGGAATCTTATATTCATCAACCAAATACTGGTACCCTTTTCTTCCTAAGACAATTGAAACATGGCCTGGTAGCATAAAGCCATCGACTTTTACTTCACCAGCATCTAATAAAGTGCGGAGAACAGGCTCAACAAGCTTTGTTGTGACCCACATTGAAAAGTTTTTAACTTGTTTTTCATAAGCAGTCTTTAAAGCCACCCCTAAGATCGGGATTGTCGTTTCAAACCCTACACCTAAAAAGATAACTTCTTTAGTAGGATTTTCCTCCGCAATTCGAACAGCATCAGTTGGTGAATAGATAATACGGATATCTGCACCTTCAGTTTTTGCTTCCATTAAGGTTCGCTTTGTACCCGGAACACGGATCATATCACCAAATGTACAAATGATGCGATTTTCTCCATTCGCTAACTCAATCATAGCATCAATTGATTTTTGATCGGTTACACAAACAGGACAACCCGGTCCGGAAATTAATTTGACATGGGCCTGAAGAGCCTTTTTTACTCCTGTGCGAGCTAAAGCCATCGTGTGTGAACCACAAACCTCCATAAAAGCTGGTTTATGACCATATTTTTCTTCGAATTTTTTTGCATGTTGTATCGTTTTTTCAAGAAGTCTTTTGCTAATTTCCGGATTAGATGTTTGTTCAAGCATCTCTAACATCAGCAAGCTTCCTCCATTCATCCATGCTTTCTTTTGCGAATTTTTCATCGATAATGGACATGGCTTGTCCAGCATGAACAACAACAAAATCATCAATTTCAACTTCTGGAACAAAAATGATACCAACCGTCATCCGTGAACCCATCACATCTACGACAGCACTATATTCTTGTTTTTCAAGAACTTTAGCAGGTACACCTACGCACATCGAAATATCTCCTTTCATCTTGCGCATAATTCAATCAGTTTTGTGCTGAGGCAACCTTTAGTTGCCCTAAGGAAAGACCCCCATCATTACAAGGAACTTGTTTATGGGTATACACTCTAAAACCTTCCATTTCTAGAATTCTTTTCATTTGTGTTACTAAAAATGGATTATGAAAACTACCGCCTGACAAAACTACCTTACGATTTGCTTGAGGCAACTGGGTACTCATTATTTTAATGCAATCTCGACAAGCTTTTACAATGGTTTCGTGGAAGGCATGGATAATTTCTTTCTTGTTACGACCGTTTACATAATCGTGAACAATTCCTGAAAGACATCGTGCAAAATCAATTTCAAGCAGTTCTCCCACCCTATTAAACTGATAACCATAGCCATTATTCGATAAGGACGCCGTTGCATCCATTAGTTCTGAAAGCTTGATAGCAGCTTCTCCATCATAGCTGGAAGTTGTACAAACTCCTAAGATTGCACTTACAGCATCAAAAAGCCGACCACATGAACCTGCAAGAGGACTATTGAGAGTTTTTTCGATCATGTTATGAATAATGCCAATTTCATATTTTTTTTCAGGAAATAGCTGTTCAGATACCTTTTTTCCCTCTACCCCAAAATGTTCAATCAGCATTCCTACCGCGATTCTCCATGGCTCTTTAATCGCCTTTTCTCCTCCTGGAAGTGGAGTATAGCGCAAATGGGCTAAACGTTTGTAATTTACGGCATCACCGTATAAAATTTCGAATCCCCAAACATTCCCATCCTCCCCGTATCCGGTTCCATCAAGGATAATCCCAAAGCAACACTCGTCCACTCCATTGTCAACCATACAAGAAACATGATGGGCATGATGGTGCTGGACTTCGACAACCTTGGAAGGATTAAACTTATCCAACAATTCACGAACGGTATAACCGGGATGCTTATCGATTGCAATTACAGGGTTTTCAAATGGCCCCATCCATTGAAGGAGATGGTCTAATTCTTGGTTATAGTGCTGAAGCATATTGTAATGGTTCATATCCCCAATATGTGGCCCGACAAAAATCTCATGATGTCTTCCAATTGCAAATGTATTTTTTTGCTGGGAACCAAAAGCAAGAACACCGTGATGACTATTCTTTGTATAAATCGGGTCAGGGACATATCCTCTCGCCCGTCGTAAAAATGTTATTTCACTATTAATCACCTGAATTACGGAGTCATCAATAGGGTGCTTGATTTTTCGATTTCCCGTCAACACATAATCAGCGATATCACCTAAATAATCAAACGCTTCATCATCCTTATATAGCATTGGCATCCCAGATGGATTGGCACTTGTCATCACAAGATAGTCCAGCTTGCTTTCAGCGAATAACAGGTGATGTAGTGGCGTATAAGGAAGCATGACACCGAGAGTCTTGATTCCAGGTGCCAGAGCTGTTGGTAATTGATGCGGTTGCTTTTGTCTAAGAACGACAATTGGAGCTTCTGTTGAGATTAAAGCTTTTTCCTCAAGTGAATTCACTTCACAACTTGTTTTTACCAACTCTATATTTTTCACCATAATTGCCAATGGTTTTTGTGGTCTTGTTTTTCTTCTCCTTAGTTCCTCAATTGCTTTTTGATTCGTTGCATCGCAAGCAAGATGATAGCCACCAATCCCTTTTACCGCCAATATTTTTCCCGCTTTCAACTGCTCCTTAGCTAAATGAATAGCATCGGACCCAGTAGCCTCTTTTTTACCATTTATTGAATAAAGAGTAACCTTTGGTCCACAAAACGGACATGCGATTGGTTGGGCATGGTGGCGGCGGTTTGTTGGATCGTTGTATTCATTTCGGCATTTTTCACACATTTCAAATTCACGCATGACTGTAAAGGTGCGGTCATATGGTAATTCATCAATAATTGTGTAACGTGGCCCGCATTGGGTGCAATTAATAAACGGATACTGAAACCGAAAATTTGTAGGATCATTCATTTCCTTTAAGCAATCATCACAAACCGATGCATCGACAGGAATCACAAGTGAAGATGTACCCAACCGTTCACTTGGAATAATAGTAAAATCTTGAAAGTTAGAATAAGAGAGTTCTTCGCTCTCTATTGAATCTATTCTGCTTAAGCGTGGACTCTTATTTTCTAGTTCATCCAACATATAACACAGTGTTTTTTCCTGCCCTTCCAATACTAAGCGAACACCATCCATATTATTTTGCACAGTTCCTTTCAAACCATACTTTTTCGCAAGTTGATAGACAAAGGGACGGAATCCCACACCTTGAACCCGTCCTTTTATTCTTACTAAGATTGCCTTTGGCATTGTTGATAGGCACTCCTGATCCAATTGATCCATTGGTCCATCCCCTCATCTGTTCTAGCGGATACTATCATTAGACTAGAATCAGGATTAATTCCTTTTAAATCTTCTATAGCTTGTTCAACACTAAAATCCAAATACGGAAGAAGATCAATCTTATTGAGAATGACCATTTCAGTGCGACGGAACATCACTGGATATTTAGGAATTTTATCATTTCCTTCAGGAACACTTAATATCGCTATTTTATGATTTTGACCTAGATCATAGCCTGATGGGCAAACGAGGTTCCCTACATTCTCAATAAACAATATATCAAAATGCTCTAGATCAAATTGTGGTAAAGTCTTCGCTATCATTCTAGCATCCAAATGACAGCCGCCACCGGTATTAATTTGAACCGCCTGTGCTCCAGCCTCACGAATTCGGTTGGCGTCTATTTCTGTGGCTAGATCACCTTCTATAACACCAATACGAAATTCATTAGAAAGGCAGGCCACTGTTTTCTGCAGCAGTGTTGTTTTACCGGCACCTGGTGAACTCATAAGGTTGATTACGAGAATATTATTTTTTACGAATTGTTCTCTATTAAAAGCTGCTGCTGTGTTATTGTCTACTAGTACATCTTCTCCTAAGATAACTTTCATCGTCTTTTTCCTCCTTATTCCCCTTCATACGAATCTACTTTAAATGTTTCACCTGAGATCAACCTTCCAGTAGGTATATGACATTCCGGACAAACCGCAATCCTTTGATCAGGCACATACTCTCTTTGACAAAGCGAACAAATAGCTTTCGCTTCCTCACGATGGATCACTAATTGGGAGTATTCGTTTAAAAAGTCAATGCCTTGCCTTTTATAGATATCAAAGGCCATCTCCAGTGCATCAGGTAAAGCATTACTCAAATCTCCAACAATTAAATGTACTTTATTCACCTTTCTTATGCTTTGATTTTTGGCATTTGTACCAACGATGTTTAATATATCACCCATTAAAGCCATTTCATGCATATACATCTTCCTTATAGTGGTAAATATTGTAAAATTTAAAGAATACCAATAAACCAAATGCCGTTTTCACATTTTGCCCGGTATTCTTTTAGTTGTAATTCACCTTGCCTCTCCTTGACTTTGAATGAAGTATCACATTGAAAACATTTTAAACTTTCATCATAACTTAGCCAATGAACAATTATATGACATTTTTGACACACCTTTTCATAAATGCGAACATCTTCACCATTAAAAAATGATAGAAAATGTTTGTTTGCAATATATAAATCCTTGTAGCCAACTGCGTCATCTAACTCTTTTCCTTGGATTGGAATCCACTCAATCCCTGCCAAATCGTCAATCCATCGATCAACCTTTTTTATATCCTCCTCAACAAAAGGCACACTAATTTCCTTAACTGTATTTACGAGGCTCTTTTTGACATAAGAAAAAAAACCTAAGCGATCCATTTTAGTTGCTCCACTTCTTCACTTGCTCTACAACCGCAATCACTAAATCTGGTAATACAGCACGTACAGTATCAGACAATTCAACACCTAATACTAATGATTCCGGTTGAACGCCAATCATAACCATTTCATTTGGTAATTTGTCACGAATCTTTGATGCAAATAAAACTTCTTGAAAGCCTACTTGATGAATTGACATTTTCACTCCAAAATACTGTGGAATATCATCATTACTAATTGTAATTAATGTTCCTCCCGCTTCTCCGGCATTAATAGCATCGATAATTAATAAATAGTCGGCTT
Organism: Schinkia azotoformans LMG 9581; assembly: GCF_000307855.1. Taxonomy (GTDB): domain Bacteria; phylum Bacillota; class Bacilli; order Bacillales; family Bacillaceae_J; genus Schinkia; species Schinkia azotoformans. The sequence goes on along the minus strand of NZ_AJLR01000040.1, from coordinate 80,484 downwards.
CTTCCACTGGTCCTAAAAGGCGCATACCGTCTGTAGCCCCTTCAATAATCTCAACATTTTCAAAGCCCGCTAAGGCGTTTTCGAGTAAAGGCAACACATGGATAGCAACACCCTCATCAGAATAGAGGGTGTTGCCGATTCCAAGTATTGAGATTTTATTAGTTTGCTTGTTTTTTAGTTTTGTCAATTTCTCCACCTTCAATATGTTCTTGCTCATGCTTGTAGCCAGTAAAAATGGATGACAATGTTCCATTCTTTTGTAACCAATCCTCACGAAATGCCATGTAAACATGGACGATCATAAAGACCATAAAGCCCCATGCCGCAATATGATGCCAAGAACGGATTGTAAAGCTGTTACCAAATACGTAAGGAACCCAGCTGAATAGTTTTCCCAAAGTCGATTCAGGTTGTGGCTCAAGAAACATATAAAATCCCGTAAAAATAACAATGATTGAACCAACGCCAATAAAGAGCCAATAGCTCAATTGGGCTAACGGGTTATGTCCGATGTAGTGCTTTTTCTTGTTTGGTAAGAATAAATAAGACTTTAATGTTTCAAAGATGCCGAGCCAAAAGTCTTTTCTTAGTAGGTTGGAAGTTGCGTACTCATTCCCTGCAAATACCCAATACCAACGAATAACCAAATTAAATGTGAAAATAAACGCTGTAACAAAGTGAACGATTCGGACCCAGCCCATTAAAAAGTTGTACGAGGCCTCTTCAGGGATAGGGGCACTAACGAACGGTCTGCCAATATAAATCCCAGTTACCATTAAAATGATAATAGCCGCTGCATTAATCCAGTGAAAAACACGGACCGGGGCCTGCCAAACATAAATATGCCCCCCCTTCTTTTCGGAAATTCTTAATCCATCCGGGTCGAACGCTTTATTAGAAGGGTTAATCATCAGTTGAACCCCCTTTTATCCTAATTTAATTTCAGTTGTCTTATTGTTTTCCAGGTCTGTTAAATGAACCGCACAGGCTAGACACGGGTCAAAGGAATGAATAATCCGGATAATTTCCAACGGCAGATTGGGATCATGAACAGGAGTTCCAGCCAAAGAAGCTTCATATGCCCCGATTTTACCGTTTCCATCAATTGGGGAAGCATTCCATGTAGTAGGTACAACAGCCTGATAACCTTTCACCTTTGCATCCTCTATGACTACCCAGTGTCCGAGCGAACCACGAGGCGCTTCCACCCAGCCAACTCCTTTTGCCTGATTCTGCCATGTTTTTGGTTCCCATTTTGTACGGTCAAATGTAACTTGGTCACCATTCTTTATGTTGGTTAATAACTGGTCCATATCCTCTCTCATCCATTTTGCAACTAAGACTGATTCTAAGCCGCGTGCAACTGTACGACCTAATGCAGATTGAAGAGCCTCTATTCCAACGCCTAATTTTTCTAATGTTGCATCAACAATTTCCACAATCTCCTTTTGCCCTTTTGCATATCCTACGATTAATCTAGCTAATGGACCTGTCTCCATCGGCTCTTCCTTCCAGCGCGGAGCTTTAATCCAGCTGTATTTTTCAGCCGTATTCAATTCCGTAAAAGGAGCTTTAGGTCCAGTGTAATTTAAGGTTGTTTCACCCTCCCACGGATGCTTTCCACCATTATCCTTACCATCATAGGAATACCAAGAGTGATCAATAAACTCCTTGACCTGCTCAGGATCCGTTGGATCGATATCCAATACCTTCGTTAAGTCCCCATTTAAAATGACTCCCCGTGGCATACGGTAGGTGTTAACATCCCGAATATCACCAGTTGCAAAGTCTCCATATGATAAATAGTTATTTAGGCCCCCACCGTATAACCAGTCCTTATAGTAAGAACCGATTGCTAATAGATCTGGTATATATACCTTGTTTACAAACTCATTAGCCTCGTCTATTAGCTGTGAAACGTGCATTAAACGCTCAGCATGGATACCGTTATCACTATTAATATCAATCGGGGTAGCCATACCACCGACAACATAATGTGGATGCGGATTTTTACCACCAAAGATTGTATGTATTTTAACGATTTCCTTTTGCCAATCCAATGCTTCTAAGTAGTGGGCTACTGCTAGTAAATTCACTTCCGGCGGAAGTTTATATTCAGGGTGTCCCCAGTATCCGTTAGCAAAAATGCCCAATTGACCACTATCAACGATTTTTTGTACTTTTTCTTTGATTTCTTTAAAATAACCAGGTGATGATTTAGGCCAGTCGGAGATCGATTGGGCAATGCGGCTCGTTTCATTTGGATCTGCGTTTAAAGCACTGACGATATCTACCCAGTCAAGTGCATGTAAATGATAGAAATGAACGACATGGTCATGGACAAACACTGCCGCGTTCATAATATCGCGAATTAAATGGGCATTTTTGGGAATTTTAATATCTAGCGCATCCTCAACCGAACGGATGGATGCCAATGCATGTGTTGTTGTACAAACTCCACAGATACGCTGAACAAACGCCCAAACATCACGTGGATCCCGGTCTTTAACGATTAATTCAATTCCACGCACCGCTGTTCCAGAGCTGTACGCTCTCTCGATTACACCATTATTTATATCCGCTTCAATCCGTAAGTGACCCTCTATACGTGTAACTGGATCGACTACAATACGTTGTGCCATTTATATTTCACCTCTACCGTAAACTATTGTTTTTGTTTTTCATCCATCTTTTTCTTTACTGCAGTAGCTGTAGCATGTGCAGCAACACCGACAGCTGTCACACCTGCGGCATATAGTCCAACCTTCTCAGGATTAAATGTCGTTTGGCCTCCAGGGATTTCAGCAAGCCGCTCAAAGAATGGACCGTTATCCCAGAAATTTTTCTCTGAACAACCAATACACGGGTTACCAGATTGGATTGGATAACTAACGCCGCCATTCCAGCGCATTTCAGCACAGGAGTTATACGTAGTTGGTCCTTTACAGCCAACTTTATAAAGACAATAACCTTGTTTTGCTCCTTCATCATCAAATGATTCCACAAATAAACCAGCATCAAAATAGGCACGACGATTACATTTATCATGAACCCGGTGACGGTAAAACGCCTTCGGTCTGCCATGATGGTCAAGCTCTGGTACTGTACCAAAAGTAATAAAATGGGCAATCACACCCGTCATTACTTCCGCAATCGGCGGACAACCCGGCACTAAAATGACCGGCTTGTTTTTGACAATATCCCTTACAGAAACAGCCTTTGTCGGGTTTGGATAAGCGGCTGGTATGCCTCCCCAGGAAGAGCAACTACCATAAGTAATAACCGCCATGGCACCTTTTGCTGTTTCAAGCAAAGTATCTTTAGCAGAATGTCCACCGACAGTGCAATAATAATCTTCTCCAGGGACACTGCCTTCTACACAAAGGATGTACTCACCAGGATAATTTTTAATAACATGCTTTCGGGCTGCTTCTACTTGATGTCCAGATGCCACCGATAATAGTTCAGTGTACTCAAGTGAGACCATATCAAGTAAAACGCTTTCAGCCTTCGGATGAGTAGAACGGATAAACGACTCAGAACAACCGGTACAATCTTGAAATTGTAACCATATAACAGGCACCCTTTTCTTAGTTTCCATTGCTTTAACAACATGGTCGGTTTGGGAAAAGTCCAACCCCATTGTTGCAGCTAACGCTGTACACATCTTTAAAAAGTTTCGACGAGATATCCCTCGTTCCAGTGCAGTTTCATAGATGGACTTTCTTTCATTCATAAGCAATCTCCCTCCAAGCGAAGCTCCATTCTTTAAGGAAAAACAAATAAAAAATAGGAGGTTATATTTACCATCCTATTTTAGAATTTATCATATTATCTTAAAATATCATGTGATTTTTTTAGTTGTTCACTAATTCTCCTTAACTGCATTAACATGGTAACAATATATTTTTGGTAAATGCCGTCTTTGACTTTAAACTAATTTTTTATCCATATGTATCGTATTCCAAATCGGGTCGTCCTCCACTATCCTGCTTCTAAAGCCTTTGGCTTTCCAAAACGGAATAGCTCCAGGCAGAAACGGATGGGTATGTAAGTAAAGATCTTCATATCCGGCAGAACGGCTGAAGTCTAATGCGGTTTTGTATAAACGGGTGCCAATACCCAAGCGTCTATAGTTAGAATCCACATAACATTTTACAATTTCAGCCATATTAGTATTGCCATAAAATTGCTGGAGCTGGTTAAAACGTCCATCATAGGGAAGGACCCCAATTGTACCTACTACGTATCCATTTAATAAAAATGCTGCAAATAATGCTGCGTCATCCTGATTGTGATAATATTCTTCAAAACAGACGAGATCCTTTGGAACATCCTCTTGGGATAACATTGGAAAGAGTTCTTTACGGAGCCTAATAATAAAGTCCATCACTTGGCTGTAGTTATCTTTAGAAACCCTTCTAATCATAAAGGATTGAATTGTATTCAACTTAGAAGACACCCCTCTTGTTTTCTTGAAAGATGACATTGGCAACAGAATGTAATAATTTTTTTGAGTACTCATGTTGAACATATGCAAGCTGATTCGTCGCTATTTGCTCTACTATTTCCCCTTTATATAAAAACAATATTCTGTCACAAAGCTTCACAGCTGACAGTATATCATGTGTGATAAACAAATATGTTACCCTGCTTTCTCGCTTAATTCTAGTTAATAACTCTAATAATTGGGATTGTGTTGGCGCGTCTAAAGCGCTTAACGCCTCATCTAACACTAAAAATCTTGGGGATGTACTAATCGCCCTTAAAAGGCACACTCTTTGTAATTGCCCCCCACTTATTTCATGTGGATAGCGGTTAAGTAATGATTTCGTTAATCTAAACTTTTCCAATAATTCATTTATGATTTCTATCCGATCATTTTTTTGACCTAACGCAAGTAGCGGTTCACTAATAATTTCCTTTACTGTGAAGTTTGGATTTACAGAAGAAGCATAGTCCTGAAATACGATACTCATTCGTCCCTTATTTTCCTTCTTCCACTCTGGGACGACTTTTCCATCAATAAGTACATCGCCTTTATCCGCTTTTTCAAGACCCGTTATAATTCGGCTTAGCGTACTTTTTCCACTGCCACTTTCTCCAACCAAACCTACGCATTCCCCAGCCTTTACTGTAAAAGTTATATCTTTTAATACCGTTTGATTATCTTCCCTAAACCAATATTCACCTTTCGAATAAGATTTACTTACTCTTTTTACTTCAATCATTATTTCTAATCCCCAAACTCATCGCCTTTATAAAGGCTTCGGTTACTTTATCTCGACTGTTTAGTAAATACTTTGTGTATTCGTGTTTTGGGTGTGAAAATATATCTTCCGCTCTACCATACTCCACCTGTTTTCCATCCTTCAAAACTAACACGTAATCTGCAAGACTCTGCACGATTTTAAGATCATGGGAAACAAAAATAAGTGAAGTGCGATATTCCTTTCTAATTTTCTGAAATTCTGCTAATACTTCATTTTGGTTAATAGAGTCAAGGGCAGTAGTTGGTTCATCTGCAATTATAATCTCCGGTTTCATCGCCATTACGATGGCAATCATACATCGTTGTAACATCCCACCTGAAAGCTGATGAGGATATTTTTTTAAAACGTCCAATGGCTCGCCTATATTCATCCGTTGGAGTTCAAATAGTGACCGTTTCATGGCTTCTTTTTTAGAAATTTGGAGATGTTCACATAAAGTTTCAGCCATTTGATTTCCAATTGTATAGACTGGGTCAAAGGCTGTTAATGGGTCTTGGAGGATCATACAAATTCGTCTACCTCTTATCCTTCTAATCATTTCTCCTTTCGCTTGAAGCAAATCAATACCGTCAAAGAAAACAGAGCCTGAAGCCTCAAGTGAAGGATTTGTAAGCCCTAAGATGGCCTTTAAGATGACCGTTTTACCGCTACCGCTTTCACCGACAATGGCTAGACAGCTATTCCTCTCCAATGTAAAATTAATCCCATTTACAAGGACAGCCTTTGTCCTAAAGTCCCTAATGACTAGGTTTTGCATAGCTAAGACTACCATGTCCTCACCTCGTTATATTATCCCCTTTTATATGATGAGAAGTTTGTAAACTGTCTCCTAAAAAATTAAATGCCGCAACAACAAGGACGATTGCTAATCCAGGGAAGAGCATTTGTAGAGGTGCTACTGTCATAATATTCTTGGCTTCATTTAACATCATTCCCCATTCTGGTGTAGGTGCTTGCACACCCAACCCTAAAAATGAAAGAGCTGAAATTGTTAAAATTACTGATCCAGTATCAAGTGTAGCGAGGACCATTATTTCACCAGCAGCCCCAGGCAGAATATGCTTTTTCATAATGTGGCCTGTACTTAATCCGTTAACTTTTGCAAAATGAATATAACCTTTGTCTGAATATTTAATGACAATGGTTCGAATCATCCTTGTATACCAAGCCAATTTAGCGATGATGGCTGCAGATACGATATTTACTAAACCCGTACCTAAAATCCCAACGATTGCTAAGATCATGATCTCACTTGGTATTGATAAAAAAACATCGCAAATTCTCATTATTATTTCATCAACCTTGCCGCGAAAATAACCGGCAAGTAACCCTAACAGAGTTCCTATTAAGATCGTTGTCATCATTGCTGCTATTGATAGGACAACGGTTGTACGAATTCCATATATCAATCTTGATAATATACAACGGCCAAGATGATCGGTCCCCAAAGGATATTTCCAACTAACCCCTGCAATTTTCTCCTTCACATTTACATCGATTGGACTATTTGGGGCAATAAAAGGTGCAAAGATTCCAACGATTATGATAACGAGCAGAATGCCCGCACATAGTACAGCAAGCCGATCTTTCTTAAGTCTTTCTATTAATCGCACACCTATTACGCCCCTTTTCTCACTCTTGGATCTACAAACGCAGTTATGATATCGACGAGTAAATTAAAAACAACAAATAAAACAGCCATAATCAGTATATAGGCTTGGATTATCGGATAATCATGATTAAAGATTGCCGTTACACATAATCTTCCTACACCCGGCCAAGCAAAGATATTCTCTACGACGACTGCACCTGCAATCAGCTTGGGAATTGACATACCAATGGCTGTTATTGTTGATAGCAACGAATTTTTTAAAATATGCTTTAATATTACCCGCTTTTTAAGACCTCGAACGCGGGCATAAAAAACATAGGATTCACTTTTGTTTTGCACCATATTATTTCGGATCAATCGAACATACATCGAAATATAACCGAGTGAAAGAGTAAGAGCTGGCAAGACTACAGAACTAGGTGTTTCCATACCGCCGATTGGGAACAATCCTAGTTTTACAGAAAAGAACCATATGAGGAGTATTCCTATCCAAAAGCTCGGCATCGCTTCACCGATAAAAACGACCGCTCTTATTAAACGATCTCCTATGCTATTTTCGTAAATCACACAAAAAATACTTACTGTAATGCTCACAACCATAATCATAATCAGGGCAACGGCCACCAGTAAAAGCGTGGCTGCTATCGCGTTCTTCATTTCAGCAAGGACAGGCTCCTTTGTTATAAAACTAGTCCCAAAATCCCCATGAAAACTCCCAAAAATCCAATCAAGATACCGTTCCATAAAAGGTTTGTCCAATCCAAGCTCCAAACGCTTTTCTGCTACAGCTTGTTCCGTAGCGATTACATCATTAACACGTAACGCAACTTCCGCTGGATCACTAGGATTTAGATTAATTAAAACAAAGGATAGAAAGGAAATTCCAATAACAATTGGAACAATGCCTAGCATTCTATTTAGGATGTATCTATTCATTTATACCCCCAAATCCATATCGAACTATTCGAAGTACATTTTTTCAAAAGGAATCTCATACTGTGACTGGGTAAATGTAACACCTTTAAGGGCAGGATCAAAAATTGCCTTTGTCCGAGAATAAGTAAGCGGTACATAAACAGCCTCCTTATGGAGATAGGATAAAATATCGGTGTACATTTTCTGGCGTTTTTCTGCATCGGGCTCTATTAATAGGGCTGTTATTGTTTGATCTAACCATTCTTTATTCTCAAGTCCCAATTGTGCTTGGTAATCGCCATGAGCCGGGATCCTCCAAGAGGATACAAAAGATTGGGGATCATACGGTATTCCCCATGATGTTGAAAACTGCAAATCGAATTTCCCGGACTTTTGGCGATCTAAAAAGGCTTGTTTCTCTTCCCCGACTATTTTTAGACTTATTCCTACCTCTTGTAAATTCTGCTGCAAATATTCACTAATCGTACGTTCACTGGCATTATCTGAATTAAAGTAAATAGTCATCTCCAACTTTTTTCCCTCTTTATAGCGATATCGATCTTCACCAAGCTTCCAACCCGCTCGGTCAAGAAGTTCTTTTGCATAAACAGGGTTGTAGGTTCTTTTCGGCAAATCGACATTTGCATATGGGACATTTGGCGCAAACAATGTATAAGCAGCTGTTTCTAATCCGTTAAACAAGCCGTCAGCGATGGATTCTTTATCAATTGCATACTGGATTGCCTCACGAATTTGTAAATTATTTAATACTGGGCTGTTTGAATTCAATAAGATTGTACGTGATGTAATCGGTTCACTTAATAGTGTCTGAAATACACCTTGATCTTCCAAAGCTTTAAAGGAATCGATATTAACCATATCCCCGTCAGAGCCGAAAATAAGATTGATATCCCCTTTTTCAAGTGCAAGTAATATAGACTGATGATCTGGCATGACTTTCCATCTGAGGGCACGTACCTTAGGTTTTTCTCCCCAATAGTGATCATTGGCTATAAATCGTGCATATTGGTCGTTTTTATGCTCTGATAAAATCCAAGGACCAGTCCCAACATACCCGTTCACACCCTCTTTCGTTGTTCCATTTATAAAGCTTGAAGGCGATATAAACCTAAATGGACGGGTTAAACCTAATTCTATTAAAGTAGGGTAATATGGCTGTTGTAAAACAAGTTTATATGTATATTCGTCAACGACTATGTTTTCTTTAATTAAATGTACCATATCGAGCCAAGCATGCCGACTTTTGTTTTCTAAAATAGCATCCATATTCATTTTAACAGCCCGTGCATTAAACGGTTCACCATCTGTAAACGTAACATCTTGTCTTAGATGAAAAGTATATTCTAATCCATCTTCCGAAATCTCCCAACTTTCAGCCAACCATGGCTTAACACCATCGTCAGTATTGATCACGAGAGGTTCAAAAACCATGTTTTGAGCGGCCATTTCACCACTATATAAATGGGGATTGATGTCGCGTATATCCTTTGTACTGGCATACACAATTTCGTCTAGTTCACTGTTTTCTCTTGGTGCATTAATTTCACCTGAGCACCCATTAATAAACAGAAGCAGCAAAGTAAATAGTATGATTGTAAATTTATTTTTTTTCATTCCATTTTCCGTCCCAACATTTTTAAAATATGCATCCCAAAGAGCATTCATCAGCAAAAAATGATTATATACTATTATAATATAAGCCTCTAATTTTTAGGCAAAAAAAAAGCTTGTAGAATCAATATGGAATCAGTATCCACACCTAAAGCAATAGCAACCTATCTTATAGGCAGGAAAGTCCTGCTTTTTTCGATAAACGGGGCGACATCCATCGTTTTTCTTTGACCATTTACATAATATAACTTTAAATGACAATAACTTTTATTGTTGAATGGATCTCTTTTTCCGGGGAACTATGGTTCCATTCATGGGGATAGTAGCCTAATGGGTTGCAGATTATTTCAATTCCTTCATAATGCGTAACCATAATAATATTTTTTCCTTCATAATGCGTAACCATAATAATATTTTTTCCTTCATACTCTTGTAGCCATTTCTCAATTTTTTCAACATAATAATCCGTCAAATTTTGGTCATCCATCGGCCAATTGGCATAGGTTTTATCAGGCCATGTAAAATTACCGAATGTTCCGAGAGCATAATGTTCGGCATTATAGTCCTTCATTCCAAATGTATAATCATACCAACCACCTTCACCGATGACTACCCAATTATCATCCAATTTAATTGGTCCATTACCAAGATTACCTGGGAACTTAAGCAAAATTTCATATGCTTGAGTTGAATCTCCATAATAAACATCATGGTTCCCATGAACAAATATTATTTTAATTTGCAGATTTGAATTTTGAAGTTGATTCAACAGATTAAGACTTTTTTCAGGACCTGCTGTCATGTCACCACTTATAATAAATACATCTGGCTGGTTCGCATCGAGCCAATTATTTAATAATGTCATGATATCAATCCTTGTTTTTTGCGGTTAAGTCCTTCGTGAATGTCGGATAATATTGCGATTTTCATTCAATTATTCCCCCTATTATAGACAAAATGTAATTACTGAATATTCCAACTGTAATAATAGTATTAACACTTATACCAACTGAACAGTGCGATACAAACATTATTTCAAATAAGTATTTTTAGTCTATGGTATATATCACAGTGAATCCTGCTTTTTCCCGTATTTTCATACGTACCTTACCATTTTGCAGGTAACCAATTTCTTTAAATATCATTTACTATACCGTGAATATTTTTCCCATACAGGGATGTACAAAATAATAGGGTGGTTTCAAAAAATGATTATTAGAAGGGCTAACGAATATGAAATAAATCATTTATTTCAATGGTCTTTATCATTGACTGAAGAACTTTCAGCGGGTTATATGGAAAGTAATTTACATATGACACATGATATGGTTTCAAAGGTTCTTTCTCATGGTGGTTATTATCTGATTGCCCAACATGGTTGGGAAGTAATGGGCTGGATTTTGTTGGGATTCGACCAGAATTTTTATAAAAATAACCCGGTTGGTTTTCTTTATGAACTTTATGTATTCCCGCCCTATCGGAAGAATGGGGTTGGGAAAATCCTAATGAAAGAAGCTATGGACCAGCTTAAACAGGCAGGGATGAAATCCGTACAGTTGAATGTATTTGCTGGGAATTCGGCGAAAAATATGTACGAGAAGCTTGGATTTAAAGAGGTTACCATGTTAATGGAAAAGGAGCTGTGAGATAAAGCAACAGCTCCCATTACTATTTACCTTGGAACAGAGACCCCTTTCAAATACTCCGTGATGGCAGCTAAAAACTCACGGCCGTACCGCTCTAACTTCGTTTCGGCAACCCCTTTTACAGATAACATCGCTGCTTCATCTTCCGGACATTTTGCACACATGTCCCGGAGGGTGCTATCTGAGAAAACGATGTAAGGCGGAACTTTCTCGCGGTCGGCAATTTCTTTTCGAACCGTGCGTAAAATTTCAAATAACTCATCATTGGCATCGAGCAGATGTCTTATCGCCTGCTCTTTTTTGTATACCTTCTGCTCCCCTTTTAATACGGGTACAACTTTATTTGTTAAGCCCACGGTTGGATATTGGCTGTTTGTTAACTTGCAATACCCTTCTGCAATTAGAAAATCAATCAAGTTAGCAATATCTTTTTCTGTTCGATTTTTTAGTAAACCATAAGTTGATAGTTTTTGTAGATGCATTTCGATGATCCGCTTATTTTTCGAGCCCTTTAATACTTGGGCAACAAGGGTTTTCCCGAAGCGCTCGTCCATTCTTTTTATACAAGAAAAAATCATTTGTGCTTCGGTTGTGATATCTATTTTTTCCCGATTGTCCGTACAGTTTTGACATGTCCCACATGTTTCTTCTTCATAATGGTCCCCAAAATATTCGACAATATAGCGTTGGAGACAAAGCTCGGTATGACAGTAGTCAGTCATTTTTTGAAGTCGTTCGTATTCGATCTGTTTAGCGGATTCGTCCAAAAGCGATTGCTCTATCAAAAACTTTTGAAGCTGAATATCATACGGTGTAAATAATAAAATACATTCACTTCGTTCCCCATCCCTACCGGCCCTGCCTGCTTCCTGATAATAGGATTCCATGTTTTTCGGAAGATTGTGGTGGATAACAAAGCGGACATTTGAGGCATCAATGCCCATTCCAAAAGCGTTGGTTGCGACCATCACGGCTATTTTTTCAAAAATAAATTGATCCTGTGCATGATTGCGCTCTTCTTCACTGAGTCCGGCATGATATTTTCCTGCTTTAATTCCTTTTTGCAGTAGAAATTCATGGAGCTGATCGACTTCTTTTCTCGTTGCGGCATAAATAATTCCCGACTGATTGGGGCGGTCTTGAATATATTTTAAAATAAATGAACGTTTTTCCTGGCCTTTTACAACAGAGAAAGTTAAATTCTCACGTTTAAATCCGGTTACAACAGTATTTTCCCGAGGGATACGAAGCTGTTCACGGATATCTTCCATTACAATTGGCGTGGCTGTCGCTGTGAGCGCAACTACAGTTGGCTTTACCCTCAAACCTTCGATCATTTGGTAAATTAATCGATAGCTTAGCCGAAAATCGTGTCCCCATTGCGAAATACAATGCGCTTCATCAACAGCGACAATTGAAATTGGAATCCTTTCCAGTACCGCTCGAAAATTTGGAGTCTCTAGACGCTCCGGGGCAATATAAAGAAGCTTGTATTTCCCATGAATAGCATCTCTTACCCTTTCCTCCATTTCAAAAGCATCAATGGAGCTATTTAGAAACGTAGCAGATATGCCAGCCTGCTGAAGTTGATCAACTTGATCTTTCATTAAGGAAATTAATGGAGATATTACAATGGTCACGCCCTCTGCAAGTAATGCAGGCACTTGGTAACAAAGGGATTTCCCTCCCCCAGTTGGTAAAATACCAAGTGTATCTTGCTTTTGGAGAATTTGGTAGATGATCTCTTCTTGCCCTGTTCGAAATGAGGAATAACCGAAATAAGTCTTTAATATTTTTTGTGCTTCTTGAAGCATTTCATCACCTCAGCTGTGAGTCTCAATCGTATATATTATCATATCACAATTTCTAGCATCATAGGTGCTATAACAATTACCCGGTAAAGCAAAACTTTGTTGAAAAAAAATAATTTTTTAGCATACATATAAAGATAACAAGGGTCTGAAGGGAGTGAGTGGTGATGTTCCCTTGGAATCTTAACGGAAACCTGCAGGAGTATATAAAACAATTTACAAATGTTAAACCGAATGAGGTTGAAGATTTTATTAAAAAAATTCTATCAAGTCATGTTCCTTTTCAATCTTCCCCGCAAACGGATGTGAAATCAAGGGAGCAAAAACCATCCACCCTAACGAATAAAGAACCTACAAAAAATCCTACTAGTGCTCAACATAAAAATGAACCCATTGAAATAAAGGTATTTGAGTCGCACGAAGATGTCTTTGTCCACTTCCCGCTAAATAATAAAAATGATATTAAGGCCGGAAAAATATTTTACAATTCAAATCAACTCATTTTAAAGGATATTCCAAATATTGGCGACAAGCATAAAGTACTATTACCTGCTATTGTTCAGCAGCGGGGGGCGAAAATTAATTATAAAAATGGTATCCTTCAGATTAAAATACCTAAAGCTGATGACCTTCAATTTACGGAAATTGATTTGAATTTATAGGATGTCCGGTCGAAGCGACCGTTTAGTTACGTACTTTTTCAATAAAGTATTGCATAAGATATAATACCAAAACATGTTAGGGTGATCTTGTTATGGCAATTGCCATTAACTTTGTTTCTATCGTCATCAACTCTCAAAATACAAATGCAGCGGTTGCAATCGGTGAAAATTTGCAATCAAGCTGGAATTCACATCAAAAGCAAAATTTTGGAACTGGTCAGGCTATCGGCAATACTGCTGAAATAAATATGATCATTAATATTGTTGATAACGATGTCATTGATATGCCAGTGTCTGATAATGATGTTGTCCCATCAAACCAAACTCAAGCACTTTAAGGGGGGTACACTATGAGAGTCCAATTTGATCTAGGTGATATTCAAGTAACCTCAATTGAATCTTCATCAGGGATTTTCATCTCGCAATCGAATATTATGAACGGCTGGCGGTCCCAAATCAAATTGAATTCAGGGTTAGGGGAAGTTGGTAATCAAAATAAATTAGAAAATTTTATTTCCATTGTATCTGATGATGACAATGTCGATACCCCAATGGTCAATAACAGCATGTGGATTGAAAATAACATAAAAACCTCTGATAGTGATATTAATATAAATTTTAATGAAATTAAGGTTGATCTTCTTGATACAAATTCGACAATATCAATTGGGGAAAGCACTCAATCCGGGTGGGCATCTCAAATAAAAGGCAACTTGGGGAACGGACAATTTATTGGAGATAATGTCTTAGCGGACAGCCTAAATGTCATCAAAGATGATGATATCATTGATGCACCAGTGCAACAGCGCTTAATAAACTTTTCACCAACTACAGAAATAGGGTGATGGGGCCTTGAGTGATCAAAAAGAAGAAAAACATTGCATAAGATGCCATCATCTTGCCGAAGAAAAAGATCAATTTTGTGTTCGATGCGGAGCACCGTTAATTAATCGCTGTTCAGATTCTAAAACGAGTGGCAAACACTGTTGTGGGCACACAAATAGGCCTGACGCGGCTTTTTGTGCAAAATGCGGATTTGAAACAGTTTTTAGGCAGCACGGGCTACTATAGCACTTTTTCGCACTTCTAAAGCGAAAAAGTGCTATTTATTTTTATTGGACAATTTTTTGTTTCAATCCCGGTGAATTATCGGTTGTAATATCGCTATATTGGGTCACTTGATTTCTTCCATTTTCCTTTGCATGGTACAAGGCTTGATCTGCCAGGGAAATTAAATGGGTTGATCTTCTATTTCCATTGGACGGAGTCATTGTTGCAACACCAACACTAATCGTAACAAATTTATTAACCTCTGAGGTTGGGTGTAAAATCTTTAAATCCAAAATCATTTTTCTTAAGGTTTCAGCTTTTGTTAACGCAACCTCTTCACTTTGATCCGGTAGAATAATAGCAAACTCCTCTCCACCGAACCTGGCTACAATATCCGATGAATCACCATATAGCTCGCACAATTGCCTGGAGATATTTTTTAAGCACTTGTCACCTTCCAAATGACCAAAGGTATCATTGTAATTTTTAAAATAATCAATATCAAATAAAATGAGTGAAATCACTTTTGAATAATATCTAGCATTGGCCCATTCCAATTCTAATGTTTGATCAAAATACCGTCGATTGTATATACCGGTATGGCCATCCAGGTCGACTAAGGATTCCATTGATGAGAATTTTTCATGTAATTCTATTCTCATCGTATTTATATTTCGAATGAGTTCAGCTAATTCATCTTCCCTTTTATATGGAGGTATTCCAACTGTAAAATCTTTTCTTGTGTAGGCCTTCACACTATTATTTAATAATAGAACGGGTTGAATAATCGATTTTGTTTGTCTGTTAATGATAAGTACATTAAGAATAATGAGTAAAATCGAAATAATAAATAATGTGTTTCTTGCTTCGGAAATTTTGTCTTTGTAAGTATTTCGGTATGTATCTCTTAATGTTGCGGCGACGATTTCTGCTTCATGAAGTGATTGGCGGAAGTCATCAAACGATGCCTTAGATTCTTTATATAACTCCACCGTAGGCTGTTCTCCGTTTTTAGTCATCGTAATTAAAGGAGCACCATATTCCTCATGCCATGACTGTCCTTTTTTGATAACATCTTCAATTGACTTTTTAATATTTGGGGGCTGTGTTTCAAGCTTTCCGATAAGAAAATCTGTTGCATTATTGTATTCTTCTGTACTTTTTTCAAAAGAATCCAAAAAAGTAGTTTCCTTTGTTAAATGATAACCACTTTGTGCACTTTCTTGGTTTAATAATGATACGTATAAAATATGTAGTGAATTTTGAAGTTCATCAATCTCTATCTGTAATCTTGCATTTGTTGAAAATTGATGATCGATTTCCAAGTAACTAAAAAATACATAGATAAAGAAAACAATCGCAGAAATACTAGTAGTAATTAAGAGTTTCCTGCCAATTCTCCCGAAATTTAAAAATTTCATTCTATTTTTCTCCAATAATATGTCTTAGTTTTTTTTACTTTTGATATTTATATTTTCTTTCATTATTTTACAGAATAATAAACAATTAAAATAGTCCATTTAGAAATATTTTACAAAAATTTCATATTTTATATTTCAAAAATTATTCCTAAAACGACGACAAAAGTTGAATTTTTCAGTGTTAAAATGATTATAACAAAGATTTCAATTTATACCTTAATATGTATGAAGGGAGTTTTCGAAGATGGAAAGCCGCAGAAATAGTATTCGTAACCATAGAATCTATGAACGAAAAAAAGCAAAAGAAATCTGGATTGAGCGAAGTAAATCTTTCTTCATTACTTGCTTCTGCTTAAGTGTAATTGTGTATATTTTATACAATATATAGTGACCTTTAGTTATTTCATATTAATTAGTTATTATATTTATTATTGAAATATGGTAACAACATTACTTTTTGTTTATAATAAAGGTAGAGGTGAATTTTTATGAGTAATTATGAACTCTGCCCTAAATTTGAAGCAGCTATGCAATTATTAGGAAAACGGTGGATGGGACTTATTATTTCTCAATTACTAGTTGGACCCCAACGATTTGGAGAGATGGAATCAAGTTTACCAATCAGTGGGAAACTTCTTTCTGAAAGGCTAAAGGAATTAGAAAAATGGGGTGTTGTAACGAGAAATGTCTATCCTGAAATTCCGGTACGCATCGAATACGAGTTAACAAAACGTGGTAGAGAGATGGAACCTATTATTAAAGCGATTCAGTATTGGGCAGAAAATTCCATGGATCATAGTAACTTAGATGAAAAATAAGAATATAAATAAATGATAAACCGTCTGTCAAAAATTGTACAGACGGTTTTTTCGCGTATTTAACACTATTACGATAGTTTTTATTACTCTATTTATAAAAATGTAAATTACTGTAAAATTTGTGAGCAATTTGTGAAGTTTGTTACAGATGAAGTATTTTAAATTTTATATGGTTATTTCGAGAGCAACTGTAGGGGGTGCACTTCTAAAACGTAAGAAACCTAAAAAAACAAAATGAAGAATTGTATTAAAACTTTTTATTAAGGGGGTTCATTTATGTATCAACAAGCAGCTTGGTTTACGACCATTATTTTCATCGCTGGTATTATTGGAGTATTTGTTTACGTACTAATCAATTCAAGTCAAAAAGAAGAGTATGCTTCAGTAAAACATAAAGGGCATACGGTTCAAAAATTTTATTTTCTTGGTTTAATTGTTGTGCTTGGTATTGCAACAACCATTACACTTCAAGATCTTCCTTTTGATAGAGCAAAAGCACAAGAAAATCAAATTGAAGTCGATGCAACTGCTATGCAATTCGCTTTCGAATTATCGCAAAATGAATTCAAAGTTGGGCAACCCATTGTTTTTAATGTAACAAGTAAGGACGTCAACCATGGTTTTGGAATTTATGATGACAACATGCAAATTGTTGCACAAACACAAGCAATGCCTGAATATACGAATCCAGTTTATGTAACATTTAAAAAACCAGGTACGTATAAAGTTTTATGCTTGGAGTACTGTGGGATTGCCCATCATGTAATGCAAGCAACAATTACAGTAACAGAATAATAATTATTTAAAGGGGGTAACGTCATATGAGACCTATTACTGATACAGTCAATAGTTCAACAAGAAAAAGTGTTGTTTTTCCGACCCTTTTGGGCAGCGTTCTTATTTTACTGATGATGGTTGTGGGTTTAATCATGCTATTAAATCAAGGGAAATTAATTACCATTTCCGATGGTTTTTTCTATAAAATTATGACTCTACATGGAACTGGAATGATCGGTGCAGGAGCTCTGGCCGGAACAGCCATCATGTATTATTTCACAAGTCAATATATTAAATTAAGCAAGGCCATTTTTGTATCAAATATCGTTCTTTCTATTCTGGGAGTCGTAATGGTTCTTATTGGTATTTTCGTTTTTGATTTTGCGGCAGCATGGACTTTCCTTTATCCTCTTCCAGCCATTTCAGGTGGAATGTGGGGAGCTGCCGGAGCAGTTTTCTACCTTGGAGGTATGACTGTTCTCGGTACCGGTTTCCTTTTATTTTACCTTGATACAGGAAGAGCCATTATTAAAAAATATGGAAATCTTGGTAACGCATTAGGCTGGCCGATCATTTTCGGTAAAACAATGAAGGAAGAGCTTCCTCCTGCAATTGTGGCAGGAACAATGGTTACGATTGTTAACACAGCTGCTTTAGTTTCCGGTGCATCCGTACTAATTATGAGTATAATTAATATATTTAATCCTAGCTTTACGATGGATCCACTTTTATCTAAAAACTTGATTTATGCGTTTGGACATATTTTTGCGAACTCTATCATTTATATGGGCGTTATCGCTGTTTATGAAATCTTCCCTAAATATACAGGAAGACCTTGGAAAGTATACGGTAATTTCTTAATTGCATGGAATGCGTCTACATTATTTACAATGATTATTTATCCGCACCATTTATTAATGGACTTTGCTGTACCAAAATGGATGTTGATCCTAGGTCAAGTTCTTTCTTATGCAAATGGACTTCCAGTTCTTGTTGTAACAGCTTTTGGTGCATTACAAATTATATTTAGATCTGGTATTAAATGGGATATGCCTTCAACCTTATTTTTTATGTCCATGTTTGGTTGGGTTATGGGTGTAGTTCCTGCTATTATCGACGCAACAATTGCAATCAATCACGTGATGCATAATACAAAATGGGTACCTGGACATTTCCATATGTACATGGGTATCGGAGCTGTCGCAATGATTTTTGGTTTTATGTATTATGTCCTTAAAGTTGAAGGACTTAAAATGTCTTCCTATCTTGATAAATTAAGCTTCTGGGTATACTTATTATTCTTTGCAGGATTAACTTTCTCATTCCTTTACAGCGGAAAACTAAGTGCACCAAGACGCTGGTCCCAGCATTTCCCTGAATGGGTTCCTGCTGACCAATTAGGTGCAGTTGCTGCCATTGGTATTATTTTTGCAACATCTGTATTTATCATCCGTTTTGCGGTATCAGCAAAACAAATTGGTACACAAAAAGATGAAAAAGAAACAAAGGAAAAGTTATATGCGTAATCTAGTTTCTATTCTCATCGTACTTATAATTGGATTATTAGTTCTATGGGAAGGAACTGACGGGCTTCACGCTTTTACGGCGGAGAAAGCCCGTCAAATTGATATTACGGAAACCGCTCCCCTACTTCCGAATGTTAGCTTGGAAGATGGTGACGGTAAGAAACTTCAGCTTCATGATTATAAAGGCAAAATCGTTCTGGCAACGTTTATGTATACGAGCTGCGGCGATGTTTGCCCTATTTTAGAAATGAAATTTAAAGAGGTTTATGAGGGTTTGCCTAAAGAATATTTAGGGAAAGAAGTTGTTTTTTTAAGTTTTAGCTTTGACCAAGAACGGGACACTCCTGAAAGGTTAAAGGAATATGGAAAACATTTTGATGTCGATAGTGTCACATGGAAAATGGTGCGATTCACCGACTATGATGCCCAACAAGCATTTTTAGATTTAATTGGTGTGATCGTCATACCGAATGAAACTGGCGGATATGAACATAATTCTGCTATCTATATGATTAATGAAAAAGGAAAGCTTGTTGAGATTTTTGATTATCAAAATCCAGATAAAGTTATTAAAAAAGTTAGTTCTATAATTGGTTAAAATTTTCAGATCAGGAGGAGAAAAAGATGTTTAAAAGAGACGCAACATTGGGAACCGGTTTGTTCATTCTTTTAGCACTTCCTCCAGTTAAACAATTAATGGAATCCCACATGGTTGGTCAAATGATTATCCAGCTTCCCCTGCTCGTTCTAGCTGGATTTTTTATGGGAGAAGCCATAAAAACAAAAATTTCAGTTGAAAATAACAATTCCAAACTCAATGGAGTCGCCGGAATTCTCTTGGCTCTTTTCACGATCACCTATTGGATGCTGCCAAGAGCAGTGGATGCTTCTTTGAATGATGTAGTGTTTGGAATTCTAAAATATAGCACGTTACCGTTACTAGCAGGAATTCCAATCAGTTTGTGTTGGAAAAGGTTACATCCTCTTTGGAAAAGTTTTATATGGGCCAATAATATTTCAATGTTTGGTGTTTATGGATGGTTGTATATTATATCACCGGTACGGCTTTGTAATAATTATCTACTTGGTCAACAAGTACTATTAGGCCAGATCTTTTTATTGATAACGGCTCTGATTATACTTTACTTTATTTTCCGATCTTTTGTAGGTGACCACCGTGCAAACTATATAGTAAGTGAAGAAAACTAGGTTCTTAAAAAGTTCACCAAATTAAACAAGGCAGATTTAACATAATAACATGTTAAATCTGCCTTTTAGTTTCTTTAAACGATTCCTTTTTGACTGTTGCGCCCTACTCCCTTTTCAAGGCTCCCGGCACGTGATAGTTGTTCGCATTCGTGAAATGCAAAATGCTTGCAGCCTAAACATTTATTTGTTTCAATTTCCTTCAAGGCAAAATTAATCGCTTCCCCAGTATGATTGAAAAAGTGATTTTCACCAATTTCATCGTATAATCCTGACTTTTTCAATGTGTCCAATAATGGTAAAACAGCTCCGGAAATTAATACGGTGCCGCCCTGCTTCTTAAAGTGACGGATAATGCTTCTAAGATTTGCCTCTCCCGTTGTATCCATAAAAGGAACTTTTCCCATTCGTAAAATTAATACCTTGGGTTTGTAGTGGATTGTTTCTGTAATTCGTTGTTCAAAAAACTGGGCAACTCCGAAGAACAGCGGACCTTCGATCGTATAAATGCTTACTTGTGGACAGTCATGTGTATCGCTCACAACATGAGGCTGCACTGGTTGATTCTTTTTTGTATGGTCCGGTAACACCTTCGAAACAATTGGCATTTCGCTCATTCGTTTTACAAATAAGACTACGGCTAAAATAAGTCCGACCTCGACCGCTGTTGTTATATTTGCAAATACGGTAACAAGGAAAGTCACTACCAAAATCAGTGAATCCCCTGTTTTCATTTTTAATACATGTGAAAATTCTTTTCGTTCGCTCATATTCCATGCAACGATCATTAATACTGGTGCCATACTTGCTAATGGAATATGTGACGCATATGGAGCAAACACGAGCAATGTAAATAGCACAAATACACCGTGAATGACACCTGATAATGGAGAAACCGCACCTGTTTTAATATTCGTTGCTGTCCTTGCAATTGCACCAGTTGCTGGGATTCCCCCAAATAATGGTGTAATGATGTTGGCTACACCTTGACCGATTAATTCACGATTACTATTATGCTTACTATTCGTCATTCCATCCGCAACTACAGCTGATAATAATGACTCAATTCCACCCAAAATCGCGATAACAAAGGCTGGTGCCAATAATTTTTCAATCCGCTCCCAAGTAATCTCCGGTAATTGAAAGTGCGGAAGTTTACTTGGTATTTCACCAAAAGCCGTGCCTATCGTTTCGATATGTCCTGAAAAGAAGATCGTTGCCACAACACTTGAAACAATTAAGCCAACCAATGAACCGGGTACTTTAGGTAATATTTTCGGTGTAATTAAAATAACTAATAACGAAAGTAATGCTGTAAATATGCTATACATATTGATTGTATCAATATGCATTATGATTTCTTTCATATTATCGATGAATTTTTCATGCTTCTCTAAGTCAGTCAGCCCGAGAAAATTACCAATTTGTCCTGAAAAAATGATAACAGCAATTCCAGCAGTAAAACCTATTGTAACTGGACGTGGAATAAATTTAATTAAATTACCGACTTTAAAAATACCCATCAGGCAAAGCATGATTCCCGCCATAAAGCCGGCTAGTAATAGGTCTGTATATCCATACGTAATAACAATCCCAAACAAAACCGGGATAAAGGCACCCGTAGGACCACCAATTTGAAACTTGGAGCCTCCAAACAAGGAAATCAAAATTCCCGCAATAATCGTTGTATAAATCCCGTATTCCGGTTTAACCCCAGATGCAATTGCAAAAGCCATACCTAATGGAATGGCAATAACCCCTACTATTATTCCTGAAATTAAATCCTTTTGAAAGTGTTTAAGTGTATACCCTTCGAATCGCTCAATAAATAAGCTTCTCACTACTGACCCTTCTTTTCTTTATACTTTCTCCACTCTAGATTATTTTTTCCCCGTTTTTGTGTTCACCCAAAATTTATGGCCACCCAAACTAATTTGTTTTTTGATCATCTAACCCTTCGAGCACATTAATAGCATCAATTAAATGATTATTAAATATTTCCTTAGCAACCTTTAATAACTCAACAATGGCCGGGTCCCGCAGTGAATAAATCACCCTTTTCCCGTCTTTTACACCAACGACAATATTCTTCGTTCGCAACACACTTAGCTGTTGTGACACGGCAGAGCCCTCACTATTAAGGCTAGTTTGAATTTCGTTTACACTTTTCTCCCCCTCCGATAATATTTCCAAAATTCGAATTCTCAAAGGATGTGCCAACGCTTTGAAAAATTCAGCTTTAAATTGGTGCATATCGTTCCACAAAAAATCGTCCCCCTAAAAACCATTGAACATGCAAAAGATAGTTTCACATATTCAAATATTTGAATATGTATGGATTATACTGCCGATTAAAGAAAAATTCAAATACTTTTTATAAAAGAAATGGATACAACAAGGTCCTATTAATAATTATTATCAATAATATTAAATTTTAAACTATATACTATGAATATCATTATCAATTAAAATAATAAGTTCTCAATTAGAATTGACAATAGCATAACCTAGAATTATGATTAGCGTAGAAGGGAGATTTTAAAAAAATGAATAGATATGATTTTCACCACCTAAGCCATGTAAAAAAACAAAATGAATCTAAGAAAACATTATGGATAACGTTAATATTAACCTTATTTTTTACGCTCGTTGAAGTTGTTGGTGGGATATTAGCCAATTCCTTGGCACTTTTATCTGATTCGGCGCACATGCTGTCTGATGTACTGGCATTGGGATTGAGTTTAACCGCTATTTATTTATCTACACGTGAATCAAATAATAAATATACTTTCGGTTACCTTCGTTTTGAAATTTTAGCTTCATTTTTAAATGGGTTAGCGTTAATAGTCATAGCGATTGGAATTTTTATCGAAGGCATTAAAAGAATCATAAATCCTCAGGAAATCAATTTTGGATTAATGTTAGGGGTTGCTGTTATTGGTTTAATTGTAAATATAGTCCTTACAATTGTATTAATCCGAAGTACAAAAAAAGAAAATAATCTAAATATCAAAAGCGCACTATGGCATTTCATCGGTGATTTATTAAACTCCGTTGGTGTCATCATATCCGCTATTTTGATTTACTTTACAAATCTTAACATCTTTGACCCAATTATTAGTATTGTCATCGGCGGAGTCGTCTTTACTGGAGGCGCTAAAATTATCCGTGAATCCTTCCTTATCTTAATGGAATCAGTGCCGGAAGAATTCGATCTTGATCAGATTCGTGCTGATATTGGAGCTATAGAAGGTGTTAGAGATATTCATGAATTGCATCTTTGGACAATTACGACGGATCACCATTCCCTAACAGCGCATGTTTTTATAAATAAAGAACAAAATCCATTTGATGTTGTATCAGCTATTAATCAGATGTTAAAAGACAGATATGGCCTTAAACACAACACCGTGCAAATTGAACATCCGAGCATTAACGAACATGGACAATATGGTTATGATTTTTTAAACAAAGAAGCGCCGTAACGATGCGCTTTTTTGTCTTTGTTCTTCTTTATATTAGACACCTCTTTTATTCCCCCATACGAGTGCATGAAGCTGAGGCAATACTCTTACATCATTCATTTGTGGACTTTCCATAACCTTATTTATCAGCCACTCATATTTTTGAAGCAATTTTTTTGTCAAAAGGTCATTATCAACAGTTGTTATATCATCATTGCCAACTTGGAGATAAAAAGGAACATCTCTGTATCGTTCACGAATTTTTATAGCATACTCAAAATCAACATCATCAAATACAACAACCTTTATTGTTTCATTCCCAACTTCTAAAAGTGTGGCAACTATCGAATCCAGTATTTCAAAATTCGTTTCCATCCCGGAGCTAGGCGGCTTTGGTGAAAGTGTAAGATCATCAATATTCTTCATCCAATCCTGCCACTTCGAGCCTTGGGTCTCAAGAGCGGTTTGGATTCCTTTTTCATTCAAAAGACTAACTAATTCTCCAATTGCTGTGATCAAGGCTGGATTTCCGCCCGAGATGGTCACATGGTCAAAACGATTGCCTCCTAACTCAAAAAGCTCATCCCAGATTTTTTCAGGAGTCATTTGTTTGATTTCATCTTTTGCAGAACCATCCCATGTAAAGGCTGAATCACACCAGTTGCAATGATAATCGCAGCCAGCTGTACGAACGAACATTGTTTTTCGTCCAATGACAGCGCCCTCACCTTGAATTGTCGGTCCGAAGATCTCTAAAACAGGAATCCTACTCAAGTTCCATCCACTCCCTTTTAGCCTCGGCATAGCTTGTCGGAGTTTCATACAATCTTACAAATTCAACCCGCGCCCCGTCATATTGATTTTGTCTTTTTTCTAATGACTCTTTCATTTTTTCATAAATCCAAACGACCATATTTTCTGCTGTTGTATTCATTTTCGGAAGTGTTTCATTCAAGTAGCGGTGGTCTAAATAGATCTCTATTTCCGCTTTCCAAATGTCCTTTATATCTCCGAAATCAATGGCCAGACCAATTTCATTCACAAATCCGCTAATTCCAAAAACAACTTTGTACGTATGCCCATGAAGATTTTTGCATTTCCCATCATAGCAATGTAAATGATGGGCTGCATCAAACGTAAATTCTTTGCTTACTAGCACTCTTTTATTATGATATTTCAACTGATTCCGATTTATATCCTTATCTATTTTTTGAAGGTCCTCAACAATTCGAAAGCCGAAAATTTTGTTTTCCATTTATTCAATCCCCTCTTTCAAGGAGTCCATATATTGATCCAACCCTGCTTTACGAAGCTTACAAGCCGGACATTCGCCACACCCGTCAGCAATAATACCGTTATAGCAAGTTAATGTTCTTTCACGGACAAAATCCAATGCCCCGAGTTCATCTGCCAGCTTCCACGTTTCTGCTTTGTTGATCCACATTAACGGTGTGTGGATGACAAAGGTTTGGTCCATGGATAGGTTTAAAGTTACATTTAATGATTTTACAAAAATATCTCGACAATCCGGGTAGCCGCTAAAATCGGTTTCACATACACCGGTAATGATATGCTTTGCTCCCACCTGGCTTGCTAACACACCGGCAAATGATAAAAACAGAAGATTTCTGCCAGGCACAAAGGTATTTGGTAACTCCCCATCCTCACCAGCTTTTACTTCAATATCATCCCTAGTTAAAGCATTAGGTGCCAACTGATTTAATAATGACATATCTAAAATATGGTGCCTAACACCAAGTTCTTTTGCAATATCCTTGGCCACCTCTATTTCTAAGCGGTGGCGCTGATTATAATCAAATGTAACAGCTTCCACCTCTTTAAAATTCTTCAAAGCCCAAAATAAACAAGTTGTACTATCCTGACCGCCACTAAAAACGACGATTGCTTTGTCATTTTTCATGTTTCCATACTCCTTTTCAATAGAAAAAAACAGCAATCTAAGAAGAATGCTGTTCCTTCTTAGTTTTTTAGAGAGGGTAGCTAAGAACCTCTACCGTATAATCAAATACGCCTTGGCGTATTTGTGCCCGGTTTTTGACTTAATTATTTTTACTATACCATATTTCTTATCATTGGTGTGTTTTTAAAAAATTCTAAGTTATTTTTCAACATTTATAAATGATTTACGTGTATAATTCCTTATTATGGAATTAAAAAGCAAAAAGGTGGTGAAAGCTTGAACAAAAAAAATCAAGAATGGAACTTACAACAGAAAAACTTTGTTTTACCGGTTTGTCTGCTACTCGTTTTTTTAACTATAGCGGTTACGCTTTGGTTAACAAAGGATAATATGTTTTACCTTTTTAATTTTTCATACATTGGCATTTCTATAGCTTTAGGAACATTATTAACCGGTATTCTACCAAAAAGAATAAAACAAAGGGGCCGGCTTGTTACTCAATTTTTAGTAGGCTCTTACATGATATTTTTCCTCGGTGTTTACGGCAAGGAAAATATGCAAATGGAAGGATTTTTCTTTTACCTCTTTATAGGTGTGTTTATCGGTGCTACCATCCATTATTTAGTTGCTAAAATTGGCGGGACATTGATATTCGGGCGCGGCTGGTGTGGCTATGCTTGTTGGACGGTAGCTATTCTTGACCTACTTCCGTGGAAACAGCCAAAAGAAGGGCGAATACGTCATTTAAGCTGGTTTCGGTATATCCATTTCTTTGGATCATTGGGATTAGTTTTATATGTCATGTTTGTTCTTCAAAAAACACCGCAATTGGAATCGTTAGAAGAGATGTATTGGTTTTTAATCGGAAATGTAGTCTATTATATTGTCGGTTTTCTACTCGCCTTTTTTCTTAAAGATAATCGTGCGGTTTGTAAGTATTTTTGTCCAATCCCGGTTGTTCAAAAGATCGGTTCCCGGTTTTCTCTATTAAAAATAGAAATTACACAAAGTAAGTGTGTTGAATGTTTTGCCTGCGAACGAGTATGTCCGATGGATATTAAACTATTGGATTATATGTATGCCGGAAAAAGAGTGCTATCAACTGAATGTATTTCGTGTACAGCTTGTATTCACGTATGCCCGACGAATGCCATCGATTATACAGCGGGATTTGATGCAGGTCTTGCTGAATATTTGCGCTACAAAGGGGAGCCGATTGCGACAAGGAAGAATAGAAAAATAGATATTAGTTTATAAAAATACTCTAGGCGCTTACCTCTGTTGGTTGAGCGCCGTGTTTTGATTGAAATTCTTAGTTTTTCTAAAGCAGATCCTTTATTGCCAAATCAATTGTTGGATAGGTGAAAGTAAATCCGGACCCCACTGCCCTTTTGGGTATTACCTTTTGACCATTTAACACCATCTGGGACATTTCGCCTAACATGACACGAAGGATCAACGAAGGCACATGAAAAAAATGAGGTTTTCCCATTACGGAGGATATAGCACGACCAAATTCATCATTTGTTACAGGTGAAGGTGCTGTTGCGTTAACCGGTCCATTTATTTTTTCGTTAGTAACACAAAACTCAATAAGTCGAACAAGATCTTCAATATGAATCCATGAAAGCCATTGCTTGCCACTTCCGAATCTTCCACCAACAAAAAGCTTATAAGGTAGCAGCATTTTAGGTAGTGCACCCCCGTCAATCCCCAAAACAACACCAAGCCTTAACTTAACAAGGCGGGTATATTGTTCAATTGTATCCGCAGCTCTCTCCCATTCATAGACAATCCGCGCTAAAAAATCATTATTGCTAAGCGGGCTATCCTCATCATATTCATCACTATCCGACATACCATAGATTCCAACAGCAGAGCTGTTAATTACGACCTTCGGTTTGCTTTTTAATTTTTGAACAAAATAAGCTACTTTTTTTGTTGAATTAATTCTCGATTCCAAAATTCTCGTCTTCGCCTTGGGTGTCCAGTATTGGTTGATCGTCTCACCAGATAAATTGACAAAGGCGTCTGCCTCTTCAAGGGACTCTATATTTTCTTGGAGCTCGCTCCAAGTCACATAACGGACTAGCGAATCTTGGCTTTGCCGCTCAGAACGAGAAACAAGAACAACTTCATTTCCTTTTTCTATGAGGTAAGAGGTTAAGTGTTTCCCAATAAAACCACTGCCTCCGAAAATGATAATTTTCATATTTACTTCACCACCGTTAATTAAGAAGGACTAATTCAAATCATAACTTGTAAGTGAATAACTCTCAAGTTTCTAGGAATGATCATATAGACAATATTATAGGAAGAATTCTGCACATATGTTATAATCGGATGCAAGAGTAGTAAGGAAAAGGAATTTCGGAGCGGGAGAATAAATTTTATAACTCTCGCTTTTGTTGTGGAGGTGTTTTTTTTGCAAGAAAGACATATTTTGGTGAAGGAATTGCTAAGCCTATACATAGATGACATGGTTGATTCAAAAGCAAAGGAAATCATCGAGGAGCATTTACAAGAATGTGATGAATGTCGAGCTGAACTTACGGGATTACGTGATGACAAGGACTTTTCCATCGCATTTCATGATGAAGAAATAAATGAAGACAATACAAAGCAAAGTGAAGTTGCTTTTATTACAAGAGTAAGCAAATATCGAAAAAAAATCATGTTATATATAACAGCATTTTTATTATCGTTCACGATCGGGAGTTGGTATTTAAGTAAAGAACGTGCCGAAGAAAAGTGGCAAGCCAAACAGAATAAGGCAAATCAGGAACTGGTTAAACTTGATAGCGAGTTAGTATCATTATCTCCTCCCCAAGAACAGATCATGAAAAATTCGGGTTTGGATCTACAGTTAAAGACAAAACAAATTTCTACTAATGAAACCATCTTTTCTTATACATACCAATGGTCTAATCCAAATATTGATTTTGTCCAGGAAGATATTTACTGGCCTAATACATTAATTGCTATGGATTTAACGAACAATACAGTCCTGACAAACAAGGAGAATAAAAGTAATTTTGGCAATTCCATTCTTGAAGAAACTTGGACACTATCTGGTATTGAAAAAAATACAGAATTCATCGGTGTCGAGCTCCCCAATTTAGCTGTATTTTATAAAACACCGGGAATCTTCATTCCACTTCTGCAAGATAAAGAAACGGTAATCAACAAAGAAATTTCGGTGAATAACGTACGGTTTTTAATAGAAAAAGCTGTGATAAATGATTCAAAAATAGATGTTTACTATAAACAACTTGATGAAATTTCTAAAGTAGGATTATACGAGTTGAGTTTCAATATTACGGACGAAAATGAAAAGAATTGGAGTAAAGAGCCTAAAATAGACTTTCAAAATGACAAGCAACGAATTTTTTCGATTCCAATCTATAAAGATATGAAAAGCCCGCTCACTTTAAATGTAAAGCATGCCGTTCTAATTATTCCTGGAATGCATTATAAATTTATGATTTCCTGATAAGATTAACCTTTTGGGGATTTTTTTCCTTAAAAGGTTTTTATTTTTTTAAAATTCCACTGTAACCTTTTACATGTTTTTGTTACTACATGGCTGAGGGGAAAGGAGGAGGATTGCTTGGCTCTTTTTGACTCATTTCGAAATGGGAAAAAGGTTAAACATTCTATCATGGATGATTTAACTGACTTTTATCATAATCATCGCGCGATTGTTTATACGTATTTTTTGAAGGTTACAGGCTCACAAGATGTGAGTGAGGAGCTAACGCAAGAAACCTTCTTTCAAGCTGTTACATCGATTCATCGTTTTAAAGGTAATTCAAGTTTAAAGACTTGGCTCTTACAAATTGCACGAAATATATATCGGAATAAAGTGAGATCCTGGGTGAAGGATCGGAATCTGTTTGACGATGAGGATGTAAACGAGCAAGGCGATCACTCTTTTGATCCGCAAACCGTTTCATTGCAAAAACAAACCAAAAAGGATGTCCAGGATATTCTAACGAAACTGCCCGAGGATTATCGTGATGTTCTGATTTTTAAAGAAGTTCATGGTCTATCACATGTTGAAATTGCCGAAATTTTAAATAAAACACCCCAGACAACAAAAGTGCTTTTGTATAGAGCTAAGCAAAAGTTTAGAGATTTATACAAAAATGAGGTGGTTTTTTATGACGAATCAATGTGAGATCGTTCAGGATCTTTTACCGCTATATATTGATCAAGAACTTTCGAAGGAATCGCAAGTTTACGTAGAATCACATCTTGCTACATGTAAAGAATGCAGTGCCCTTAAAACTGAATTACTTAAGAGCAAACAGTTTGATTTGAAACTACAAAGATCATTAGGTAGTAAAAGCAATTCCTCTCCCCAAGAGCTAGCTTTTATAAACAGAATTACGAAATGGAAGCGAAACTCCGCTATTTTTGGGGTTTGTCTCATCGTTTTCTTAACATTTTTATTATGGATGTTTATAAAGAAAGATTTTGAACCTCAGCCTGTTGACAAAGAAATGCCGATCGAAAAAGAAACTACATTCAATCTTGAAACTAGCAAAAGGTGGGGAAATGTAAATTATGATTATATTACAGTTAGCAATTATTTTAATAACTGCTAAAATCGCAGGCAGTATTAGTGTAAAATTAGGACAACCCTCTGTTCTTGGACAATTAATTGCCGGAATCTTAATTGGTCCAGCTGTCTTTGGGTTCGTTGAAGGCAATGACTTCATTGACGAAATGAGCACACTTGGGGTTATTATCTTAATGTTCATTGCTGGACTTGAGACAGATATCAAAGAATTCAAACAAAATATTAAAGCTTCAACTTATGTTGGTTTTGGCGGGATTATTCTCCCTTTAATCGCTGGTTATTATTCTGGTGTTCTATTAGGTCTAGGCTTTTATGAGTCTATCTTTTTCGGTTTAGTGCTAACGGCTACAAGTGTTAGTATATCGGTACAATCGTTACGTGAAATGGGAAAACTGAAAACGAAGGAAGGAATGGCAATCCTAGGAGCAGCTGTATTGGATGATATAGTAGTCATCGTCCTTTTGGCTGTGGTTATGAGCTTTATGGGTGGCGATGTCAGTCTTAGTACAGTCCTTTTGAAGAAGGTAGTCTTCTTTTCTATTGCTATTCTTCTGATGTGGAAGGTTATACCATGGACGATTAGTCTATTATCTAGAATGGCTGTCCCGCAGGCACCTGTCGGTGGCGCGCTGATTATCTGCTTGTTATTTGCTTATTTTGCCGAATATAATGGTGTGGCTGAAATCATTGGTGCTTATTTTGCTGGGATTTCAATTGGTACTACTGATTTAGGTCATAAGATTATGGAAAAAGTTGAGGTTGTTGGCTATTCCTTATTTGTACCAATCTTTTTTGTTAGTATTGGCTTTAGTGCCCAATTAAACGGTGTATCTGAGTATCTATGGTTAATAATTGGTCTTAGTATAATGGCGATTTTATCGAAAATGGTTGGAAGCGGTCTCGGAGCTAAGTTAGCAGGCTATAAGTGGAAAAGCTCGCTTCAAGTCGGTGCGGGGATGGTCTCCCGCGGCGAAGTTGCCTTAATACTTGCTGCATTAAGCATCGAACATAAGATAATTGAATCTCAAATGTTTACTGTCTTAATTATTGTAGTGCTTGTAACTACACTCGTTACTCCTCCTCTACTTAAAATATTGTATCAGGATAAAAAAGTAATAGGAGAACAGCAAGAAAGTTCTACTGTTTATTCCAAAGTATAACATTGATAACCCCCGTGAAATAGGATCCACGGGGGTTTTTGTTAAAAACATGGCCATATTCATTGTCGTAATCACAGCTTGGTCAGGAATAATAATTCTACGTGCAATTTTCCAGCCGTCCGTTTCTTTACGAATGAGATCATGACGTTCTCCAAACATTTCTTCAATATCTGTATTAGAGCCTCTGCTTCGCTTAAATAGGAAGTAGCTTCTCACATTATATTCATCGTCGTTTTTTGATCGGGAAATCACGATATTACATGTATGTTGTTCCAATGGATAACGTTTTAGAAAGTCGTAAACGAATTCCTCATCCATATAGGATAGTAAAACAATACCTAAAGCACCGTTATGCAATGTTCGCCTTCTCCCAACAAAATTGGTTGGCATTAAGCCTTCATCACTATCGTACCTTACTAAATATTGAATTGATTCGTCCTGCCGTGTAGCGAGTATGATGGAATATCCCGTCTGTTCATGCAAATCCTGCATGTAAGGATCTGCTTCTCTCCTAATATCCAAATTGGCGAGAACGATTCCACCATACTCCAATGGTTTGTTGCTAAGCCTGTATTTATTTAACGACTGATCGTACCCGACAAGATCATTACGCTCAAGGTGTCCACAGTAATCGATAGATAGTAGCTTTAGCAAGTTTTGTTTTAGCCATGATTTCATCAATCGATAACACAGACTTCTCAAAACTAAAACAATTCAAAATTTGAATGGCTCGTTCAACAGCTCTGATTGTTCTATATTTAATTCTCTCATGGCATGTCCCTATAACCCCATATAAGATTTTGTCTTTATTCTACCAACGGAAAAGTAATGCAAAAGCTCGTGCCTTTCCCTATTTGACTCTCTATTGTGTAATCACCTTGCATAGCTTTTATTATATTAAAGGCAACCATTGTACCAAGACCAGTCCCCTTTTCTTTTGTTGAAAAATAAGGAGTACCAATTTTATTGATCTGTTCCTTGGACATTCCCTTGCCATTGTCCTCAATGATTAATTGCGCGAGATCGTTGTATTTCTTTAATTCAATCGATATTTTTCCCTTTCTCTCCATTGCCTCAATTCCATTTTTAACAATGTTAAGCAGGGATTGATGAAGCTTTTGCTTTTCTCCTAAAATAGTGTACTGACAATCTTCCATATTAACTTCAACGGTTATATCGTTCAAAGTAGCATACGGTTTGATGACTTGAACTATGTATTTAATTTCCTTATCTAAATGCAATACTTCTTCATTTTCGATAGATGGTTTTGCAAAAGTAAGATAATCGCCAATAATCCGCTCTGCCCGGTCTAATTCCTCTAAACTTAACCTTATGTATTGATTTCTTTGCTCATCTGATAGACTACCATCTCTAAGTAATTGCGTAAATCCTCTTGTAACCGTTAATGGATTTCTTACTTCATGGGAAATGCTAGCGGCAATTTCACTTACAGTCTTAATTTGTGTTAGCTTATTCATTTCCTCTTGCAGGCTTTGAACTGTAGTCATATGATTTTCATTTTCTATAGTTAATAGCTTATTGATTGCATTCAATTCTTGTATACGTTTATGTAATATTCGATTTTTTATAAAGATAATGATTGCTACAAGAATTGAAAAAAAAGCAATAGCTGTCATCTCTATTTCTCCTTTAAACGCCAAAGAATGTAAACGTTTTCTAACAATTTTTCCAATTACTAACTAGTAAATTTATTATCTTATAATTTTTTAACTTTTTCAACAAATTAAACCAAAAAGCATCTATAATTCCATATGTTGGATGATTAGCCAACTATTAAGCCAAATGATAGGATTGGATAATCTCATATTTCGGGCTTTTGCTCGGAAAGATTTGATAAATGACAACTTCTTTTACATACAATTTTCGTTGATCATTATAGCTATTTTTAATACCGGCCAACGAACCATTGTTCCTGCCCTCCGCCCACTTTTTGGCAAGTGTGATATGCGGTCGGTACTCTCTATTTTCTTTGGCAAATCCTACCCTTTCTGCACATTCCTCAACCTGATTATGTAAAACCACTAATTCATCCGTTTTTTCAACCCCAGCCCAAAGAACTCGAGGTTTTAGCGGATTCCCGAATGTACCTATCGTTCCAACAGTTAATTCAAACTCTTTAAGTTGCTCGATTCCTTTTAGTTTGTTTATCAGGTCGTTAAGTTTATTAGGCTCTACCGGCCCTAAAAATTTTAAGGTTATGTGCAAATCCTCTTTATGTGGCCATTGCTTATATGGTAACTGTTCTTTCAGAGAATCTTGCCATATTGAAAAATAATCCTTCAAAGCATGGTTGAGTGGAATGGCTATAAAATAATGCGATAAATTAGACATCAAAAAACCTCCAAAGTTCTTAAAATCGTCAAAAAATAGTGACATTATTAGTAGTATTTCTACTATGAATATGAAATTATTGATTTAAATAGTATATTATAAAAATATGAGCCCAAATAAAGGAGTGAATAGTCTTGCCCAGAGTTTTCATTCATTTTACATTTTTATTCTTTTTTCTAACTGCTTTATCTGGCGTATGGATGCGATTTTTCTTTATTAAGCAAAATGAGATTGTTCCCTATACACATATTTTACACGGCCATTCTCATTTAGCGATGTTAGGATGGGCATTTATTGGTGCATTCGTTATTTTTCTTTCAATATTTTGGAAAAAGGTTAAACAAAAGAAACAAGCCATATCCATCTTATTTTCTCTATGTATAGTCTCTCTTCTTATGTTCATTGCCTTTTTATATCAAGGGTATAATGTCCTATCGATAATATTTGCAACCCTTCATATCTTTATTGAATATTGGGCAGCTGTCTTTATGTATAAAATCTTGAAAAAAGAG
This sequence comes from Schinkia azotoformans LMG 9581, assembly GCF_000307855.1. Taxonomy (GTDB): domain Bacteria; phylum Bacillota; class Bacilli; order Bacillales; family Bacillaceae_J; genus Schinkia; species Schinkia azotoformans. Next base: position 46,141 of record NZ_AJLR01000040.1, on the reverse strand, counting down.
ACCGACATGCCGAAGTCCGGAAAATTATTTATCAACAGTGCTTTACTGGCATTAGTCATATCCTCTATTGGTCCCTATATGCTCGGGCTTACATCTGCGACCGGATTAAAAGATACTTATTATTTTGATATGGCCATGTATTTCTATTTACACTTTCAGTACAATGGTTGGCTTACGTTATTTTTAATTGGGTTATTTATCATTATAATACATATGAAAAAGATTCCAATCGAAGGTTCCACTTTGAAGCTTGGATTTTGGATTTATTTCCTTTCTCTTTTTCCAGGATATTTTTTAAGCATCCTTTTTATTAATTTAGGTAGTATTATACCAACTCTCGCAATAATTGGGAGTATCGGACAATGGATAGGCATTTTATTTATTTTAGCTGCATTTAAAAAAATATGGGGTGATCTCAGCCAGTATTATTCAAAATTAACGATGAACTGCTTATGGATCACTTTGATATTGCTATTCATTAAGAGTACAGCCGAGTTGGGTTTGATTTCGCCGGCTTTGGCCGATCTCGTATATGAAACAAGAAGCATTGTTATCGGTTATCTTCATTTAACTCTTTTAGGGTTTGTAAGCATTTTTATTATCACACAATACCTTATGATGAATCTTATCGACTCAAAGGCAAAAATATCGACCAATGGATTTATCATTTTGATTACTGGTTTTGCTCTAAATGAATTATTATTATTTAGCCAAGGTCTTTCGGAATGGCTTAAGCACGTCGGAATTCCATTTTTTACGGAAGGGATGTTTGCGGCGAGCGGATTATTATTAATGGGGGTTATCACTCTGTGGCTTTCTTTTGGGACAAATAAACAGCACCACATGCTTTAAAATGTGGTGCTGTTTCTTGATAGCTTATTGTTGTTTAACCTTGGCAAATGTTCCCGTCGCTAAAGCAACAATATTCCCATCCCCATCAATCATCTTTGTTTCTAAGAATGAAATATTTCTTCCTTTTTTCAGAAATTCCGCTGTACATGTTAATTTTCCAGTCTTTACTGCCTTCATATATTGGACCTTCATTTCAACTGTAACAGCTGCTCCAATTACTTTTTTACATAAATGTCCCATTGAAACATCTAATACAAAAGCAATTACCCCACCGTGGAGAACCTCCATCGGGTTGTACATAAAATCTTCTACATCAAATTCGACCGTACATGTATCCTCAGTATAGGAAATATCTAAATCAAATAGCTTTGATAGAAAATATTTTCCATACCCGCTTTCACACGAGTCAATCGCATTTTTAAATTTTTCATTTACGATCTCTTTATTCATCTAACCCCACCCTTAACTTTGAAGATTGAATTTTTCTCTTTAATTTCTACATTGTACCATATTGAAAAAAACGCTTTATTAGTTTTTCCTTCCCCGCTTTACTTCTCCCATTAAAAATGATACAAAATCATCATCTTTAGCAAGCCATGCTTCATGTTTTCTTTTGATATATTTTTCCGACTCAACAAAGCTGTTAAAAGTTTGCTTTATTTTAGTTTTATTTCTTTCAATCACCCAATTCATATCACTTTCAGGATAAATAAAGAAAATATCATCGTTCCGATCCTTGTATAAGGAACCTAATGGAGAATCTTTTAAATTAAAACGATTTTCCCGGGCATCCACTCGTAATGGCTCCAAAGAAAATGTATTCTCTACAAATTTTTTGTAAGTATCAGCGGTTATTGAACAGCCTGATGCTTTTGCATGTCCACCGCCACCGAATTTTCTCGCTACTTCAGATACATCTACATGATCATGAATGGTTCGAAACCCTAATTTTTTTCCACCCATATTTAAAATAGCGATATAGTCCAGATGAGGATTGTCTTTTGCAAGTTCATTTCCAAGTTCAGAGTGATAGGATTCAGCATAGACAATTCCGGCAAAATAGCCGCCAATTTCGGTTTGAACAAGTTCTCGTCTTTTACGGCGGATATAACGGACAATTTTATCATCTTCCATATCTAAAATTTTCTTTTCAAAATCGTCGAAATAGAAATGATCACTGGTATGTAATCGGTGTATCATTTTTTCTTCAAATTCCTCAATAGACAGTAGATAAAAAAGTGCATTAAGCCTTCGCGCTAGTTGATTATCATTCTTCTCCCATTCCCACGTATCGTACTGGCGAACAAGTTCAACAAATTCGTGAAGTACTTCCGAGCGTTGTAAAAGATTTTTTGAAATTAGGTATTCATAAAATAAAGAGGTGGCTGAATTCAATTTGCCTTCGTCATTTTCAACTGCAACATAACCCCACTTGTATTTATTTAAATGGAGCGCTGTTTTATGATGATCGATTAGCTGTACTTTACCGCCTCCTTGGTAAAACAACTCCAACCCTTTTTCATTTTGATCATTAACCGACAAATCCGTAACCAACAAAAATGTATCCTTATCTTCACTTATTAAAAAAGATTCAACTTCGCGATCAAGACTGGCATTTGAATTATAGCGGACATTCACTTCATCACCAAATGACAGCTTTGCTAAAATCCCACAGCTTACGCCGTCCAAATCATTATGTGTCAACAGTTTATACATGATCTTCACCTCAAAAATAGTATACCCAAAATATTGGACAAAGGGGCGGGTTCTCTGGCCCAATTGGGACGCAGTACCCGACCCTACGGGCTCACCACCTATCCCTCAACCTCAAACAAATCTTTGGGTACCCCGCTTATTAAGCGACTCATTTCTCCTACAGAAAATATATAAAGTTCATGCATCGCTCTCGTGCAGGCAGTGTAAAGGAGTTTTTGTTCATTTTGGCTGCCGTAATGTTCCTCTGAACAGTTCGGAATAATGACCGCATCAAACTCAATCCCCTTTGCCAAATAAACGGGCACGACAAGGACCCCCCGCTCAAATGAATACGTTTCTTTGTCAATTCGTTTTACGTCCAACTTCTTGCTTAGCTGCTTAAATACTTCTTTGCTTTCTTGTTCTGTTTTACAAATGACGGCAATGGTTTGATGCCCACTTTCCCACAAACCCTTTATGCAATTTTCTAATTCACAATATAACCTTTCATAATTCTCTACTCTTGTAAAGATTGGCTTATTCCCTAAACGGTTGATGGGCTCAATTACACTTCCACCTTCAATAAGCCATTTTGTAAATTCAACAATTTGTTGGGTAGAACGATAGCTTTTTGTAAGAATAATAGTTTCAATTTTTTCTTCCCGACATAATTGGTCCGAAAAAATTGATGGTGAATTCATTGCTTCGGAAAAAATAGCTTGGTTCAAATCCCCAAGAATCGTCATTTGACACATTGGAAACAGCTGTTTTAAAAAAGCATATTGAAATGGTGTATAATCCTGGGCTTCGTCAATAAATAAATGGCGTATCAAAGTGTTCGGCTTTCGCCCTTCTATTTGATCCTGCAGATACAGATAAGCGGTTGCATCTTCAAAAAATAATGCCTTCTTCTTCGCGTTTGAAATCGTTTGTTTACATATGTCAGCCCAATTTGCTGGTAAAAGGCTTTTATTAACTGAAAGAGTGCTCGTTGAAAGATCAAATAACTGAAAAAAAATAGCCGCCATATTAATAAATTCAAGTCTCTTAATTGCTTGTCTAATGGGTTTAAAACGATTGCTTACAATTACCTTTGCCAATTCCTTTTGTTCCCGGTCAAAATCATTAAACGTATTTTCCGTAAATAGCTGTTTTTTCTGAAGGCGTTTATATATTTTCTGATACTCATCGTGATCCAAAAACTGTATTTCTTCAGTCACCCAATCTTTTTTACGCTCTTTTCGACCTTTTTTGGATAATTCCTTTAGGAGCCAATCCATTGTCAAACTTATGCGATTAGGGATGGAAATCGAAGAATCTAAAGAATAAAAGAAGCTTTTAATTTCATCAGCGGAAATGATGGTTTCGCCTCTAAAATTAATATTTTTAAAAATAAGCCCATCAATTGATAAATAACGAACATAGGAATGAATCAGTTCTAGAAATTCATTACTTCCTTTATAACGAATCCCTTCCATCCTAATCTTATACGCTTTATCCTTGGGAGCCGTTAACACATATTCCATTTGTGCAAACGTATCTTCAAGATCATATTTATCCTTAAATCTTTCTTCTAAGTAGGCTTGGAATGTCATCTGCTCCATATTATCCTCACCAAGCTCTGGCAGCACCGTTGCCACGTAATTACTGAACATCGGATTTGGTGAAAATAGCATGATATTATCAGATTCGATGCTGCCGCGGAAACGATACAGTAAATACGCAATCCGCTGCAAAGCTGCCGATGTTTTACCACTACCAGCCACACCTTGGACAAATAAAAGCCTACTCCGCTCATTCCGAATGATTTGATTTTGCTCTTTTTGAATCGTGGCAACAATGCTTTTCATTTGGTTATTGGCGTTATCACTTAATACCTGTTGCAATACTTCATCACCAATCGTTACACCTGTATCAAACATCCCCCTCAGCTTGCCGCTGCGGATTATGAATTGCCTTTTTAAAAGGATTTCACCTTCAATAGTGCCATCCAATGTCTCAAAATTTGCCGGACCTGTCGCATAATCATAATAAATGCTTGATATTGGTGCCCGCCAATCATAAATAAGGAAATTCTCTTCAGCCTCATCCATTAAAGATGCCGTACCAATATAAATCTGGTCGGCATTTATCTCCCCCTCTTCTTGGAAATCAAAGCGGCCAAAATACGGAGAGTGCTTTAGCTTAGCGAGGCTTTTAAGACGTTGGTCCATTTTAAAATGCATCCGTTCCCGTTCGGACAGCATTTCAGCCTGCTGTTTAATACTAAAAAAGGTTTCATCCAAATCATCTGGTTCATCAAAATTTACCGTAACATCATTCCAAAATGTTTTACGGATTTCAACAATATCTTTTTTAATCCCACTGCTATTATTTTGTATATTTCCGATATTATTATCGATAATTTCAAGTACTTCGTTTATTCTCGCTTGTTCTTTTTCCCACTCATTTCTCATTTAACTTTACCCCCCAAAAAATGATTATGTAATAAACTTGACTTTCAATAATATTTCATTGTATAATAATATTGGATATTTATGTTTAACATTCATCTTATTGAAAAATGGAGATAAAAATTACTATATCATGAAAAAAAGAAAGAAGCAAGAGATTCATCCCTTGCTTCTTATTTTTTGTCTAGCCCCAGCGCTTTTCCTATTCTCTCCTCTGTTTCTTTATCAAAGAAATGGGCTTTATTCATTTCTAAACCTAGTTCGATTTCCTGCCCACCGTGAATCGCTGTTTTTGAATTAATCCGAGCAAGCAAATCTTGCCCTTCAATCGTTGAATAAAGAATCATTTCCGCCCCTGTCAGCTCAACAACATCGATTTTTACTTTTACTACAGTGTCTGGTGATGCTTGTAAAAATTCGGGGTCATCCTTAATATTTTCCGGTCTGATCCCTAGTACCAATTCTTTATTAATATACCCATTTTCCTGAAGCATTTTCATCGTTTTTTCCGGCACTTTAATAGATGTGGTTCCAATCATGAAAGTCCGATTTTCTTTTAGTACCCCTTTAAAAAAATTCATAGCCGGAGAACCAATAAAACCGCCAACAAATATATTTTCTGGTCGATTGTAAACTTCCTCCGGTGAACCTACCTGCTGAATTAAACCATCTTTTAAAACAACAATTCGTGTTGCCATAGTCATCGCTTCTGTTTGATCATGTGTTACATAAATTGTTGTAGTCCCAAGACGTTGGTGGAGCTTTAATATTTCCGAACGCATCTGAACACGAAGCTTTGCGTCTAGGTTAGAAAGAGGTTCATCCATTAAGAATACTTGTGCATCACGAACAATCGCCCGCCCTAAGGCAACCCGTTGCCGCTGACCACCTGACAGTGCCTTTGGTTTTCGGTCAAGGTAGTCCTCTAAACCTAATATTGCCGCTGCTTCTTTCACACGGCGGTCAATGTCAGCCTTATTTATTTTTCTTAATTTCAACCCAAAAGCCATATTATCATAGACATTCATATGAGGATATAAAGCATAGTTTTGGAAAACCATCGCTATGTCCCGCTCTTTTGGGGCCACGTCATTCACAAGCTTTTCATTGATATAAAGATGGCCATCTGTTATTTCTTCAAGACCGGCAATCATTCTTAGAATCGTAGATTTACCACAGCCTGAGGGCCCTACAAAAACGATGAATTCCTTATCCTCTATATGCAAATTAAAATCTTTAACGACAGTCACATTTTTGTTATAGGTCTTGTAAATATGCTCTAAGCGTATATCTGCCATAGGAATCCCTCCATTCCTCATGTTATAAGTAGACTAAGCATTAGCGTAGTAATGTTTTATGATCTCTTCAAAAACTAGCTCGTCGTTTTTTTCAACGACGTAATCGGCTTTTTCAAAGGTCTCCTTCTTGCCAACCCCTACTGCATACATGCCTGCTGCTTTTATTGCTTTAATGCCGGCAGCTGCATCTTCAATTCCAATACAGCTCGATACTTCAACGTTTAGAAGATTGGCTGCGGTTAAAAAGATTTCTGGATCAGGCTTTCCGTTTTGAATCGTTTTCGCATCAACAACCACATCAAAATCATTTTCAAGCTCCAATGCCTTCATTACCGTACCTGCATTTTTACTTGCAGAGGCCAAGGCCAGCATAATCTTATTTTTTTTACAATCCCTAATTAATTGTTTAATGCCAGGTAAAATATCGGCCGGTGTTAACTCTTCAATCAGTTTGATGTACTGCTGATTTTTTTCAGCTGCCAGCATCATTTTTTCAGAATTAGAAAAGTCATTTTGTCTGTTTCCATGAATTAAAATTTTCTCCAACGATTCCATCCGTGAAATTCCTTTTAATTCTTCATTAAATTCTCTATTAAAAGGAATATTTAATTTGTCTGCGAGCTGTTTCCATGCTTGATAATGAAATTCAGCCGTGTTGGTAATGACACCATCCAAATCAAAAATAATGGCTTGAAGTTGTTTTTTTATAAAAATTGGCTGTTCCATTTGTAAAAAAACTTCCTGACCGCAGAGCTTTAATGATAAAGCTTCACCATCCAGCAATGTTAACTGGACCTGGTGTTGCTCCATAATAACCTCTAGCTTGCGGTTTTGGTATTGTAATCGAAATGTGAGCCTTTGCCATTGCTTCGGAATTATCGGCTCTAAAGAAAGGCCGGTTTCTTTAATTCGCAACCCCGCAAATCCAAAAACAATCGCCATCCAGGCTCCGCCCATATTGGCCATATGGAGGCCATCTTTTGTGTTTCCATGCGTATTATCTAGATCAAGCCGCGCTGTTTCTATAAAATAATCATAGGCTTTTTCGTGATAGCCAATTTTCGAAGCCATAATACTGAAAATACAGGATGACAACGAAGAATCATGGGTTGTAATTTTCTCATAATAATCGTAAGAATTTTTAATTGTGTCAAAATCCTGTTCATCCTCTAGTAAAAAATGTGCCAACACTGTATCTGCTTGTTTACAAACTTGATAGCGGTATAGTGTTAACGGATGATAATGAAGCAACAATGGATAGTTCTCTGTTGGTGTATTGTCAAAGTCCCATACGGCCTTTTGTAAAAAAGTATCATCCTGCGGGTTAATCTTTAATTTTTCATCGTATGGGAGATACATGGCCTCTCCGGCTTTTTTCCAATCTATAATTTCATCATCTGAAAGGGCTAAATGACTGAATATCTTCAAAAATGCTTCCGAATCCTTGTCTTTTATTAGCTTACAAGCTTTATAGGCCCATAGCAGGTTATACTTCGCGATCGCATTTGTATAGTAGTTATTATTAATGACACATGTATATTCGTCTGGACCCGTTACGGCATCGATTTTAAACTTTTCATCATGATAATGTCCAACATCGATCCAGAGCCGGGCTGTCTCTACTAACATCTCTGCTCCGTATTGTTTTAAAAATGGCCAATCTCCTGTCGCCAAAAAATATTGAATATAGCTATAGGCGATATCCCCACTGATATGATATTGAGCACTGCCAGACGGAAAATAGCTTGAGCATTCTGCTCCGGATATGGTCCTCCATGGGAATAAGGCCCCCTGCTTATGCCCCATTTCCTTTGCCCTGCTTCTCGCTGCCTCTAGCTTTTTATAACGATAGATTAATAGCCTTTTCGCCATTTCAGGCTTTGTAAGCAAAAAGACCGGAATCATGTAAATTTCAGTATCCCAGAAATAATGTCCACCATAGCCCTCACCTGTCAGACCTTTTGCTGCAATATTGCTATATTCGTCCCTACCAACAGATTGAAGCAATTGATAAAGATTAAAGCGGATTCCTTCTTGGAGTGCATCATCACCGTCAATTGTTATATTGGCCATTTCCCAAAAATTAGTTACATATTGTTTTTGTATTGCTAATAAATCGTCAAAGGTTTTTGTTTCGAATGTCCTCTGAAGTTCGATGCCTTTTTCTATTAAATTCCCTTCATGCCTTAATGTATCTACATAAATATTCCATTTTGTAAACTGGACAGGTTTTGTTAATTGGAATGTCATCGTACATTCAGAATGTGAACCAGCATGGGTGAGATCGCAATTGTAGTCAATATTTTTTATGCAATGTTGGCTGACACATACCGTTTTTAATTTTGAGGCAACCGTTTCAGCGAGGACAAATATCATTTCATCCTTCATTCCAGTCTGACTTACACGAAGCCGTTTCCCATGATCAGAACTGACACGTGGATCATTCAATCCAACATAATTCGAAACATCACCATTTACTGTTGATACTATTTTGACTGCTCCAAAGAAATTAATAGGTTCGATTTTTATATCAATAGCAAACAATTCACGTGTTGTAAAAGAAATGCAGCGGCGAAAGTGAAGTCTTACTTCTTTTCCAGCCGGTGATCTCCAATGAATGATTCGTTCAGAAAATCCTTGATCAAGATGAAGAAGACGTTCATATGAAAGAATATCGCCAGCAAATAGGGAAAAAGGCTCCTCTTCTTCCCCAAGAAAAATTCGAACCGTTTGTGCATCTATACTATTTAATAGCTTCTGCTCTGTATCGGGAAAGCCATAAAGCTTTTCACCGTAAGGAATTTCAACTAAATCATGAAAAGCATTTTGATAAGTGCCTCGTATTGACGTCAATCCATCCAAATATCCTTCTTCGAAGTTTCCTCTTACACCTAAATACCCGTTTCCTAATGCAAATAGACTTTCTAAGTTTAATAGGTCTTCTTGTGATAATGAATGATTTGAAAGGGTCCAAGTCATTTTTTCCACCTCTACGAGTTATTCTTTAACCCCACCAGATGTTAAACCAGATACGATTTGTTTTTGGAAGAAAAGAACAATAATCAGTGTTGGGATCGTCACAATCGTTGTTGCAGCAGCAACCTCTCCCCACAAAATTTCAAATTGAGTCCGCAAAAATGAAATTGCCACTGGAACGGTATGATATTCCTTATTAGAGTTAATCGTAATCGTCAATAAAAACTCGTTCCAGGCTGCAATAAATACGATAATCGCTGTCGTAAAAACACCAGGTGCTGCCAATGGAAAAACGATTTTAAAGAGCGTTTGTAATGGGGTAGCACCATCAATTTTTGCCGATTCTTCAAGTGCCAGCGGGATTTGATTGAAATGTGTTACAAGGATCCAAACCGCCATCGGCAATGTAATTGTGGAGTACGGTAAAATAATCGCATAGCTGTTTGTCAAACCAAGATCTAAAAATAAATTGTACACGGGACCGATAATAATCATTTGCGGAAACATCGAGACGGCTAATATTAACCCTAGTAAGATGTTTTTTCCTTTAAATTCAAATCTGGAGATCGCATAAGCCGCAAAGGTTGCAACCAGCACAATGTAAACTGTCGTCGATGTAGCCACGATTAAACTTGTTTTGATCGCATCAAAAATGCCTTTTTCGGTCACAACCTTAATGAAGTTTTGAAAAGTTGGATTTTCAGGAATAACTCGAAAGGCACCAGTTCCAAAAATTTCTCCCGATGTTTTAAAGGAGGTTATAAAAATCCATAAAAACGGGAAGAACATCGCAAACATATACATAATGATCAAGGCAGCAATTGTCATTTTAAGCGTCCGATTTGATGAAATCATCGTACTCCCCTCCTTTAGCTTTTATCCATTAAATTCGCACCGAGGATTTTGACATAAACAATCGCAATCAGGGCAACGCAAACGAACATGATCATTACAATGACGGAACCATAGCCGAAATTCGTTTGAGCAAACATCGCTTTGTATCCATAAATGGACAGCGTTTCGGTAGCACCGCCTGGTCCACCACCCGTTAAAACGTAAATTAAATCAAACACACGGAAGGCATCTAGAGTTCTAAATAATAAGGCAACAAGAATAGAAGGCTTTAAGAGTGGTAATGTTACTTGAAAAAATGATTGCACCCGATTTGCGCCATCAATAGAAGCTGCCTCATAAAGAGATTTAGGGATATTTTGCAGTCCGGCCAATAGGAGAAGGGCCATATACGGAGTTGTTTTCCAAACGTCCGCAATGATGGTTGAAAACATCGCCCCACTTCCTGAAAGAAGCAAGTCTCGTGAATCTCCAACAATGCCCATCATTTCAAACAGATGGGCCACGATTCCACTACTTCCATCGTATAAATAACTCCACATTAACGCTGCAACGGCAGTTGGAATTGCCCACGGGATCAGGGATGTGGTCCGGATAAGACCTTGACCGATGATCGCCTTATTCATAATTAAGGCTAGGGCAAGACCAAGAATAAGTTCCAAAAAGACTGAAACGATCGTAAAAACAAAAGTATTTACGAGAGCCGTTTGCAATCTATTATCAGCAAGTGCTTTCTTATAAGCTTCTAATCCAATAAAATTCGATGGAATGATGCTATTTTCAATGTCTTCTACAATTAAAGGTAGATTTTCTTTATTTGGTGTATCATAATTTTCAGTTAAAGCGGAAATAACGGTTTTTGCTTCCTTTGATAAAGTAAGAAAGGTCTCTTTCTCTTCATCATTTATTTTTTGAACACCTTCCCTACCCTCAAACTGTGTTTCAACCGCATCCAATTTAGTAATCAACAGATCAATGTCCTTGGTCATCTTTGGATCATTGACCGACTTTTTATCTTCATTTAAAAACATTTTTAAATACATCTGTGTTTCATCATATAATTCAAAATTAAATTGCTCGCTTAAATAAAGCCCTGCTTTTGTCTGGTCATTCAGGCGGTAATCGAAAAAAGTGTAAGTGAAGGATTGAATAACCGGCCATAAGGAAAATACAGCGATCAATAGGATTACTGGTACAATAAAGAGGAATTCTTTAAACCTTAGCCTTTTCATTAGATTCCACCTCATTTCTATCGGTGATCATCGTATTGACTATTACGTAAAAAGGGCTGCCCTTTTGGTCAGCCCTATTCATTTACGATAATGGAATTTATTGCGCAATTGCTGCTTGAATGGCTTCAACCGCTGCATCTAAGCCTTCACCGGAACTTAAATATTTATGTGCTTCGATTTGAATTGTATCGGACACCTTTGAGTATTCAGGTGATACTGGTCTTGCAATCGTATTAGAAAGTGCATTTTTGAAGCCTTCATAGGAAAGCATGTCATTTCCGGCAATTACTTCTTGGTCCTCTAATAATGCATTGAATCCTGGTAAATAACCGCCTTGAGTAGACATTATTTTTTGTCCTTCAGGACCTGCTAAAAACTGAATAAACTCCCATGCCCCTTCAGCGTTTTTAGAGTTTTTGTTAATACCAAGTAACCAACCGCCAACAGATCCACCATTTGGAAGTGGCGCAATGCCAACTTGGTCTACTTTTACCGTAACGCCATCCTCTTGACCCTTAATTCTACCAAATTGATATGGCCAGTTGCGAGCAAATACCGCATTTCCCTGTTCAAAGTTTGTATGTGTTTCACCTTCCATATAGTTTAAAATGTCTTTTGGACTATAACTGGCAGTTGTGAAAACATACATTTGCTCCAAGCCGCCTTTAAGGTCAGCAAAAGATTTCGTGTATTCTGTAACGTTTACTGTCAAGCCTTCATATTGCTTGGATTGATATAGGAAACCATATTTCGTGCCAGCCTGACCAGTGTATTTTTCGGACATAGCAGCTAAATCGGTATAAGTATAGTCCCCGCTAATTAACTTGGCAGCATCCTCATCACTCACAATATCAGAACGGAAATATAATAATCCAAGATCTGGGAAGAAAGGAAGTGTATATTGCTTTCCTTTAAAATTACCGGAGACAATTGAACCGCTGTTAAATTGGTCTTTCGTTAAACCTGCATCTGACATATAAGCATCAATTGGGGCAATGAAACCGGCCCCTGCAAACTCACCAGCCCACACTACGTCCATAGATAAAATATCGTATTCATTAGATCCACTTGATAGTGATGTTAATAATTGATCGTGCATTTGAGCTGAATCATTTGTCATCTCAACCCATTTAACCTCATACTTGTCTTGACTTCCATTAAATGCATCGATTGCTGCTTGGGTAGCCGGGGTATTATCATTTTGTGCTGCAAATTTTAATACTACTTTTTCGGTGGTCCCTGGGGCGTCTGCCCCTTCTTGTTGATTTTGCGTGGTTGTTTGTTTATTAGAATTACATCCTGTTAAAAGAAATACAAATACCGAAAGCGCTAACAACATCGATAAAAATTTTTTCTTCTTCATTGAAAGGCCCCCTAACTAATTTGTAATATTTGCTTTACAAGTAAAATATTAGTGTTAAAAATGGCATACTTATATTAAAATTTTAATAAAAGTATTAATTTTTTAATGTGGATGTGGAAAATTTATGAAAACTACAATGAATTCATCTGTTATTAAAAAATTTTTAGAAAGCCGGATTCAAAACAGGCAAGATAATTATGTCCATCCACCCTATGAACTCGAACAGCAGCTGTTAGATGCAGTTAGTCTTGCAAATCAAAAAAAGGCGGAAGAAACGCTGAAAAAAATTAATCAGCTGGATCGTGCGATTTTAGCAACACATCCGGTCCGGTCGCGAAAAAATGCGCTAATTGCCTTATGTACCCTTTTTACTAGAGCAATAATTAAAGGCGGCGTCTATCCGGAGGTTGCCTTTGAAGTAAGTGATGCCAACATTATCGAAATTGAAAAACTTCAAGACATTGAAGCGTTAGAACAATTTGAATACGCTATGCTTTACCACTTTTTACAAACCTTAGAGGAACAAAAGCATACTAACAATTACAGTCCTCCTGTAAAACTTGCAATTACATATATCTATGACAATATATTAAATGAGTTAACGCTTGATACCATTTCACACAATGTCTACGTCCATCCAAACTATTTATCATTCCGCTTCAAAAAAGAAGTGGGCAGCTCCATTACAGACTTTATAAATAATAAACGTTTGGAAGAATCAAAATACTTTTTGGTTCATACTAACACTACAATCTCTGACATTGCCCTCCTCTTTAAGTTTTGTAACCAAAGCTACTACACTTCTCTATTTAAAGAATATACCGGAATGACTCCAAGAGAATTCAGGAAAGTGAAACAGCAAATATGAAATATACTGGAAGCAAGGCATGGTTCTTGCTTCTTTTGATTCATATAATGATTGGTCCTTTAAAGCGAGCGGTTTAGGGCGATTGGGTCACCCATGGGTTGTTGAAGAATATACGGTAACGAAATGGGTGTCCATTTAAACTAAAGATCGAGTGTATCCGTTTTAAGTAGAATCTAGGATAAAAATAATGCCTGCCCAACAACTTTGAAAACTATTAAAGTTGGAGGCAGGCTGTTATTTTGGGTTCTGAATTTTTTATTTCAGTTTACATAATATTATTATGGTTATAAAGGTATGCGGTGCTAGTTCATATGGATTTGCAATGGACTCATTCTTTAACTATTATTTCCTTGATTAAAATTGGAGTCAGAGGCATATCTCTTTCATTTTTTTCAACAGCAGCAATTTGGTCAACAATCTCCATCCCTTCGATTACCTGACCAAAAACAGTATAATTATTATCCAGCCATGGTGTACCACCAACAGCTTTATATTTTTCAATAACATCAGGATTAAATCCAGCTTGCTCCATTTCACTTATTAAACTGTCATCGATTGAATCAGCTTGTACAATGAAAAACTGGCTTCCGTTCGTATTTGGACCACTGTTAGCCATAGATAGTGCTCCCCGGAAATGGGCCAACTCAGGTGAAAATTCATCTGGAAATGGTTCACCCCAAATACTCATACCACCCGTGCTATTGCCGTTCGGGTCCCCACCTTGAATCATAAAATCTTCGATAACGCGATGAAATGTTAATCCATTATAATAGCCATTTTTGCTGTGGGTTAAAAAGTTCTCCACTGCTTTGGGCGCCTGGGCAGGGAATAGTTTGATTTTGATATCCCCTTTAGTTGTTTTCATAGTTGCGACAGGATCATCACTTTGAAGTTGTTTGAACTGCGGTAAAACTTCTTGTTGGGATTGGTCTGTAGTTATCTGAACAATTCTCTTATCTGCAAACCATTTCACATTTGCCCCTAATGCCTCACCTACAAAGCGAAGTGGCACCATCGTCCGCCCATTTATTATGGCAGCCGGAACATCAATTTCATTCACTGCTCCATTTACTTTCGTCGTTTTTGAACCAATTTTCAGCCATATGGTTTTGGCGTTTTTTATCGCAGTGATTTCCCGTTTTTCTGGATTCCATTGGACCGTAGCCCCTAATGATTCAAACACCCCTCTCAAAGGAACTAACGTCCGGTTATTCTCAATAATAGGTGGTTGGTCGTAGCTTTGATCTGTCCCATTAATAATCACTTGAATAGTAGGTGCAGCCGAGACGCTGTTGCTAATTATGAAAAAATTTAATAAAAGAACAGCGAATACAAGAATTTTTTTCATTTGTTTCCCCTTTCTGATAAAAATTATCAAACTCTATGTAATTTGTTTATACATACCATTTGATTGTAATGTAAAAAACGGAAGTGTTGAAGCAAAAAATATTGGAATAAGGGATGTTTAGTCAGTTTGGCTGAGGTAAATTAACTAATCTGCAATCAAATAGTGGCTGAGTATGGTTTGATGAGGATAAATTTTGGTTATCTACCATCAAATGGGGGACGTGCGCGATTTGATGAGGATAAATCTTGGTTATTTACTATCAAATGGGGGCAGAGTGAGATTTGGTGAGGATAAATTCTAGTTATTTACCATCAAACGGGGGACGTGCGCGATTTGGTGAGGATAAAACCTTTGCTTAATTAAATTTATCTGATCCAATTCTTCAGTGACTCTATTAATATATAATTCCAGCATTATTCTGCCCTATTACGTGAATCAGCAGCTCAAATAAGGTACAATTCCTAGCATATACCATCCTATTCAATGAATTCCCGGGCCCATGAAGGCACAATCTCCACTGTTAATTTAAATAATTGTAATAAAATTTTTTCAATAGTATTATTTATAGTGGACTTAAATAGATCGTAGATCGGGATTGGAGGTTCGCCCACTATGAGATTAACAATAATCAGACGAATTCTAATAATCCGTTTAGTTGTTTCATTAGTTTTGGATTATTGGAAGGTTTGCCAAATCGATAAGCGGCTTGAAGGTGAGGAACGAGCAGCAGCTTTAAATAGAATATATTCAAATGCCGGTAAGCGGGCACGTTGGACTGCTTTCAAATTGGAAAGTATTATCGTGAAAATTGGCCAATTTTTGAGTATGCGTGGTGACATATTACCCCATGCGTTTACAGAGGAACTTACCGATCTTCATGACGCCTTGCCTGCTGCCACCTTTTCGGCCGTAAAGCCTTTACTAGAAAAAGAACTGAACGGTAATATCTATACCGTGTTTAAGACATTCAATGAAGAACCGATTGCAGCTGCTTCACTTGCACAAGTTCATAAAGCAACCTTGTCCGATGAAACTGTGGTGGCTGTTAAAGTTATTAAACCAAAAATGGAACGGTTTGCTCACATTGATTTAAATACAATTGGCCTTGCAGCCAAGGTCATAAACCGGATACCGGCGCTCAGACGAAAAATGAATTTCGTTGATATGCATCGAGAGTTCACAGAAACAATTCATAGGGAACTTGATTGCCACCAAGAACTATCCCATATGGAACGGTTTAGCGAGATGTTCACTGATAATCCGAATGTCAAAACCCCAAACGTGTATAAGGAATTATCTACAAAACGGATATTGGTTATGGAATTTATTGAAGGTGCCCGCTTGACAGATCATGAAATATTATCAAAATGGCAGGTCGATCGGACAGCAATTGGGGAAACACTGCTTGATGCTTATTTCAAACAACTTCTTGTCTATGGATTTATTCATGTCGATCCACATCCTGGGAACCTGCTCATACTTCGAGATCATCGGCTTTGTTTCTTAGATTTTGGAATGATTGATGAACTGACAACAGATGATGTTAAGACAATCCGCAGATTGTTCCAAAGTATAATGTTATGTGACATTAATGGCATCCTTTCAGCATTCGAGGATCTTGGTTTTTTACCACCAGAAACAAACTATAAAGAACTTATACCGATGATTTCCTTGGTGCTTGATCGTTTAGATGGTAGAGATGGAAAACAGGATTCACCAGAATTAAAGCAGTTTGTTGCCGGAATGAAATATTTTATAAAAAACAGCCCGATTCAACTACAAGCAAAATATATGTTTCTGCTCCGAGGAACGGGAATTCTGATTACTGTTTTAAACCAACTTGCACCCGATACAAATTGGTTGGAAATCCTTTTGCGTGTTGGGCCACCGATTTTTGGTACACCTACCAAATCTCGCTAATTAAAAAACGACTTAGAGACAAGCCAAATCCTCTAAGTCGTTTTTTTTGTCAAAAATATTCATGGATTTTTTTATTAAAAAACCACCTAAAAAAAACATGTGAAATATAATTGGAAATACAAATAGTAATAAAACTCCAATACCATTTCCATTTCTTGTATCGAATTATCTTAGTGTATTTAACAATCAATACTTCATTGCCCACTACAAATGAAGTATGAATAATACAGTACAACATTTTAATCCAAATATTTCTTTTCTCAGGGTAATAGAGGTTATACAGAATGCTTAATGTTGGATAAAAAAAATATTCAAAACAAAAACTTCCTTTATATGCTTTTCTGAAAAAGGGGCGATATGGATATTGAATTAGTTTCTTTTCGGCGACAAGTAAACCAAATATCCAAGTTATGACCTGTTTAAAAAGAAAAGGCACTATTGCGTAACGAACCTTATTTTTCGGAACAAAATTTAACAATAAAAATGCACTTAATGCATATGCAGAGGCAATTATCACTCTTTCCTTTCGATAAGCCATATCAGCCTCCACCTTCCCTACGATTCATTAACTAACTATAAATATTTTTTACCTTTTGTTTAAAATCTATTCCTTAACTGAAGGACGTGTCTTTTAAATTTCTATAATAATCGGAAGAATCATCGGCTTTCGTTTTGTTTCTTTGAATACATATTGGCCCACTGATTTTCTGATATTTTGTTTAATTTCACTCCATTGCTTTCTACTTGTCACATCTATATCGTCAACTGTTTTAATTATAAGCTTGTTAATGTCCTTCAAAAGTTGCTCAGAGTCTTTCACAAACACAAATCCACGAGAAATGGTATCCGGGTCAGAGACTAATTTTTTATCCCGTTTATTCATCGTCAGTACAATAACGAGCATACCGTCTTCAGCGAGCTGCTTTCGATCACGCAACACAATCTCCCCTACATCACCGACGCCAATTCCATCAACGTAAGTATCCCCAGCGTCAATTTTTCGGGTCTGTCTGGCAACAGAACCTTCTATATCAACGACATCACCATTAGTCATAATAAAAGTATGATGATCCTCTACCCCAACAGATTCGGCAAGCTGTCGGTGAAGGTGCAGCATACGGTACTCGCCATGAACTGGTATAAAATATTTGGGCTTCATCAAAGTTAGCATTAGTTTCAAATCCTCTTGATAGCCGTGTCCGGAAACGTGCATACCCGTTGTACTTCCCGATCCATATATCACTTTTGCACCGAGGGCAAACAGGTTGTCGATGATCTTTGTGACACTGCGTTCATTTCCTGGAATTGGTCCAGCCGCTAAAATCACCGTGTCACCAGATGAAATCTCAGCACCTCTATAGTCGCCAGTGGAAAGGCGGGCCAGTGCCGCAAGGGGTTCACCCTGACTACCCGTACAAAGAATCGCAACCCGTTCTGGCATCATTGTATTGATTAAATTAGGCTCAATGATCATCCCTTCGGGTACATCTAAATAGCCCCGTTCGATTGCAACTTGAACGACATTCACCATACTTCGTCCAAGCAGCGCAAGCTTTCGGTTTGTAATCTTACATGCTTCTACGACTTGTTGGACTCGATTAATATTGGACGCAAAGGTTGAGAGAACTACTTTTCCTTCTGCTTTTAAAAACGCTTCCAATACATGATCTCCAACTATTCTTTCAGATGGCGTTAATCCTGGACGTTCTGCATTCGTACTTTCCGATAATAGCAACAACACGCCATCTCTACCAATATCCGCCATTTTATGAATTTCTGAATATTCGTTATTGGCAGGTGTTAAGTCAAACTTAAAATCGCCAGTATGGACGATTTTTCCTTCTGGTGTATCAAAAACAATCCCGAGACAATCAGGTATACTGTGGTTTACTTTAAAAAAGCTAACACGGATGTCACTAAATGATAAAGTTGAGTTGCTGTTAATTTCCTTTAGTTCAGCCTCTCTTAGAAGTTGATGCTCTTCTAGCTTTAGTTCAATTAACCCCAATGTAAAACGGGTTGCATAAACAGGTACTTTCAATTTCTTTAAAAAATACGGTACCCCGCCAATATGGTCTTCATGACCGTGCGTAACAATCAATGCCTTTACCTTTTCTTTGTTTTCTTCCAAATAAGACATATCCGGGATAATTAAATCGATCCCCAATAAACTTTCATCCGGAAATTTATTGCCACAATCAATGACGATAATATCGTTGGCATTTTCAATGATATACATATTTTTCCCAATTTCATTTATGCCGCCTAATGCAAATATGGATAATACATTCTCTTTTTCGCTCACGTTTATCCTCCTGCAATCAATAATTAGTTGTAGTATAACCGATTGGGAGATTTATCATTAAAAAATACTGGGAAATATGAATATGGCAAAGGTAAAAAAATAAATATAATTTATCAAGTTTTTATATTTTACACTTTCTCAATGATGTTTTAAAATAGGCTAAAATGGGGTAAAAGGAGTTTATTTAATGAATAATAAAATCGATATAATTGCGCGTAGAATCCTTGGTTGGAAGCTCAATAGATGGGATCGTTGGTATGATCATGAAAATGGTACTTACATACATGAATCTGAATTCCAGCCGGAACAAGAGCTTGACCATGCAATGCGAATCGTTGAAAAACTAGAAAAGTTCGGATATACATATACTGCAAAAGATGAAAAAAATGTTTGCTTTAACGGAGTATGTGGTACCGGGGAAACGTTAGCACAAGCGATTACGAATGCAGCCTTTGAACTGGCAGATAATCCCGCAATTGATCCGGGTTGGCTGTAAATTTTTTAAAATACAGGACATAAGCAGAGGGTTCTCCTCTGCTTATTTTTTTATTGCATTAGTGTTTTAACTCTATTAAGTAAAGAGGATTTCCTTCGGGATCACTGAAGTAGGCAATTTTAGTTGCTCCTTCTTCCATGATAGGTTGGAATTCAACCCCACGGGATTCTAACAATTTTACAGCTGAATCTAGTTCTTGTACTTCCAATGCAATATGAATGCTTCCTGATTTTCCTGAATGAGATTCTTGTCCCGCGCGGGGCTGCACTAGTCCAATTGCCAAACCTGGTGCTTCAACCTGCACAAGATGCCCTTCTATTTTGAATTGCACCTTTAATCCAAGTGTTTCCACGTAAAATTGTTCCGCCTTATTTAAATCTTCTACTTCTATTGTCACAGCACCACTCTTGAACATTTTATATCCCTCCATTATTTTCTATTCTATTTTATTATATTTAATAATTCATTTTGTTTGCAAATGCTATGCTTTTTTGGAATAGACTTATTTTAAAAGAACATAATAACTAAATTGGAGGGGGTCAAATTTTATTAAATTTGGTTCAATATGATAATATTGGAAGCAGAAACAATATGGGAGGAATTGATGATGTTACCGAACTTTGAAGAAAATTTACACAAATACGCAAAACTTCTAGTAGCAAAAGGCCTTAATGTGCAGCCAGGTGATTGGGTAAAGATGACCATTACAGTAGATCAAGCGCCCTTAGCACGTCATGTTACGAAAGAAGCTTATGCCTTAGGTGCTGAAAAAGTGATTGTGAAATGGTCCGATGATGAAATTACGAAATTGCATTATCTTCACCAACCTACAGAAGTGTTAACAAACATTCCGCAATATGAAATTGAGGAATCGGAAGACCATGTCTTAAATCATCGCGTTTGCCGACTTTCGATTATTTCAAGTGACCCTGGCCTACTAAATGAAATTGATCCTGCAAAAGTGGCTGCTTACCAATCTGTATTTGGCAAAGCGTTCCATGTACAACGAAAAGCAACACAAAATAATGATTTGAAATGGACAGTTGCGGCGGCTGCCGGTGCTGGTTGGGCTGCTAAAGTATTCCCTGAGCTTGCTACATCCGAAGAACAAGTAGATGCTTTATGGGATCAAATTTTTAAAACTTGCCGTGTCTATGAGGATGACCCCATTGCTGCATGGGATGCCCATAAGAAGACATTGGAAGAAAAAGCGACAAAATTAAATCAAATCCAGTTTGATGCTCTTCACTACACTGCACCTGGTACTGATTTAACTTTAGGCTTACCTAAAAACCATATTTGGGCAAGTGCAGGAAGCAATGATCCAAAAGGAGTAGAATTTATCGCCAATATGCCAACTGAGGAAGTGTTTTCTGCACCAGATACACATCGTATGGACGGTGTCGTACGAAGCACGAAGCCACTCAGCTATGCTGGAACATTGATTGAAGGAATCGAAGTTCAATTCAAAGACGGCAAGATTGTCGACATTTCTGCGGAAAAAGGCGATGAAACGATTAAAAAGTTGGTCTTTGACAATGAAGGAGGTACGGGCTTAGGGGAAGTTGCACTTGTCCCAGATCCATCGCCAATTTCACAATCAGGGATTACATTCTTTAATACACTATTTGATGAAAATGCTTCGAATCATTTGGCAATTGGTTCCGCCTACCCTACCAACATAAAAGGTGGTACTGAAATGAGCCAAGAAGAATTATTAAAACATGGGGTGAACACGTCTACAGTCCACGTAGACTTCATGATTGGTTCAAAGGAAATGAATATTGACGGCATTAAACAAGATGGCACCGTTGTTCCAATTTTCCGTAACGGGGATTGGGCGATTTAAGTTCTCAATCATAAATAATGCTCCTACTATAATCAAATCTTGATTAAGAGTAGGAGCATTTTGTTTCAGGTGAAAATGTATTCCACCTCACCATTTTTCTCTATGATTTTTAAATTATACTGTTCCAGAAACCATGAATCCTCATTAGTAAAATAAAACGTAATCCCTTCTACCTCAGTTTTAATCGTGATATCCCTTTCTTTTCCAATAGAGATCCCAAGATAGTAGGATGGGTGTGCTGTTGGAATACCCCCATAAATTTTTACAACAAAACGAACAAAATCCCCCGGTTTTAAATCCATTTCAGATGCAAACCATTTTGCTGCATCCTCACTTACTTCCAGCTTCATTCGGACACCTCTTTAAGCTCCACTTTTTTCCATAACTGCAAAGTAGTTATTTTCAAAATTACTCCATCTTCTGGTTTCTATATAAATTGTTGTTCAAAACGAATTACTTTATTCCCCCACTAACATTATTATTCTTTCCTAAACTAATACATCAAATGAAAATACAACAATCATGATAAGCTGTATAATTCCTTTTGCAAACGTTCCGCTTAAAAAAGCTATTAAGGTGGCAAATGCTACTTTTATTGATTCCTGGAAGGTTTTCTTTTGGATAATTTCAGAGATTAAAACCATTGCGAATGGCACGATGATGACTCCAAAAGGTGGAATCACAAAACTGCCGACTATTAACCCTATCGCTGCGGCTCTCATTCCCCATTTTGTTCCCCCAGCTTTATCGACAAAATGAAGATTCGCTAAATAATCGGCTAAAAATAATAAAATCGTTAAGATCACAAACAACGTCCATGAAATCCAAGAAAGTTCATTTGGATTAATTCCAAAATGATATAATACTACACCACCCCATATCATTACAACTGCTGGAATGATGGGATAGACAAGTCCTACAAAACTCAGGATGAAACAGGCAATAATAATAATCCAAAAAATAATGTCTACGATCGTAATCACACCTTTTTTATTTATCTGCTTCCATACAAAATCTTTATACTGTTCTTACGTCTTAAAAAGGGTAGAGGTTTCAACTATATATTCATACTACTTCGCAATGAACTGTGAATGAATTTTTTTATTAAGGAAAAAATAAAGGTAAAAGGAGGTATAAAATTGTTATGGTTTTTCTTATTAAATTTGTGACTTGTATAGTGGCCTATGCAGTGGCCCTTGATCTATTTTTTGATGCGACATGGACGGATATTATATCGTTTAGTCTGCTGACAACTGTAGTTTCCTATTCTTTAGGAGATCGAATTTTACTGCCGCGGATTGGAAATATGAATGCTATTATTGCTGATTTTCTCCTTTCTTATTCGATTGTTTGGGCATTTGGAAGTGTACTTTTGAACAGCTATTTGCAGATCGCTTGGGGCAGTATCATTTCAGCGGTCATTATTACAGCCGGGGAGTATTTCGTACATCGTATCCTTCTTAAGTCCATACTGGAAGAAAACAAAAACAGAGGCGGCGCTCCTGGAAAGCTTGCTTATGCAATGGAAATGGGCGAGGAAAACGAACCTCTTAAAGAGAAGTAATAACAAAGGCGGAGTCCCAAAATATGGACTTCCGCCTTTTTCCTTTTCTATCCAACGTTTTCGTTTTCACTAGAACTTTCAACCGAATTTTTCTTCTTCATTCTATATCCTACATAAAGAATCAAAAACCAAATTGGTGCGACAACCAAGGCTATTCGCATTCCTTCAATAAAGGCCATCAAAACAATTACAAGTGCCAAAAATGCTAGTGCCAAATAGGTTGATATTGGATGGAGTGGCATTTTAAATGCTAATTTATTAACTTCATCCTTTGTTTTTGACTGTCTGAACTTTAATTGCGTAATCAAAATAATCGTCCAGCTTGTTATTACAGCAACAGTTGCTATAGATGAAATATAAATAAATACTTTTTCAGGAACAATATAATTTAAAAATACAGCTAATAACAGGATTGAGGAAGAAAATAGGATTCCTCGTCTTGGAGTACCATACCTATTGAGCTTTCCGAAGTATTTTGGTCCATTGTTTTGTAAAGATAAATTATAAAGCATTCTCCCTGTACTAAATAAACCACTATTAAAGGCAGACAACGCCGCTGTTAACACGACAAAATTAATAATATGGGCTGCCCCGGGGATTCCAATTTTATCAAAAATTAACACAAACGGACTTCCATTCGTCCCTATTTCGTTCCAAGGATATAAAACCATCATAATGCCTAATGCCGCAATATAAAAAATTAGAATTCTCCAGACAACATTGTTGATGGCTGATGGAATTGATTTCTGCGGGTTTTTAGCCTCTCCGGCGGTAATCCCAACAAGTTCAACTCCACCAAATGAAAACATAACTAACACTAAAGACATTAAGATCCCTGACACTCCATTAGGAACAAAGCCACCATGTACCCAAAGATTGTCAAAGCCTATTGGGTTACCACCATTGCCGATACCAAAAAGAATAATTCCTAAGCCTACAAGGATCATACCGATAATAGCAACGACTTTTATCAACGCAAACCAAAATTCAAACTCGCCAAAGGCTTTTACATTCGCAATGTTTATCATAGAAATTAAGACAAGTGCCACTAAAGCACTGACCCATTGTGGAATATCCGGGAACCAGTAATTGACGTAAACACCGACAACGGTTAATTCCGCCATTCCAACAACGACCCACATGAACCAATATGTCCAACCAGTTAGGTAACCCGCAAATGGTCCTAAATAACGGTTTGCATAGGAACTAAAAGAACCGGAAACTGGCTCATCAACAGCCATTTCGCCCAACGCTCTCATAATTGTAAATATGACAAGGCCTCCGACTAAATAGGAAATTAAAATTGATGGACCTGCCGTTTGAATTGTAGAACTTGAGCCATAGAAAAGCCCCACACCTATTGCACCGCCAAGTGCTATGAGCTGGATGTGTCTATTATCTAACCCCCGTTGTAGTTTTTCTTTTTCATGTTGTTTTTTCACACATCTATCCACCTTTCAAATTTATACATTTATTATTCTAGAATAACCAAAAAAGTTTCATTTTTCTATATAAAAGAAAATTCACCATATTCATAAAATTTACCATTATAATATTAGATTGAAAAAAGAGGCAGTCCAATACGCGATTAATTCCATTGGCTACCCCTTTTTTCGTATTATTGCTGTTTCCATATTTCATTCATTTTATTTGACACTAACGGATAAAAATATTGGGTTGCACTCTTTGTTGTATTTCCACCAAAAAAGGCAGTCCCCGGACATGTTTTAACAGCAGCCCCTTGACTGTTATCCAGTACCCTATTCCCTGTTCGCAAATCCCACCAACGATGGTAAGTAATTGTATCAACCGATGGAGTTAAGCCAAACTTAATGCACAGCAGGGCTGTAATGTACACGATGGTTTCCTTTTGCTCCTTTGTCATCACATCAAAACCTTGGTCAAAGTTCCCAACGTGTTCAATCATGATCCCAGCATGGTTCGCCCCCCACCCTATAGTCCCTTCAGGAGCAACGTTGAATGGTCTGGAAACCGCTATTTTTCCATCAGGAAAGGTCGTGATGTTTTGCGCAATATTGTTCCATTTCATCGTTTGTCTATGATAATTTTCCATCCCTTTTAACAACGAAAAATGGTTGCCACCTTTAAAGTGCTTGTAGGATGGCGCCCATGTATGATGCTGTTGGATTAAATTAATTTTTCTGCTAAATTTATGATTTAGCAGCCATTCCTTAAATTCTTCCCTTGTCATCAGAATGTGCTGGCCCTCTATAGACATTCTTTTTGGCGAGATCTTCATTTTTTGCCCAACAGTTAATGCATCTGATGAAAGCCCATTGGTTATTTTTATCGTTTCAACTGTAGTATTAAATGCTGTTGCAATTTTCTGCAATGAATCCCCTGCCACAACTTTGTAGATAACAGGAACTTTTAATTTTTGTCCTACAAACAATAAATTAGTTTGCAATCCATTGGTTACTTTTAAATCCTTAACCGTTGTGTCAAATTTGACCGCTATTTCTTCTAATGAATCTCCGGATTTCACATAATATAGATTCCCGGGATTGTTGCCGGCGGCATTTGCAAGATCCGTATATATGAAAAGGTAACTTAACAATATCAACCCAACCACAAAGATTTTCTTCAATTTCATTATGATATCCTTTCTTTGTATTTCTGCTTAGTTTGGAATATCAGTAAAGAAATTATGTGGGACTTAGGGTCGGGTTCTCCGGCTCAATTGGCGGGTGGGATGGGACATGGGGTCGGGAACTCTGGCCCAATTATTAAATAACGCTCTCTTCCGCCACTACTTGGTTTTTAGTCGATTTAACACTTGAGATGATCACGCTGAGAAATACTAAAAATGCACCAATATATCCATTAATAGACATGATTTCATGGGCAAAAACGTACCCAAATATAGCTGCAAAAACTGGCTCTAACGAGAAAATTAATCCGGTCCGTGTTGGTGATGTGTACTTCTGGGCAACAATTTGGATGATAAACCCAAATCCACTACAGACGATGGCAAGGGTAAGAACAGCAAACCAACCCTTAAGTGTCGACGGGAATGTAGGTGTTTCAAAAATAAAGGAAAATACTAAACCATATAGGCAAGCAAACCCTAATTGTAGAATGCCGACATTTAGCGTATCAACTTCCTTTGCCGCAACGCCTGCCACAGTGATATGTAGGGCATAAAACAAAGCGGTCCCGATACATAATAAATCTCCGGTCATAATTTTAAACGGAGGGTGGATGGTCAGAAGTGCAATTCCGGTTAGAGCAATCAAAATGCTAAGTAATAATCTCAGCTCGAGTTTCTTTTTGAATATAAAAATGGAAAACAACGGGACAAATATGACCGTTAG
The DNA here is from genome assembly GCF_000307855.1 of Schinkia azotoformans LMG 9581. Lineage (GTDB taxonomy): Bacteria > Bacillota > Bacilli > Bacillales > Bacillaceae_J > Schinkia > Schinkia azotoformans. The sequence continues at coordinate 19,735 of NZ_AJLR01000040.1, read as the reverse complement.
GCTAACTAAAAATCCTGCGTTCGTTGTTGTCGTTGTGTTCAAGCCGTATGTGACCGTGACAAATACAAGAAATAAAAGAAAACCCAAAAGTAGCGCATATTTGATTGTTTTAAAATTAGTGTGTCGCAATCTTTTTGAAAAAACAGCCGCAGCGATTAGAAATGCGATGCCGAACCTTAACGCAATTAAGGTAAACTCTCCTACTGCATCAAGACCCATTTTCATTAAAAGATAGGACGCCCCCCAACCTACCGTTGCCAATAATAGCAATACATCTGCCCTTAGCTGTGTCACTTTCAATTTCCCCCTCCATTTTATAGAACAAAACCATTATACTAAGAGGTATAAAACAAGTAAAACGAATGTTTCTTATAGTTAACATGAGTAAAACTAATGTATTTTAAAATGGAGGTGACCTTATTTTGAGCATTAATAAGTACAAGGTTTTTAAAAAGGTGGTCGAGCTTGGAAGTCTAACGAAAGCAGCGGAAGCACTGGGATTCACCCAATCAGGGGTGAGCCATCTGATTAATAGTCTTGAGGATGATGTCGGGTTTTTATTACTCTCACGAAATCGGTCCGGCGTAAAATTAACGGAAAACGGAGAAATGATTTTAAAAACAGTATCGGAAATTTTAAAATGGAATGAACATTTAGAACAGCAGGTTGCCGCGATTCATGGGATTGAATTGGGAACCATACACATTGGAACCTTTACAAGTGTATCCGTTAACTGGCTTCCCGGAATCATCAAGGATTTTCAACACGATTATCCGAATATATCCGTTAACTTTATCGAAGGAGATTATCGAGAAATTGAAGATTGGATTGCAGACGGAAAAATTGATTGCGGCTTCCTTTCACTTCCGACAAGGGATGCGTTTGATGTGATCCCGTTAGCTAAAGACCAAATGCTCGTTTTATTGCCTATTGATCATCCATTAAGCACTAAGTCTGTTCTTAGTTTGGCTGATATAATGGAAGAACCTTTTATTATGCAAAGAAAAGGTGGAGATGATGATATCAACAGGGTGATTGAAGGCACTCCCTTTAAACCTAAGATAAAATATACGGTGGCAGATGATTATGCAATCATGGCAATGGTTGAAAAAGGGCTCGGCATCAGTATACTTCCCGAACTAGTTCTGCGGGGACAACAGCGAAAAATTAGGTTGATCGGGCTCAAGGAGCCAAAATACCGCTCACTTGGTATAGCCGTGAACTCGATGAAACACGTGTCGCCTGCGACCAAGCGGTTTCTGGATTATGTGCAAAAGTACCCAGAGTTGAAAGTGTAGAACGGTTAATAAATGACTGTTATCTGCTATCAAATGGGAGCAGAACTCGGTTTGGTAAGGATAATCCAGCATTATCTATAACCAAATAGGCGCAGACCCCTGTTTGGTGAGGATAAATCCGCGTTATCTATTATCAAATGTGTGTTGACTCTGGTTTGGTGAGGATAAATCCGCATTATCTATTATCAAATGTGTGTTGACTACGGTTTGGTGAGGATAAATCCTTGATATCCATAAACGAAGATAAGTGACGGTTTGATTATGGATAATCACCTATTATCCATAATCAAACCAGTAAAATGATGCATTGGTTCTTGATAAAATCAAGTGTATTTGCTATTTCAGCAACTTCAAAATTCGCTTAAACTGCTCCCCTTCTGCTGTTTCCATTAGCTCATACAATGCCATTTCCACACTAGTCCACTGAATTCCCGCATACTTCATTTTTTCAAGCCCGATCTCTTTATTTAACGAGACGCGCGAAGATACTGCATCAGCAACAACCTCCACCTCATAACCTAAATCCTTTAACCCAGTAGCTGTTTGATACACGCAAATATGTGTTTCAATGCCCGCGATCAGTATTTGTTTACGTCCGGTCTTTTCGATGGCCTCCATAAAGTCGGGATTTTTGCAGGCGCTGAATGTGATTTTTCTGATAGGTTCCATCCCAGCTAAATGGGCCGTTAATTCCTGATTCGTTGGACCCAAACCTTCAGGATACTGCTCAAGCCAAACAATCGCAACATCAAGTAAACGTAGCCCTTGAATTAAGTTCTTTAGATTGGCGATCATCTTTTCACTATCCTGCACAATTTTCGATAACTTCCCTTGCACATCTACTAGCACAAAAACCGTATTTTCTTTATTTAACATGTCATCTTTCTCCTTCACCTATAACTCTATGTAACCCTCTTCCCTGCTTTTATTTTACCATATACTTACATCTAAACCTATTTATTCAAAGGGCTACTAAATACATTAATGCTATTTGCCTGGTAAAACTAATTGAAAAAAGAAAGGGTAAAAACATGCAGGGTACATTTAAAAAGCTATTTATTCTATCCTTATCGGTAAATCTTTTGCTTATCTTTTTCATCGTAAAATTTAATAGGAACGAGGAGGAAATCCATGCTAAAGCCCCGGATTACCTCCAGAACAAAATATATATGATGAGAACAAGCCTTTTTGATGTATATCCAACGAAACAAGCCAATGTCGTTATGCTTGGAGATTCAATAACCCAGGCAGTTGATTGGCGCGAATTATTAGAAAGAAATGATGTTGTTAATCGTGGGATTCGTGGTGATATTACGGAAGGAATGTTAAATCGGCTTCATTATATTTATAAATTGAAACCTAAGATGGTCTTTCTAATGGGTGGGATTAATGACATTAGGTCAAATGAGACTGCACCCGAGGAAATCGCTCGTAACCACCGAAAAATTGTGACTGAATTAATCGATCGGCAAATTAAACCTGTTATTACCTCCACACTCTACGTTTCTTCATCTGAAAGAAAACACAAGAAGATTAATCAGAAGGTGGACGAGCTAAATAATATGTTAAAAAAATTAGCTACTGAAAATGAGGTCCCATTCATTGATTTAAACAGCAAATTAGCAAATGGACATACATTAGATCAAAAATACACGATTGATGGCGTTCATCTTATGGGGAACGCTTATCAAATATGGGGCGAACAAATTTCAGAAGAACTAAAAAGAGCCGCAGGGTCGGGAACTCTGGCCGAGGAAACTCTAGCCCACAAGTATAATTTCCCAATTTGTTTCAAACACTAAATTTATCTTTTTGATAATGAAACGGAGGTTTTATTTTTGGCAGATGAGAAGATTCCACAATTCCCGGAGCCATATTGGCGGGATGGCATAGATTTTCCTGAATTTAAACAGCTGGATGGAGATTTGGAGACGGATGTTGTTATTGTTGGCGGTGGTATTACCGGTATTACGGCTGCGTATCTCTTGGTCAATGAAGGTGTTAGAGTTGCACTCATTGATGCAGGCAAACTGCTAAATGGAACAACCGGCCATACGACTGCGAAAATAACAGCACAACATGATATCATTTACGATGAATTAATCAGCCATTTTGGAATTAATAAAGCAAGATTATATTATGAAGCGAACACAAATGCCTTGAATTTTATTAAAAACACGGTCAATGATCTTAAAATCGATTGTGATTTCAGCGAACAAGATGCACATCTTTATACAACTGAAGAGCAAAGTATCCAAAAAATCGAAAAGGAATTCCAAGCTTATCAAAAATTAAATATTGAAGGTAATATTATAAATGAAATTCCTTTTGATATTAAAATCTACAAAGGGCTCGTTATGAAAAAACAAGCCCAATTTCATCCCCTTAAATATTTGACTCACCTTGTAAAAGTTATAGTCGACAAAGGTGGATACATTTTTGAAAACACGGTAGCGGTAAATATTGAACGAGATGAAAATAAAGCGACAGTCCTTACCCGCGACGGTCACCGTGTTACGGGGAATGGGGTCCTCTCTTGCTCTCATTTTCCTTTCTATGAAGGGACGGGTTTTTATTCTGGACGATTACATGCGGACCGTTCTTATGTACTTGCTACGAAAACAAACATGGATTATCCGGGTGGCACGTATCTAAGCGTTGATAAGCCCAACCGGTCGATTCGTTTTACGCCGGTAGATGGTGAGAATTTGCTCATCATTGGAGGTGAGAGCCATAAATCGGGTCAAGGTGTAGATACGAAGGAACATTACAAAGCATTGGAAAAGTTCGCAAAAGATGTTTTCAATCTTGATCACTTTGATTACCGCTGGTCAACTCAGGATTTAGCAACATTGGATAAACTTCCATATGTTGGTGAAATCACTTCCGGTGTTCATAATATCCTTATTGCTACAGGTTATCGAAAATGGGGCATGACCAATGGCACGGCGGCAGGCTTGTTATTAGCGGATATGGCACTGAATAAAGAGAATCCATATCAAACCGTCTACACCCCATCTCGTTTTTATGCGGACCCAAGTTTGCAAAAGTTCTTTAAAGAAAATATTGATGTAGCGAAACACTTAATAAAAGGAAAACTCGAGGTTAGCAACAAGTATGCAGAAGAATTGGCAAATGATGAAGGCGGAATTGTGATGGTTAATGGTGCCCGAAAAGGCGCCTACCGGGATACCGAAGGAAAACTACATATTGTTGATACGACGTGTACGCATGTTGGCTGCGAAGTGAATTGGAATGATGGTGAACGTACTTGGGATTGTCCATGCCACGGATCCAGATTCTCATACACGGGTGAAGTCATTGAAGGTCCGGCAGAAAAACCGTTGCAAAAAGGCGATCATACGATGCTTGAAAATCTTACTTCTGAAAACTCGGGTTACTAAGAAAAGCGGAAGCGCCTTGCTTATCGCCGTACAAACTGGAGGGGACAACGACAGCGATAAAAGAAACTTGAATTGTGTTAGCAATTCTTAGTTGACTTATCGTAGGAAGGAGACCTGAAGTTTGCTAGGCGATAGGCGCTGGAGCCAGACAACGATGTTCAAAAACTAGATACTTTCTTTACTTTTAAAATCGGACAAGGGACCATCGATTCGGTTCCTTGTCCAACTACAACACATCAAAGTACACTATCCACACTTAATAAGAAAACTATACCTAGTACTAAAAATATAAGTGAAAGTATGTATTCTTTCGAGTCTTTTAGATACTTCCATTGGATGTATGTTTGAAACCCCATTAATATGACGTAATAGGAAATCCAATACCACTTCACGATTTCATCATCTTTATCAATAAAATACGAAAAAGTAGCTAAAAAAGTAACAAGAATAATTCCACGACCCCAACGATCTACATTTTTCCCTGCGGTCTCCGAAATCTTTTTCTTTTCTATACCAAGCCGTTTTCGAATTACCCTCTCTATTAATACAGACAGAAGAATGAAAATGATTACAAATTGAAAAAATCCCACTGAAAGACCCCCTATCGATTTCTATAGTATAATATCATTGTATTGTTTTTTTATATAGTCATTAAAATAATGGAGGAATCAATGTTGCTTGCCAAAATTGAAAAAGCCGAGAATCAATATATAGCCCGCTTTGAACGTCATTTAAAGCACTCTGTTCATGATGTTTGGTCATATTTAACCGAAAATGAGAAGCTAGCAATGTGGTTCCCTGAGTTAAGCGTGAACGAACTTCGAGAAGGCGGAATCATTAAATTTGACATGCGAAATGGGACGTTTTTAGAAATGACTATTACCGAGTTAAAAATGCAGGCTGTCCTAGAATATACCTGGGGTGAGACAATAGTTCGTTTCGAATTGAGTGAAGAATCTTCGGGTTGTCAATTAGTGTTAGTTGAAAAGATATCAAAAATTACAGACCATACTCCAAGGGATCTGGCAGGCTGGCATGTATGTCTTGATGTTGTGGAAGCCCTCCTTGCTGGAACAACGATTGAATCTAGACGTGAAGAATGGAATAAATGGTACGAGAAATATGTTGAGGCCGTTAATAAAGTTGTCAACTAGTTTTTTAAAATAAGGAGACTGGCTCATTTACTTAGAGTCAGTCTCCCCTATTTTATTTCTCCGTTTTAATAAAAACTGTATTTTGCTTCCCTTCCCACCTTACATCAGTTCCGATTGCTTCACTTATGAAACGCATCTGCCTTATCCACTTATTTTTCATAAACAGCACCCTTTTCTTCTTTCTTAAAAATCTGACGTAAACAGCCAGCAAAAGTTATTAGTTATATGGTCTAAATTTCACATGACTCAAATATTCTATATAAAGATTTTCATGAGGTCTTTTTTATTAACATCCCCCGAAAAGTAGGTGAAAATAGAATGTTTACTGTTCATTTTATTGAAAACAAAAATATTTTATTAAGTCAGCTGCTTCAAAATGTTCCATCGGTTGGTCAGGATTTAAAAATTAAGGGCCGGAAAGCAAAGGTTTTGAGTGTAGATACGATTGATGAGAGAACCATTCACGTAAAAGTTGTCCAGGAGGAAGTTAAAAAGAAGCAACAGCTTGTTTTGGATAATAAAAAGAAAAAAAGATAGCAAAAATACAAGGCATACCAACGTTGGTATGCTTTTTTATTTGGGACACAGTTCCCGACCCCATGGCCTGTAATTGAAAATAGATGACTATTTATGTTCAAATTTCACTACAAGAATTCATAACACCCAAAAAATTGGTAAATAATATCCAGGAGGTGATTATATGGATAAAAGATACAGTAAAACTCCCCTTTTTATGCAAAGAATTGTAGTTTTATTAATACAAAACAAAGGTACTTATGAATAGGAATGCATTTGAAAAGCTAATGTGGAGTATTGCCCTTCCAGGGTTTGGACAATTTTTAAACGGAAAAATAGTAAAAGGCATTGTTTTAGTAGCACTTGAATTTCTGATTAACGTAAAAGCTAATTTTAATAAAATTATTCTTTTAAGCTTTAATGGAAAAATAAACGAAGCCGTACACGAAACAGACTTGGAATGGTTAATGTTTTATCCTTGTTTATATTTTTTTGCCATGTGGGATGCCGTTAAAGATGCAGAAGGCGGAAAAGATCACTTTTCTTTTCTTCCTTATGTATTTTCCGCATTTTTTGTTACCGTTGGTTTGATGTACTCATCAAATTTAAAGATTTTTGGAATATTTTTTGGGCCTGTCTGGCTTCCCATGTTATTTGTTATTCCTGGAGTAATAACCGGACTTATTATTAAAAAAATCATGAATATTATCTATTGAATGAGCCACGGGGTCGGGTACTGCGGCTCGCTTACCCACCCGCTGCTCTCCCACGGCTTTTATCACATAAATGTTTACCCATGAATATCCTAAAGTAAATTGCATATTATTAATGCTTACTTTGAGGTGGCGGATGATGAAAATATATGTTGTACAAAGAGGAGACACTCTTTCGAGAATCTCTCATAAATTTGGGACTACCAATCAACAAATTGTTTTTGCTAACGGTTTGGAGGACCCGAACAGGTTGGTTGTCGGGGAGGCATTAGTGATCCCTGCACCTTATCAACAATATGTGGTTCAGCCCGGAGATACCTTATGGTCAATAGCCTATCGTTTCGGTGTATCGATACAAGAGATTGTAAAAGCAAATCAGCTAACAGACCCATCGAGACTTTATATTGGTCAAGTACTAACCATTCCCGTTATTTATCATTCCGTTCAATCTGGGGAAACGTTATGGTTAATTGCGAATCGTTATGGAGTAAGCGTTTCAGCCATTGTTCAGGCAAACCAACTTCAAAATCCAGAGATGCTTTATATTGGGCAAAGACTGAGGATACCTGAGACGTCCATGAAAAAAGCCATGGAAGTAAATGCCTACGTAACTAGGGTGGGCCAGGACGGAGCGAATCTTGTTTCACCGATCGCACCATATCTTACCTATATCAGCCCATTTAGTCATAATGTTACAAAGACTGGGGGCCTTACACCTTTAGATGACAATGCTATCCTTACAGTCGCTCGGAACAGAAATGTTTCCCCGCTTCTTGCGATTACAAATGCGGGTTTTAATCCAGACGAAGCCGCCCAAATTATAAGAAATGAAGACATTCAGAATACACTCATTACTAATATATTGGCAGAGCTAAAGCAAAAAGGGTATACAGGGGTAAATATCGATTTTGAATACGTCTACCCTGAGGATAAGGAAAACTTTAATAATTTCCTCCGAAAAGTCGTTAGACGAATAAAACCAGAGGGTTACTCTGTTTCAACAGCACTTGCTCCTAAGTACAGTGCGGAACAAAAAGGATTACAATATGCGGCTCATGACTATGCCGCTCACGGGGAAATTGTTGATTTTGTAGTGATCATGACTTATGAATGGGGTTGGATTGGCGGCCGTCCAATGGCAGTTGCTCCTATTAATGAGGTAAAAAAGGTGCTAGATTATGCGGTTTCCGTCATTCCTCGTCATAAAATTATTATGGGTGTACCGATATATGGTTATGATTGGAAGATCCCTTGGAAATATGGAACAAGGGCTGATGTTATTGGTCCAAGACAGGCTGTCAACATTGCGGCGCAAAATGGCGTTGCCATTAACTATAATGAAACCTCTCAATCGCCATTTTTCCATTACACAGATCGATCAGGTCAACAGCATGAAGTGTGGTTTGAAGATGCCCGCAGCATACAGGTCAAATACGACACTGCAAAAGAGTACAATCTTCGCGGGGTAAGCTACTGGGTCCTTGGGCCAGCATTCCAGCAAAATTGGCCAGTTCTAGGGGCAAATTTCAATATCATAAAAAAATAAAATAAACATACCGGCTCTGGGACACAGTTCCCGACCCCCAGGCTCAGTAAAGCAGCTCACTTCTGTTAGAAAGGAGCTGTTTTATTTTTTTACTCTACTCTACTCTTCCTAACGTTCTGTATTCTACTAGTATCATACCGATGATCGTATTTATCACCTTTATACTTTATATTGAGTGTCGAAATATCCAGAATGTTGCACCATAAGAAACATTTTACATGTATAATAGATACAGGGATGTCTTCTGAATAATAGGAGATGATATGAGATGAAATCTACGGTAAGCATTTTACTATTCTTTTCAATAATACTTGTAACTGCATGTGGGTCAACCTCGACGAATGATGGAGGCAATTCGCCTACAAGTAGTGATACTGAATTAGAAAAAGTGAAGCTTTTATTGGCTGCCAAAGGTAATCCCATGTTTTACGCTTATATTGCTAAGGAAAAAGGGTTTTTCCAAGAGGAAGGTCTTGATGTTGAACTAGTTCCTGAAAAAGGCGGCGCAAATGTTGTGCAGCAAATTGGTTCTGGGACTGCTGATTTCGGCGTCGTTGCTGTTGCCTCTCTAATCCCGGCTTGGGACCAAGGGATGGACATTAAAGTTGTATATCAAATTAACTCGACGAATTTATTTGATTTAATCGTTCCAAAATATTCTGACATTAAAAATATAAATCAATTAAAAGGACAAGCTATTGGAGTTACAGAACTTAGTGGTGCTGAAGTGCCTATGGTTCAATCACTTTTAGCAAGAGAGGGATTACATGCGAATGAAGATGTCACTCTTCTTCCAATTGGTAATGATGCTACAACTATTCTCGTCGCTTTTGAAAAGGAGAAAATTGCAGCCTATTGCGGTGGAGCACATGATTTAGTTTCCCTTTATACAAAGGGCTTTCAATCAAAATCCTTAACACCTAGGGCTTTTAAATCACTACCTTCAACAGCTATTATTGCTAACGGAAAAATTATTAACGAACGGCCAGATTTAGTTGAAAAAATTTCACGAGGAATTGCAAGAGGAATAGATTTCTCGATTAAAAATCGCAATTTAGCATTTGAAATTATGAAAATCGCAGTTCCAGAAGAATTTGCAGATGAAAGGGTTGGCCAATTAGGACTAAACACATTCATTGACCTATCTACCCCTATCGAAACCGAAAAAGGCTACGGCCATATTTATCCTGATTCATGGAAGAAACTAATTGAACTTTTTAGTGAAGGGGAACAACCCCTTCTGACAAAAGAAATTGATGTTACTAAATACTTAAATACAAGTTTTCTCGAAAAAGCAAATGCGTTTGAAAAATAAGATAGACGAAAAAACCAAGAACGGGCACGCAAATTCTTGTAACGTACCCCAAACCTTGAAAAATCCAATAAAACGGGCACGTTCCTTTTGGACAGCCCGTTTTTCATTGGTCATGCTACTTTAATCACTTCCGAGTTAACATTTGATCAGTGATTTCATAGTGTATATCTGCTACATTAATAGCCAAACTTTACTTTTGGCGAAATGATTAAACCCTCCCCATGATTCACAATATGGTATAGTAAAGTGCTTTTCCCACTGCCGTTGCTGCCAGTTATAGCAATTTTTTTAGCGAGGGGCAATTGAAAACTAACCTCATCTAATAACACTTTCTCCTCCACACGAAGCGTTAGTTTGTCTGCCATAATTGAAAACTTATTGTGCAATTCTAAAGCTTTTGATTGGCGGAACACGATTGGTCTTTTCTCTTTTACCGCTTCGACTTCTTGAAGATGTTCCTTTCTATGTTCAATCGCTTTTGCCGCACGTTGTAGTGCTTTTTGGCTTGTGCCCTTGGATTTTGTCTCAAACATTCTATTTGCTTTGGACTTTGCTTCTTTTTTTGACATGCGCCCTGCTTGAGCAACTTTTTCAGCTTTTTTCATTTTTTCCTGAGCTGCTTTTGAGCTATATATTCACTTTAATATTTCCTTATCTAAATAGGTCACTTCTACATTTTCTAATTCAAAACATACTTTTTCCATTTTTTTAAAGAAATAAAAAAACACAGACGATCTGCCTTTCTTCACTGTTCACAAATACATTTAAAGTGAAGATTATAAATTCGCTTCCACATCTTTTGAAAACAGACATTCGGACTCTGAATGTTACTCATCGCTATCCTACGTTAAACTTTTTTGTTTTAGTGGACAATGAAGATGATAATTCCATCAGCTGCGTACCTATAAGATGCGTTCTCTCCATTTCACTAATTTGTTTATCACTAGTGGTAAACATTTGTTCTGTGCTTGAAAGTGTTTCTTGAGATATAGAAACAATCCCAACTGTTGTTTGTTCAAGCTGGGGTAATATGTATTGAAGTGCTGAAAGCTCTCCTTGCATGTTTTGTATTTTTTCAATTACGATCCCAATTTCACTCATTAAGTCGTCAAAGGATTCCTTGGATTGATTTGCAGTTGTTAAAGTCTTTTTAATTTTTAATAAAATTTGATCAAACTCTTGTGTAGCCTGAATGGTTACATCCTCCATGCTTAAAATGGAACTTGTTATTTTCTCAGCAGCCTTTGTTGATTGGTCGGCAAGTTTGCGCACTTCATTGGCTACAACTGCAAAGCCCTTCCCAGCCTCTCCCGCCCGTGTTGCCTCAATCGTAGCATTAAGTGCTAACAGTTTTGTTTGATCGGCTACCGCTTGTATTAAACCGACCAGATTACCAATGGCGATAGAATGATTTTTCACCTCTTTAATCGTGCCAGTCATATAATCGAAATCTGATTCGAATTGGTTAATGGTTTCGATTAATTGTGTGATATTTCGCTCGCCCCCTATAGCTGAACTATTCATATCCTCTGAACTAGTAAAAACTTTATTAATATTATTAATCAGCAATTCAATTTTGTCTTTCATCGTATTAAAATCTTTAACACTATCCTCTGAAGTTGCTGCTGTCTGCTCAGCAGCTAGCTTTACCAAATTAATTTCTTGGATCAATTTGTGGCTGGAGGTCAATGCTTCGTTGGAAGACTGGCTTAGATTTTTTCCTGTTGATTCCAGTTCCTTTGTTGTTTCGTTTAATTCGTGAATCATATTTCCCATTTGCTCGATCATCATATTAAAGCTTTTATTCAACGAAATTATTTCTGGAACAGTCGTTTTTACAGAAATCGTTTTGTTTAAATTCCCTTCACGAACCTCTCTCATCGTTTCCTGTAATTCCTTTAATGGTTTTGTAATACTTTTTACAAATAAACTAATTAGAATTGTACATATCATTAGGGAGATAATGACTAACACAATAATAAAGGAATGCATTTGATTAACAGGGCCCAAGTACGAATTAGTAGGAACTACCAAAACATAATTCCCATTTATTTCATTTATTTTTTGCACTGAAATGGTATAATCCTTCCCCTCCAATTGTTCATGGAATAACCCTTTATCCATCTTATTAATTTTTTCTACTAGTTCACTTAAAGAGGTATTCTCCACTTTTTTACTTACTTGGAAAGGTGTAATTTTTCCATTTTGCATATAATACATGTCTGAAGTTATACCATCTGCTGCTAATTGTTTATGCTGATCACGAACGCTCATTTCTACCTGTTGAAAAAAATAATTCTCATCACTAATATAGACAAACTTCAAATTTTTAATTATGTATGACATAATCTCAACTTCACGAGATAATCGATCTTCTATAATTTGAATAGTGGTTGTTTTAGCTTTACTGTATAACGTAAAACCGAGGATATTTATTGATACAACAAACAACAAAATAAAAATAAGAAGCAATCTACTTTGCAGGCTCAGTCGATTATATATTTTTTTCAATTTTAATCCCCCATCTAATTCCTTAAGTTATCAAGTCACGTTAATGGAAATTTTACCAACTCAATGTTAAGCAACTGTAAATGTATGCTTATTTTTTTGTAAAACTTTCGTGAGGGACAAAAATAGCTGATCGAGAAAATTATTGATTATTCTCTATAGAGTGTAATTCAATGGAAAATAGCACAAGATATAGTCGATAAATCTAATTAATGAAAGGATGGTGGTCCTTTATGAACCTAAAAGGTGATTTGCAAGAAGCTCAGGATTTAATCCATAAAGCCCATTTCCATTTAAAGCAAATTAACTCTAACAGTGCTGAAGCAGAAGCCTGTCATTTTGCAATGGGGGAGCTGGAAAAAGCGCAACAGAAGATACAACATGTTCAGCAAAGAATGAATGAATAGTTTTAATATTAATTTATGAGGCCAAGCATGATATGTGGTTGTTTGGGATGAAGTTCCTAACGTTGGATTATCATATTTTTAAGGTATCACAAGTAGACTAGGCTAAGGCTTAGAATTCGTTAAGTGCCCGGTCGAGGAGAAAAGCTTCAAAGCCGGGCACTTCCTTTATTATTACTTAAAAGAAATAACCCGGTAGCCCCCCTTGTAAGCCTCCTAAGGGTCCCATTCCTCCGAATGGTAATCCGCCCATTCCTTTCCCCATTAAACCAAGCATCCCAAGTGGGCCTCCAAATCCAGATCCACCTAGACCATTCATTCCCATTAAGCCCCCCAGTGGTTTCATAAGGCCCATAAGATTTCCTAGCCCTCCTAGGCCTCCACCAAAGCCCGGACTTCCAAAGCCGGTCATTCCCATTCCATATGGAGAAGGTCCCATTCCCAATAAGCCTCCCAGTGGTTTCATAAGACTCATAAGATTTCCTAGCCCCCCTAGGCCTCCACCAAAGCCCGGACTTCCAAAGCCTGTCATCCCCATTCCATACGGAGAAGGTCCCATGAAGCCTCCCGGATTCATATTTCCCATAAGATTTCCTAAACCAGGGCGCCCACCAAAGAACGGCCTCCCAAAACCATTCATGCCTGAGTCCAACGGAAAGGCTCCCATTAAGCCATTGAGGTGCTTAGTAATGCCTGTGATATTTTCCCAATTAAAACCAGCGGGTGCCCCCCCACCGCCATTGCCTGAACCGCCTGAACCGTTTGCTCCATTGCCATTTGAAAAGGCTCCTGCCAGACCATTTAAGTGCTTAAACAATCCACCCAAATTATCTCCAAAGTTTTTTAAATTCCCACCAAATCGTATATCTTCTCTATAATTTCCTATGGGGAATTCACCTATTTGATATTGTGTCCTTTCAAGGCTGTTTCCCCAATTCTCTATTGCCGGATTCATTCTATAATAATCAAAATTTCCTGGATTTTGAACAACCATCCCATTTCCCCTCCATTTTTATTAAATTCGTAATAGTACTATTTTATGGAGGATTGCTTTTCCCGTTCCAACTCCTTTGCTTTTTGCGGCTCTAACAAAAAAGGACCTTTTAGCTTTCCAACTAAAAAGTCCATTCCCATTCTTTTAAAAAATAAAAGCTTAATTCGCCACTAACATACTATATTCGTTAATATCATTAATTTTTAAGTAAAGATTTTGATTTCTGTAGGAAAGGTCGTCTGTGATTTCAGTGCTAAACCAATGAGGAATTTCAAATTTATTGGCCTCTTCCTCTGAATCAAACTCTACTTTTACAATAATTAATCCTTCCAATTTACCGAAATACTTGAAGATTGTTAAATGATGGCCGCAATAATCATAGAATAATCTTTTTTTGACAATCGGAGTTAAATTTTCATAGAGCTGCTTATACGTACTTTCCTGAATTTGAACCTCCGTTTTGATGCGGGACATTCCTCTTCCCTTTTTTATTGAAAGGTAATGAGTCACTTTGTGGTCCTCTGAGGCATGATCCTCCACACTTCTAATCCTTACCTCTTCATCTACACCAAAACCAATGTAAAACTGTTCGACTAGATCGATAGATACTAAATCTAAACTTTTTAATAAATAATCACTCTCAACTAAAAATTTCCTATCAATTTTCTTTGCCTGTCCCAATTTTAATCACCCCAACTATATTTTTTTATTTGCAATTATAACAGAAACAGGGTGACTATGTACATAATTTTCTGATTATTATTTATTATCTGTATTATCAGTACCAACTATGAACATTACTAAAACCTAGATACAGCCTCCTTTACAAATTTGATAAATTTTATTACCTCCTCCGTTTCTATTTTGGTTAATAGATAGGTAGATGATTTAGGTGGGATAATTTTTTCAGAATTGATTTCTGTCAGTTTATTGTTTTTCAATTCCTCCGTAACCATTGTCCTTGGCAGATAGGAGGCACCTAATCCCTCTTCAATAAAGCGTTTTGTCACCTCTACTTGGTTAACAACCATTGTCCTTACTGTTGGGTAATATCTTTGCACTTCATGCAATAGATCGTCCCAATATTCGGGGTGATTATGAGTTAATAATCTATATTTTTGCAAAATAGTTTCCTCATTAAGAGAGCTACGCTTCGTGCATTCACTTGGCCCTACTAAGATGACAGGCTCTTCATAGATGATCTTACTATTGATATTGGTTTGGATGGGGTGGCTTCTCGTTAGTCCTATGTCTGCTCGTCCCTTACTAATCTCGCCTCCTACATCATAAGATTTCAAAATATTGATGATCACTTCTATATCCGGATTCTCATCCATAAAGCTCCGTAACAGTGACGGCAGAAAGGATGAAGCAATTTGTGGTGCAGTAGCTATAATTAATTTTCGATTATATCCCTGTTTCCAAGATTCAAAGTCTTCCATTCCTTCCTCATACTTCGAAACCATCTCCTTAGCATAACCTAGAAATCTATGACCAGCCGGTGTCAGCACAACTTTATTCCCTATTCTCTCAAATAATTCAATATTAAGAGATTCTTCCAACCTTTTAATATGTTTTGTAACAGCCGGTTGGGTTAAAAAAAGCTCTTCCGCTGTTTTTCGGAAATTCTCATATTTTGCTGTTACAATAAATGTCTTGATCCACTTCATTTCCATTCCAGATCAATCCCTTTTTCAACTTCAATAACAGTTTGTTATTAAAAATCGTATTTTTTGTTATTTTCCATTATAAGTTAAATTCCTTATAATTCAATTAATTAGAAAAACACGTAATTTGCCCATAATAGCAAATTACGATGTCTTTTCTTATAGTACAAAAAAATTTAAAGGGGACTAACAAAATGGAAAATAATCAATCTAGAAATTCAATCGTAGAAAAATTTAATAAAAATGCAGCACAGTATGATTCTCAAAGGGTTAAATTAATACCTTGTTTCCGTGATTTTTATACAATTCCGGTTTCGCTACTAAACACTCAAACTAAAAACCCCGCTGTACTTGATATTGGTGCCGGAACAGGGTTATTATCATCTTTAATTCTAGAAAAGTATCCGGATGCAGAAATGACCTTAATTGATATTTCTGAAAAAATGTTTGATGTCGCAAAAGAACGTCTTTCACATTTTCCAAATGTAAAATATATATTAAATGACTATACGACATATGATTTTGATGGTGAGTTTGATATTATTGTGTCAGCATTATCCATTCATCATTTAACGGAAACGGAAAAAAAGAATCTCTATAAAAAAGTTTTCAGTATGTTGAAAAAAGGCGGCCTGTTCATTAATGCGGATCAGGTCTTGGGACAAACACCTTTTATCGAAACTCTGTATAAATCAGATTGGAGTCAAAAAATTGAAAGTAGTGGCTTAACACAGGAGGAACTTGCTGCAGCGTATGAACGGACAAAGTTAGATAAGATGTCAACATTAGGTGATCAATTGAACTGGTTACAGGAAAGTGGATTTGAGGAGGTTGACTGTGTCTATAAATATTTTAACTTTGTTGTACTATATGGAAGAAAAATCTAAACATATTTAGTTAAGGTATCTTGCAACGAAAACTTGGAGGGTAAAAAAATGAACATAGATATCGAAGCTTTGAAAGCTCAATACCCTTTATTTAATCAGCTCATTTCAATGGATGAACTATTTTGGACCAACCCAAATCAGGAAAAATTCTATACAGCCATTGAGAAATCCCCTCTTACTTATGAGGATGTAAAGCAGGCTGAGGAACGGCTAGTAAGGTTTGCACCTTATATCGCCAAGGTTTTTCCGGAAACAGCGAAGATGAACGGCATCATCGAATCTCCATTGGTGAAGATACCATCGATGAAGCAATCATTAGAACAGGACTACCGACAATCAATCGGTGGCGAATTACTTTTAAAATGTGACAGCCACTTGCCGATTTCAGGTTCCATTAAAGCCAGAGGCGGTATTTATGAAGTTCTCAAACATGCAGAAGAATTGGCTATACAGCATCAATTGTTGACCATACAGGATGACTATTCTGTTTTAGATAGCGATCGATTTCGTGCTTTCTTTTCACAATATTCAATAGCCGTTGGATCAACAGGTAATTTAGGACTCAGCATTGGCATTATCGGGGCCAAGTTAGGTTTTAATGTAACTGTTCATATGTCTGCCGATGCGAAACAATGGAAAAAAGACCTACTAAGAAGGAAAAATGTCAATGTTGTAGAATACGAAGCAGATTACAGTAAGGCTGTTGAGGACGGACGAAAACTTGCGGAGCAGGACCCTACCTGTTATTTTATCGATGATGAAAATTCTCGTGATCTATTTTTAGGTTATGCAGTGGCGGCTACTCGATTGAAAAAACAATTAGCAGAGCTAGCGATCAAAGTAGACGAAAATCATCCCTTGTTTGTCTATCTTCCTTGTGGAGTTGGCGGCGGTCCTGGAGGTATTGGTTTTGGCCTGAAATTGATATTTCAAGACAATGTTCACTGCTTCTTTGCCGAACCTACCCACTCTCCTTGTATGCTGCTTGGTTTAATGACTGGGCTCCACAATCAAATTTCTGTCCAGGATGTGGGGATTGATAATATCACAGATGCGGATGGCCTTGCAGTAGGCAGACCATCTGGGTTTGTCGGCAAAACAATCGAGCCTTTCTTAAGCGGAATTTATACGGTTAATGATGAACATTTGTATAAGCTGCTAAAAAAACTGGTTGATACAGAGAGCATTCACATGGAACCTTCTGCCCTTGCAGGTATAATCGGCCCAGTTAAATTAGGTAATGATGGTGCTGAATATTTATCGAAACACCGTTTATCTGACAAGTTGAAAAACGGCACACATATTGTTTGGGGTACCGGAGGAAACATGGTTCCAGAAGAAATTAAGAAGCAATATTACCAAAAAGGATTGGATCTAACTTAATAGGGGTTATAATTCCAAAATTATATTATTAGCGTGCTAATCCGCAAATTGGCACGCTGTTTTTGTTTCTTCACCAAATATTCTTGATTACCCGAATCATCATCCGAGGAATTAACATTAAGATGTTCCAAACCACTTCGAATACAATTGTATCTCTAATTTCAATTAGAATTTCTTTAAAAAAGCCATTTTGCTTTTCTTTTTCCTTCTTTTTTTCATTGTCATGTCCCATATTCAATCTCCCAAATACCAATTTCTCTATAAATCTTGAATCGTTTTATTTCCTTTTCTTCATTGGATTTACGATTACAACGGTTAATGCAACAAATATTACCGATAGACTGGACGGTTTATTGGCAAGTATTGTCTTAACCATATTACTGCCCTTTGCTGTTATTGCATATACACAACATTACTATCAGGTTTTTTTATTCATCTTGATCTGCATGGGGGCCATTCTTGGATTTTTATTATTTAATATCAACCCAGCGCATGTTTTTATGGGTGATACTGGTTCCCATTCACTAGGGGGGCTGTTAGCAGGATTAGCCTTTGTCACAAAAACAGAGATTTTATTTATCCTGATGGGTGGCGTTGTCTTTATCGAGACACTAACGGCTATCATTCAACTAATCTCTATGAAACTAAGAAAAAAACGCGTATTTCTAATGACGCCTATTCACCATACTTTTAAGTTAATGGGATGGCTCGAAACAAAAATAGTGAAAATGTTCTGGTTAATTAATTTCAGCCTTTCTTTTTTAAGTATCCTTCTGCTTTTCTAATGTAAGGCGATCAAAATGAGTGTAAAACAGTTTTCGTTATTACACTCATTTTTTTAGCAAATTGGAATAAAATTATAGTAGAAAGTTAACAGAAAAGAGTGGAATCATGAAACCAATTACTTTTAAAGCTTTTGCGATCACAAATGAAATTGATTTGAATAAAATTGCTATTCACTGTGGAATTCCGAAAAAATTCACATGGGAAGAACCTTTAATTTTAAAAGGTAATGTTCTCTATTCCATTCTTCCCAATAATAGGAACGATTCACTCCAAGTACTGATTTTTTCCTTTGGCAGCATAGTATTTATCAATCACCTCAATGTAGATGAGAAAAATGAAATTTTTAACTTTGTTCACTCCTTTGAGCCGGACATTAATCTTCTAGATGTTGGAAGATATGTTGACGATTACAGTCTTCATATTAAAGAATCTGAAACCATTGAGTTGAATGACGAATACGTAGTCGTGCCAAAATATGAAGATTTTTACCCTGAATTAATTTCAACGGTGCTTGCAAAATCGGTGGCACTTGAGAAAACAGAGGAACAACTGGGCAATATCCTGGATAAACTGGAAAACATGATAGACCGGTTGGAAAAAGGAAAGCTTAGAATTGGGAACAAGGAACTGGCGAGAACAACTTCAAAAATTGTCCGTCACGAATATAACACACTTGCCTATATCATGATTCTTGATAAGCCTGATATTACATGGACAAGCCGTGTGGCTGGTGAATTTTACGATCAGATGCAGGAATTTTTTGAATTAAAGGATCGTTATACGATATTAAAAAATAAAACTGAAATTTTATATAGCATCATGGATGGCTTTTCCAACATCAGCCACTCTATGCGCGGACTTTTTGTAGAATGGATCATCGTCATCCTCATTCTTTTTGAAATTGTCCTGACACTTTTAGAAATAGCGGGAGTGCTTCCATAAACAACAATTACTGAAACCCTATTCTAGTTACCCGTTCGGAACTGAGAGAATCAGTAAATAACAGCCGAAATAGCATCCAATACCTCTGCTCTCCTTTATAAAGTTTTATTATTTTGTTGTGAACAATGGAGATTTATTGTGCAGTAGGCATAGCAGGAGGACCGAAACTGGCTTTCCAACATTGCGGACAGGGAGTGCGGGTTCTGCCCTTGGCGTGG
>NZ_AJLR01000039.1 GCF_000307855.1 Schinkia azotoformans LMG 9581 | reverse complement strand
AGAGGTTTCCCTACTTTATTATATACTTTTTACAATATTCGGATATTCCTTGGTTTTATGATATTGCTTTCGTAAAAATGACACAAATTTCTAGGAAAAATTATTGATTATGGTGTTGACTAAATGAGCATTCGGGTTTAAAATTATCAGAAAATATTGATAAATTTAAAAACCAAAATAGCAGGAAGGAAGATTTTAAATGCCAAATACAGTTGAGGTAAAGCCGGAAGATAAAAAGCAAACAAAAACAGAAGACCAATCTGTAATTCAATATATTTGTGATCTTTATAATGATAACTAATATGATTAGTTAGTTTCTATTTTTGACTCTCTATTTTGTAGAGGGTCCTTTATCTAGCAGCGATTGAAAGCGCTTAAACCGAAGTTGTCGATATAAATAATTATAACACTTTTCATATTAGTAGAATCTGATTTTTTGTTTTGTAACAAAATGTTTTATATTTTTTGCCATAAATGTGAAATTATTCACAAACTTATGGTATAAAAAATAGACAGGCGTATAATGAGAAATATAGAGAACAAAAATGGTGAGAGAAAATGAAAGGTGGCGCATTGAATTATGGCGGGTACAGCTGTACTTTACCGTAATCAACAGGAGGTTATCGTTTTAGAGGATATTAAGAAGGAAACTTTGGAGGAAATTAAGCAACAATGCGGCGATGAAAATTGTACTTGTACTCTTAACAATCACAAAGTGGATTTAGGAAATGTAATGGTTATTGGCTTCAAAGAGGACGTTGTTGACTGGGATTATGGATATTAATTCTAGACATGGGGTGACTCATGTCTATTAATTTTTTCAAACATTGTCTAGCTTCAGCGCCCAGCGACTCGTAAACTTCGCTGAACGGGCGCTTACGCTTTTCTTATTACTTATTCAAATAACGTGGGAATAAGATGTTATTTTCTTTATGAACATGGATAAACATATCAGACTCAAGTGCTTCTAATCTTTGGAATGTAGTTGTATAAGTCATACAAGCATCCACTGGTAATTCGTAATCATTGGTAATTTCGCGGATAAGCTTCAATAAATCTCCAGCATGATCATGTTCTTTCTCAAGCTCAGTAATAGCTGCTTTAACTTCTTCAAGTTTTTCTGAAGTAGGGCCAGCTTCATATGCTTTTATTAGAGGGAAAATAACTTCGTCTTCTTTAATGATGTGTTCCATTAATTCCTTGCTTAAATCATGAAAATGATTGTACACTTCGCCTAGTTCAGAATGGTTTGAACCATGTACACGATAAATTTTTGTAACGAATTGTCCAAGCATTGGAAGCTCGTCGGTTAAATAGGCATGATGTGTTTGCATTACATGATCGATTAGGTCTGCACTTGAAACTTCTTGCCAGTTCGTAGTTTCAGTGTTCATTGCTTGCATTTTCTCATAGCCTTCATTTAACGCCTGTACAATTTCATCTTCGTTTAAGTTTTTTTCAAGAATGGCATCATGTAGAGGTCGATTTCCACCGCAGCAAAAATCAATTTTGTATTTTTTAAATAAGTCAGCAGCCTGTGGATATTGTGTAACGATATCTCCAACATTCATTGTGCTTGTTATTATTAATGACATAAATCATGTACCTCCTAATAGTAGTTTATATTAAATATATAATAACTTTTACACCATGTGAGTGATGTAAATCACAGATGGATTTAACGTTTTTTATTTGTCTAAAAAAATGTTCGAAAAATGTTTTTAAAAAATTTGCAAATTTGTCAAAATTACTCTTTAAAAAGTTTGTGAACAATTGTACAATTGAAAATATATATAACAACATAGGTTAATGTAACTACGGTGGGAATAGTGTTATTGGATTATTAAAACATTGAAAACGTTTGCTTTAATTTTTTTAGATTGTGGTTATTTAGAGAATAGAAATAGTATTCTTGTTTCTAAACTCTTTTAATATAACATTTAACTTTATTCAGCAGAAGTTCGCTACTGAATAAAGTTAAGCCTCCGGCGAGCCTTGCGATTTTCAGAGGTAGTTTTTCGAGCAAGCTCGAAAAAATCTGGGCGCAAATACGCCAAGGTGTATTTGATTTACGGTTTTCTAAAAAAAGTGTGGTTTATTCGAGAGGAGTGTGTTTCTTTTGCACATCGTTGTTTGTGTAAAACAAGTTCCAGACACAAAAATCATCAAGGTTAATCCAAAAACGAACACATTGGACCGCCGTGGAGTTCCTGCGATATTGAATCCTTATGATGGTCATGCCGTGGAAGAGGCAGTTCGTATTAAAGAGCAGGTAGGTGGAAAGGTTACCGTTTTATCGATGGGGCCACCACAAGCTACAGAGGTTATTAAGAAGTGTATCGAAATTGGAGCAGATGCAGGCTATCTGATTACCGACCGCAGGTTTGCCGGTGCGGATACATTGGCTACCAGCTATGCATTGTACAATGCTCTCGATAAAATATCAAAAAATGATCCAATTGATTTAGTGATTTGCGGTTTACATGCCATTGATGGGGATACAGGACAGGTTGGACCTGGAATAGCAAGACGGTTAAATATTCCACCTGTTACAAAAGTCATAAAAATTGATGAAGTGAATGAAAGCGAAAAGTATATTAAAATTCACCGTAAAATTGAAGATGGCTACGAAGTGATCCAATCGCAGCTGCCATGTTTAATTACTGTCGAAAAAGAAATCAACGAAGTTTCATATTCACCAATGCCAAATATGATTAAAGCAGCAAGGTATCAACCGGTTATTTGGACAGTTGACGATTTTGAAGGAGTAGATATTGCACAACTTGGCTTAAAAGGTTCACCAACGATTGTTGGAAAGATGTGGGCGCCACAGCCGCCTGAAAAGGCTAAAATTTTAGAAGGCAGCCCAAATGAACAGGTTAAGGAAATCGTATCAACTATCTTTGCTGAAAAGAGCGAACTTTTCGGGCAGTAAATAGGGGGATGTAATATGATCGAAGAATATAAAGGCGTCTGGGTATTTATTGAAGAGCGTGAAGGCGAAATTGCTGGAGTATCACTTGAGCTTTTAGGTGCCGGGCGTGATTTAGCGAATAAACTAGAGGTGCCGCTGGCAGGTTTCCTTTTGGGAAATAATATTAAAGGTTTGGCGAATACTTGTTTTGAATATGGTGCTGACGAAGTGTATCTAATCGATGATCCCATTCTTCAAAACTATCGGACAGAGCCATTTATGCATGGTGCAAGTCATTTAATAAGAAAATATAAACCGGAAATCATTCTTTATGGTGCAACGTCTAACGGGAAGGATTTAGCAAGTGCGATAGCTACAGATATTAGCACCGGATTGACGGCGGATACGACGATGCTCGACGTAGATGTAGAGAAACGTCTATTTGAAGCAAGTCGTCCTGCATTTGGTGGAAATATCATGGCGACCATTCTTTGTAAAAAACACCGCCCGCAAATGGCAACAGTAAGACCTAAGGTTATGAAGGCATTGCCTCCTGAAAAAGGCCGCAACGGAACTGTTATTGAGGAAAAGCTAGGTTTAGAGGAAAAGAGTCTTCGAACAAAAGTTTTAGAGATTGTTAGGGATACAACGAAAAAAGCAAGCTTGGCCGATGCCCATATTATTGTGGCCGGCGGTAAAGGTATGGGGGATGAAAAGAACTTCCAGTTGCTATATGAATTTGCTGATGTGATTGGTGCAACAGTAGGCGGTACTCGTGATGTAGTTGAGGCTGGCTGGCTTGATCACCACCTGCAAATTGGCCAGACAGGTGAAACGGTATCACCAAAAATTTATTTTGCATTTGGAATTTCCGGTGCTATTCAGCATGTTGTTGGAATGAAAAACTCTGAACTTATTATTGCTGTAAACAAAGATCCTAATGCAGCCATCTTTGATGCATCGCATTATGGAATTGTTGGGGATGCGATGGAGATTCTTCCGTTACTCATTCAAGAATTCAAAGCAGCACTAGAAAAGTCCGGAGGTGTAATGGAGCATGTCTGAGAAATTTGATGTTATTATTGTAGGTGCGGGACCCGCGGGTTCTGCATGTGCTTATACAAGTGCCAAAGCAGGATTAAAAGTCTTATTAATTGAACGTGGTGAATACCCTGGCGCTAAAAACGTAATGGGTGGTATTCTATACAGAAAGCAGTTGGAAGACATTATTCCCGAGTTTTGGAAGGATGCACCGCTTGAAAGACCGATCATTGAACAAAGAGCATGGTTGATGGATAAAAAGTCATGTGTGACATCAAGCGTCAAAAATGAAGAGTGGGGTGAAGCTCCATACAATTGCTTCTCTGTTCTTCGTGCTAAGTTTGACCAATGGTTTGCAAATAAGGCTGTAGAAGCTGGTGCTCTTCTTATTAATGAAACCGTGGTCCTTGAATGTATCGTTGAAAACGGAAAAGTCGTAGGGGTTCGCACTGACCGCCCGGACGGGGATGTATATGCTGATGTTGTAGTTTTGGCTGATGGAGTTAACTCTCTTTTAGCAAAACAGCTTGGCTTTCATAGAGAGCTTCGCCCGGATGAGGTTGCTCTGTGTGCAATGGAGGTTATTAATCTACCAAAAGATGTGATCAATGACCGATTTAATGTCGGTGATAACCAAGGGGTTGCCATTGAAATCTTTGGTGATGGTACAAAAGGTAATCTAGGTACCTGCTTCATTTATACAAACAAGGAAAGTATAAACATTGGTGTTGGTGCAACTTTATCAAGTATGGTGAAAGAAAAAATTAAACCATATGAGCTGTTGGAATATGTGAAAAACCACCCAATGGTTAAGCCGCTAATTAAGGATGGTGAATCAGCTGAATATTTAGCTCACTTAATTCCAGAAGGCGGATATAATTCAATTCCGAAATTATACGGTGATGGCGTGTTAGTCGTTGGTGATGCTGCTCAATTTGTAAACGGAATACACCGTGAAGGATCAAATATGGCGATGACATCAGGAAGATTAGCTGCTGAAACGATTATAGAAGCAAAACAAAAAGGCGATATTTCTGAATCTGCATTATCAAGATACCGTGAAAAGGTAATGAACAGCTTTATTGGCAAAGACCTTGAAAAGTATAAGGATGCAACACACACATTTGAGACAAATCCACAGTACTTTAAGGAATATATCCCATTAATGAATAAAGCAGCAAGCAGCTTCTTGTCTGTAGATGGAACGCCGAAGCGTGACAAACAGAAAGCAGCAATTCAAACTATGATTGGCAATAAAGGAAAACTTGCTGTTGCGAAAGATTTATACCGTGCATGGAAGGTGATGAAATAATGGCTAAAGACGCAAAGACAATTGAGGAAAAACAGTATTTAGTCCGTTATAAAGCCGATTCAAAATCTCATTTAACCGTGTTAGACTTTGATATTTGTGCAACGAAATGCCCTGATAAAATCTGTACAGTATTCTGTCCAGGTGAAGTGTATAAATGGGAAAAAGAAGGACGAATGTTTGTAGGTTATGAAGGCTGTCATGAATGTGGAAGCTGCCGCATTGGATGCCCACATCAAAACATTAAATGGGAATATCCAAAAGGCGGACATGGTATTATTTTTAGATTGGCATAGAATGCGTATTGGTGTCGCCTGAAAATTCAGTTTCCGCTCCAAGAATCTGACTTAATTTAAGTGAATGTAACCATAATGGTAACCAAAAAAAGAGGGATAAAATCCCTCTTTTTTTGGTTTGTTTTGTTTGTTTTTCATCAAATTTTCAGTTTCATAGACTATAATAAGATTTAACTACTTAAAAGGTTGCTAATTAATTGGAAAATTTTGTGGAGGATAATTAATGTGTGGATTTGTTGGGGCTCTTCAACCCCATCCTGATGTATTAAAAATAAATGAATTTATGAGTATGAATCATACGATTTACCATCGAGGTCCTGATGATGAAGGGTATTATATTGAAGACAATATTTTAATGGGTTTTCGAAGGTTGAGTATCATTGACCTAGAAGGTGGACATCAGCCAATGTCATATAACAATCAGAAGTATTGGATTGTATTCAATGGGGAGATTTATAATTTTATAGAATTAAGGGACGAATTAATTTTAGATGGATACAATTTTCAGACAGGTTCAGATACAGAGGTGATATTAGCGCTTTATCAAAAAATGGGACAGGACGTTGTCGATAAACTGAGAGGAATGTTTGCATTTGTTATTTATGATAAAGTAAACCAATTAATTTTTGGTGCTAGAGATCATTTTGGAATTAAGCCTTTCTTCTATTTGGAAGAAGAGCACGGATTTTATTTTGCCTCGGAAAAGAAAAGTATTTTAAAAACAATAAAGGATGTAAACGTTGACGCATTGCAACATTATTTTACCTTCCAATTTGTTCCAGAACCTTTAACCCTTTCAGGTAATATCAAAAAGCTAGAGCCTGGCCATTGTTTTATTAAACGAATAGGTGCACCGATTATTATAAAAAAATATTGGAATGCTACTTTTGAACCAAAGCACTATACAAAAGAACAATTAATTAAAAAAGTTAGAGATGTATTATTTGATTCGGTAGAAATGCATATGAGAAGTGATGTCCCCGTCGGTTCCTTTTTATCGGGTGGAATAGATTCATCGTCCATTGTTTCGATTGCTAAAGAGTTAAACCCGTCTCTTTTAACCTTTTCTGTAGGATTTGAACAACAAGGGTATAGTGAAATAGATGTTGCCAAGGAGACCGCAGCAAGTTTAAATGTAACAAATATTCATTTTTATATTTCACCAGAAGAATATGTAAGGGAGCTTCCGAAAATTGTCTGGCATATGGATGACCCATTAGCAGATCCAGCGGCCATTCCGTTATATTTCGTTGCCCGTGAGGCCAGAAAGTATGTAAAAGTAGTTCTTTCAGGAGAAGGGGCCGATGAGTTATTCGGTG
This sequence comes from Schinkia azotoformans LMG 9581, assembly GCF_000307855.1. Classification (GTDB taxonomy): domain Bacteria; phylum Bacillota; class Bacilli; order Bacillales; family Bacillaceae_J; genus Schinkia; species Schinkia azotoformans. Next base: position 89,446 of record NZ_AJLR01000039.1, on the reverse strand, counting down.
GGTATAATATTTATCGTGAACCAAATTCCTTAAGGTATTTTAGTTACATTCCACCTTTTATGAAGAAGTTGATGAAGAAGTCAATAAGTGTGCTGGCTGATGGAACAAAAGGAAAAAACTTTGTTATTCGTGGTTGTACCCCGCTTGAAGAACGGTATATTGGGAACGCAAAAATGTTTGATGAGCTGGAAAAACAGCATTTTTTGAAAACGTATAATAGTTCGATTAAATATCATCAAATTATAAGTCCACTTTATGACCACGTATTAAATTATGATTTAGTGAGTAAAATGCAATACATCGATATTCATACTTGGTTAAGGGGAGATATTTTACTAAAAGCGGATCGTATGACTATGGCACATTCTATAGAATTGCGCGTTCCTTTTTTAGATAAAGAGGTCTTTCAAGTAGCCTCTGAAATTGTCCCATCTATGAAAATTGCTAATCAAACAACAAAATATATTTTAAGAGAAGCGTTGAAGGACATTGTCCCTGAACATGTACTACATAGGCGTAAATTAGGATTTCCGGTGCCTATTCGCGTATGGCTGAAAAATGAACTTTACGATTGGGCTGTTAATATTATTCAAACTAGCCAAACAGATGAGTGGATTGACAAACAATATATTTTGAGTTTACTGGAAGATCATTGTCGAGGAAAGGCTGATTACAGCAGAAAAATATGGACAGTGTTAATTTTTATGATTTGGCACCAAGTTTTTATAGAAAAAATTTATGATTTTGACGCTAAGACTGATGAAATAAAAGAAATGGATGAAGTACTAGTCTAAGTGGAAGGAAGTTATTGCCCGAGCCGTATTTTGAACAAGCATTTTTCCAGACATTTTGAGCCAGTGGTCGACCTATACTATCATACATTTTTTGGGGATCTATTTAATCAGAAGAAACGGAAAATATTATGAGTTGACACTGTTTATATTTCTAATATTATAGAATTCAAATTTTTCAAATACATGGCATTGACACAAACAAAATCATATCGCATAATAATAGAAAATCATTTGAAATAGAGCATTGAAGGGGACCAGTAGCTTGATATTCACCCGAGAAGAGATTGAAATCCGTAGGCTGAAAGATTTCAACGGGACCGAGACAAACGAACCTACCCCAGAGCTGTTAGGTTAAAACCTAACCGACCTATCCACGTTACGGATTTAAGAGGGCTATGATGCACTTGCATCTATTTGCCAAAAAAGGTGGTACCGCGAAAGATAAGACTCTTCCGTCCTTTTCACAGGATGAGGAAGGGTCTTTTTCTGTTAGAAAAAAGTTGTCGGTTGGTATGCCAACCGACTATTCTTATACTGGGTTAGGAGCAATCGCTCATGAGTGTTTTTATTTTATTTCTTTTCTTAGGATGAAGGGAGTAATTAGTGTGGCTAAGCAACGAATTGTTGTAAAAATTGGAAGTAGCTCTTTAACAAATACCAATGGTGGCTTATCGATCGAAAAGCTTGCCGAACACGTTGAGGCTTTGGCTATGCTCAAAAAGCAGGGACATGAGGTTATTTTAATTTCATCCGGAGCTGTGGCAGCTGGCTTTAAAGGTTTAGGCTATCCAACGAGACCTGTTACGATAGCGGGAAAGCAAGCAGCCGCAGCTGTCGGCCAAGGATTATTAATGCAGGGTTATACAGAGCATTTTAGAAATCATAATATTGTGACTGCTCAGCTGTTGTTGACAAGGTCCAGTTTTATGAATAAAGAGCAATATAGTAACTCCTATGCAACGTTATCGGAGTTATTAAAGCGTGATGTTTTACCAATTATTAATGAAAATGATTCAGTTTCAATTGATGAGTTAACATTCGGGGATAACGATATGCTTTCAGCTCTTGTCAGTGGACTTGTACATGCTGATTTTCTCATTATTTTAACGGATGTGAATGGTCTTTATGACCAAAATCCGAATGAAAATTCAAATGCTAAAAAATATAATTTCCTACCTGAAATTACGGATGAGCTTCTGCAAATGGCATCTTCTTCCGGTTCCAAAATGGGAACAGGCGGCATGAGGTCTAAAATCGAAGCGGCAAAAACCGCCCTTCCACTGGGGGTTAATGTCTTCATTGGAACGGGTTCTGGCCAGGACAAACTTACCGATATTTTAGCGGGTAAAGGTGATGGAACGTATATAGGAAATTCCAATCAAACTGGTGTGAAAAATTCAAAGCAATGGATTGCACTGCATTCAAATGTAGCTGGTGAAATTGAAATTGATAATGGAGCCATTGATGCACTTCTTCATAAAGGGAAAAGTCTTTTAGCTGCAGGCATTATTAATGTAAAAGGTGATTTTCGTGTAGGTGACGTTGTTGAGGTTACGAACCATAAAGCTGAAGTCATCGGCAGGGGTGAAGTGAATTTCCCTTCGAATGAATTAATTAAAATAAAGGGTTTATCAAGCACGGAAGCGAAGGAAATATTACAAAGTGATCAGACGGAAGTTATTCATCGGGATCGCTGGGTGCCATTAAAAAAAGAGAAGGTGATGAAATGAGTGAATTATTAGAAAAAGCCAAAAAAGCAAAAGCGATCACTAGTGAATTAGCAGTTAAAACGTCCGAACAGAAGAATGATGCATTACGTAGAATCAGCATGCAGCTTCTATTGGAAAAAGATTATATTATTTCAGAGAATGAAAAGGATATTGAAGTTGGTAAAAAGAACGGATTTAACGAATCTTTAATAGATCGGTTAAGGCTAACGGAAGATCGAATTAAAGATATGGCGGAGGCTCTGATCCTGCTGGTAGAGTTAAATGACCCGGTTGGTGAAGTATTAGCTTCATGGGCTAGACCAAATGGATTAAAAATGAAGCAGATCCGCGTTCCATTGGGTGTGGTTGGCATGGTCTATGAGGCTAGACCAAATGTTACCGTGGATGCTTCAAGCTTATGTTTAAAAACTGGAAATGCCGTCATCCTACGTGGAAGCTCAAGTGCGATTCATTCCAACATAGCAATTGTAAATGTTATTCACCATGCACTAGAACAATCTGAAATTCCAGCTGATGCTGTCCAATTGCTTGAAGATACAAGCAGAGAAACGGCGGCTCAAATGTTTAAGCTTAATGAGTATTTTGATGTCTTAATTCCACGCGGCGGAGCAGGGCTCATTAAAACTGTTGTTGAGAATTCAACTATACCTGTATTAGAAACAGGTGTAGGCAATTGTCATATTTACATTGATGGTTCAGCTTCGAAAGATATGGCTATTAATATAGCTATTAATGCGAAAACACAGCGTCCATCTGTATGTAATGCGGCTGAAACTATTCTCCTCCATGAAGAATGGGCAAAAAACCATCTAGAAGATTTAATTAAGGCATTACTTGATAAAAAGGTTGAAATTCGTGGTGATGAAAAAGTTAGAGGGATACATCCTGAGATAAAAGAAGCAATCGAAGAGGATTGGGGAACTGAATTTTTAGATTTAATTGTGTCGATGAAGATCGTTGAAAATGTAGATGAGGCCATTGCTCATATTAATAAATATGGTTCGTTGCATTCAGAGGCTATTATTTCGGAAACAGCAGAAAATGTAGAGAGATTTTTCAATTATGTTGATGCAGCTGCTCTTTATCATAATGCTTCTACTAGATTTACTGATGGCTTTGAATTTGGTTTTGGTGCAGAAATTGGAATTAGTACGCAAAAGCTTCATGCAAGAGGTCCAATGGGGCTGCCAACCCTTACATCTACAAAATATATTGTCACAGGAACAGGTCAGGTTAGATAAAGGAAAAAGAGATAATATTACTTATTAAGGAGACAGGAATATGATAATTCGCAAAGCAAGCATTCAAGATGTAGACGCCATATTTGATCTTATTGATTCGTATGCGAAGGAAGATCTCCTATTACCAAGAACACATCTATCTTTATATGAAAATATTCAATGTATGCGGGTTGCTGAACAAGATGGAAAAATTATCGGTGCAGGTAGTTTACATGTTTTAGGAAGAGATTTAGCGGAAATTCGCTCCTTGGTAATCTCCCCTGAGTGTAAAGGTTTGGGTACCGGCAGAAAACTCGTGTATAATCTAATAGAAGATGCAGAGCAGCTTGGGGTTGAAAATGTATTTGCAATGACCTATCAGGTGGACTTTTTCCATAAATGCGGTTTTACAATTGTTGATAAGCAGGAATTGCCGCAAAAAATTTGGAAAGACTGTATGAGTTGTCCAAAATTCTTAAATTGTGATGAGACGGCGATGCTTATAAAAGTAGCAGATTATAAGAAGACTTCATTACATTAAGGTTGAAATTATCTTTAATAATAAAAATGGGCACATTTCCTATCAAATTAGCATATGTTTGATTATTATCTGCTCTGCAGAATAGGTTTAATTGAATATGATCCTAGTGGGAGGATAGAAGGAAATGCTCGAATTTATATCCCAATTTAGTCCTGCCATGCAGGCACTTATTGCCACCTTGTTTACATGGCTGATGACTGCGGTTGGGGCAGCGTCAGTTTTTACAGCAAAAAATTTTAACCAAAAGGTGCTTGATGGAATGCTCGGGTTGGCTGGGGGAGTTATGATTGCTGCCAGCTTCTGGTCACTTCTGTCTCCGGCTATTGAAATGGCGGAAGCAAGCGGAAAGATTGCTTGGATTCCGGCAGCAATTGGATTTTTATGTGGTGGCCTTTTCATTATGTTGTTTGACAAAATATTGCCACATTTGCACCCAATGTCGCCAATGGAACAGGCTGAGGGAATTCACCCGGAAAGAAAAAGAAGAAGTACATTATTGGTTCTTGCGATAACAATGCATAATATTCCTGAAGGTCTCGCCATTGGTGTTGCCTTTGGTTCGGTTGCTGCAGGCTATTCATCAGCGTCTTTAGCGGGTGCTTTGGCATTAGCCATTGGAATTGGAATCCAAAACCTTCCTGAAGGTGTTGCGGTATCTGTTCCGCTTCGAAGAGAAGGGATGTCCCGCTTGAAAAGCTTTTGGTACGGACAGCTTTCAGGAATGGTGGAACCTTTTGCAGCGGTGATCGGTGCATTAGCTGTCGTTTTTGTGCAGCCATTACTTCCATATGCATTAAGTTTTGCAGCAGGTGCGATGATTTTCGTAGTGGCAGAAGAAGTTATTCCAAGTTCCCATGAAAACGGAAATCATGACTTAGCTTCAATGGCTGTAATGATCGGCTTTACAATCATGATGATATTGGATGTTGCCCTGGGATAGCAAAAACCATAGGAAAAAGGCTTTCTCAAACAATTTCGTGTTTGAAAAGCCTTTTTAAATTAATACTGGGCTATTTTCTATGTCACTTATTAATGAATATGTGTTTGGGGCGACTTGCTTTACCACTTCTCTTGTATTGGAGCCGTAATAATACATTGCAAAGGCTTCGGCGAAAAATTCATCTTGATAGTCTGAGAAATAATCTCGTCCTGGCATCAACTTTGGAGCTTCCTCTTTCCAAATCTGAATATATTCCATATTATCTCTAAGTTTCTGATAATTTCGTTCGAATAAATGACCGACTTCATGCAGCTCCAAATTGACTGAACTATGTCCCATCCCTGTTTGACTTGCCCCTATTTTTGCGAGAGCAAGCGTAGGACCACAACCCCCGGGGACATCATCCCATGTTAATCCATTATTCCAACCTCTCGGAACCGTACCTTTTAAATTTTGAAAGCTTGGCTCATCCGTTAATTTTCCATTAAATAGTTTTACCTTTAGATTGTTTTCAGTTAAGAAGTTTAAGATTGTTGGGTTAATTTGCGAAAGCGTGTTAATCATTTCTAATGCACTTGGTTTATCATAATTATTATCATCAGGAAGAAGAATTAATTCTCCCAATAGCACCCCAACATACTTATCATTGGTTTCAATTTTGAGATTTTCATCAACCAAGGAAACTCCTAATGTCTTGCCTTCTGCATAATCCTGTATAGACAAAATCAGAGTAATTGAAATAAAGAGTATAAATATCTTTTTCATAATATCTTTCCTCCAAATCCTTTTGCTAATTAGAATATAATCCCAAATTCTGAAAGTTATCTGAAATTTTTAATCCTTTTAAATCAGTTAAAAAATGTTAATACTATTTGGGAGTTATAACGTTCAATGGAGGAATAAAATGAAAAAGATATTGTGGATCGTCCTTGCGTTTATTTTTATCGCTGGATGCAAAGAAAATAATGTTGAAGCTCCATCAACAACTAAAGAAGAAAAATAAGCGCTCAAACAAATATCAAATAACACCAAACAAAAGAATGCTGAATTTCAAAAAAGTCCGGAAATTAACAGAGCTGAAAATTTGGTGAGGCAGTATCTTGAATTAGGAGACAGCCCTAATACCGCAGTTGAGTTTGACCATAAAGCGGAAAATGGATACGTTATTCATGTCTATGATGTCATTAAGCAAGTCAATCAAACAGAACATTCAATAACAAGAGGCTGGTTTTTAGTAACATTAGAACCGGAAAATATAAAAGTACTAAAGTAAGAGTTTTTGTTCATAAATTCTTACTTTTTTTCTATTTATGTGCATTTGTAGAAATGTTAATATATGGTTAGTCTGAGCAAAAATAAAGGAGTCGTGATTTTTTGATTAAGAACAAGGAAAAAAAACCTGAAGAAATTTTATCCTATATTCATGATGGTGATGATATAATTTTACCGATTGCGAATGGGGAGCCACAAGTACTGTTAGATGTCCTTGAAGCAAATGCAACAATGTTAAAAAACGTTCGAATTCATCAAATGCATACAATAAAAGAAAGGGATTATATTTGGGGGAAATATTCAGGTCATCTTGATCATGTCTCTTATTTTTTAAGTCATGCGACGCGAAAGGCTTTTTTAGAAGGAAAATGTTCTCTAGTTCCTAATAATTTTCATGAAGTGCCTAGATTGCTTGAAAAAACAACGAAAATGTCAATAATATTAGCCACCGCGTCACCTATGGATGAGCATGGTTACTTTTCGTTAGGGGTTTCAGCCGATTATGTAGCTCCATTTATCGGTAAGGTTCCGTTTTTCTTGGAAGTGAATCAACAAATGCCAAGAACATTTGGAAGCAATCAGATCCATATTAGCCAAATTTCTGGATACATAAATGTAGATTATCCCCTGTTTGAAGTCCAGCCGGCAAAAATTACTGAAGCCGATCAGAAAATTGCAGCATTTATAGCGGAGCGAATCGAAAATGGCTCAACCATCCAATCTGGAATAGGTGCCATTCCAAATGCGACCGTATCGATGTTGACTAACCATAAAAATCTTGGAATTCATACGGAATTGTTAGCTGATGGGGTAATGGAGTTGATAGAAAAAGGGGTTGTAACGAATACTGAAAAAAAACTATTACCTGGTAAAACTCTGGCAACATTTGCTTTAGGTACCAAAAATCTATACAACTTTCTTCATAATAATCTCGGGACCCAGATGATGCCTGTAAACTATGTTAACGATCCCAGAATAATAGCCCAAGAGGATAATATCGTATCTATTAATGCCACCACTGAGGTTGATTTTTTAGGACAATGTGCATCTGAAACCATACAAGGCCGTTACTATAGTTCATCTGGTGGTCAAGCCGATTTTGCAAGAGGTGCTATGTTTGCGAAAAATGGCAAAGGATTTATTTGTTTACATTCAACTGCTAAGAATGGTACAGTTTCACGTATTCAGCCACAGTTAACACCAAGGTCTGTCGTTACAACATCTAAGAATGATGTAGATCATATTGTTACAGAATTTGGTGTCGCAAAATTAAGAGGAAAAAGCATTTCCGAGAGGGCCAAGGAGTTAATCAATATAGCCCATCCAGATTTTCGTGATGAATTACGCTTTACAGCAAAGCAATGGGGCTTACTATGATAGAAAAGGCAGGAATGACCTGCCTTTATTAAAAAAATAATATAATAGGTGAAAAGTCGCAAAAATTGGCGTAATATATAGATGTATATAATATTTTTAATTTTCAGAACAGGGGTTAGATAGGGGGGCTAAAATGAGTAGATTATTAAAAACAAAATCTGCGAAACAAGCATTACAAAAGGTAGAAAATGTTGCGGCTATGATTAAGAAAAACTGGAAAACAGAGATTCCTATTCATGAACAGATTGAACACCTACGTTCCGTACTAGATAGAGAGCTAAAGAGTGACGAATTCTTTGTTATTGTTGACCAAACTGGAAAAAGCTATATTCATACAAACCGTTTGCGTGAGGGTGGGCATTTTGGGGATGAAGTGGGTTTAAGGGCGGCAAAATCTAATATACCTTTATTACAATTATATCCGAGAAACACGGGAGAAGTATTAGTAGATGCTTGTTGCCCAATTTTACAAGACCAAAATGGTAATCACTATGTTTTAAGAATGGGGAGACTAATCCACAGGCCCTTTATTGGTTTGATGTTTACAATTTTAAGTTTAGTTCCAGGGCTTGTGGCAACGCTTACAGCAATGATGTTCGGGCTAAAGTTGGCACAGTCTTTAGGTGTATTTTTAATGACATCAGGATTAACCTTTCTAGTAAGCTTTTATTTCTACTTTACGATAAGGAATCGGTTGAAAAATTGGTATGGGGTTACAAAAACGATTTCTTCCGGAGACTTAAGCGCTGAAGTGAAAACGAAAGGTGCCAGAAATGAGTTTCATCAAATAGGATACGAGATTAATAAAGTGATATTAGGATTCCGCTCAATCATTAAAAATTTTGAAGAAGCGACGGATTCCGTTGGGACAATTAGTGAGCACCAGGCACAATCGGCTAAAATGCTATCTTCTACGTTTGATCAAGTATCAGCAACAATGCAATCCTTTCGTGGTGGCGCAGAACAACAAAGTAACTCTGTCATTTTAGCGCAAGAAATGGTTGATAAAATGATGGGGCTAGTTGAGACGATGCAAAATGAAGTAGAAAAAGCTGTTCATGGAGCAGATGAAGCTTTGCACACTTCCGAGGAAGGTGAAAAGGCTGTTCTATCTACCCAAAAACAGATGAGAGATATTCAAGCAAATGTCGTTGAAACCGCGAAAAGGATAAGGGCGATATCGAATGATGCGGATCTTGTTATGAAAAAGGTTTCCTCGATCACGGATATTGCAAAACAAACAAATCTACTTGCACTAAATGCATCGATAGAGGCTGCACGCGCAGGAGAAAGCGGTAAGGGATTTGCAGTCGTAGCTACTGAAGTAAGAAAGCTAGCGGAAGGGACGAATCTATTTGCTCATGATATTCTAGCTTCATTACAGCAAACAAGAGATGAATTACAGGATGCTGTTGATCAAGTAGAGATTAATGTAAAATCCATTGGTGACGGTGTTGAACTTGTTGCAGAAGCGGGTAAGGCTATTGATAAATTAAAAACAGCATCGATTAAAACAATGGAGCTTGTCTCTAATAATCGTCAATACGCCATTTCTGTTACTGACAATGGAAAAAGCCTTCAGCAAATAATAGATGAAATCAATATTATTGCTAATGATTTTACGAAAATAGTTCAGGAAACAACAGCAACGGTTGATAAAGAAATTGAGGGTATCCATCAATTAGCAGAAGATGCTTCCCTTCTTACAAAGGAAGCTAAAAACCTTAGCATAATTGTGAAACGATTCCACTATTAAAATACAAATAAGGCCACCTTTTTAGACTAAAATGGTGGCCTTATTTATATTCTTATTCTTGTGTTTATTTGCTTCTTTCTTCAAGCAGATTATAGACATGCTGAACATCTTTATCACCACGTCCGGATAAATTAACAATAATAATATCATCCGGCTTCATTTGTGGTGCTAGCTTGATTGCATAGGCGACGGCATGTGTACTTTCAAGTGCTGGTATAATTCCTTCCGTTTTGCAAAGCAATTGAAAGGCATCAAGTACCTCGTCGTTTGAAACTTTATAATACTCAGCACGACCTATTTCATGTAAATAGCTATGCTCTGGTCCAACACCAGGATAATCTAATCCGGCCGCAATCGAGAAGGTTGGTCTTGGATTCCCTTCTTCATCCAACAACGTTAATGTTTTAAAACCGTGGATCACTGCTGGAACACCTTCTGAAATTGTAGCAGCTTGATCTGGTTCTACGCCGATAAGACGAACAGAAGGTTCATCAATGTAATGGGCGAAGGCTCCAATAGCGTTACTACCACCGCCAACACAGGCAACGACAGCATCTGGCAGACGACCTTCTTTTTCTAATATTTGGCGCTTTGATTCCTCGCTAATGATGGATTGAAAATGCTTCACCATCGCCGGATATGGGTGTGGTCCAACAGCAGAACCCAATAAATAAAATGTATTTTTGTAATTAGCAATAAGGTCGTTTAACGCTTCATCCACAGCTTCTTTTAGTCTGCCTTGACCATTAGAAACTGCAATTACTTTTGCTCCAAGCATTTCCATACGGAATACATTTAAAGCTTGGCGTTTTGTATCCTCTACCCCCATATAAATAACACATTCCATATTAAACATGGCACAACCCATAGCCGTAGCAACACCATGTTGTCCGGCGCCAGTTTCGGCAATAACTCTTTTAGCACCCATTCGTTTAGCAAGCAGGATTTGACCAAGCACATTATTTACCTTATGTGCGCCCATGTGATTTAAATCTTCGCGTTTTAGATAGATCTTAGCTCCACCAAGCTTTGCTGTTAAGTTACGCGCAAATGTCAGTGGGTTCTCTCTACCTACATATTCTTTTAAATAATATTTAAATTCATCATTAAATTCTTTATCATCTTTATATTTGTTAAATTGCTCTTCAATATAGTTTAATGCCTCTTGTAATTCCGGCGGAACAAAACTGCCCCCAAAATTTCCATAAAATCCTTTTTGTTCTGTCTGAGCTCCACTCATCTTAAAATCCTCCTCTAAAAGCAACAAAAGTATTCATCAATCTAAATTCAATTGTACCAAATATTCAGATACATTTCTATATCTCTATTGTTCGTGGATCGTATATTTTATGTAACCCATATTTATACAATATTTCAAATTTGGAATTTGAATGATCAAGTTCTAATAGCCTTGTAACGAATAGTTCTATCGAAGCTGCATATTTTCTTTCATCATCTATAATGGGGTCTATTTCATTACAAAAATTACACCATAATTCAATACCAAATCCAACAACATCAGTGGGGTAATCTTCTTTCATAGAATAATATAGAAGCCAACCAACTGTTTGTTGGCATGAGTCGTAGAGATCCTCTATTAAATGAGTCACTTCAACATAAAGTTTTTTAGCAAATTGTTCTTTTTTTTGATGAAAACTGATAATCTTTCCCACTTTAATACCCCCTTAATGCCCGCATATTGTAATCATAACATGGAAGTTTAACTGTTTAAAGGAATATTTTAAATATTTAGAAATTATAACCTTTCCAATTTCTATTTAAAAAAAGTAGAATATAAAATATAATAGAGGTAATATCTTTTTATGGAAGGGCGAAAAGGATGAGTCAAAATAATAAAGGTATACTATTAGAAAGTGGTACAAATGAATTAGAAATCGTTGAGTTTGGAGTAGGTAATAATAAATTTGGTATAAATGTTATAAAAGTAAAGGAAATCATTAATCCTGTTCCGGTAACAACAGTTCCTCATGCCCATCCGTCAGTGGAGGGAATTATTACGCTTCGCGGGGAAGTATTGCCGGTTGTCAATATGTCTACTGTTCTTAATTTTCCACCTTCACAAGATCCGAGGCACGATAAATTTATCGTTTGTGAATTCAATAAAACGAAAATTGTTTTTCATGTACATACTGTTTCGCAAATCCACCGTATTTCATGGAATCAAATTGAAAAGCCAAATGAAATGTATACGGGCTTAGAAAGCCAAATTATCGGTGTTATTAAGATGAAGGATGAGATGGTTCTCCTCTTAGATTATGAAAAAATTGTAGTTGATATTAATCCTGACTCAGGAATAAATGTAGACCGGTTAAAGAATCTTGGTCCAAGAGAACGTTCCAATAAAAAATTAGTGATTGCCGAGGATTCTGCGTTACTACGAAAGCTTCTTGAAGAAACACTGGAGGAAGCTGGTTATGGTATGCTAACATTCTTTGAAAATGGCCAGGATGCCTTAGATTATTTAGAAGGTATCGTTTCTTCTGGAAGAAATATTACTGATGTGGTTCAATTGGTCATTACCGATATTGAAATGCCTAAAATGGACGGACACCACCTTACAAAACGTATAAAAGACAATAAAGATTTGAAGGTTCTACCTGTTATTATTTTCTCTTCCTTAATTACCGATGATCTGCGTCATAAGGGTGAAGTCGTAGGAGCAACCGAACAAGTAAGTAAACCGGAGATCGTAGAATTAGTGAAATTTATTGATAAGCATGTTCTATAAATAATGATTCGAGAGTAACTTTAGGGTTGCTCTCGTTTTTTTTGAAACTAATAACTAACGAAAACTAATAAAACTAAATAAAACCTTATAAAGATGATGGAAATCACTTTTAAATAGGCAATTGTTAGTTTATGATAGTAATATATTTTTTTGAAAAGAGGTGAATAGTTGGAACGGGAATTATTAAAGCCTGAAGAAGTAGCTAGCATACTGAAAATATCTAAATATACGGTTTATGAAATGGTTAAACGCGGTGATCTAGAAGCGATTAGAATCGGGAGGAAAATGCGATTTGATCCGGCAACGATTGAAAAGTTTAAACATGGTCATGAACAGGTAAAACAGATACAGTCTGGGGCTTTGCCATCTGAATTTACTGGAAGTATAAATGGGCAGCCTATTTTATTTTTGGGTAGTCATGATTTAGCTGTAGAAGCATTGGCAACCGAAATAAGAGACGCCATTCCAAATTTTCAATTCTTTACTGCTTTTACCGGAAGTATGGATGGACTACTGAATCTTTATTATGGAAAATGTGATATTGCCGGCTGCCATTTATTTGACGAGGAGACGGGACAATATAACATACCGTTCGTAAAAAGAATTTTCCCTGGAGAAAGGATCCATATTATTCATTTCGTTAACCGGAATATTGGCTGGATCGTTCCAAAGGGGAACCCGAAACAATTGTCAGGTTGGCAGGATCTATCACGAGATGATTTAACTTTCATAAATCGGCAAAAAGGAGCGGGTACCCGAATTTTGCTTGATTATTACTTAACGAAGCTTAACCTGCCACAATCCGTAATAAGCGGTTATGACGATATTGAACGGACACATATTGCTGCCGCTTCAAGAGTCGCACGCAGTCTTGCGGATTTTGCATTGGGTACTGAAAGTGCGGCTAAGGCATTTGGTCTAGACTTTATCTTATTAAAAAAAGAAGTATATGACTTTGTCATGAAATCCGTTTTTTATGAAAGTGCCCATGGCCATGCCTTTATACAATTATTACATGAGCCTGGTATTGTCTCAAAGATTACCCAACTTGGGGGATATGACACAAAAAATATTGGAAAGATAGTGGAGGATTAAGATGAAAAATAGTTTAATACATATTAACAAATTATTTCTGCTAGTCGTTATGGCAGCCATTTTAGTAGTTTTTTCAGGATGCTCTGGTAATCAAGAAAAACCAGCTACTGAACAAGCAGGTGAACAACAGGCCACGGAAAATACTAATGTTAAAAAAGACTTCGTATTAGCCACAACAACAAGTACACAAGATAGTGGATTATTGGATGTATTAGTACCAATGTTTGAAGAACAAACAGGATTTATGGTTAAAACAATAGCTGTTGGCACAGGAAAGGCATTAGAAATGGGTCAGAACGGCGAAGCGGATGTATTATTAGTTCACGCTCCTGAGTCTGAACAGCCTTTAGTTGATAGTGGCGTTGTAACAAATTATCAGTTAGTTATGCATAATGATTTTATTGTTGTTGGACCTAAAGAAGATCCGGCAGGTATTAAAGGACTTACATCTACTGTTGAGGCCTTTAAGAAGATAGCAGAGGATAATTCGCTATTTGTTTCGCGAGGAGATGACTCCGGTACACATAAAAAAGAATTAGGTCTATGGAAAAATGCTGAAATCGAGCCAAGTGGTAAATGGTACCAGGAAACAGGTCAGGGTATGGGCGCAACATTAAAGGTTGCATCAGAAAAAGATGGTTATTCATTAACAGACCGGGCCACATACTTGGCACTAAAGCATGAACTAAACCTTGATATCATACTTGAAGGCGAAGAAAGTCTATTAAATATTTATCATGTAATGCAAGTTAACCCCGAGAAGTTTGAAAATATTAATGGTGATGCAGCAAAAGCATTTGTTGATTTTATGGTTGCACCTGAAACTCAAAAGGTGATTGGGGAATTTGGCGTTGAGGAATTTGGTGAACCATTATTCTTCCCAGATGCAAATACAAAATAAAAGGTGACTATTTATGGAAATGATTGTGAGCGGTTTGTTAGAAGCGATTAGAATGCTCATAACATTCGATCCAGAAATATATGAAATTACTTGGCTGACTCTGAAGGTATCAGGGTCAGCTACATTTATAAGTCTTGTTATAGGTATTCCTCTGGGAGTATTTCTTGCATGGGTTCATTTCCCCGGCAGAAGATTAATTATTAGTATCGTTAACACGATGATGGGTTTTCCACCAGTTGTTGTTGGGTTATGGGTTTATTTATTTTTAGCCCGAAATGGTCCATTAGGCCAGTTAGATTTAATCTTTACCCCTACAGCGATTGTGATCGCTCAAGCAGTTATCGCTTCGCCAGTCGTAATGGGGTTAACAAGTGCCGCCGTAATGCAGGTTGACGAAAAAATGAGAATGCAATTCAAAGCTTTGGGTGCCACAAAGCTGCAAATGTTGTTTCTAGTTTTGCGGGAGGCTCGTTTTTCCTTACTCGCTGCTGTTATTGCCGGTTTCGGTGCGGTCGTATCAGAGGTTGGCGCCTCACAGATGGTCGGTGGAAATATAAAAGGATATTCAAGAGTTTTAACAACGGCAACAGTAATGGAGGTTTCTAAAGGGCACACAGAGGTTGCGATTGGAATATCGGTGATCCTGATGCTCTTAGCTTATTTAATCACATTGGGCCTGACGTTATTGCAACAAAAGGATGCAAAAGGGTGAAAATAATGCTCGATTTACAGGATATCACAGTTATAAAAAGAAATAAGAAAATTGTATCGGTTCAAGAGTTAACAGTGAAGCCGGGTAAAGTTATAGGGCTTATAGGCCCGAATGGAGCTGGTAAAAGCTCACTCCTTAAACTAATGGCTTTACTAGAGAACCCAACTACAGGGATCATTCATTTTAATGACCTACAGGTTTTTCCCGGTAAAGTAAACCTCACCGAACGACGCAAGGTTTCCGTAGTTTTTCAACAGCCATTAATGCTTGATACGACAGTATATAATAATGTCGCAATTGGTCTTAAGTTTAGAAAGACTCCCAAAAAGGTAATCAAAGAAACGGTTTTCTATTGGTTAAAACAATTTGGAATTGACCATTTAGTAGAGGATCGGGCCAAAAATCTTTCAGGCGGAGAAGCACAAAGATTATCCATTGCTAGGGCAATGGCTACAAATCCGGAAATCCTATTTTTGGACGAACCCTTTTCTGCATTGGACTTACCGACCAGAAGAAAATTATTGAAGGATTTTCAGCAAATTTTAAAAGAAACGGGAACAACGACCATATTTATTAGCCATGATTATCATGAAGTGAGATATTTATGCGAAGATATTATATTAATGTTCGAAGGAAAAATGGTGGATTATGGAAAAGTAGAGGAACTGCCATTTAAAAGATTTACAAATGATGTTAATCAGTTTTTGGACGAATGGATGACACCGTTAATTGATGAGGATCGAATAGAGAAGGCGATGACCTGATCATAGGCTCGCCTATTTTTTAATTAAAAGTAAGATTGTCCCAGTTTTTTGAATACAGGTTTTGTGTATTTTCGTTTAGACGGTGGGCCTAGGGTGTTATTATCTGAATCAGATTCACGGATACCCGTGTAGCTCTGTAAAATTAGCTTGGCTTTTGAAAGTGGTAAGTTTGTCTTGGGGTTACGGTATGTTTCATTTAGTTCTCCAAGATGCGGCAATGACTCGAAATCAGCTTTTTGGGGAGGAATATGGAAATAATACTCACCTACTGAAACAAGTAAATCGGAACGTTGTTGACTATTTTTTGGATTTTTAGAAAAGTGAAGGCCTAGTTTTTTTGCTTTTCCATCTTGAATAAGTTTTTCAAGTGTTTGTTTCTTTAAGTAATAAAGAAATTTAGGATTTGGGGCAGTTTTTGCGTGTCGATTCACGATGAAGAGAGCACGGGAGAGATCATCTATTGAATATTCCATTATTTTGACTCCTTTCAGTTATCTTCTATTATTATACACTCATAGATAGTGTCAAAACAACTAGTAATAAATTATATAAATAAGATGACAACTTCATGAACATTCCGTTGTTTGTCGCAAATTAATAGGCAACTGCATGAAAAACATGTTACTATTACATAGTAATAAACACTACTAGATAATTGCAAACTAGGAGGTAACTAGATGAAGAAATTCATGATCTTTGTTGCATCATGCATCCTTTTATTTGGCTTATCTGCTTGTAATTCTTCTGAAAACGATAGTGAACAAACATCACAAGGCTCAGGGGATATTAAAGCGGAATATAATTTAGATACGAAGGAATTTTCGCCAATGATGACTCAATACGGTTCAAAGGAATCGCTTGAGGCTTATGCGTTTGCTGCGGAACATCCGCAAGTGTTAGATCATATGCCATGCTATTGCGGCTGCTTTGAAACGGATGGACATACGAATAATACTGCATGTTTTATTGATTCGGTTGACGGCAATATCGCTACATTAGACAGCATGGGCCTTGGCTGAGGGATCTGTGTTGATATAGCCCGTGAGGCTAAAGCAGAATTTGAAAAAGGTACGGATCTGAAGACTATTCGCAATATTGTAGACGAAAAATATGGTAATAATGGTGTAGAAGGAACACCAACACCAATGCCTGAATAACATAATAAAAGCAGTGGATCATAGTGATCCACTGCTTTTATATATTATAATGGATACAAGAAGTTCACCTTGCAGATGGGAATGATGTTTGATGCAAGAAAAGTTTGCAATAATTGATATTGGCTCTAATACAATGAGACTCGTCATTTATCATAATGAAAGAAATGGAAGGCTAAAGGAAATTGAAAACATTAAGACGATGGCCCGGCTCCGCAACCATTTAGATGATCGGCAATATTTAGATAAGACGGGGATGGACATTTTAATACGTACATTGAAAAACTTTGAGGAAATTACGAAATATCATGCCATTCAGAATATTAATGCGGTGGCAACAGCCACTATTCGTCATGCAAAAAATCAACACGAAATCCTCGAGAACATTCAAATATTCACAAATTTGGATGTGAAAATTCTTTCTGAATTTGAAGAAGCCTATTATGGTTTTTTAGCTGTTATTAATTCCACATCGATTACCGAAGGGATCACAATTGATGTTGGTGGCGGCAGTACAGAGGTCACTTATTTCCGTGATCGGAAACTAATTTTTTATCATAGCTTCCCTTTTGGTGCTTTATCGTTGCGAAAGCAGTTTATGGAGGGTCCCGTTCCGACTGCAGACGAATTATTACATTTAACAACCTTTTTACATGAGGAAATCAATAAAATTGAATGGATTAAGGACATGCGGCGAGTACCGATCATTGGAATAGGTGGCAGTGCCCGTAATATAGTGCAAATCGATCAAAGGCGTAAAATGTACCCATTGGGGGGCTTGCATCAATACGAAATGACCAGTCATGATCTCGCTACAGTAAAAGACAGTCTGATTTGTTTACCCCTTGAGAAGCTACAATGTGTGGAAGGACTTTCAGAGGAACGTGCTGACATTATTATACCGGCACTGGAGGTTTTTAATGTTTTTTATCAAATCACACATGCCTCCTCTTTTATTCTAAGTAGGAAAGGGCTTCGTGATGGTGTTGTTTATGAAGAACTACTAAAACCATTTGGAATTAAAATGTTTCCGAATGTGTTAGAGGAAAGCTTATATGAATTGGAATATGATTACGAGATTAACATTAATAATGTAGTCCAAGTGTCACGTATCGCCATATCTATTTTAACTTCATTGCGGAAGTTCGGATTTTTGTCAATCACAGATACCGAGCTTACAGAAGCAAAACGGGCAGCATTATTATTTCAATTAGGACGGTATATTGATGATGAGGCAAGTAGTCAACATACCTTTTATCTTCTTGCGAATCGAACAATTGATGGTCTCATGCACGAGGAGAGACTGCGCTTAGCCGCCATTGCTTCATTTAAGTCAAAAACATATTTAAAAAATTACCTGGAGCCATTTGCGGACTGGATTTCTAAAGAGGATTTTGTTGTCATTCGAATCTTGGGAGCGGTTTTGAGGCTTGCATATGCTCTAAACGAAACAAAACGAAATATAGTGGAACAGCTTGAAATGGCTGACAGGCAAGAAGATCTGATGTTTATTATAATGTGTTCGAACAATTGGCAGGCTGAACAATATCATGCAGAAAAACAGAAAAAACAATTGGAAAAAGTTTTAAAACGAAATATTATTTTGCATTTTACGCGTGCTTAATCGGACTCTTGCTCGAGTATATATAAGTAAAGGGAGTTTACAAAAAGGGGGCTCCGAAAAATGAGGACAGTGGAAAATCAAGAAATTGATTTAGGGCATCCATCTCTATACAATAATCGTGAGCTTAGTTGGCTCGCATTTAATGAAAGGGTATTACAAGAGGCATTGGATGAGAGCAATCCACTTGGAGAAAGATTGAAGTTTTTAGCGATTGTTAGCAACAATCTTGATGAATTTTTTATGGTACGGGTTGCAGGATTGAAGGACCAGGTAAAGGCAGGCTTTAATAAACCGGAAAATAAAGCCGGGTTAACCCCAAAGGAACAGCTTGCTGCCATATCGAAAAATAATCATCAAATTGTTGATTTGCAGTATGCCACATATCAGGATAAATTGTTGCCTTTATTAGAAAAGGAAAATATTTTTATACGTAAGATGGAGGAGTTAACTTCTCTTCAAAATCAATTTGTAGAAAGAGTTTTTGATGAACAAATTTTCCCTGTCTTAACACCGCTTGCGATTGATGCCTATCGGAATTTTCCAATGCTTGCTAATAAAAGCATCAATCTCGCCATTATACTTGTTGATCCACAAAAAAAGAGCGAACGATCCAAGGAGAAATTCGCCATCGTTCAAGTGCCGGCTGTTTTGGATCGATTCATTAAGTTTCCTTCCGAGGAGGGGGGGGAGTGCTACATTCTGTTAGAGGATGTTATCACCTATTTCATCCATAAGCTATTTAAAGGCTATT
Source organism: Schinkia azotoformans LMG 9581 (assembly GCF_000307855.1). GTDB lineage: Bacteria > Bacillota > Bacilli > Bacillales > Bacillaceae_J > Schinkia > Schinkia azotoformans. The sequence continues at coordinate 70,066 of NZ_AJLR01000039.1, read as the reverse complement.
TAGTTAAGCAAATTTCGAAGTTTAGAATAACAAGAAATGCGGATATGACGATTCATGAAGAAGGTGCCCGTGACTTGCTAAAAGAAATAGAAAAAGAGCTGAAAAAACGGAAGTGGGGGGCAGCGGTACGTTTAGAGGTTTGTGAAGATTCTATCGACAATAACATCCTTCAGTTTTTAGCCAATACTTTGGAAATACATGAAAAAGATATATATCTGCTTAATGGCCCATTAGACTTGTCGTTTTTATTTAGTTTTTACAATGAAATAATAGGTAATAAAGAACATTTAGCTTATCAAACATTAATCCCGCAACCACCTATAGATTTAATTGGTGAAGAGGATATTTTTGAAGCATTGACAAAAAAGGATGTTCTTTTGCATCATCCATATGAATCCTTTGAGGCTGTTGTTGACTTTATTTCACAAGCTGCCGATGATCCGAATGTGTTGGCCATAAAACAAACCCTCTATCGAGTAAGTGGGGATTCACCCATTATAAAATCATTAAAACGAGCGGCAAGTAACGGTAAGCAGGTCACCGTGTCAGTTGAGTTAAGAGCTCGTTTTGATGAGGAAAAAAATGTGCATTGGGCAAAGGAGCTTGAAAAAGCTGGCTGCCATGTTATTTATGGAATGACATCCTTAAAAACACATAGCAAAATCACTTTAGTCGTTCGAAAAAGAAATAATAATATTGAACGATTTGTTCATTTAGGAACAGGAAATTATAATGATGTTACTGCAAAAATATATACTGATTTAGGTTTCTTAACTTCAAACAGAGAATTTGGCATAGACGCCACGAATTTTTTTAACTATCTAAGCGGTTATACTGAGAAGCCTGTTTATCATCATCTATCTGTCTCCCCATTCGATATTCGAAATGACTTGATCTCTTTAATTGACGAGGAGATTTCATACCATAAAAAATATAATAACGGAAAAATTATTTTTAAAATGAATTCGTTTACGGATAAAGAATTAATTATGAAGCTGTATGAAGCATCAAGGGCTGGCGTGAAGATTGATCTTATTGTTAGAGGGATTTGTTGTTTAAAACCAGGGATAAAAGGGGTTAGTGAAAATATTAGGGTTCGCAGTATCATTGGACGTTTTTTAGAACATAGTCGGATTTATTATTTTCATCATAATAGGGAAGAAAAAGTGTTTTTATCCTCAGCTGATTTAATGACAAGAAATATGGTAAAACGAGTGGAAATTCTTTTCCCGATATATGATGAAGTGATAAAGAAAAAGATATTTAAAATTGTTTCAATATTAGTTGCTGATAACGTGAAGGCTAGGGAATTGAACGAGGATGGGACCTATAGTTATTTGAAAAGAGGGCTGAATGATCCGGTTATTAATAGCCAGGAAGTCTTATTTGAAATGGCTTACCGGGTTCTTGAGGATGAGGAGTAGATAGAAAAGCGAAAGCGCCCGTTTAGCGACGTATAAACTGGTGCTAGACATTAATAATGAAAGGACGGTCTATTCAGATCGCCCTTTCAAAGATCTAAGCGTGAAAATCGTTAATTCAGGTGGAGAAAAAAAACGGAACGGGACTCGCGTTGTTCCAATTCCACGGTTAACGTAAAGCTGTGTCGACCCTACTTGATAAAAACCTTCATAATAGGTTGTTGCCCCATAAGGTGTGAAAATTGGACCGAAAAAGGGCAATTGTACTTGTCCTCCATGGCTATGCCCTGAAAGTTGGAGATCAGCTGGGAGGTTTTCGATGGATTTAACCAAATCCGGCTGGTGTGCAAGAAAGATCGAGTATACATCACTTTCAATCTTTTGTAACGCCTTTACGGGGTCCGGTTTGCCGAGCATCCCATCATCAAGCCCGCTAATATATATGTAATCATTCATTTTGTTATAGAGCTTTTTATTCTCATTGACAAGCAATTCAAAGTCGGCTTCTTCCATAATCATCTTAATGATTTCAGAACCATAGCCCCCATGATCATGGTTTCCATATATCGAGAATTTACCGAGCGGAGCCCGTAAATCCTTTAATAACTGAGTGACCTTCCCGATTTCTTTATATTTGTTCGGTGCATCTAACAGGTCGCCCGTAAAAAAGATTATATCAGGTGCTTTTTCATTGATAAGGTTTACTAGTTTTGAGAATTGGTCTGCAGTGTAGTTGAAGCCAATATGTGTATCACTGAATAACACAATCCTAGTGCCATCGAAGCTCATTGGTATTTTCACTGACTGTAAAGGGTGTCTTGTAATTTTAAGCTGCCTCGGTTCGATATAGCGGGCATACCCAAAGCCCATACTAGAAAGAAATATTGTACCCAAGCTCAATTTATAAATTTGTTTTATAAATGACCTTCTAGTCATTTTAGCATCCTCAATTTTCATGTTGCTCAACCTATCCCAAATTAAAATCGCATAATTACCATTATAACACTTCTTTTAAATTCCATACAATTTTATTTTGAATGTTTTGTGCAGGATTTTCTGTTTCCACTATGGAAATTATAATATGTGTAAATAATGGTATGGGAGGTCGAACTAATTGATTAAACAATTAAACCCGCCAAGAAGAATTTTAATGGGTCCGGGGCCTAGTGATGTCCATCCGGCTGTTCTTCAATCAATGGCAACACCACTTTTAGGACATCTTGATCCAGCATTTTTAGAAATAATGAATGAAACGATGGATTTATTAAGACAAGTCTATCAGACAGAAAACAAAGTCACACTTGCGATGTCCGGAACAGGCAGTGCTGGAATGGAAACATTATTTGTAAATCTAGTTGAACCAGGTGATAAGGTTATTATTGGTGTAAATGGTTTGTTTGGACAGAGAATGGTAGATGTCGCTCTTAGATGTGGGGCTGAAGTAATCCAAGTAGAGGGTGCTTGGGGAGATATTATCCGTCCTGAAAAGGTTGAAGAGGTTCTGCAACAACACAAAGATATTAAACTGGTAGCGGTTGTGCATGCTGAAACTTCTACTGGCGTCCGGCAGCCTTTGCAAGAATTAAGCGAGATTGTACATCGTCATCATGCTCTTTTTGTTTGTGATATGGTGACATCAATTGGCGGAATTCCAACAAAGATTGATGAATATGGAATTGATGCAGCCTATAGCGGGACTCAGAAGTGCTTGAGTGCACCTCCGGGACTTGCACCTGTTACATTAAGTCCACGTGCCTTGGAAGTATCAGCGAATCGAAAAAGCAAAGTACAAAGCTGGTATTTAGATCTTTCGATGATTCAGAATTATTGGGGTGAGGAACGTTTTTACCATCATACTGCTCCAATTACAATGATCTACTCTTTACGTAAGGCCTTACGACTTATTGTCGATGAAGGTTTGGAAAATGTGTTTCATCGTCATGCGCTATATGGTAGGGCATTACATGCAGGTCTAGAAGCAATGGGCTTAGAACTACTCGTGAACGAGAAGCATAGACTGCACCAATTAACGGCGGTTCGTATTCCAACGAATATCCAAGATGTTGAAGTTCGAAAGCGATTATTGCAAAAGTACGGTCTTGAAATTGGTGGAGGCTTAGGAGAATTGAAGGGTAAAATTTGGCGTATCGGTCTCATGGGATATAATGCACGCCAAGAAAATGTGACCTATGCATTAGCTGCAATCGAAGATGTCCTGCGCGAACATGGATATCATTTTATTTCTGGAGCCGCTTTAGAAGCAGCTAACCGTTATATTCGTGAAAACGAATGACCTATCAGATTTATTTCTGATAGGTTTTTTGTTGTACTATGAGCATATAATTTTATGGATTATAGTATAAGAAAGGACATCGACTTCCGCCATTATTGGCGGTAAGCCATGTCTTTCTAAGGATATTTTTGTATAATTATGTTAGAATAGCTTAAGATTGCAATAAAATAAACAGAGATGGGGAAGTTTGAGGTGGGACGAATGGATCCGTTAGAAATATTAACAAATAAAGAATCGTTATTACCCTTCTATCAGCCAATATTCAGCGCTGATGATCATGAGATCATTGGATATGAAGTACTTGGAAGAATGAAAGTGGATCAAGACTTCCACAGTATTGGTTCTTTTTTTGAGGATGAATCTGTTCCAGATGAGTATAGATTAGAAGTTGACGATTTTATTACAAAAAAAGCTTTACAGGAACTCTCTGAATTTAGTGAAATCACTATTTTTATTAATCGTAATCCAAACTTATTGATGCTTGACCGCGGTGATTCTCTTTTGCATTTATTGTTGTCATTTCAAGAGCAGGGGTTGGATTTGAAACGGATTGTTCTTGAGATAACAGAACATAATTATCACGGGGATATCGAACAACTTAATCATGTATTAACTTATTTACGTACATATGGCATTAAATTAGCGATTGATAATGTTGGGAAAGAAGGCAGCAATCTTGAACGCTTAAGAATGTTGAATCCGGATATTTTAAAGGTGGACCTTTCTTTATTAAGGCAGACAACAACGGCTCAATCGTATTTGGATATATTATATTCGTTGTCTTTATTAGCTAGGAGGGTTGGGGCGGCCCTCCTTTATGAGGATATCGAAATGTTGTTTCAGCTTCAATATGCATGGCGAAATGGGGGCCGTTATTACCAAGGATTCTACCTAGCAAAGCCGGAGCAAGCTATCATTGATAAAAACTACCGTAAGGAATTTTTAAAGAAGGAATTTCACAGTTTTATAACCCATGAAAAAAAGAAATTATCAGCGCAATATGAAATTTGCAATGAATTTACAAATCGAATGTACCAACTGAATACTAAGTTAAAAACGAGGGATTATGACCAGCTTTTATTTAATGTGTCGCAGGTATTTTCTAAGGAAAGCTTTCGAATTTATATATGTGATGGTGAGGGATTTCAACAATCAGCCAATCTTTATAAGTCACAGGCTGGAGAGTGGGTTTTACAAGCGGAATACAAAAATAAAAATTGGAGCTGGCGGCCGTATTTTTTAGAGAATATTGTTAGGATGAATTATGATAAACGCGGGATTTTATCTGATTTATACAGCGACGTTGAAACGGGTGAAGTTACCCGGACATTTTCGTTTCCGATATCTGAACAATTGTATATCTTTATTGACCTTTCCTATAGTTTTCTTTTTGAACATGAAAATCTACTTTAAAAAGACAAGGCTGTCTCAACCTTAGACAGCCTTGTCTTTTTTTTATACTATCAGAAATTATGACCTCTCTTGTCGATAGTATAAGAATGACATCGACTTCCGCCATAGTTGGCGGAAAGTCGTGTCATTCTAACATTTTACTCCAAAATTAACTGTCTAATGGTGAGGTTATTTTACGAACGAAAATAGTCGTATCGCGTATAATACCTTGATAAAATTTAACTATATTCAAAAGAAGTCCTACTACCATAAGTTGTGGGATGAACGTAATCCAGTATTTAACTTGCATCCAGGAGAGGAAGGTCAATTAATGATGAAATATACATGTAAGAAATGTTGTAATATAATGCATAGCTTTTCGATTTGTCCAATTTGTAATGAGGAAGTTCATGTTGTTCCAATTGAAATTAATATTCAAAAAGGAACTAGTATTTTAGATAGCTTACGTGAGGAATAAATTCACACCCCTTTTTTGGGGGCACTTTTTGTGAAAGGGTGATTTCATGCGGGTAAAAATTTGGGCACTTTTATTATTGCTATTAATCGGACAAGTTCATTTTATTTCTGCAGAAAATGTTTCGATGACAAGGGAAGAAACATTTCTTTTTCTGCAGGAGGCATTATCAGCCCAGCTTTCGTTAGGCGATAAGTTTCGTTCAGAACAAGAAATAAGTGATGTTCTTTCACCATACTTCACAGATGATTACCAAAAACTATTTGTCGCTGAACATATTTTCTCTGAACCTGAAGGATTTATTATGTATGGTACGGACGTATTCGACTACTTTATTCCAATGTATTCATATGACGTTAACACGAAGATTATGACCGATAAAAATAAAATAATCGTGACCGAGTATTTTTTACCACAACTCGAAGGGCCAGTTGTTTGGGAAAAACCGCATTATGAAAGCATCACGATCATTAAAACGAAAGCCGGATGGAAGATTAGCGATTATCTCGTAAGTGAAGATAAACCATCCATCAAATAAAATCGGAGCCACTACTGTAGCTCCGATTTTTTTCTATTTTTTATTTTCTATTCTTATAAAATAATCGGCAAGCCCCATCGAGCAAACATCGATATCAAGTTTTAAAATCGTATAAACCTTATGATTACTCGGAATATTCTTTTCGGATAAATAGGCTTTAATTTTTCCAAAAAGGTTTTCTGAGATTAACGGTGTAAGCTCCTCTAAAGTCATTTCCTTATGTTCTAGATATATTTCCTTGCCGGTTTCCACAAACACCGGTAACCATTTTTTTATTTCGGAATATACAAGACTAGGATTATTACTTTTGCCAAAATGGCCAAAATATATAAGAGAAACATTTAATTCTTCAATTTTCTTCAGTGAATGAAGCATATCATCCGGATCAAATTGATTAGGTGATGTAGATGGAAGGAAGAAATCGAATTCCTCTACATCTTGATAATAAATTCCGATTGTGTCACCCGTAAAGATCCCATTTGAAAGGCTGTCGTGAATGCTGAAATGATGTTTAGCATGGCCTGGGGTGTCATAGAAGGTCAACGTTCTTTTTCCTATTTCAAGTGTTTCCCCATCCTGTTTCACGATAAGACGATCTTCCGGGATAGGATAAATTGGATCATATAGCCGATCAAAGTCATCTCCGTATACGAGCCTTGCTCCGGCAATTAAACGGGATGGATCAATTAGATGACGAAACCCGCGAGGATGTACAATGACTTTTGCGTTTGGACACTGTTTTAATAATAAACCGGCTCCGCCCGCATGATCTAAATGAATATGTGTTACAATAATATAATGAATTTCTGAAGGATCAATTTCTAAATTTTTTAGTCCTTCTAAAAGATATGGAATAGAAGGGCTGGCACTTGTTTCAACGATTGTCAATTTTTCATCATGGATGACGTATGTACCTGTGCGATTCTCCATACCTAGATCAAAAACATCAAAAAATGAAATATTATTGCCTAAATTTACTGGTTTTTTGTTCAAATTTACATCCCCCTTTTAAAAAATATTGTAAGTGATAATAGTTTAGATTGTAAAGCCGGTTGTTTTTTGTCAAAATAGAAAAGTAAAGAATGGACAAACACTGGGATGTGAATCCTAAAACTAAATGGTGTTGAAAGGGGAAGTTGAATGTCACTACTTCATGGGATTTTAAAACGTTTAATGACATTACAAGACGATGAAAATAATGTCGAACCAAAGCAAAGATATTTTGAGAAAAACGGTGAGAAGAAATGTAGTGTAAAGTATTTTGATCACACAAAGATGTTTGAGTTAGAGGTTTATTCTCCTGGTGAAAAGCCAAAGACGTATCAATTTGACAATATTGATATGGTCGCGATTGATGTATTTGAAATCATGAGTGCAGACGAATAGTCCATTTAGTTTGTACTTTTATAAGTAGACTATCTCTTTTTTAGAGATGGTCTTTTTATTTTGGTAAGAAAGAGCAATTTTAGTGAAATGTTTTATTTTCTAATGTTACAATTATAATTGGGAGAATTAGAGAAAGCGTTTACAGAAAAATGATAATAGAGGTCTGTGAAATAATACTTCTAGAAGGGGTGGGGCAACAGATGTACAGTTTTGATAAAGAAATTATCTTAAATACAAAAATTGAAGAATTAATGGTGAGTTCAGATAAGGTCGCACATGTTCAATTTGATAATCCGCTTGAGCATGCCTTGTTGGTATTAACGAAATCTGGCTATTCGGCGGTGCCGGTTTTGGATCATGCGTATAGATTAAAGGGTTTAATCAGCACTACCATGATTATGGATACGGTGCTTGGAATCCAATCTTTTGAGATGGAAAAGTTGTCGCAGTTGAAAGTAGAGGATGTGATGAATTCCAGTATACCGACTTTAAAAGTGAATCATGATTTTATGAGGGCATTAGGATTAACCATTAATCATCCATTTGTATGCATTGAGGATGATCAAGGTTTTTTTAGAGGAATTCTGACAAGAAGGACGATTATCAAATTGTTTGCGAAAAACCTTAATAAATCAATGCAATCATAAAAGAACGAGTCTTAGCTTTAAGGAGGTACTGATCTTTGAGTCAAGGGAAAACTAAGAAAACTTTCGTATTAGCAGCGGTAATGCTGTCCATGTTTATGTCTGCAGTAGAGGCCACGATTGTATCTACAGCTATGCCTAGCATTGTTTCTGATTTAGGCGGCTTTTCATTATATAGCTGGGTATTCTCCTCGTATTTATTAATGCAAGTTGCGACTATCCTCATTTACGGTAAAATAGCGGATCTAGTTGGCAGAAAGCCAGTATTCGTTGTCGGCGTCAGCATTTTCCTACTTGGCTCTTTATTATGCGGTTTTGCTACATCAATGGAAATGCTTATATTATTTAGATTTATACAAGGGTTTGGTGCGGGTGCTGTTATGCCGATCGCCACAACGATTGTTGGTGATATTTATACGAAGGAAGAACGGGCTTCTATTCAAGGCTATTTATCGAGTGTTTGGGGAATATCAGCTGTATTGGGACCTGTGCTGGGCGGTGTTTTTGTTAAATATGTTAGCTGGGTCTATGTTTTTTGGATGAACATTCCTCTTGGTATATTGGCTATTATTGGTGTTATCCTGTTTCTCCATGAAGATGTTGAAAAGAAGAAGCATACGATTGATTATCCCGGTTCTATTTTGCTAGTTATATTTATTAGTGCGTTAATGCTTGTGCTTGTTGAAGGAGGAGTTCATTGGGCATGGAATTCATGGCAGATCATTAGCTTGCTCCTTTTGTTCAGTGTGGGCATTATCCTATTTATATTGCAAGAGAAAAAAGCTGTAGAACCGATGATGCCTTTTCATATATGGAAGTATAGGGCGATCAGTATTTCAAACCTTGCCTCCTTTACAACCGGAATCATTATGATGGGAGTGTCAAGCTTTCTTCCAGCGTTTGTCCAAGGTGTAATGGAAGAGTCCCCTATGATTGCCGGTTTTACTTTAACAACGATGTCGATCGGCTGGCCAATTGCGTCTGCAATTGCAGGAAAAATGGTTATAAACATTGGTTATCGTAAATTGACGGTCACAGGTGGATTTGCGTTAATAATTGGTTCCTTAATTTTCGTTACGTTGTCGCCGGAAAAAGGACCGATTTGGGCGGCTTTAGGTTCCTTCTTTATTGGATTTGGTATGGGATTAACAACGACCTCCTTTATTGTATCAATTCAAAGCACGGTTGGATGGAATGTAAGGGGGATTGCCACGGCGGCGAATATGTTTATGCGCACATTAGGAAGTGCTGTTGGGGCAGCCTTCTTAGGCGGGCTATTAAATAGCAGACTACAATCGTTTATCATGAAACAAGGATTAGAGGATACCATCACGTTGGAAACTGCTAATTCACTTCTCAATGAAGGGCAGCGGGACCAATTGGTACAATCTACAAAAAGCATTCTACAGGAGGGTCTAACAATGTCCTTGCACACCGTTTATTGGGGTGTATTGATTATCGCAATCCTAACGTTAGCTCTCGTATTTTTTATGCCTGAAACCGAAGAGAAGATAAGTTAGTATAACTTTTCTATTTTAGGAAAAAATGTAGAGGTAAGGAGGTGGATGATGTTATGGCAAAGATTGGTGTGGAACAATCCTTAACAGATGTTCAACAAGCTTTACAAGAAAAAGGATACCAAGTGGTACAATTAAAGCAAGAAAGTGACGCTAAAGACTGTGATGCCTGCGTTGTAACAGGACTTGACAATAATGTAATGGGAATTGCAAACACAGTTATTAAGGGCCCGGTTATTGAAGCAAGTGGACTAACAGCGGAGCAAATTTGTCAAGAGCTTGACAATCGGATTAATCAATAACATAAAATAACTTTTAGAAAGGAACCAGAGAGGTTCCTTTTATTTTTTCCTCTGTATTATGCTACAATGATGTGTACAGGAACGAACGATAATATGGAGGAATAGAAATGAAAAAAGAATTCGTCGTAATTGGACTCGGCCGTTTCGGCGGGAGCATTTGCCGGACACTTGCCCAAGAGGGAATGGAAGTGTTAGCGATTGATATTGATGAAGATAGAGTCCATGAATTTTCGAATATTGTTTCACAGGCTGTTGTGGCTGATACTACGGATGAAACTACACTAAAAGACTTGGGAATTCGTAATTTTGACCATGTAATCGTAGCGATTGGTGATAATATCCAAGCAAGTATTTTAACGACCTTGATCTTAAAGGAATTGGGAGTCAAAAAAATAACGGTGAAAGCTTTGAATGATTACCATGAAAAAGTGCTTGCCAAAATCGGTGCCGATGAAATTGTCCATCCGGAACGCGATATGGGTAGAAGAATTGCGAACAATATGATCTCTACCAATGTTTTGGATTATCTTGAATTGTCGGATGAACATAGTATTGTTGAATTAATGGCAAGCAAAAAAATGGACGGTAAAACCTTAATTGAAATGGATGTTCGTGCGAAGTTTGGCTGTAACGTCGTTGCCATAAAAAGACAAAATCAAATTATTGTATCGCCTATGGCAAAAGAAATCATCCAAGAGGGCGATATTTTAATTGTGATCGGTGCTGATAGAGATATTGATAGATTTGGAAAAAGTATATTGGATCATGCATAAAAAAACCGCCTAAAGGCGGTTTTTGTCTAGCTCCAGCATCCAGCGACTAAGTCAATAAGAGAGGTTTCACGCTGCACATCGCCGGATATCCTTTATCTCAGTCGATGTGCGCAAGTCTTATTCGTCGCTTAACGGATGCTTCCGCTTTTCTATTTAAATTTCCATGATAATTGGTAGTATCATTGGTTTGCGTTTTGTTTTTTCATATAAAAATGGTCCTAAAACGTCTGTGATTTCATTTTTAATTTCCGACCATTGTGTTGTTTTACGTTCCATAATTTTTTCAAGATGTTTAGCAATTAAGCCTTGCGCATCATTTATAAGATCGCTGGACTCTCTCATATAAACAAAACCTCTTGAAATTAAATCCGGCCCAGCCATAATTTTAAATTCCTTCATATCAATACTTACGACTACGATGACTAAACCTTCTTCGGATAAAATGCGGCGGTCACGTAATACGATATTTCCGATATCACCGACACCGTTGCCATCTACATAAACCGATCCAGACGTAATTTTTCCAGCAACAGAGGCTTCTTTACTTGTTAATGCAAGAACATCACCGTTATCCATAATAAAATTGTTCTCAGGAAGCACACCGCAATCAATCGCAAGCTTCGTATGCATTTTAAGCATCCGGTATTCACCGTGAATAGGCATGAAAAACTTCGGTTTCATTAAGCGAAGCATTAGTTTCTGTTCCTGCTGTCCGCCATGTCCTGACGTATGGATATCGCTTAATGGACCATAAATGACTTCTGCACCGGCACGATATAGACTATTAATGACCCGGCTGACACTGATAGTATTACCAGGTATTGGTGATGATGAAAAGACTACTGTATCCCCTGGATTGATTTGTATTTGACGATGGGTTCCATTGGCGATACGTGAAAGTGCCGCCATTGGTTCCCCCTGACTGCCTGTACAAAGGATTGTGACCTGATTACTAGGCAATCGATTAATTTGCGAAGCCTCGATGAAAGTATCTTTGGGAGCCTTAATATAGCCTAAATCAAGTCCAATTTGGATTGCTGCTTCCATACTCCGTCCAAAAACAACGACTTTTCGATTGTTTTTTACAGCAGCTTCGACTACTTGTTGGAGGCGATGAATATTGGATGCAAATGTCGCAAAAATAATTCGCCCATCTACTTTACGGAAGATTTCATGAATGCTCTCGCCAACACGTCTTTCAGACATTGTAAAATCAGGGATTTCACTGTTTGTACTATCTGAAAGAAGGCAGAGAACACCCTCTTTTCCGATTTCAGCCATTTTTGTTAAATTTGCCGGTTCACCAACAGGGGTGAAATCAAATTTAAAATCACCGGTATGAACAATATTGCCTTGTGGAGTATTTACAACAATTCCATAGGCATCAGGGATACTATGGGTAGTTCGATAAAATCCAACAGATAAATGTTGGAATTTTATCACATCATCCTCTTTAATATCGATTAATTTTGCCTGACGTAACAACCCATGCTCTTCCAATTTGTTTTTAATTAAACCTAAAGCGAGCTTGCCGCCATAAATAGGTACATTTAATTGACGGAGTAAATAAGGTATTCCCCCGATGTGGTCTTCATGTCCGTGTGTTATAAAAACACCTTTAATCTTGTCTTCATTTTTGACTAAATACGTATAGTCCGGGATTACATAGTCAATCCCTAACAGCTCGTCCTCAGGGAATTTAATACCGGCGTCAATAACGATGATTTCATCCTTATATTGAATGGCATACGTATTTTTTCCAATTTCACCCATCCCACCTAAAGCAAATACTGCAACTTGATCTTCTTTTAAAAATTTCATAACCTATACATTCTCCAATACAAAGTTTTCGGATCGCTTTTCATACTCAAGATGAGCTTCATCAAGCTTTTGAATAAATTCAATATTATATTTTTTTTCCGCTAATTTAGTCCGTACATCTCTTTCAGATTCTGCTTCTACATAAATAGTTTTTGTACGTTCTCGAACGGGTACTTCAGTTTTTATCTCTTGAAAAAATACTTTATAAATCATCCTAACAATCTCTCCTTGCCTTTTCCAAATAATTATCTTTGTTCATTATAGCGGAAATTTAAATCTTTTTCATTTTTTTTCTACAAAAGCTTATCTTTGGTATAGGTTTTCGATCCAAAACATTTCTTTGAAATAAGGTTATGCTATCGTTTTTCGACCAAATAAATCCTTCATATGTGCTCTAATTCTTTCTTTTAATCGCTTGAACATATACATTCATCTCCGTTCTCATGATTTTTATACTGTTTTTTATTTGATCTTATTATGTGTATTATCCTTTTTTTGTTTCATGGGGGTTAATGGAAACGACATAGCAAAAAGGCCGACATAAAAAACGCCAGCCTTTTTTGCAATTTCATGTATTATTTACTTACTTATTCGATAACAATCGCATCTTCTAGTTTTTGGAATGGATCATCTTGATTAATGTGGTCATAAAACATAATTCCGTTTAAATGATCAATCTCATGTTGAAAAACGATGGCTGGCAATCCTTTTAAACGGATTTTGACTTCTTTGCCTTCTAAATCAACAGCTTTCACTGTAATTTTTGCATATCTTGGGACAAACCCAGGCACTTCGCGGTCAACAGATAAACATCCTTCACCGCCGGCTAAATAACTTTTTTGAGTTGAGTGACTGACAATTTTGGGATTAAATAAAGCATAGCTATATAACTCATCATTATCATCAGTAACGTGAACAGCTATCATTCTTTTAGGAATTCCAAGTTGCGGTGCCGCAAGCCCGATTCCTGGACGCAGTCCATATTTTGCGGAAATTTCGGGATCTTGGCTATTAATAACAAATTCTATCATTTTTGTTAGGGTTTCTTTATCTTCCGTTGATGCTGGCAAAACAACATCTGCTGCTTTTTCTCGCAATGTCGGATGTCCTTCGCGGACAATATCATCCATAGTAATCAATTATGGTCTCCTCCTATGTTTCCCTTTTGATAAGTAAATTTAGTTTAGCACATTTTTTCCTTTTAGAAAAAAGACTATTTAATTGGACAAGCGCATACTATAGAATTAAATAAATAATGATGGGAAATTACAGTATTCAGGTTGTCATTCGAAACACAAGAACTTATAATAATACTTTGAGACAAGGAGGAGCAAGCCATTGTACTTAATGAAGAACTTTTTATTTGTAATCGCATGTATTGCGTTATTATCCGGTTGCGGCATGTCAGCTGAAGAAGAAATATTTACCCATTTAGAAAATGCGGTAGGATTGGAAGCCAATTTTGAAAAGCAACAACAGCCACTCGTTGAACTTGAAAAGAAGGAACAAACAATATATGAAAAAATCATTAAGCTGGGGATGTCTGAATTCGAACAAATCAAAGGGTTATCCCAAGAGGCTATAGAAGTTGTTAATGAGCGTGAATCAAGGATTGAAAAAGAAAAAGAAAGTATCGAATCATCTAAAAAAGAGTTTTTATTAACTGAATCAAAAGTTGGTAAACTTAAAGATGAAAAAATGAAGACCATTGCTGAAGATTTATTAAAGGTTATGAATCAACGTTATGAATCTTATGACAAGCTTTATAAAAATTATAAAAACGCAATTGCGTTGGACCGTGAATTATATGAAATGTTCCAAAAAGAAGAACTGACATTAGAACAGCTCGAAATGCAGGTCAAAAAAATTAATGAGATGTATGATAACGTTGTGAAGGAAAATGAAAGGTTTAACGAATTGACAGATACATACAATAAAAAGAAAAAGGAGTTTTATCTTGCTGCAGATTTGAATGTTGTATTTGATGATACAGCAAAATAACTCATTGATAAAGTCTACTTGGAAAGTGCCGTTCACTTTCGAGTAGGCTTTTTTTATGTAAACAAATCGATGTAATGTGGAACAGAGTTGTTGAATATATTAATACAGAAAAATTGACGAATATCACATATTACCACTATACTTATGATGTAAAGTTGAAATATAAGGGTGTTAAGACAATGCTTCCAACAGTGAAATTAGAATTGTTTAATTATTTGCTGTAGTATTATTGCTTTTGGATATAGTAATACATAATTTTGTGGGAGGGAGACATAACGAATATATAGGCTTTTGTGGAATGCAAATGGAATAGTTGAATAGGAATTGTGGGTAATATAATTCTGTATGAATAGTAATAGTTACCGTTTCTTTTGAAAACGATTGATATGAAGAGGTGAAAGTCATGATAGATAAAACGATTGTAACCAAAATTGAGGAAATGTTTAAAACCTTTCAAGTTCTGAATGAAGAAGGTCAAATTGTGAATCAAGAGGCCATGCCCGCATTATCTGATGACCAGTTGAAGGAATTAATGAGACGGATGGTTTATACGCGGGTATTGGATCAACGATCAATTTCTTTAAACCGTCAAGGTAGACTTGGTTTTTATGCACCGACTGCTGGACAAGAAGCTTCACAATTAGGCAGCCAATTTGCATTGGAAAAAGAAGACTGGATTTTACCGGGTTATCGTGATGTACCACAGCTCATTTGGCATGGGCTTCCGCTTCATAAAGCATTTTTATTTTCAAGAGGCCATTATGTAGGTAACCAAATGCCAGAGGGTGTAAATGCCTTGCCGCCGCAAATCATTATTGCCGCCCAAATTATTCAAGCTACTGGTGTGGCGTTAGGTTTAAAGAAACGTGGGAAAAAAGCGGTGGCCATCACTTATACAGGAGATGGCGGTTCCTCTCAAGGTGATTTTTATGAAGGCTTAAATTTTGCCGGTGCTTATAATGCGCCTGCGATTTTCGTTGTTCAAAACAACCAATTTGCAATTTCAACACCGGTTGAAAAGCAAACGGCTGCGAAGACAATTGCCCAAAAAGCGATTGCTGTGGGCTTTCCTGGTATTCAGGTTGATGGTATGGATATTCTTGCTGTTTATGCTGCTGTTAAAGAGGCTCGTGACCGTGCTATTAATGGTGAGGGTCCAACACTAATAGAGACGATTACCTACCGTTACGGTCCTCATACGATGGCTGGAGATGACCCAACTCGTTATCGGACAGAGGAATTGACAAATGAGTGGGAGAAAAAAGATCCAATTGTTAGATTCCGAAAGTTTTTAGAAGGAAAAGGGCTTTGGTCCAAAGAAGAGGAAGAAAAGGTGATCGAACAGGCCAAAGAGGATATTAAAGCCGCAATTAAGAAAACAGATGAAACACCTAAACAAAAAGTTACGGATTTAATAGATATTATGTATGAAAACCTTCCTTACAATTTAAAGGAGCAAAGGGAAGAATATGTACGAAAGGAGTCGAAATAATCAATGGCTCAAATGACAATGATTCAAGCAATCACTAATGCGATGAGAACTGAATTGAAAAACGATCCTAACGTTCTTATCTTCGGTGAAGATGTTGGCGTAAATGGTGGAGTCTTCCGGGCGACAGAGGGCTTGCAGCAAGAATTTGGGGAGGATCGTGTCTTTGATACCCCACTCGCTGAATCCGCGATTGGAGGCCTTGCCATTGGTCTTGCGCTTGAGGGCTTTCGACCTGTGCCGGAAATTCAATTTTTTGGCTTTGTATATGAGGTGATGGATTCTTTAAGTGGACAGATGGCAAGGATGCGTTATCGTTCTGGTGGAACATTTAAAGCACCAATTACAGTTCGCTCCCCGTTCGGTGGGGGGGTTAAAACACCGGAACTCCATGCTGATAGTCTGGAAGGCTTATTAGCGCAACAGCCTGGTTTAAAAGTGGTGATCCCGTCCACCCCTTACGATGCAAAAGGATTATTAATATCGGCAATTCGTGATAATGATCCTGTTATTTTCTTGGAGCATATGAAGCTTTATCGCTCATTTCGTGAGGAGGTACCTGAAGAGGAATACACGATTCCACTTGGAAAAGCTGCTGTTAAAAGGGAAGGAAAAGATCTTACAATTGTTACGTACGGCGCTATGGTACATTCTTCCTTAAAGGCTGCTGATGAGTTGGCCAAAGAGGGCATTAGTATTGAAGTTATAGATTTAAGAACGATTAGTCCAATTGATATCGATACTATCATTGAATCCGTAAAGAAAACGAATCGGGCCATTGTTGTTCAAGAAGCACAAAAACAGGCAGGTGTAGCCGCAAATGTGGTTGCGGAGATCACTGAACGTGCAATTTTAGATTTAGAGGCACCAGTATTACGTGTAACGGCTCCTGATACTGTATTTCCATTTTCAATGGCAGAGGATGTCTGGCTGCCAAATTACACAGATATTATTGAAAAAGTAAAAGTCGTTCTCAATTTTTAAGGAGGGAAAATTTGTGGCGTTTTCATTCAAACTACCAGATATTGGTGAAGGGATCCATGAAGGCGAAATCGTCAAATGGTTTGTAAAGCCTGGAGATAAGGTAAAAGAAGATGATATTCTATGTGAAGTCCAAAATGACAAGGCTGTTGTTGAAATCCCGTCTCCAGTAGATGGCACCGTGTTGGAAGTTAAGGTGTCGGAAGGAACGGTAGCTGTTGTAGGGGACACGATTGTAACTATTGATGCCGAAGGACATGAAGGCGGAGAAGCGGGAGCTGAAACTGAAGCACCTGCTGCTGTTGAAGAAAAAGTAGTGACAGCTGAAGAGAACAAAGAAAGTCCGCAAACTGCACCGCAAGCTCCAGAGGCCACCGCTTCAAATAAACGAGTGATTGCGATGCCATCAGTGAGGAAATATGCACGTGAAAAAGGCGTAAATATTTCGGAAGTAACGGGATCTGGTGAAAATGGTCGGGTATTAAAAGAGGATATTGAACGCTTCATGTCCGGTGGTGCACCTGTAGGTGCTGCTGAAACTAGTGTGAAGGACGAAAAGGTTGGACAGGAAACCGTTACAACTTTGGCTGCTCCAAGTGGTTACTACCCTGAAACACGCGAAAAAATGAGTGGAATTAGGAAAGCAATTGCTAAGGCAATGGTTAATTCAAAACATACTGCACCACATGTTACATTAATGGACGAAGTCGATGTTACAGATCTAGTTGCGCACAGAAAGAAATTTAAAGCAGTGGCCGGGGAAAAAGGCATCAAACTGACCTATTTGCCTTATGTTGTAAAAGCGCTAGTATCTGCATTAAGAGAGTATCCTGACTTAAATTCATCAATTGATGACGAGGCACAGGAAATTGTTCGCAAACATTACTATAATATCGGCATTGCAGCTGATACAGACAAAGGTTTATTAGTACCTGTTGTAAAGGATGCAGATAGAAAATCAATTTTTACGATTTCAAATGAAATTAACGAACTTGCAACAAAAGCACGTGATGGAAAACTGGCACCGGATGAAATGAAGGGTGGATCATGCACAATTTCAAACATTGGATCTGCCGGTGGTCAGTGGTTTACTCCTGTAATTAATTATCCGGAAGTGGCGATTTTAGGAATTGGCCGGATTGCCGAGAAACCGGTCGTTCGTAATGGTGAAATAGTTGTTGCACCGGTACTCGCCCTTTCCTTAAGCTTTGACCACCGAATGATTGATGGAGCAACAGCACAAAATGCGTTAAACCATATTAAACGATTATTACATGATCCACAATTATTAATAATGGAGGCTTAAAAAATGGTTGTAGGAGATTTTCCGATTGAAACTGATACTATTGTCGTTGGAGCAGGCCCCGGTGGATATGTAGCTGCCATAAGAGCAGCACAACTCGGACAAAAGGTAACGATTGTTGAAAAAGGAAATCTAGGTGGAGTTTGTTTAAATGTAGGTTGTATACCTTCAAAAGCTCTTATCTCAGCAGGACATCGTTATGAAACCGCAAAACATTCTGGAGACATTGGTATTCATGCAGAAAATGTTACGGTTGATTTTACAAAGGTTCAGGAATGGAAAGCAAGTGTTGTGAATAAGCTTACCGGTGGTGTCGGGGCATTATTAAAAGGAAATAAAGTCGAAATAGCTAGTGGTGAGGCTTATTTCGTTGATAGCAACACCGTACGTGTGATGAGCGAAAAATCCGCACAAACCTATAAATTTAAAAATGCAATTATTGCAACTGGTTCAAGACCGATCGAGCTTCCTGCTTTTAAATTTACGAAACGTGTGCTCGACTCCACTGGTGCATTATCATTACCGGAAATACCAAAGAAATTGATCATCATCGGTGGCGGCGTGATTGGAATTGAACTTGGTACAGCCTACGCAAATTTCGGCAGTGAGATTACCATTATCGAAGGTATGGAAGATATTCTAAATGGTTTCGAAAAACAAATGATATCCGTTGTGAAAAAACGGCTTAAAAATAAAGGTACTGTAGAAATCTATACGAAGGCCTTAGCAAAAGGCGTGGAAGAATCAGAGACTGGTGTGAAGGTTACTTTCGAAGTGAATGGTGAAGCAAAAACGGTTGAGGGAGATTATCTGCTTGTAACAGTCGGACGTAAGCCAAACACTGTGGAGATTGGTTTAGAAGGTGTAGGAATTGAGATGACAGACCGCGGACTAATAAAAATCGATAAGCAATGTCGAACATCTGTCAACAATATTTACGCAATTGGCGATATCGTCGAAGGCCCTCAACTGGCGCATAAGGCATCTTATGAAGGGAAAATTGCAGCTGAAGCAATTGCAGGGCATCCATCAGAAATTGATTATCAGGCTATTCCTGCCGTTGTATTCTCAGATCCAGAGTGTGCGACAGTAGGGTATTTTGAAAAACAAGCAAAGGATGAAGGCATTGATGTGACCGCAGCTAAATTCCCGTTTGCTGCAAATGGGCGTGCGTTGGCATTAAATGAATCTGATGGGTTTATGAAACTTGTTACCCGTAAAGAGGATGGTTTAGTGATTGGAGCACAAATTGTTGGACCTAATGCATCAGATATGATTGCTGAGTTAGGACTGGCGATAGAGTCTGGAATGACCGCAGAAGATATTGCGTTAACGATTCATGCTCATCCAACATTGGGGGAAATTACAATGGAGGCCGCTGAAGTCGCCATTGGAAGCCCGATTCATATTGTAAAATAGAAAAGCGGAAGCATCCGTTAAGCGAAGTTTACGAGTCGCTGGATGCTGGAGCTGGACAATAGAATAAATAAAAAGAAGGAGCTGTCTCAGAAGTATCATGCACGAAATACCACTAGGTATTATGTGGTGAGTGATACTTTTGAAACAGCCCTTTTTTGGCACGCAGAAAAGTAATTTTCTATTTAGTTTTTTGTTTCTCCATGGCATCCATAAGATGATTCATAATTTCTCTCTTACTTTTCTTGCCTTCAATACGTGTCTTTTCTTCTCCGTCTTTTATTACGATTAAGGTAGGATAGACACTTACATCGAACTTTTTAATCTTCTCATTCTTGTTCGTTGATTGAACAAGAATTACATCGGCCATTTCATTTGGAAATTTCTTGCGAAGGTCGAGTAAGACATCATAATAGTTGTTTTCCAGCTTTATTTTTTCTTCATCAGAAAAAAACAGTAGATGATAACCCTCGCCATCCAAATTAATATTAGCTAGTGCATCACTATCGACCGTACTACAGGCCGCTAATAAAAACATGGAAAAAAAGATCGATCCAAGTTTTAATTTCATTTGTTGCTCACTTCTTTCTGAAAGAGAAATTATGTATCTATACCTATGTCATATTTTATCATTCATTTTAAAAAGTGGAAGTATTGTCATCTATTTGTTACACAAATGAAAAATTCAAAATACTAGATATAGTGCTGAAATATTTCCTCATACCCATGTGATGATATACTATAATGGTAATAACGTATTTTCATAATATGGGGGGACAACAAAATGAAACTTCGATTACTACTTTTTCTATTTTTAATAATTGTATTATCGGCTTGTTCAGAAACAGAAGAGAGACAGGGGAAGGAGCAGGAAAAAATCAAGGAAGCTGTGGCCACTGTTGCGAAGGAATCAACCCCAGTGGTAACAGAGGTTGAACAAACTGTCGAACAAACCGAAATAACGAATGCCCCGAAAGTTTTGCCGCAGTATAAAATCAATCCAAAAAATTTTAACATTGAACCAATTGGTGATGCACCGGATCATGTCATTTTGTTAACTATAGATGATGCACCTGATAAGCATGCCCTTGAAATGGCAAAAACATTGAAGAATTTAAATGTGAATGCAATCTTTTTTGTCAATGGTCACTTTTTGCAAACGCCTGAACAAGAGGCTGTATTGAAGGCAATTCATGAAATGGGCTTTCTGATCGGAAATCACACTATGACTCATCAAAACTTAAAAACATTATCCAATGAAGAACAATACAAAGAAATTGTTGAATTAAATGATTTAGTTGAAAAAATAATTGGTGAAAGACCGAAATTTTTTCGGGCACCACATGGTGTTAATACGGATTATAGCAGACAAGTAGTGGCTGATGAAAAAATGGTCCTAATGAATTGGTCCTATGGTTATGATTTTATGAAAAATTACATGAGTAAAGAAGCGTTAACTACTATCATGGTTAACACAGAGCTGCTTCATAAAGGAGCCAATTTATTAATGCATGATCGTGAATGGACGAATGAGGCCCTACAAGACATTGTGATAGGTTTAGAGAATAAAGGGTATCAAGCCGCCGATCCCAACTTAATAGAAACTATAGAATAACTGTTTCCTTCGGGAGGCAGTTTTTTGTTTAAATAAATAAAAATTGGGAATAATGATGGAATGCATAAAAAGGAGGGTGGTCATATTTGAAAAAACTGCTCCTCTGTCTAGCTTGTATGATGTTTTTTTTTGGTTGTGAATCAAGTTATTTTCGGAATCATTCAAATGAATTAAAGCAGGAAACACCAGAAGAAAAGGAAAAGACGGGAAACGAGACGTGGACAGAAATACCATTTAAAAATGATGGTGAGGTAGTTTTAATACCAGTAGAGTCATTGATTAAAACGACAAAGGCAAAAGCAAATTTTGATGAAATTAATAAAACACTTATGTTGCATTCAGGTGAATACCAGTTTTATTTAATTGATACTATACCTGTAGTTCAGAAAAATGGATTACTATTACCTATTGCAACTGAGGATTTTAAAATCATAGGTGACGAGGCATGGCTATCAGTGGCCTTTTTACAAGAAAAATTAGGGCTGATGGTTAAAACTCAAAATGACAAAACATTTATTAATACATCAAAAATAATTGAACCGAAAATAAATAATGAAGTTACCGAGCTCTCGTACCTTGGCAGCGTTGAAAATGTAATTGAGATCATGGATATTCTTGAAAGTCCAATCAAAGGCGCGCAGGTAGATACAATACGATCCCACTTACCTGGCGCTAAGCGGGCATATCGCAACGGAGTCCATGAAGGAATGGACTGGTATGGGTTTTCCACAGGTGTGCCGATGAACGAACAAACAAAGGTATTTGCGATGGCGGATGGAATCGTTGTACGGGCTGATCACGAGTATAAGAGATACAGTTCGAAGGAAGAGCGAAATCAAGAACTGGGAATTGCGGCGGAAGTTGGGTTTACGCCAGCCTATATTTTAGATCGATTAAGAGGACGACAGGTTTGGATTCAATATGAAAATGGTCTTCAAGCGCGATTTGCTCATTTAGATCGGATTCCTGAGGATTTGCAGGTTGGTGATGGGGTAAGTGCTGATACCCTAATCGGTTATGTTGGCAATACTGGGACAAGCGGTGATGTGAAAGGAGACCGAACGGAATTACATCTCCATTTAGATCTATTGTATAGGGGAGAATTGTTTTGGAAAGGATTAACGGAAAAAGAAATTGAAAAAGTACTAAAAACAGTGTTTTCATAATCAAAGAGGCTGTCGAAAAGACAGCCTCTTTCTCACTTTATTTTTTATCGTAAAAGTACATAATTCTGCCGTTGAATAGATGAACCTCTCCGTTTAATTTGCGGCCTAAAAATTTAATGAATTCAACTGCTTTATTTTTATCGCCGAAATTAGCGGATTCAGGAAGGGCCACTTGAATGAAATTTTGCTTTCTTGCTGAACCGTCTTCTTCTTTAATTTCTTCGGAACCTACCCCTAAAAGGATAAAATTATATCGATCAGAAGTTCCTTTCAAATAAAACCATTCATGATTAGAATCTTCACGCTCTTTTATTTCATATGGGAAAGCGGAATTTTCATAATTCCAACCAAGTTGCTCACCAGTTTTACTTGTAATTTCCTGATAATAATTTAAATAATCTCTAAGATCATCTATAGTTACTTCTTGCTTATTTGATGCAGGTACAAGTTTTATGTATGCTGTTCTCGACATATAAAATCCCCCTCTAAACCGTATACTATAACCCGTCTAATATCATAGCATTTTTTAAAGTCCATTTACAACTAGGAAAAGGATTCCGAAAATGAGATTTGTTGAATTATGTAAAATTATGTCGGAGTTATTTTTAAATGTGTTATACCTAAAATGGTCTTGACACTAATAGTATGACATATTATCATGGAAATATGATAACTTATTAAACCGTTTCGAAGGGGATGAAATCAATCATGGGTACGATCGTCTGTCAGCAATGTGAAAACACAATTGACCACTTCGAAGATGAAAAAGTGACAACTCTTTACGCTAAATGCTGTGATTCTTGTGAGCATGAAGAAGTAGAAAAATAATTTTCACATTATTAAATTGTTATGAATTGAAATAATAAAGAGTGTGGCACATTTAGCTACACTCTATTTTTATTTATATTTTATTTGATTGCTCGGTATTCTTTAATTACACGAATTGTTTTTAATTCAGGGTCTTCAGGTCCCTGAACAGGTAAACCAACCTCAAGGTTCTCCTTAATATAATCAACGTTTTCCTGCGAAATAATCTCCCCTGGTATTAAAATCGGAATTCCCGGTGGATAAACCATAACAAACTCAGCGATAATTCTTCCGACTGATTCTTCAATCGAAACAACTTCAACCTCGGAATAAAAGGCATCACGAGGCGATAATGCCAATAATGGGATATTTGGAACATGAACTTCCAATGCTTTTGTGGATGATGTTATTTCAGTCCGGCTGTATGAAAGTTCACGAAGTGCTTCGACTAAAATATTGATCTCTTCTTCTGTATCTCCTGGTGTAACAATACATAAGATGTTATATAGGTCAGATAACTCAACCTCGATCGTGTAATGTTCACGGAGCCAAACTTCTACCTCATATCCTGTCAGACCAAGATCCTTCACCGATATAATTAACTTCGTAGGGTCATAATCATAGGTTGCTTTTGTACCAAGTATTTCTTCACCAACACAATACAAGTTCGGGATTTCGTTAATTCTTTTCCGGGCCAATCCAGCAAGACCTATTACTTTCTCAGCCAGTTCTTTTCCTTTAGTAGCCAATTGGCGGCGGGCACAGTCTAAAGATGCTAATAATAAATAAGAAGTAGATGTGGTTGTCAGCATACTAATAATGGCTTGTACATGCTTTCTTGATACTAATCCTTCTTTTATATTTAAGATTGAACTTTGTGTCATCGATCCGCCTAACTTATGAACACTTGTGGCAGCCATATCTGCACCAGCCTGCATGGCAGACATTGGAAGGTCATCATGGAAATGGATGTGGACACCATGTGCCTCATCCACTAATACCGGAATGTCGTAGGAATGGGCGATATCAACTATTTCTTTTAAATTAGCTGCGATACCAAAGTATGTTGGATTTATTACAAGTAAGCCTTTTGCATCGGGATGTGCCTCTAACGCTTTACGGACCGCATCTGTTGTTATTCCATGGGATATGCCGAGATTTTTATCGATCGCTGGATGGATAAAAATCGGTGTTGCACCAGAGAAAATAATCGCAGACATAATAGATTTATGGACATTTCTGGGCACGATTATTTTATCTCCGGGTTTGCATACGGACATAACCATCGTCATAATGGCGCCGCTTGTTCCTTGTACAGAGAAAAATGTATAATCAGCCCCAAATGCTTCTGCCGCTAATTCTTGTGCTTGCATGATAATCCCGTGAGGATGATGTAAGTCATCCAAAGGACCAATATTAATCAAATCAATGGATAAAGCATTTTTACCAATGAAATCTCTAAACTCAGGATCAATTCCTACTCCCTTTTTATGTCCAGGGATGTGAAATTGAATCGGATTTTTCTTTGCATGTTCTAATAGCCCTGTAAAAAGGGGAGTTTCATTTTGATTCAATTTAGACACCTCAATACGATTAACTTTAAACAAACATTTAAATTTTAACAGAAGCATAAAAATTTTCAAGAAAATTTCGCTTCTTTCTTTTATCTTTTCCCCAAAAACGTTTAAAATGAATAGATAACAAAGAATTTTAACGAACAAATGGGGAGGGTTTTTGATGGAATGGGAAACAAGAATTACAAACTTGTTAGGTATTCAATACCCAATCATTCAAGGAGGGTTAGCGTACTTAGCTTATTCTGATTTAGCCGCAGCTGTTTCAAATGCCGGGGGTCTTGGACAAATTACAGCTATGTCTTTACAAACTCCGGAGGAACTCAGGGAAGAAATACATAAAGTAAGGCAGAAAACAGATAAACCCTTTGGAGTGAATTATGCGATCGGCCAGCACGGCAGAAAATACGAGCATATGCTTCAAGTAGCCATAGATGAGAAAGTTCCCGCTATTACGATGACAGGTGGGAACCCAGCTCCTATTTTTGACATGCTAAAAGGGGTGGATATAAAAAAATTGGTGTTAGTCGCGGCAAGACGCCAGGCTGAAAAGGCTGAAGAACTAGGGGCGGATGCAGTGATGGTAGTTGGTCAGGAAGGCGGAGGCCATCTTGGTAGAAGTGATACCGGTACATTTGTTTTAATTCCGCAAGTAGTTGATGCTGTGTCAATTCCAGTTATTGCCTCAGGTGGGATTGGTGATGGTCGTGGGATGCTGGCAGCACTTGCTTTAGGTGCTGAAGGAATTGAAATGGGCACTAGATTTATTGCAACTAAGGAATGTGTCCATGCCCATGAACATTATAAAAATCGCCTTGTAGAAGGAACGGAGAATGATACAGTTGTAATTAAACGTTCTATCGGTGCTCCTGCTAGAGCAATCGCCAATGATTTTACAAATAAAATTCTTGAACTTGAAAAAGAGTTTGGTGATTATGAACATTTAAGAGAATTTATTAGTGGTGAAGCGAATAAACGTTATATTTATGATGGAAATGATCAAGAAGGCTTTGGTTGGGCCGGCCAAGTTATGGGCTTAATAAAGGATGTTCCGACAGTAGCTGAACTATTTGAAAGAATGATAGGTGAAGCTGAATCAATTAGAAGAAACTGGGTATAATTGGAGCTAGACAGCTAGACAAGTAAAGTGGGTGTATAAATTGGAAAATTACAGTTATCCATTATCGCTTGATTGGAATAAGCAGGAAATCATTGACGTGATTTATTTTTTTCAATGTGTAGAAGAAGCCTATGACAAAGGAGTTAGCCGTGAAAAGCTGTTAGCTTCCTATCGCCGTTTTAAGGAAATAGTCCCGAGTATTGGGGAAGAAAAACAACTATGCGGACAATTTGAGAAAGCATCGGGTTTTTCCTGCTACCGTACAATAAAACAAGCAAAAGATACTGACCAAGGTCAAAAAATAAAAATGTAGAAACAGATGATGGAGTGAACAAATTGAATTTTACAGGATTTTCACAAAAAGACTTTGAGATCTTTTCTGTTGAAGGATTAGAAGAACGAATGGAATTAATTCGTGGGAATATACAACCGAAATTTCAGAAAATTGGTCAAGTCCTTGCAGACGATCTTTCAATGAAACTAAGCAATGAAATGTACCTGCATATTGCAAAGCATGCAAGACGTACTGTAAATCCACCAAAGGATACTTGGTTGGCGATTGCTAATAATAAACGCGGCTATAAAAAACACCCGCATTTTCAAGTAGGACTGTTTGATGATCATGCCTTTATTTGGCTTGCGTTGATTTATGAATTACCCAACAAAAAAGAAATTGGCCAAGCTTTAATGAACAATATTAGCTTAATTAAGACTGTTCCAAATGACTATGTTATATCTTTAGACCATATGCAAAAAGGCTCGTTTTCCGTAACGGAAACTGATGAATTGGAAAAAGGGTTAGCTCGTTTCCGCGATACCAAAAAAGGTGAGTTTCTAATCGGGAAGCATTTTGACATGAATGACCCTGTTTTGAAAAATGGTGAACAATTTACACAGATTGTTAAGGATACCTTTGAAACATTAATTCCTATCTATAAGGTAACTTTAGTTGGGTGAAGACCGTTGCATCGGCTCTTCATCCTTTCTTTATCTAGCTACAATTACGCTTCCTTCACACCATCTGTCCCCTAATGTGTAATCAACTAAATAAAGACCACTTATATCATACGCTAATTTTTCATTACGGTTTTGAAGAACAGTACCGTTAGGAAGCTTTGAGCCATATTCAATACCAACAATGGGAGTTGTGTCAGTCACATATATTGTGGTTCTAGTTGCGTTTCTAAGCGGAAAAATCAACTTCATTAGTTTGCTCCTTTATATTGAATGATACTAAAACTATTTCCAAATTTGCCTGTTTTCAATCAATTTTGTTGCAAATCAATATCGTAGTTCATAGTATATACAAAGAATAAGGGACTCAGAAAATTCAGGCTATTATAAATTGAGATCATTAAAATGTAAAGGGGTGTTTGCACGGTGAAACAAGTTGTAAGAGTAATAAAAAGAAATGAAGCGGAAAAAAGATTACCTGTGCTAAGACTCGAGATTGATTATGAACTAGCAACACTTTATGATGCTATGGTCGCAAATGATGAAGCACAAATCAAAAAATCAAAATTAATCTTAGAGCAATTCAGACAAGAAATACTTCGCTTAAAGGCATAATAGAACTAGGGCGAACCTAAAAGTGGTTCGTCTCTTTATGTGCGGATTTGTGATAGATTATACTTATGGAAAACTTTGCATTATAATTATAGAAAAAAGGTTTTTATAAGGGGGGCTATTGATTTGGAAAAACATGACTGGGACAATGTCTTCAATTTTGCAAAAGTATTAGTTTTAGATGCTGGAGATCAAATTCGTTTGTCCTTTAAGCAAAAATTAATAATAGACTTTAAAGAAAATGCTTCCGATCTAGTAACGAATATGGATAAACAGATTGAAAAATTTTTTATCCAAAAAATTAATGAAAAATATCCATCACATCACATCCTTGGTGAGGAAGGATATGGGGAAGAATTGACTTCTCTTGATGGGATCGTATGGATCATTGATCCGATTGATGGGACCATGAACTTTGTACATATGCAGCGACATTTCGCAATTTCAGTGGGAATATATCATAATGGAGAAGGGGTTATTGGCTTTATTTACGATGTTGTTGCTGATGATCTTTATTATGCTGTAAAAGGTGGTGGTGCATTTGTAAACGGAGAAGCACTGCCACCGCTAAAGTCGACTGAAATTGGAAAAGCAGTTATTGGTATTAATGCGGCATGGGGAATTGAGAATAAACGGATAGATTCTTCTATTACCTCTGCGCTTATTAGGGATGTAAGAGGGACAAGATCATTTGGTTCAGCCACGCTTGAGATGGCTTATATTGCTTCAGGAAAAATAGATGGATACCTCTCCATGCGGCTCGCACCTTGGGACTATGCAGCAGGAAAGATATTAATTGAAGAACTTGGCGGAAAAATTTCTTCGGTAAGTGGAGAGCCATTACAGCTGTTAACGAAACAAACACCGGTGTTTGCAGCGAAACCTGGTTTACATGAATACATTTTGGAAAATTATTTTAAAAAATGAGAAAAGGGCTGTTAGAGCGCTTTTCTCATTTTTTTCTTTAGCGAAAAACCTAACCCCGTTATTAATACTGTGGCTGTAATCGAAAGGATGATGCCAAGTAAACTGCGATCAGCAATAGCAACACCTATGAGCATTAGGGCAATAACGGTAGCGATGGCTAGTCCTAAAAATAAAAAGTTAATATTTTTCATTTTTTGTCAACTCCTAAAAGAAACTTTTTTACATTTTATGATAATTGGTGTTATAATCTTTAAGTTGTGATAAAAATAACGAATACAACCTAAACTATAACACAAATAGTGAAGAATATATAGGAGATGACAAGTTTGAATTTAAGACAGGATATAAGAAACATTGCGATCATTGCACACGTAGACCACGGAAAAACAACACTAGTAGACAAGCTATTACAGCAATCTGGAACATTTCGTTCAAACGAACATGTTGACGAAAGAGCGATGGATTCTGGTGATATTGAAAGAGAACGTGGGATTACCATTTTAGCGAAAAATACTGCCATTAATTACAAAGGCACCCGTATTAATATTATGGATACTCCGGGACACGCCGACTTTGGCGGTGAAGTTGAACGGATCATGAAAATGGTGGATGGCGTATTACTTGTAGTTGATGCTTATGAGGGATGCATGCCACAAACACGATTTGTTTTGAAAAAAGCGCTAGAACAAAAATTAACTCCAATTGTCGTTGTTAATAAAATTGACCGTGACTTTGCAAGGCCTGAAGAGGTTGTAGATGAAGTTTTGGACTTATTTATTGAGTTGGGTGCAGATGAGGAGCAATTAGAATTCCCCGTCATTTATGCTTCAGGAATCAATGGTACAGCAAGTTTGAATCATCATACACAGGACGAGGATATGACAGTCCTATTTGAAGCTGTAATAGAGCATATCCCGGCTCCGATTGATAACCGTGAAGAACCGCTTCAATTCCAGGTAGCACTGTTAGATTACAATGATTATGTCGGACGTATCGGAATTGGACGTGTTTTCCGAGGAACGATGAAGGTTGGCCAACAAGTAGCACTAATGAAACTTGACGGTTCGGTGAAGCAGTTCCGCGTTACGAAGATATTTGGTTTTATTGGTTTGAAGCGTGTTGAAATTCAAGAAGCCTATCCTGGGGATCTTGTGGCGGTTTCTGGAATGGAAGAAATCAATGTTGGCGAGACAGTGTGCCCAGTAGAACACCAAGAGGCTTTACCTGTGTTAAGAATTGATGAACCGACTTTGCAAATGACATTCTTAGTAAACAACAGTCCATTCGCCGGACGGGAAGGGAAATGGATTACAAGCAGAAAGCTTGAGGAACGCCTTCGTCAGCAATTGCAGACTGATGTAAGCTTACGTGTTGACAACACAGAGTCACCTGATGCTTGGATAGTCTCAGGACGTGGTGAACTCCATTTATCGATATTAATTGAAAATATGCGCCGTGAGGGCTACGAATTGCAAGTGTCAAAACCTGAGGTTATTATTCGTGAAATCGATGGTGTTAAATGTGAACCGGTAGAACGTGTCCAAATTGATGTTCCAGAAGAGCACACCGGTGCTATAATTGAGTCATTAGGTTCTAGAAAAGGCGAAATGTTAGACATGGTTAATAATGGGAATGGTCAAGTGCGAATGGAATTTTTAATTCCATCACGCGGTTTAATCGGTTATACAACTGATTTTATGACATTAACCCGTGGTTTTGGAATTATCAACCATTCGTTTGATAGCTATAAACCTGTTATTCACGGACAAGTTGGTGGCCGTCGCCAAGGTGTACTCGTTTCCATTGAAGCAGGAAAAGCAACTGCGTACAGTATTCAGGCATTAGAAGATCGCGGCGTTATTTTCATAGAGCCGGGAACAGAAGTATACGAAGGCATGATTGTAGGGGAACATACCCGCGAAAATGATTTGTCAGTAAATATTGTTAAGGTCAAGCATGCTACCAATGTTCGTTCAGCAACTAAAGATACAACTGTAACTATTAAAAAAGCTAGAACAATGTCATTGGAACAATCCTTGGAGTATTTAAATGATGATGAATATTGTGAGGTAACACCACAATCGATCAGGCTTCGTAAGAAACTTTTAAATACAAACGAACGTGAAAAAGCAGCTAAGAAAAATAAATATGCTGTAGTTGAATAAATAGAAAAATCAGTATTACCAGGTGAGAGGAGTGGCTAAAATGGAGGAAGTAACGAAGATTGACCCTTCGATGCTATCAGCCTTTGCCGAACTTGTAGGAGTACACAATAATATCGAGAGAGGAATGCTTCTTCTTTATATCATCATTGTAATATTAACGATTATTGTATTTAATCTTGGTTTTGCCCGAAAGCTTTCAATCGTTAAAACAATCATTGTCTATATTTTATTATTTATCGGCTGTTCACCTCTCACTTTATTAGGTGTACGCTTGCCCGTTGCGGAAGGTTTAGTTATCACTGCTGTAGTACTTGGCATCTATAGATTCCGAATGTATCAGCAACGGAAAGAACGACAAAATGAAAAAACAGAATAAGGGGTATTCGCTGTGAAAAGTTTACAAGATGCTTTTTACAATTGGTTGAGCATTAAAGTAGTGAGTGATGCTAGACCAAATGATAAAGCAGCCAAAGAGACTCTTGAACATTTTGAATTAGTATTAAAAGAGGACCACAAAATCGAAGAAGTAGTACGCCTTGAGTATAATGAAGATCTATATTTTGTTTATTACCTATTAAATGGTGAAGAAAAGTCAATGCGGTTTCCAAAGGATTTAATCGATTTCATGTTAAATGCAATCGAAAGGGAACCAGATAAGTATCCAATTATTGAAGAATAAAAAAAAGCTAGCGCACTTAATTGTGTCAGCTAGCTTTTTTATTTCAAAACTTTTCTCCGTAGTCACTGTGTTTGTATAGTCTAAATTTCCCCGTTTCCTTTCTTTCTTCGGTTTTTGTCCCAATTCTTGAGCTGCACTCTTCACACATATATGTATGGATCGGTCGGTTTCTTAATCTTTTTGCAATTTGAGATTCATCATCTATTACATTTATTTTATCGCAAAGGACACATTTAACCCTCATTTCATTCACCTCGAATTTCATTATAAGTTAAATTGCAAATAAATTTAAGTATAGGTTTTAATTAGTTCTAAAAAAGGTATAGTAAATTAAGAAAGTATTAAGAAAGTATTATGAGGAGGTTTTTTAAATGGCTAATCAAGTTGAACAGCAGTTGACAGAGGAGCTTATGCCTTTTTTACAGAAGGAAAGATATGCAACCATTGCTACTGTTGATTTCGAAACAAATGGTCCAAACGTAAATGCGATTTCATGGGTATACGCTCCCGATCATAACACACTATACTTTGCTGTAGATAATCGCTCAAGAATCGTTCAAAATATTAAACATAACCCTAACGTCGTGTTAACCACGATCGCAAATGGAACTACATATTCAATAAGTGGAAAAGCACATATTAAAGCCGAAAAACTTGAAGATACTCCACTTAAACTTGGACTAATTGCTATTGATGTTGAAGCAGTACGTGATGTTATGTTTTATGGTTCAAAAATTTCTGCGGATATTTCCTATGAGAAAACCTATGATCAAAATGCTGCGGAAAAGTTGGATCGACAAGTAATGGATGCAATGAAAAAAGCTTAGTCAGGGGCGTTCCCCGCTAAGCTTTTTTCATTTATTTAGCTTTCGATTGTTCTTTCTGGATCTGATCCAGTTGCTTTTTTTCCCCTTTTTTCAATTGCTTGTTGTTTCCTTCATTAGGTCCTTCATCTGTATTAATATCATAAGGAATTTGGGGCATGAGACGACCGACGATAGCTGCCAGTTCATTCATTACACCTGAGACAGGTTTGCCGTTTTGTATATCCTTCCGCATTTCTCGAAGTCGTTCTACCGTGTCTGCATCAGCCACTACAACAGCCTTGGCTCCATAAGGGTCATCCTTTAACGTTTCAGCAACTGAATATTTAACTGATCCAACACGCGATCTTTCCAAGTCCTTGTCGACATCGATTCCAACTACAGCGTAATTTCCGGCAACAACTGCCGTAGCATCCTTAACATCGGGATTTCTTGTTGCTAAATCAACGAGATGTTCTGCAATTTGTTCCCCTGTAAGTTGCCCTTTTACATTATTGTTTGGTTGATTAACTGTTATGAAATTATTTTGTCCATTGTTAAGGGCTGTTTTTTCATCATTGTTTCCAGCGCAGCCTGCTGCAACAAATAAAAATGAAATGGTTGTTAACAATAATTTTCGCACCACTTCTCCAACCTTTCCATATAATTTTAAAAAATAATGTTTATTGATTTATTGTTCATATATTCGTCTAAGATTATTCGTCCATTCATATATTTAAAACAAAAGCCGTCCAAATAAAATCTCCTTTTAAGATAGTCAAAAATAGAGGTCAGGGGGAGAAGTGTTGAAGAAAATTTATGTCCTAGATACAAACGTATTACTTCAAGATCCGTATTCAATCTTTTCATTTGATGACAACGAAGTAGTAATACCAGCAGTAGTTTTAGAAGAGGTTGACTCTAAAAAAAGAAATATGGATGAAGTTGGGAGAAACGCAAGGCAAGTTTCAAAACTGATTGACCGCCTCCGGACGCAAGGCAGAATTCATCAGGGAATACCGCTCGAAAATGGTGGGACTTTTAGGATAGAATTAAATCATCGTTCCTTTATTAAGCTGCAAGAGATATTCGATGAAAAAACGAATGACAATCGCATTTTAGCTGTCGCCCTTAATCTCGATCTTGAAGAGCAAAAAAAGGAAGATGGAAGGAGAGTTATTCTTGTAAGTAAGGATGTATTAGTAAGGGTAAAGGCTGATGCAGTCGGCTTACTTGCGGAAGACTTTTTAAGTGACCGTGTTGTCGAATATGATGACAATATATATTCTGGATTTCAGATTGTATTTATAAGTAAGGAGTTGTTAAATGAGTTTTATGAGAAATCAATTTTAGATATTTCAAAGCTTCCGGGTTTTAGTTATTTTCCAAACCAATTCATCATTATGAAGGATATACTCGGAACATCTCAATCCGCTGTTGGGATTATCGATGAAAAAGTAAAAAACGTCAAAAAATGCTTGTACGATAAAGATCACGTCTGGGGAATTAAAGCACGAAATGTCCAACAAATTATGGGCTTTGAAATGCTGCTAAAGCCCGATATCCCACTTGTTACGTTAATTGGTAAAGCAGGTACGGGAAAAACTTTATTAGCACTGGCTGCAGGTCTCTACCAAACGGAGGATCTCGGAATTTACAAGAAAGTATTAGTAGCGAGACCCATAGTACCTGTGGGGAAGGATATTGGCTACTTGCCAGGTGAAAAAGAGGAAAAATTAAGGCCATGGATGCAGCCAATTTATGATAACTTAGAGTATTTATTTAATACAAAAAAACCTGGAGAGTTAGATGCGATCTTAGCTGGAATGGGTTCCATCCAGGTTGAAGCGCTCACATATATAAGGGGCAGAAGTATCCCTGAACAATTTATGATCATTGACGAGGCGCAAAACCTTTCTAAGCATGAAGTGAAAACAATCTTAACAAGGGTAGGGGAAAAAAGTAAAATTGTCTTAATGGGTGACCCTGAACAAATTGACCATCCATACCTTGATGAATACAACAATGGCTTAACCTATGTTGTCGAAAAGTTTAAACAAGAAAAGATTAGCGGACATGTTCGTTTTTTGAAAGGGGAACGATCATCGTTGGCGCAATTAGCAGCAGACTTGTTATAGGAAAAGCGTAAGCGTCTGTTCAGCGACGTATAAAATGGAGCGCATCGACTGAGATATAGGAAACACGATGAGGTTACGAATCGATGTTGACTACGCAAAAGAGGTGGGTGAAGTTTACTAGTCGCTAGTCGCTAGTCGCTGGAGCTAGACAAGTATGAACCCCTCTATAGTACGGCATAATTATTATGCGGTGTCCATTGATATTCCTTGCATTTTTGCCTATAAAACGATAAGATTGAAAAATAGGAATGGACTTGTTTTTATTGGAGGGATTACATGTCTAGAGAGGTTGCCTTAGATCATAAAGAAAAGGCATATGCCCTTCTTAAGGCTGATGCTGATAAAATATTAAAGCTTATTAAAGTGCAAATGGACAATTTAACAATGCCCCAATGTCCTTTATATGAGGAAGTTTTAGATACCCAAATGTTCGGTTTATCACGGGAAATAGATTTTGCTGTTCGGCTTGGGTTAGTGGAAGATATAAATGGGAAAGCATTGCTTGAGTCGCTGGAAAGGGAATTGTCAGCCCTTCATGAAGCTTCTTTAAAAAATAAGTAATTGGGCTGTCTTAAAAGGATAAGACAGTCCCTTTTCTTTTAGGTTGGAGAGACAAAAGAGTATGGTAAAAAAAATGTTAAGATCCTATGACTATACACTTGTATTGGCGCCCATTATTTTGAGTTTATTCGGCCTTATAATGATCTACAGCTCAAGTATGGTTGTGGCTGTATCCGATAAATATGAAGGAACACCAGATTTGTTTTTCATGAAACAATTAAAATGGCTTTTCCTTGGGATATTTGTGTACATAATTGCATTGGTTTTTCCATACAAAGCGTATAAAAGGTTATTAAAGTTAATTTTTTTCGGTGCACCAATAATACTTTTAGGTGTTTTGCTTTTTGGGACGACAACTAATAATGCGACAAGAGGGTTTCTGGGCATTCAACCGGCAGAGTTTATAAAACTAGGTGTTATTATTTATTTAGCTGGGGTTTTTTCAAATAAACAATCGTATATTGAAAGGTTCGTTCCGGCTTTTGGTCCACCGTTAACATTTATTATTATAATATTTTTACTAGTATACAAGCAGCCGGACCTTGGAACAGGTCTGCTTATATTAGCGACTTCAGGAATGATTATATTTTGTTCGGGTATTCGCCCTAAGCATCTTAGTCGATTGATACTTGTAGCTGTAGTAGGAGTAATGCTTTTATATCCATTTTTATCGGACGAGCAGTTGGGACGAATTGAAGCCGCATATAATCCTTTTCATGAAGAAATAGCTGATTCAAACGGTTATCAACTCATTAATTCGTATATCGCTATAGCAGCAGGCGGTGTTACAGGGGAAGGTTTAGGCAAGAGCATCCAAAAATTTGGTTATCTTCCCGAGCCACATACTGACTTTATTATGGCGGTTATTTCGGAAGAACTCGGCATCTTTGGTGTTGGTTTTGTTTTATTCATGTTACTGTTGATGATTTGGAAGGGTTTTACCGTAGCGATGAAGGCGAATGACCCGTTCGGTAGTTTAATAGCAATTGGAATTTCAGGTATGATTGGTATTCAGTCCATTGTTAACTTAGGTGCTCTTACAGGGTTACTTCCGATCACAGGTGTCCCGCTACCCTTTGTAAGTTACGGTGGTTCGTCCCTTGTCATATTAATGATTTCGATGGGTATCTTGAACAATATTGCGATGTATTCTAGATTAAAAGGTTCAGAAAAACAGAATAATGAAGAAAAAAAGATTGCCTATCTCTAGGCAATCTTTTTGTTATTATTAATTTCGTTTTTCTTGCTTCTTGATGAAAGAAGGACAAGATAGCTAAGGACACAGAATAAAACTGTTATGAAAGTAGCATGTGCTAAAGTAACAAATAGATTTACTCTAGTGTAAATGATGAATGCCCCGGATAAAGGCTGCAGGATTATTAAGACGATAGCGGAAACCGCACTCCAGAACAATACTCGTTTCGAGCGATAATGTTTAATAATATGAACCGACAGTATGATAATCCATGTGAAGAAAAGTAAAGCTGCAAAGCGGTGTCCCATTTGTACCCATTCAAACTCATTCGATGGTAAAGAAAATATCGCGCTATTATCGCAGAATGGAAAATCTAAACATGCTAAATGAGCTTTTTTATGGCGAACAAGGGCACCTGTGTATACAACAATATAACAATAAATACTGATTGCATAAATTTGCGAGCGTAAACTTTTATCGATAATCAAAGACTCTGCGTCAAATTTTTTATCCACTTCAAAAATGAGCAAAGTTAATAAAAAGACAGATGCAACTGAAACTAAAGAAACACCAAAATGCAGGGCCATAATAACAGGGTCTTGTCCCCAAATAACAGCTCCAGCTCCAAGCAAAGCTTGAACGATTAAGAAAAATACAGATAGAAATGCTAGAAATTTAGTTTCTCTTACATGTCCTATCTTTTTCCAGGACCAGATTGCAAGCCATGTTACAAGAATGACCGATAATCCCGATACAAGCCTATGCGAAAGCTCAATAAGTAACTCACCATTAATTTCGCTAGGTAAAAATTGACCATGACAAAGCGGCCACGAACGACCACAGCCCATCCCTGATCCAGTCTTAGTAACAAGGGCTCCGCCAATTAGTACCAAAAGCATGACAATACTTGAAGCAACAGATAAAATTTTTAAACCTCTATTCAAGTCCACTTCACCTTCTTTATAAAAAATATTACAAAAAAATAATTATTCCATCCCTACTTTACGTTAAATATATCACACATAGCAGGATGGAAACAGGAGTTGTTTTTGTCAAAAATGTGAACACGATTATAAAAATGGGTGTATGAACATATATTTTTTAACAAATAACACCGTTACTACTATATTAATATTGTTTTTTAACTTTCAAACTTAACTATAATAAAAAATACGATAATAGTAGTTTACTAAAAGAGATAACGTGGTACTATGATATAAGTGATAATTTTGTTAATAATGTATCATTGGAGGTGTAATTAGAAAATTCTAGTATAAATGTAAAAATAATTTCATTATTATTTAACAAATTCTTCATGATTTGTGGTTTAATAAAGTTGGAGATTCAAATTCTATGATATTTATCACAGTAATAATATTTTTTATGAATGTCAAAGTAGGCTATTTTTGGTCGACGTAGCTTTAGACAACGGTAAAGGAGGAAATAGTCGATGGACAACTCTAGAATTATAAATAGCGCTCGGAATCCTATGTTTGAAGCTGCTGCTCATAGAGAGAGTGATATTCAAACGACTTCATTATGGAATGACTTTCTATCACTTGTTAAGATTGGAATTGTAAATTCCAATTTAATCACAGCCTTTACTGGGATTTGGCTTGCACTTTATTTCACTAACCAAACTTTTATTGAATCAATAGACAAAGTCTTACTTGGAATGTTTGGAAACGCATTAGTAATTGCTGGTGGATGTGTTTTAAACAATTATATTGATAGTGATATTGATCATGTAATGGAACGAACAAAAACTAGACCAACCGTGACAGGAACAATTGGCAGAACGAAGGTTCTAATACTTGGCCTTTCTTTTTCATTAATTGGTTTACTGTTATTATTAATGGCGTCCATTCCAGCGGCAATATATGGCTTTATTGGCTTATTTACGTATGTTGTACTATATACTCTTTGGACGAAGCGCCGCCATCCTATAAATACAATTGTAGGGAGTATTTCTGGTGCCGCCCCTCCATTAATTGGATGGGCAGCGATTGATCCCAATCTGTCAATAGAAGCGTGGATATTATTTCTTATTATGTTT
Organism: Schinkia azotoformans LMG 9581; assembly: GCF_000307855.1. Classification (GTDB taxonomy): domain Bacteria; phylum Bacillota; class Bacilli; order Bacillales; family Bacillaceae_J; genus Schinkia; species Schinkia azotoformans. The sequence continues at coordinate 31,942 of NZ_AJLR01000039.1, read as the reverse complement.
ATTTGGCAGCCGCCGCATTTTTACGCGTTAGCAATGAAAAAATGTGAAGAATACCGAAAAGCAGGAGTACCAATGCTGCCTGTAGTGCGCGGGTTTGCTGAGACTAAAAAGCATATTATTGCTTTTGTTGCTTGCTTAATTCCATTGCCATTTTTCTTAACATCATTAGGACCAGTGTTTTTAATTGTTTCATTGCTACTAAGTGTAGGCTGGCTAGTGGTCGGGGTTTATGGGTATTTCATAAAAGACGATTTAAAATGGGCGAAATGGATGTTTATTTATTCACTGAATTATTTAACAATCATTTTTGTATTAATGGTCATTGTAACAATCTAATAGGATGCTAGTGAGAATGATCTCACTAGCAGTTTTTCGACATATTTTTTATATATTTATATTTACTTAATATTATAAGTCTCAAAAGTCTACAAAATACGACAAAGAAAATACATACAATAGGATGACAAGCTTTCTATTATAAGCGTGTTATAAAATACCTATCAATTTGTTAATACTGTTGAGAGGTATTTAAAATAAATAGATTTATTTAAAGAAAGAGGGGTTAGGATGTAATGAATCATGTAGGAAGGAAAGGCCGTTTGTTTGTGGTTGTTTCGATGCTTTTGCTAGTGTTGGCCGGCTGTAGTGGGAAACCATATTTATCGGCTCTCACACCACAAGGGGAAAATGGTGAGATGTTGTATGACTTAATGATGTTAACAACTGTGCTCATGACAATTGTTACTCTTGTAGTAGTTTTAATTTTTATTTATGTTGCAACAAAGTTTCGTAGAACAAAACAGAAAGAAAATATGATTCCAAAACAAGTAGAAGGTAGTCACAAACTCGAGATTACTTGGACTGTTATTCCTATTATTATCTTACTAATTATTGCTGTACCGACAGTATCAGCTACATTCAAATTGGATCCTAAGCAAATTGACATTCCAGAGGATGCAATCCATGTTAATGTAACTGGTAAGCTTTATTGGTGGGAATTTGAATATCCAGATGAAAAGATTATTACTTCTCAAGATTTAGTAATCCCAGCTGGTGAAAGAGTTTACTTATCATTAATAGCTGGCGATGTTAAGCATTCATTCTGGGTACCAGCATTAGCAGGTAAGATTGATGTAAATACAGACAATGAAAACGAGATGTGGATTCATGCTTACAATGAAGGTGTTTATTACGGTAAATGTACAGAACTTTGTGGTCCTTCACATGCGTTAATGGACTTCAAAGTCAAGGTATTATCTAAAGAGGATTACAATAAATGGTTAGCTGATATGCAGAAGCCAACGGAAGTTCCTGTGGATGCTACTGCTAAAGCTGGTCAAGAAGTTTTTGCGAAGAGCTGTATTGGCTGTCATGCGGTAGATTCAAATGATCCTCGACCTGCGCCAGCAAGACTTGCACCTAATTTATCAAACTTTGCAGATCGTGAGCGGGTTGCTGGTATTAAAGAATTGACTCCTGAAAATGTTCACGCTTGGATTGCAGATCCTGAAGCGATGAAACCAGGAAATAAAATGAGCAACACTTATAAATTAAACCCAGATGAAATTGAAGCAGTAACGCAATACTTGCTTACGCTTTCAAAAGAAGCTAAATAGGGTTAGGGAGGTTTAGATGGTGAGTACGTTGGCACAAAAAAGGGGTGTCGGTGCAGTTATCTGGGATTACTTAACAACAGTAGACCATAAGAAAATTGCCCACTTGTATCTTTTTGCAGGTTTATTACATTTTGTCATTGGCGGAATTGAAGCATTATTAATGCGTATTCAATTAATGTATCCAGAGATGAATTTTTTAGTAGGGAATTCATTTAATGAAGCACTTACAGCTCATGGAACAACAATGTTATTCTTTGTTGCCATGCCAATTATCTTTGCATTGGCGAATGCGGTTGTACCAATTCAAATTGGGGCCCGTGATGTGGCGTTTCCATTTTTGAATTCACTTGGTTTTTGGTTATATTTTTTCGGAGCTTTATTTTTTAACTTTGGTTGGTTTTTAGGTGGAATGCCAGCTGCAGGTTGGACAAATTATGCATCACTTGCGATGGCTGACCCAACCCATGGTGTAGACTTTTACTTAATCGGACTACAGATTTCTGGTTTTGGTACATTAATCTCTGCCATTAACTTTTTAGCAACTATTATTACAATGCGTACAGCTGGTATGACGTTTATGCGTATGCCGATGTTCACATGGACGATTTTCGTTTCATCTTCATTAATTTTATTTGCGTTCCCACCGTTAACAGTAGGGATTTTCTTAATGATGTTTGACCGTTTATTTGGTGCTAAATTCTTTGATATTGCCCTTGGTGGAAACACGATTCTTTGGGAGCATTTATTCTGGATCTTTGGACATCCAGAGGTTTACATCTTAGTATTACCAGCGTTTGGAATTTTCTCAGATGTTATCTCTACATTCTCAAGAAAAAGAATATTCGGATATACATCAATGGTATTCGCTACAGTATTAATTGGATTCCTCGGGTTCATGGTATGGGCGCACCACATGTTTACAACAGGTATGGGTGCTGTAGCTAACTCAATCTTTGCGGTAGCAACAATGACAATCGGTGTACCTACTGGTATTAAAGTGTTTAACTGGCTCTTTACGATGTGGGGCGGTAATATTCGTTATACGGTACCAATGTTGTATGGGGTATGGTTTGTTCCAACATTCGTAATGGGTGGGGTAACAGGTGTTATGCTTGCGTCAGCAGCACAAGATTACATTTACCATGATACTTATTTCGTTGTTGCACACTTCCACTACATTATTGTTGGTGGTATCGTATTAGGTTTATTTGCCGGTATCCATTTCTGGTGGCCAAAAATGTTCGGTAAAATGCTAAATGAAACATTAGGTAAAATTACATTCTGGGTATTTTATATTGGTTTCCATTTAACATTCTTTATCCAGCATTTCTTAGGACTTTGGGGTATGCCACGCCGCGTATTCACGTACTTGCCAAACCAAGGCTGGGATACTGCAAACTTTGTAAGTTCTGTCGGTGCTATTTTAATGGGCGTCGGTGTTTTAATACTCGTTATAAATATGGTTATGTCATTCTTTAATAAAGAAAAGCTTCCTAACGATCCATGGGGTGATGGACGTTCACTTGAGTGGGCGATTGCTTCTCCACCACCAGAGTATAACTTTAAACAATTGCCGCTTGTACGCAGCTTAGACCCGGTTTTCTATGAGAAAATGAACGGAAATAAGGAACTAATTCCGGCCGAGCCGCTTGGTGATATTCATATGCCAAATGGATCAATTAATCCGTTTATCATTTCTGTAGGTTTGTTTATCGCAGGATTTGGCTTTATGTACCATGATCTTGGAACTAATAAGCTAGCCTTAGCCGTTGGGATCATTGGATTGGTAATTATGTTTGGGGCTATGTTTACTCGATCTGTTAAAGATGATCACGGTTACCATATCCATAAAGAAGACCTTGAACGTGAAGGAGGTTTAAATGCGTAATGGCAGCGGAACAAGTTTTAACTAAAGAAAACTTCCCAGCAGAGCCGGAAAAGGCGACGATGGAAGGAAGAAATAAATTTATTGGTTTTTGGTTGTTTCTTGGTGGAGAAACAGTCATGTTTGCATCATTGTTCGGTACATTCTTAGCACTTCGCAATTCAACAATGAACGGGCCGACATCACAAGAGCTTTTCTCAGTGCCACTAGTGTTTTTGGCAACAATGTTTTTATTATTTAGTAGTTTAACAAGTGTATACGCTATGTATCAAATGAAAAATAATAATTACAAAGGCATGTTAACTTGGATGTGGGTTACAGTTATCCTTGGTGCTTGTTTCCTTGGATTAGAAATTTATGAATTTAACCATTACGTTCATGAGGGCTTAACCTATACAACAAATGCTTTTGCTTCAGCTTTCTATACACTAACAGGATTCCATGGAGCTCACGTTGCATTTGGTCTTTGCTGGATTATCACTCTTTTGGTTCGTAATGCAAGACGTCCTCTTAGTCTTTACACTGCACCAAAGTTTTATGTAGCTAGTTTATACTGGCACTTTATTGACGTTGTTTGGGTATTCATCTTTTCAGTCGTTTATTTAATGGGAAAGGTGGGCTAAGCTAAATGGATATGAATTCAAATTCAACTACTGATACAAAATGGGAACTTCGAAAGGCTGCCAATAAGGAGGAAATGAATCAACAATTTATTGTCTTTGCTTTAACAATTTTATTAACGATTCTTGCCTTCGCAGCCGTTGTTTTTACGGATACAGTTAGTATGTGGTTTGTTGCACCGTTCATTTTTGTTTTAGCGGTTATTCAAGTAATTTTTCAGTTGTTTTACTTTATGCATATGAAACATAAAGGTCACGCGGCACCTATTCTGTTTATTTTCTCAGGTGTTCTAGTAGCAGCTGTTAGTATCCTAGCTTTGATGACAGTTGTTTGGTGGTAAAAATTTAAAAAATGGGACCCAAGCTTTAGTAGGGTCCCTTTTGAAGTATAATGAGGTGAATATTGTGCTTGAGAATCTGTCTATGTTTGGATTTAGAGCCTTGTGGAGTCCTTGGTTTTTCCTTTGTTTAGTTGCTATTGCAGTACTGTACTTTATGTTTATTAAAAATCCTACAAAGAAACAAAGAATATTGTTCATAACTTCACTTGTCTCGCTATATATTGTTAAAGGAAGCCCTGTTGATTTACTTGGACATTTGAATTTTAGTATTCACATGATCCAAATGTCTGTCCTATATTTAATCCTACCGCCGTTATTTTTGCTCTCTATTCCGAGCGGGTACTATCGTAAGTTATTGTCCATTAAGGCGGTTAGCCGTCCGTTTTTATTTTTAACCAAACCATTATTTGCCGTTCTTTTATTTAACGGTGTATTTTCCATTTATCATTATCCGGTTATTTTTGATGGTATTAAAACAAATACAATCCTTCACGCAAGTGTAACTATTTTCATTTTTATTACAGCTATCATTATGTGGTGGCCATTAGTATGTCCACTACCTGAGTATCGAAAATTAAGTGGCCTGCAAAAGTTAGCCTATATTTTTGCCGATGGAATGCTGTTAACTCCAGCATGTGCGTTAATAATCTTTTCAGGCGTACCAATATACGAAACCTACACCAATCCCGCTGCTTGGGCAAAGGCATTGGAATTATGTGTTCCAGCAAGTATGCTTGCAAATATTGATATAAACAGTGTACAAATGTTTTCCTGGCTGTCACCATACGACGATCAACAGCTTGGTGGGGTTATTATGAAAATTATGCAAGAGATTTCTTATGGATATACCCTTGGGGCTGTATTCTATCAATGGGTTCGCGAAGAAAAACGAAAAGAACAGCAACAAACGGCTATCTATCCTTCTCCACAACCATTAAAATAAAAGAAGACTGGGACAAAGGAGATGTTGATTTTGGCTCAAATTTTTACAGACCGGCTGCTTTTGATGAAGTGTCCGTTGGATTTGGCAAAATCAATCATTTTGAACCGTAAGGAATTGGAGGAACGATCGCCCATTTTCATACCCTCAGATTGGCCGTCCATCCAGTTGAAAAGTATTTTACCATATTATATCGAAATGCTTGAAAAGGCGCCTCGGACGGATAATCTGCAAATCTGGTTGATCATTGATGCCTACGAAAGAAAATTAATTGGTTCCATAAGGCTTAAATGTTTTCCAAATGATGCTAAAACGATCGATCTTGGGTACGAAATCATTGCTTCTTATCGTAATCAAGGATTTGGTTATGAAGCTGTTCAGGCTGTTGCAGATTGGTTATTTAAAAGCGGAAATGCGATGAAAATAACGGCAGAATGCGAGCAAACAAACATGGCATCAATCAGAATTCTTGAGAAGCTTGGGATGCGCCGTATAGCGAAGGAAGCGCCATTTTTAAAATGGGAGTTACATTGAATCAATTAATGGAGGAATGAAAATGATTAAGAAAATGCTGGAAAGGGGAACTTTAAATATTTCAGAGGACGTTTTTGCGATTATTTCATCCATCGTTATAGACGAAATGGAGGGAATAGCCAGTACTGTTTCCGATTTTAAAGATGATTTTATCCGGGTTGTAAATAAAAAGGGGAACCAACGAGGAATCAGCATTAATCAAAACGAAGAGGAACTATTAATTGACATCAAAGTCTCTGTCTATCTGGAAGAAAATATTTGCGATTTATGCATTGAACTTCAAAAAAGAATTATTGATGAAATTAAAATAATGACCGGTATCGAGGTCAGCGGTGTAAATGTAATGATCGATTCAATTCGTATGAAAGAAGAAAAATAACAAAGACGCATGGGGCTTTCCCTCATGCGTCTTTTTGCTGTCGTTTATGTCTAGCCCCAGCACCTAGCGACTAGTGGACTTCACTAATCGGGCGCTTCCGCTTTTCTTATTTTACAGCTTCTGCTAATTGTTTGCTTACAACTTCGAGAATTGATTTTGATTTTTCTACTACATTATTTGGTATTACTTCATCATCACCATATTCAACACCATGTGGGTAATAATGTTTACCAAGGATTGGTGTTAAAAGTTTAATTTTAGCATGATTAGAATCAACATTACCTTCTACTGCATAGCCTTGAACACGTAAATAAAATACTTCTTTCGTATCTAATTGTTCAAATTTGCGGTCAAATGAAATACGCTCATAATCCCATTGTTCTCTAGATAATAATTGATATTCACCTAGTACTTTGCGAAGCAGTGAAATATCATATACTTTGTCATCTAGCCCCGTTCCTTCAAATCTCACTATGTATCCCTCCTAAATTTCAAAACACTCTAAATCTATAATAGAAGAAAAGCGTTTAAGATGCAATAAAGACTCGAAAAAAGTTCCTTTTGAAAAAATTTTGTATGAGAAATTTTTAATATTTTGGTCACAATATAAAAGTCAAAATAACAATTTCATGAAAGGAGTTTTTTGCCTGAAAAAGTTTATTGTATCCGTTTTATTTTTATTAATGCTCGGAGCAGGGGCCGCAATAGGGAATGCACAAACGCAAACTTATACCGTTCAACCGGGTGATACGATGTGGAAAATTGCTGTAAGGTATCAAATTGGTTTAAGTGAATTGATCCAGGCAAACCCACAAATTAAAAATCCGGCATTGATTTATCCAAAACAAAAATTGAATATCCCAACCATGAATGGAGAAAAAAGCATTGAAACACAGGTTATTCAATTAACAAACCAACAAAGAGCTAAATATGGGCTCCCAGCTTTAGCTACCGACTGGGAACTATCAAGAGTGGCACGTTATAAATCCGTTGATATGAGGGATAAGAATTATTTTAGCCATACGTCGCCAACTTACGGATCACCATTCACGATGATGAAAAACTTTGGTATTCGATATACAGCTGCAGCAGAAAATATTGCAGCGGGTCAAACCTCACCACAAGAAGTTGTAAACTCTTGGATGAATAGCCCAGGACATCGACAAAATATTTTAGATTCAAGAATGACCCACATTGGGGTTGGTTATGCTAAGGGTGGGTCATACCAGCACTATTGGACACAAATGTTTATTAAAAAATAGTATTTGGAGGAATCCCTTATGAAAAGTGTTCGTGATGTAATGTCAACTAATGTTGAGTACTGTACACCAGTGGATAATGCTTTTGAAGTAGCGACAAAAATGAAGGATTTAAATGTAGGAGCTATCCCGATTGTAGAAAATGGAAATTTATTAGGGATGATTACGGATCGGGATTTAGTAGTCAGGGGAATTGCGGAAAAACGTTCAGGCTCCAATGCCGTAACCAACCTTATGAGCCAAGAATTAATAACAGTCTCCCCTACTTCGTCCGTTCATGAAGCAGCACAAATCATGGCGGAAAAACAAATCCGTCGTCTTCCTGTTGTCGAAAATGGCCAGTTAGTAGGAATTGTGTCACTGGGTGATCTCGCTGTTGAAAATGATTCTGACCAAAAAGCAGGATATGCTCTAAGTGAAATATCCGAACCGCCACAGATGTAATATACTTAAGCGGAGGTGCCTTCTTAGGAAGGCACCTCTATTTTTTTATACTATAAGTTTAATTTTTAAGGATTATAGTATAAGAAAAGAGGGCCTTTAGGTACATTGATATTTGCCATTGTGGACAAATATCTTGTTTTTCTAAGGAATAAAATTAAATCCCGCCTATATAATGGTATAGAAAGTAAGGACAAGCAGGGGGGCATTTTATGAGAAAAAACATCCTTTCTTTTTTTATACTATTAACTTCGGTGCTCGTATTAGCTATTATCTTCGTAAGATTACCTAGTGAAACAGTACAGACAACCTCTACTAAACCGATGAATCTAGGCATGGGAGAGAAAGAAATAGAGTTACCTTTTCCGAAGGAAACAAGGAAGCTGTACGAGTTAATTGGAAAAGACAGGGAAGATGTAATTGAATTACTAGGACAACCACGAAGAATAGATGCGTCAGAATATGATTATGATTGGTGGATCTATAATGAATCTCTCGCCAACTATTGCCAAATAGGAATAGAAAATGACAAAGTAGTCACCGTGTATGTGATGGGCGAAAACAATGAGATTGCCCCCTTTCAAATTGGTCAAACCCGTAATACCCTGGAAACGATAGTTAATCTTTCAGATAAAATTGCATTGGAAGTTGATAAAAATTTATACCAATTCGAATTAACGAACGAAGAGGTGGAAACTGTACCGCTCATCCAATATAAAAATATATGGGCCCAAGTCTATATTGATAAATTTAGTAGAACGGTTTCTAGTATAAGGTTTCTTGATGCAGAAACGTTGGTTAAAATTAGGCCGTACGAGCTTGTATATCGAGGTAATTTAATTTCTGCGAAGGAAATTGACTCTAAAATGTGGTATGAAATTGAAAAGGGGAAGGCTTTGCAAATATTAGATATGACGAATGTAGTAAGAGAACGTAATGGGTTAAGTCATGTAAATTGGGATGAATCAACGGCTGTTGTTGCCTATAGCCACTCAAGGGAAATGTTTGAAGAGGAGTATTTTTCACATAGTTCACCAACTCAGGGAGATTTATCCGACCGCTTAGTTAACGGAGGTGTTGATTTTAGGGTGGCAGGTGAAAATATAGCTGCACGTTATGTTGATGCCATCTCAGCTGTAGAGGGATGGCTGAATAGTGAAGGGCATCGTACAACCCTTTTAAATAAAGAATTTACCCACTTAGGGGTTGGGGTGTATGAGAAGTATTATACTCAAAATTTTATAAAGGCATGGTAAAATGGGCGGACATTTGAGCGCAGATGTTAGTAACCTATAGTAGGCCAAATATGTAATTTATGCTAAGGCGTATCTGATACCATTGAGGTGAATATTATGGGGAAGCTACATCCGAAGGTTGCTGAATTTAAAAAGTTTGTAGAACGTCATCCTGGAATAGTGAAAGAAGTCCGTTCAAAAGAGAAAAGCTGGCAGGAACTTTTTGAAGATTGGTATATGTTTGGAGAAGAGGATTCCATGTGGGAAAAGTATAGATCTGGTTTTGAAAATGTAAGCGAAATAGCAACTAAAAAGGACAACCCAAAAAAGGATTCTGACTTCATGAGCCAGATTTTGTCAATTGTTAAAAATATCGATATGAATGAAATGCAAAAGCATATTAGTAATGTAAGTGGGGCCATTGCGAACGTCCAACAAATCATTGAACAATTCCAAGGTTTTAAACAAAACAACACAAATAATAATCCACGAATGAACGGTCCAAGAAACCCTCGTCAGCCTTTTCAATATAATAAGGATTAAATCCGTTTGGAGTTGTTTGAAAAATGCGCCGCGAAATCCAATCTTATTTGCAAGGTAGACCTGATATGCTCATGTTTGTCCGTGAAAATCCAGGATGGTATCGTAAGTTGTCGAGAAGCCCTGAAAAGGTATTTGAAATTGAACAGGAAGCAAAAATTTTTTATGGCAGAACTTTCCCGCAAAGAATGGATCGGCTAAATGAAGGTATCCAATTTGCCAACATGCTCCTTGGTATGATGAATGTGATGGGCGATAATAATTAAAACATAAATTGGGCCATCGGCCCTTTTTTTATTTGTCCGTTTAAGATTAATTTTTGCCATGGAAGACAACAATAAGACAAAGAAATAAACATTTAAAGGTGGGATATGCTGTGAAAAAAATGATACTTGTCATCACCTCTCTGATTTTCTTTATGATGGTCAATCCGGCAATGGCTTCAAATATAAACCCTATGTCTGTTAAGCACCAAGTAAAGGGTAAGGATATTTATGTGGAATGCGTAATTTCCAATTTTACATTTTCAAAAAAAGACCATAAAAAAATTAATCAAAATGGATTCGGTTACATGCAACTTTATTTAAATAATCAAAAAATCGATAATATTTATACAGCCGCTTTTATTGTAAAAGGCTTGCCAGCAGGAAAGCATCAAATCAAACTGGAGCTCGTCCATAATGATGGGACCCCCTATAATATACAGAAGGAATTTGATGTAACTATATAGCTTTCATGGTATGATTATGTGGGAGGTGTTAAAAAAGGTGTTAGCAACAGAAGAAAGGATGAACATACTCAATATTACAGATGAGTTGTCTGAAATGATTCTTAAATCTGATGTGGTGGACCATTATTATCAGAGTTTATATAAATTAAGACAAGACGAAAAGGCAAGGAACTTAATCCAAGCCTTTACAAAGCAAAAGGAAATATATGAAGAAGTCCATCGAATTGGAAAATATCACCCTGATTATTTAAAGGTGATTAAAGAAACGAGGGAATTAAAAAGAGATATGGACCTATTAGAGTCTGTATATGAATTTAAAAAGGCCGAAAATGCATTGCAAAACCTCTTGGATGAAATTAGTGTTTTAATCGGTCATTCCGTGTCTCGGCAAATAAAAGTACCGACAGGGGATCCATTTTTCGAATCGTCGTCAGGATGTAGTGGTTGTGGCAGTGGAGGCCATAGCTGTGGGTAAATACGTTATTCTTGCAAAAGAATAGATTTTCGTGCTATTCTGACAATGTGATTGTTTTTATAAGGGAGATTTAATTATGAATTTTGGTAATCGACAGGGAATTATAGTTTGGGTTCATTCCTTAAAGCAAGTTAAGCAATTAAAACGTTTTGGAAATATCCATTATGTTTCAAAAAAACTTAAATATATCGTGATCTATATGGATATGGAGCTAGTGGAAGATGCTGTTGATAAGATTAAATCCTTGTCGTTTGTAAAAAAAGTGGATCTTTCATATAAACCATTTTTGAAAACTGAATTTGAAAACTCTAAGCCGGATAAGGCAAAAGAGTATGATTATAAAATTGGAATTTAACTTAAAAATAAAGGGGCTGACTCAAAGAGTCAGCCCCTTTATTTTACTGCATAGGCGGGATAAAACGGTTCATTCTAAGAATGCCTACTAAATGCTGATAATAAAGATCTGTCTCGGCAAAAATCGTAGAAGGCTTAACCTCAAATGAAATAATTTCTTTTCCCAGTTCCTCGGCTAATTGCTTAAATAAACCAAAGCGCTTATTTGGCTTTTTTTCAGGATTTGGGACGCCTTCTCTACAGATGTAAATCGGCTGAAAATCCCCTGTTGTTGTTGGATTTAAGACAACAGCCAAAGAAGTAACATCTTTTTCATTCATTTTCGTATGAAATGCCATGAAATGAACAACTCTATGTTTATTTGTTCTGGCAATTTCTAGAAGTTCATATAGGTCAGAATATCCTTGTCCGAGTTCGATAAATCGCTGTATCATAATTCATGCTCCTTTCAATACAAATCAAGTTTCACTTTACCAATTGATTGAAAAAACGTCAAAATTTTTTTTCAATTTCATATGTTAAACGCTTCTTATTTTTGGTATCGTAATATATGGTTACAAGTTACGGTCCGGGGGTATGTATGGTAAAGAAAATTATAATCATTTTGATATTCTTAATAATTATTATAGCGGGATTAACAGGATATCAATGGCTAATGTATGACAAACTTGAAAAAACGACTGAAAGAGTGCAAATAGAAAATTTAGAGATTGAAGCTGAAATAGTACATAAAAATGGACAACTTTCGTTCACTCAAACTGTTTCAAAACTAGGTCAGGACAGCTTCCTGATTAAAATTCCTAGTGGAGCAAAAGATTTCGAATGTCTATTTGCAAATGGTGAGAACTGTGAAACGAGGAAGGAATCAAATTATAATCGTATCGAGGTTGGGAGCGAATCACTTATAACATTTAAATATACAGTTCCATTTGATGAAGCTAAAAATGACTATTGGCTAGAAAATGGTTTTGTTCAACTTTTTTCAAATGACGAAACACCGCTTTTAGAAAATTTCACCGTAACCATATTAGAGGATGTTAATAAATCAAATCGGTGGTTTTCAGGTGCATTAAGTGAGGTACGTGTTGATAAAGAACATATTTCGTATTTTGCATGGACGAAAAAGGATACAACGTTGTTCCCTTTGTATATGTCAAAGGTCCAATTAAATAAACTTGAAAAGTTCGAGCCTCACCTTTCCTTTTTTTCATTAAATACAACTGATGAAGATATTGATTTTAATAATAATTGGCATAAACAATTACCGTCTAATAACGGACTTACTATCGTGCAATCTAATCATAGACAAGTATATACAGCACCATTATTAGTCGTTATTCCAAAAGATTATAACGCCAAAAAATTAGAGGAACTAGCCATTCAGGCATATTTGCAAAATTATAAAAGGCCAAAATCTCACGATTACGAATGGGTCTGGAACGTTCTGCCTTCCTTTATTCTTGACCGTCCGACAGGTGAAGGAAAAGAAATAGAAATGTCTAAAGAGCTGCTTGGAAATCTTCGGCCAGAGATTAAAGATGCCTTTGCGTCGTGGCTTCTCAAGCAAAATCAGGATATGACGGAAATAACGTTAGCTGAGCTTGATAAACAGCTATCAGAATTATGCAGCTTAAAAACATTATTTTTTGAAAAAAATGAAAGTCAGACTAATTCATTCGTTCCGTTATATTATATTGATAAGAGAAATGTTTTTTACGGGGATAAAGAAGTGAGTTTAAAAGGGAATGCTGTGATAAAAAACAATAATCTCCTTTTTCCTTTCCGAGAAACGCTGGAAAACACAGGATTTGAAGTAAATCTTATTACAGATCAGAATAAATACGAAATAATAAAGGCTGAAAACCGGTGGATCTTCTCATTGGAGGATGGAGCAAATCCGAATCCGTTAGAGTTAATAGGGGAGGATTTGTATATATCGGAAAACGGGCTTGAAGAATTTCTAAAGACAGAAGTTATTAAACGAAATGAAGGAATTTATTTACGATAAGGCAAAAAATAAAAAAACCCCTGCTTTCGCAGGGTCCTTCTATTTTTCCTGAAAGCCTATGTTGACTTCCATTTCAAGAAGGCAAAGGGAGAGGAGAAACCGGAGGAAGAACTTATGGGGAAACGTAAGTCTTCTCCGCGGTTGGCAACAACATCAGAAAATGATGTTGTTACTATCCATTATGACCAAAACTTTTTTCTATATACATCTTATTTTGTCTTCACTATTGTTGATGGTTGTATATTTATGGTAGGATGGAAAAGTAAAATTGTAGAAGTTGGAATTATGCATAGGGTATATAGGTGATTGATATGAGAGTTATTGCTGGAAAATGTAAAGGTCGACCACTTAAAGCAGTCCCAGGAATAAATACAAGACCTACAACTGATAAGATTAAAGAATCAATTTTTAATATTATTGGTCCTTATTTTGATGGTGGAGAAGGCTTAGATTTATTCGGGGGCAGCGGCGGGCTTGGTTTAGAGGGATTAAGCCGCGGACTTGATAAAGTGATCTTTGTTGATCGAGACCGAAAAGCAGTAGATGTTATTAAGCAAAATATTAAGTTTTGCGGGTTTGAAGATCAAGCGGAAGTGTTTTGCAATGATGCCAACCGGGCCCTTAAGGCAATCATGAAAAGGGGATTCAAATTTTCGCATATATTTTTAGATCCACCTTATAAGCTCAAGGAATTGGAAGCAATAATAGCCGATATTGATAAGGCGCAGCTTTTATCCGAAAGTGGGCTGATTATTGCAGAGCATGGTATCGAGCTGATGCTTCCGGATACAATCGGCGGTCTTCGCCTACAAAGAAGGGAAGTTTATGGAAGTACAACAGCTGTTTCTATTTTGAATTATAAATAAATTACTGAAAATTCAATCAGCTAACTTTACTCAGTAGGGGAAGGGGAGAGTGTATGGCAAGTATTGCTGTTTGTCCAGGAAGTTTTGATCCGATTACTTATGGGCATTTAGATATCATTAAACGAGGGGCAAAGGTATTTGGAACACTTTATGTTTGTGTATTGAACAATTCTTCAAAAAATCCGCTTTTTTCTGTTGACGAAAGAATTGAACTCATAAAAGAGGTTACAAAAGAAATTCCGAATGTAGTTGTTGAATCATTTGACGGATTGTTAATTGAATATGCTCGGAGAAAAAGTGCAACCGCGATTTTAAGGGGATTAAGGGCGGTATCGGACTTTGAATATGAAATGCAAATAACATCAATGAACAGAACATTGGGTGAGGAAATTGAAACCTTTTTTATGATGACAAATAATCAATACTCATTTTTAAGTTCCAGTATTGTTAAAGAGGCTGCAAAATATCACGGGAATATTTCAAGTCTTGTTCCTAAGGCAGTGGAATCAGCATTAAGAGAAAAATATAGAGGCTGACCAGAACTTGGTCAGCCTTTGATCTAGTGAAAATTGGCTTTTGTATAAACAATAATGTACAAGCATAAAGAAGCGAGCGTAATTAGTGCACCGTATTGCAATAAAAAATCCCAATACATATAAAGCCAGGAAAGACCTTGATCATTGGCTAAAGCGGGAATCACTTCTTGTTTATCGTTCATTGTATAGAGATTGACATAAAGCGGCTTCCACAATAAAAATGCAAAAATTGATGAAAAGATGCCTTGCATAATTCTAGCGATAAAAAACGGCTGAAAGCGAATATCTGTTTCGGCTAAAATACTTGCTACCTGTGCCTGAACAGAAAACCCACTAAATGCGAGAATAAAGCTAGTTATGATCACTTTAAAGAACAGATCGACCTCTTCCGTTTGACTAGTAAGTTGACTCCCCAGTGTTATTTCAAACAGCCCTGAGATAAGCGGCAAAGCGAGTTCGGTTGAAATATGAAATAGCGAAAGTATAAAGCCGACAAAAACAGCTACAACCTCGGTGATATTCACTATGTAGAGCAAGCGATTAAATACAGAAAACAAAATAATAAATCCACCAATCATTAAAAGTGTGTGGATCGATGAAGTAACCGCATCTCCCAACATTTTGCCGATCGGTCTACTATTACTTATTCTCGTTTCATGGAGCGAATGAAAAGCCTCCTTAACAGAAAAATAAACTTTTTTATATGGAACTTCACTTTCAACATTATGTCTCCCGTGAAATCTCATCATAAGGCCAACACAAAAGTTCCCCAAATAATGGGCAGCCGCTAATAAAATGCCGACATTGGCATTATTAAAAAAACCAACTGAAACAGCTCCAAAAATAAATAATGGATTAGAGGAGTTTGTAAAGGAGGCCAATCGTTCCGCTTCGATCGCTGTTAATTGTTGTTCTTGTCTTAGCCGAGCGGAAAGCTTTGCACCAGCTGGAAAGCCTGACGCCATGCCCATCGCCCAAACAACTCCTCCTACACCTGGAACTTTGAATAAAGGACGCATAAGGGGTTCGAGGAGGATTCCAATGAACTTTACTACACCATATCCAATTAATAGTTCAGAGACGATGAAAAATGGTAGTAAGGATGGAAAAACGACCTCCCACCACATCACCAAGCCGCGCCTTGATGCTTCTAATGATTCTTTTGGGAAAAAAATCAATCCGAATGCCACAAGTGAAATTGAAATGGCGAGTAGGATTGTTTTTAGTTTAGAACGTGTCACGTATAGCCCCCCAGCGAATTCTTGAGTTCTTAATTCTATACTTGCTGAATATAGAATGGTAAAATAAGGTCAAATCAATCTCGTCCTACTATAAATATACGAATTTCAAATTAGAATAGACCTAATTTAAGGAAAAGGACAATGGAGGGAAACTTTTGAGAAAACCAAAAATAGGCTTAGCACTAGGTTCAGGTGGAGCTAGGGGGTTTGCTCATCTAGGTGTAATTAAAGCTTTACACGAAGCCAACATACCAATTGATTGTATTGCAGGAAGCAGTATGGGGGCATTGGTTGGTGGATTATACGGGTCGGGTCACGATCTTGAGCGTTTATATAAGTTGGCGGCTGCATTTAGAAGGAAATATTACCTTGACTTCACCGTCCCTAAAATGGGCTTTATAAGTGGCCAAAAAATAAAGGAATTTATCCGCATTTTTACGATGGGGAGAACAATAGAGCAATTATCCCCCACTCTTTGGATCGTGGCTACCGATATTAAAACGGGTGAAAAGGTTATTTTTAAGGACGGTCCTTTAGCAAATGCTATTAGGGCAAGTATTTCGATACCAGGTATCTTTATTCCGGAAAAAATAAACGGGCGTCTTCTTGTGGATGGGGGAGTTGTCGATAGAGTTCCGGTCTCTGTTGTGAAAGAAATGGGAGCGGATATCGTAATAGCTGTCGATGTTTCACATGTGAAAGGTGATGTAGAGATTACATCGATATTTGACGTGATTATACAGAGTATTGACATCATGCAGGATGAATTAGCCAGATTAAAACAATTTGATGCAGATGTAATGATTAAACCGCGTGTGGAGCAATATAGTGCTAAGGCCTTTACAAATACTGAAGATATCATCCGTATCGGTGAAGAGGAAGCACTAAAGCAAATTCCGTTAATAGTAGATGTTATACAGAAGTGGAAGGAGTCGCAACATGAATAAGCTGAAAAGTATGTCAAAAAGCTGGATCATCATTCTTGTCATAACCCTTTTACTAACCTTCGTTCAGCTCCCCTATTATATCTCATCACCAGGAATGGCGACAGAGCTGGCTCCAATTGTAAAAGTAGAAGGTGGAAGTAAGGAAAGGGGAAGCTTTTCTTTAACAACCGTTCGGATTGGTAAGGCGAACGTAGTTCAATATGCGTGGGCAAAGGTAAATGATTATTATGAAATTTATCCTGAGGACTACATACGCCCGGATGGTGAAACAGAGGATGAGTATTCCAACCGCCAGCTTCATATGATGGAAAATTCAAAGGAACAAGCTACCGTTGTCGCTTACACAAAGGCCAAAAAAGACATTGATATCAAATATAACGGTGTTTTTGTTATGAGTGTTATACCGGGAATGCCGGCGGAGAAGGTTTTAAAAGTAGGTGACCGCTTATTTTCAGTTGATGGTCATGTTATGAAGTCGTCAGAAGAGTTCATTAAATATGTTTCAACGAAGAATAGTGGAGACACAGTAAAGCTAAAATTGGAAAGAAAGGGAAAAACGATGGAAGTGAAAGTACCATTAGCTGTTTTTCCTAAAGAACAAACTGGTGAACAAAAAGATAAGGTAGGCTTAGGAATCCTTCTTGTAACGGATCGTAAAGTAGAAGTGAATCCCCCTGTGACAATCAATACAGAAAAAATTGGTGGACCGTCTGCCGGATTAATGTTTTCACTTGAGATTTACAATCAATTAATTGATGAGGATTTGACAAAGGGCTATAAAATTGCCGGCACCGGCACAATTAGTTATGAGGGAGTAGTCGGGCGTATTGGCGGCATCCATCAAAAAATTGTTGCGGCGGATAAATCTAATGTTGAAATTTTCTTTGCACCAAATGAGTATGGTAAAACCCGTATTGATAAAAATGGAGAAAAAATACTAACAAATTACCAGGAAGCACTGGAAACGGCGAAGGATATAAAATCTGACATGAAGATCATCCCAGTCAATACATTTGACGAAGCAATTGCCTATCTAGAAAAATTACCACCGAAAAAATAAAAAAGCGGAAGAGGCTGTTGGGTTACAAAATTTTAGCCTCTTTCGCTTTTTTTTTTTACAAAAATTGTTTATTGTTTTGATCATACCGTATCGGTGGATTCGAAAATTCACTCTTTATCATATTTGAACGATAAGGCTCATTTAAACAAGATGCATAAACATTCGAAGCCTTTATATCAAGCATGACTTGCTCATTAGAAAAGGATGCAAGACGTGAAACAAACGGAATAGCTACTTTCTTTTTGATGGAGTTTAAATACTCCTGACCAGCAAGTGAAGTACCTAATAAACGAATATAGGTCGGATACTCACTGTTTTCTCTCATTAGGGATTTCGAAGTATTTGTCAATATATGTACACAAAGCCGCTGTAATCTTGTCCATGTATATCGCTTTGTTTTTATCTTTTCCATAAACTCCTTAAATGTCGCAGCAGACGTTATATTTTGCAATAGGCGATTTTCTAGTCCTTCTTCTACTTCATAGATTTGTCTGAGTTCTTCAGGTGTTGAGGTAAGAAGCTTGTATTTAAAATAAGCGTAGTAATTTTCCCAATGATGGAACATTCCAAAGCTTTTCTTGTAGGACAAAAGATGCGAGTAGGTAGTATCTGGAATAACATTTTGTATTTCTTCCAAATTTGTTCTTTCTGAAAAAAGGCTCGAACGGATGCTAGTTGCACTTGCAATATGTTGGTCTGCGATATGTTGATCATGATACCCGGCCTTTGTACGTTGTATCGTAAATGGTTGTATCCTACTGCCCAGTTTATCAACGGCTTCTACATAATGGAAACCTAAAATATTATTTGGTTGTGAAAGATCAACCGCCGAATCTACAAATTGTAAAGCATGAAATGCATCTGAGGTTGCTCTTGGATAGCTTTTTCCTTCTTCTAATGCTTGTTTAATGAATTGATCAAAGGAGCCTTTCCTTGCTTTCATTTCTTTTAGTGTGTTTTGAAAAGAGTAAATATCACCGTTTTCACTGCCAAAGCAAATACTATCAACCTCCAAGGCATGCAATAAACTTACCGCACCAAATGCAAACACCTCAGCCTTTTGGGTAGCAAATACATAAGGCAGTTCGATCACTATATCTGCTCCACCTTCAAGCGCCATTTTTGTCCGTGCCCATTTTGATACTAATGCAGGTTCACCACGCTGTAGAAAATTACCGCTCATGACTGCAACAACTAAATCTGCCTCTGTTACTTTTCGTGATTCTTGGATATGATAGTAATGACCGTTATGAAAGGGATTATATTCCACTACGACACCAACAGCTCTCATACATAAATTCCTTTCTTTTTTCACTTTTTTATATATTCTACTGTAAAGAAAAAATATTGACAAATATGTTGGTGAAAGCTATAATTACCTTTGTTGCCTTGAGGTGAAATGAATGAAATGGTATATGAATCAATTAAATCAACTCCGAAATAAAGGGATTATTGTTGATGAAATGGTTGATGTAAATGAACTTATTGATATATCTGAAATTAGAAGAATTCCGCCTGTCCATGTTAAAGGGCATGGCGATTTTGGGTCTAATAAAGTTACATTTACACTAACAATTGAAGGGACAATGATTCTTCCCTGCTCTCGGACATTAAAGGATGCTACGCATTCATTTAAGATTGAAACAAGCGAAACCTATTTATTATCACCGGAAGGCTTTGGCCATCCGGATGAAGAAAATCTTCATCAGGTTGAAGGAGAAGTTCTTGACTTATTGCCGATGATCAAGGAAAATATCCTCTTGGAGATACCTATTCAAATCTTTTGTGATGACCCTTCTGGAGAAGGAGGAGCACCACAATCGGGACAAGACTGGGAAGTGATCACGGAGCATGATAAGAAAGATAAGATCGATCCTAGATTGGCAGCCCTGAAAGATTTCTTTAATGAAGACAAAAACAATGAATAGTTAACCTTTTAAGGAGGTGGGAATAATGGCTGTACCTTTTAGAAGAACATCTAAAACTGCAAAAAGAAAGCGTCGTACACACTATAAATTACAAGTGCCTGGTATGGTAACATGCCCTAACTGCGGAGAAATGAAGCTTGCTCACCGCGTTTGTAAAGAATGTGGTACTTACAAAGGTAAAGAAGTAGTAAACGACTAATAAGAAAAGCGGAAGCGCCTGTTTAGCGACGTATAAACTGGAGCTAGACAATGAAAAAAGCGCAGAGAATTTAATTCTCTGCGCTTTTTTATATAATTAAAGCAGGAATTTATGATAAGAAAGCAAATATTTAATAAATGGTTATTTTTACAAAAAAGGAAGAAGGGTAAGGGAATGGGAAAAGTTTTGCTAGAAAGAACTGAAAATGGGGTTGTATGGCTGACGATTAATCGCGTAGAAAAAAGGAATGCGATAGATTTTGACGTGATGGACAGCTTTAAAAGAGTTATAGACGAGGTTGAAGGTAACAAAAGTGATAAAGTGTTAGTAATAACAGGGGCTGGGAATAAAGCATTTTGTTCGGGCGGTGACTTATCAGTATTTCATGATCTTCATACAAAAGAGGAAGCCTATCAGATGCTCGCCAAAATGGGAGAAATATTGTATTCATTAGCAACGTTAACAAAACCAACAGTTGCTCTTTTAAATGGTGCAGCGATCGGTGGCGGTTGTGAAATTGCCTCTGCCTGTGACTTTCGGGTTGCAAGTGAAAATGCCAAGTTTGGATTTGTTCAAGGCAAGTTAGGCATTACAACAGGCTGGGGAGGAGCATCTATGCTTCTAGAAAAGCTGCCCTATGACAAGGCGATGACATTACTTAT
Source organism: Schinkia azotoformans LMG 9581 (assembly GCF_000307855.1). Taxonomy (GTDB): domain Bacteria; phylum Bacillota; class Bacilli; order Bacillales; family Bacillaceae_J; genus Schinkia; species Schinkia azotoformans. Next base: position 11,146 of record NZ_AJLR01000039.1, on the reverse strand, counting down.
GACGGCAAACCGATTTTCAGCACAGGAGGGTCAAGGGCTTGGTTTTATTCATAAGATATTTTCAGAACAAAACCTTAAAGTGGAGTGCGAGGATTGGATTCAAGCTTATGTTGAACAGAGTTCTGGTGTACTAGCAGCCTATAAACAAGCTGCGGTTAAAAAATGGGAAATTGCCAATTTAAGAGACAGGATGTTTGCAGAAATTAATCAGTGCAGCATTCTTTGGGAATCGGATGAGCATCATGAAGCGGTGCAATCATTTTTAGATGCTAAATAACATGGAAGTACAAACAATACAGTGTTTTTAACTAGATTTTAGATTCTATCTTTTCTATTTGTTGCATAGAAATAAAAATAAAAACAATAGGAGAGATAGATATATGACGACATTAAGACAGGATGCATGGACGCAAGATGAAGATTTATTGCTTGCCGAGGTTGTGCTAAGACATATTAGAGATGGAAGTACACAATTGGCTGCTTTTGAGGAAGTTGGTCAAAAACTATCAAGAACAGCAGCAGCGTGTGGTTTTAGGTGGAATTCAGCTGTCAGAAAACAATATAAGTCAGCAATTGAAATTGCCAAAAAACAAAGAAAAGGTGAAAAAGCCGTAGAACCACCAAAACCAGTACTTGAAGCTGTGGAGAAAAAATTTAAAAGCAAGGTAGAGAAAGTTGATCAATCAGAGCAGCCAAATGAGTCAAAATCATTAGTGTCCTTCGATTCTATTATTGAATTTTTGTCATCAGTGGAGTCAACCGTTAAGAATACTGAAAACCTTAGCGAAGAAAATGAAGCGCTTAAAAATGAAATCAGTGAATTACAGAAAGAAAGAAACGAGCTGCTTATTAAAGTTGAAAAACTAACGGAAAATTACCACTTAATTGAAGAAGATTATAAAGCTCTTATTGAAATAATGGAAAGAGCACGCAAGATGATTGTCTTACAGGAAGAAGAAGGCTCCCGCTTTAAGTTCCAAATGGACAAAAACGGAAACCTTGAGAGAGTGAAAAAATAAAAGCTGACCAAATGTCAGCTTTTATTAATTAAACAACATCATTAATTTATTTTGTTTTCTGTTAAATGATCAGGATACCAGACTAATAGTTTTTCAGGCACATCCGCTGTGATCGGTGTGAAAGGCATAAAGCCCATTCTGTTCCAGAATCCCTCAGAGTTAATTCTAGGGCTTGTAATAATTGGAAGGTTAAAGCTTTTAGCGAACTCAATTAAGTTCTTTCCAAAACCTCTTTCACGATATTGTGGAAGTACTTCAAGTTTTGACAAGAAGAGATAATCTCGTTTTTCGTCGAATAAATAATCAAATTTTTTATCAGTATGATATAAGCTCATGCGTGCAACAAGCTTATTGCCATAATAAATACCATAGAATGGCGAATGTTTGCAATCGTTTTCAACAATGCTCCCTTTTAAGTCATCAAGCATTTGTAGCTCCTGATTGCCGTATTCTTTAAAACTCTTAAAATCCTCTAACGTCTTAAAATTGATTGATAACTTTTCAATTGGCATGATTTCCATGAAGGTAAACCTCCTTTTTCATACTGTTATATTTGCATTATAATACATTTAACAGAAAATTTCTTCTAATATATACTTTTTTAAAAAAGTTCAATAATTCAAAAAACTTGAGGGTAATTATTGACGCCAATATTCCCTATTTTTTGTTAAAATGATACTATAATTAAGACTTATGGAGGTTTTCGGGTGAAGGTCGCAATTATTGGCGGTGGTGCCGTCGGAATGCTTGTTGCCGCTTATTTTAATAAAGCAAATATCAATTCAGTCATTTATACTAGAAGAAGAGAACAAGCCCAGTTTTTGCATGAAAAAGGCTTAGAACTTATAAAGAACGGGATGACAACAACAAGCAAAGTCATGGCGCTCCCTTTTTCGGAGGGCCTTTTGGAAGATGCAGATTTCATTTTTATTACGGTTAAACAATATGATTTAGATCCGATACTTGATTATTTAAAGAAAAACAAAATCAAAATACCTATTGTTTTTTTGCAAAATGGAATGAGTCATACTCTCATGATATCCGATTTATACTCGGAATCGATTTATTTGGGCATTGTTGAGCACGGGGTTCTTAAACAATCGGACAATTGCGTTATTCATACTGGTGAAGGACGCCTTAAAATTGCAAACTATAGTGGAGAGCCGGGAAAAATCATAGCTATATCAGATGCATTAAATTCGATTGGTTTTCCTATTATCATTGAGGAAAATTGGTATGAAATACTTGCGGGGAAACTCGTTGTCAATGCGGTTATCAACCCACTTACAACCCTTTATGGCATTCGGAATGGGGGGTTACTGGAAAATGATTTTTATTTTTTAAATATGAGATCTGTTTTCCTTGAAGTGATACAAGCGCTTGCTTTAACAAACATCGACAACTTGTGGAATGATGTAATCTCCATTTGCCAAAATACAGGAAGCAACTATTCAACGATGTATAAGGATATTGAACAAGGCCGAAAAACAGAAATCCAGTCTATTATAGGTTATATACTAGAAGAAGGTGAAAAAAGAATGGTGCCAATGCCTAGACTTATGTTTTTGTATAATAGTATTAAAGGTATGGAAGCCAAAGGGAAGGAAGAGAGGAATGATTAATTTATTTTCAACATTCGTAGCAACTATAGTCACAGTGCCGATCCTTGTAATTTTTATCGTGTACTGGATCAGTCGCATCGTCACAAAGAACAAAAAAAAATCGCTACATTTATCAGTGGACATTTCGACTCTCTTTTTTATCATTGCCGTTCATTTCTCTATTATGGTTATTTGGGAAAAATCAGTGCTGTGGATCATCCTTCTTTTATTAATATTTATTGCTTCGATTTTTGTTTTTCTACAATGGAAAATCAACAATGAGATTATTTTCAAAAAGGTATGGAAAGGATTTTGGCGGTTTAATTTTCTGTTATTTTCGTTTAGCTATTTTTCACTCATTATTTTTGGATTAGTTCAAAGGCTAAATAATTTATAAGCATTATTTTTGGGGGTGTTCATCATTATTTGTTATACTCTTATAAAATGTTGTGTTATGTATAGAAGAAAGGAAGTATCTGCATGGAAATACAGGACGTCTCCCAGGCGTTAGCGAATAAAATTGCCTCTTCTTATATAAGCGGGGAGGACGAGGCAGCCTCTTTTTTTGACTATCCCAAAATTCAAAATGAAGAGACATACAAGAAGCGATTAGAAGAGTTGAGTAATCGGCAATTTCCACGACAAGAATTGGTTGACTATTTATTAGAGTTTCATAAAAACTTCGATGCTTCTGATAAAACGATCTCAAATATTAAAAGAATGTTGGATCCCAAAAGTGTCGTTGTCATTGGCGGCCAACAAGCAGGATTGCTAACGGGTCCACTTTATTCGATACATAAAATTATTTCCATCATTAAGTTTGCAAAAGAACAAGAGCAATTATTAAATGTTCCGGTTCTTCCTGTGTTTTGGGTTGCGGGGGAGGATCATGACTTTGCTGAGATTAATCATACTTACGTGCTGCACAATGGAAGGGTTGAAAAACGTGCCATAAAACAAAAGCATTTCAAAAAAAGCCCTGCATCTAAAGTGATCATTGATCAAAACAAGGCTGAAGATTGGATTAAGGAGATTATCGGTACATTCGGTGAAACGATTTATACAAATGATATTTTAAATCATCTTTATGATGATTTAAGAAAGTCTTCTACCTATGTTGATTTTTTCATCAATATTGTTTTTAGATTATTTAAAGATCATGGACTTATTATTGTTGATTCGGGTGATGCTGGCTTTAGAAAAATTGGATCACCTTTTATGGAAACGATCATCCGTAACAATTCGAAATTAGGGGAAAAGGTGCTATGTGGCCAATTGACCCTTAAGGAATTGGGCTATGGGCAACCGATTGAAATGAATGAACATAATGCCCATCTTTTTCTTATTCATGATGGGGAAAGGATTCTGTTAGAAAGATCCAAAACACAATTTGTTGGAAAGAATAAGGAATGCCATTTTGAACATACAGCGTTATTAGAGTTAAATCATAATCAACCGGAATTATTTAGTAACAATGTAGCGACAAGACCGCTTATGCAGGAGTATGTATTCCCGACATTGGCTTTTATTTCAGGCCCTGGTGAAATTGCCTACTGGGCAGCATTAAAGAAAGCATTTCATTTGTTTGGCTTTAAAGTGCCTCCTGTGATTCCGAGATTAATGATTTCCATCTTAGACAGGAAGACTGAAAAATACGTGAAAGAGCTGGGCCTGGATATAGCGAAGGTTGTGAACCGTGGATGTCAAAACGAGAGAGAAGATTGGCTTAAAAAACAACAGCCGTTTCCGATCGAGCAAATGACAGAGGAAACGATAACACAGATTTTGAATGCACATAGACCTTTTAAAGAGCTGGCCATCCAAGTTGATCCTCATCTTAAGGATTTGGCAGAAAAAAATGCAGAGCTTATTCAATCACAAATATATTACTTAAAGCAGAAAATGGAAAAGTCAATCCGTTTTCAACATAAAGTTGAGTTGGACAAATTTGACCATATCAATCATTTTATCAAGCCTTTGAATGCACCGCAGGAGAGAATATGGAATATTTTTTACTATATTAACCTTTATGGTTACTAAATTATCGATGAAATGTTAGATCTAAATTATCAATGGAATAACCAACATAAGGTTATTACTATTTAAATGCTATAAACTATAAAAAATGACGTATTATAACAATTTAAGTTCCGAATTTGTCGAGCAAAAACCTGTGATGTATGCAGGTTTTTTTATTTTTTTTCACGAATAATTCATAAAGTAAGTGGTGGAAAGTGGTGATTTGTGGTATTCTATGGTCAGAAAGTGGGGCGTAATGTATGTTCATGGGGGAATATCATCATACCATTGATCAAAAAGGCCGTATGATTATTCCGGCTAAATTTAGGGAACTCCTTGGAGAAGGCTTTGTACTAACAAGGGGTTTAGATCAATGCTTGTTTGGTTATTCCTACGATGAATGGCAAACCTTAGAAAATAAATTAAAAACCCTTCCTTTTACTAAGAAAGATGCTCGAGCGTTTACACGTTTTTTCTTCTCTGGTGCAACTGAATGTGAAGTGGACAAGCAAGGAAGAGTAAATATTGCTCCTCCACTAAGAGATTATGCCAAACTCGATAAAGACTGCGTCATTGTAGGTGTTTCCAATCGTTTTGAGATTTGGAGCAAATCAATTTGGGATACATACGTTACGGAGTCTGCAGAATCATTTGCTGAAATTGCAGAAAGTATGGTTGATTTCGATATTTAGATGCAAAATAGCATTATGAAGCAACAGGAAAAAGACTAGGGTGGAGTAGATGTATAAATGTTTGAACACATAACTGTTTTAAGAGAAGAAGCTGTTGAAGGGTTAAATATAAAGCCGGATGGAATCTATGTTGATTGTACTTTAGGTGGTGCGGGACATAGCGAACTCATTTTATCGAAGCTTTCCAAGTCTGGCAGATTATATGCTTTTGACCAGGATGAAATGGCGATAGCGCATGCTGCTGAAAAATTAGCGGCATATAAAGATCAAGTCGTCTTAATAAAAAGCAACTTCCGCTATCTGAAAGAAGAGTTGCAAGAGCGGGGCGTAGAGGGAGTAGATGGAGTCCTTTTTGATCTTGGCGTATCATCACCACAACTTGACATTGCTGAAAGAGGATTCAGCTACCATCAAGATGCACCGCTGGACATGAGAATGGATCAAACGGCGCCAATATCGGCTTATGATGTCGTTAATCACTGGAGCTATAATGATCTTGTTGGAATATTTTTCCGATATGGAGAGGAGAAATTTTCGAAACAAATTGCAAGGAAAATTGAAGCTTTTCGTAGTGTTAAACCAATTGAAACGACAGGGGAGCTTGTAGAGTTAATAAAAGAAGGCATTCCTGCACCGGCAAGACGAGCTGGAGGACATCCGGCTAAACGGGTTTTTCAAGCTATTCGGATCGCTGTAAATGATGAACTTAAAGTATTCGAAGAGGCGATTGAGGATGCGATTTCGATCACCAAACCAGGTGGGAGAATAGCGGTTATTACGTTTCATTCATTAGAGGACAGAATTTGTAAGACAACATTTAGTAAATGGAGTAAAGGTCCCGAATTACCTCATGGACTTCCGATCATTCCGGAAGAATATAAAGCTAAGCTAAAGCTAATAACTAGGAAGCCAATATTACCTTCAGAAGAAGAAATGGAGCAAAACAAACGAGCGCGGTCTGCAAAATTAAGAGTGGCCGAGAGACAATAACACATTCTAGCAGGAGGTTTTAGTTTTGAGTAATCTTGCCTACCAGGTTCAACCCAAAAAACAGCAGCAGAATAAACCAAACTTGAAGCCTCGAGTAAAGGTGAAAAAGAAAGGTATTATCACAACTGGAGAAAAATTACTGCTTTCACTTTTGCTCATTTTTAGTACAATAGGTTGTACGATGATCATTTCTAAGCAAGCAGCTATTTTTCAACTCAATAATGATATTCAAGTTTTGGAATCCAAAATTACCGAACAGCAAAAGGTCAATAGTGGTTTAGCAGAGGAAATAACTGAATTGTCAAGACCACAGCGGATATTAAAAATTGCTAGTGAACAAGGATTAACAATCACTGATAATAATGTCCAAGTAATCGGTAATTAATTTCAGTAATTAGTTTTTAGTGTGGTGAGAAAATGAGTAAAAAAACAACAGTACATATTAGAGTTGGAGCGAGGATATTATCATTAATATTTGTCCTGCTCTTTTTTATTTTAACAGGTCGTTTTATTTATATACAGACCGTAAAAGAAGTTGATGGACATGATTTAACCGTTTTAGCCGATGAAAAGTGGGGAAAGGAACGAACTATTGAAGCTTCACGTGGACAAATACTTGATCGTAACGGACAAGCAATTGCAAAGGATGTACCTACTTATTCGTTGTATGTGGTTATTAGTGATAAATATTCAAAAAATTCTCCTGTCCCCCTTTATGTTATTGATAAGCATGAAACGGCAGAAAAATTAGCTCCATTATTGAATATGCAAGCTTCAGAGATTGAGAGACGGTTAAACCCTGCTAATCCAAATGCTGTTCAAGTAGAATTGGGACCGAAAGGCAGAAATATTAATCATCAATTAATGGAGGAAATTAAGGCACTGAACCTTCCGGGTGTTTATTTTACCCGGGAGAAAAAGAGATTATATCCGAATGGTATTTTTGCTTCCCACGTAATCGGGTTTGCACAGCCTGATGAAAAAGGTAAATTGGTTGGTAAAATGGGTGTTGAAAAAACTTTTGATGATCTCTTGCAAGGGAAAGATGGTCGTGTAACATTTCAAAGTGACCGGAGTGGCTTCAAGTTGCCCGATCCAAAAGAAATGATTCAGGCTCCTGAAAACGGGAAGAATGTTTATTTAACATTGGATCAAAAAATCCAAACATTTTTAGAAAATGCATTAAGCTATGCTGAGAAGGAGTATGAACCCGAGAACTTGATTGGAATTGTCGCTGATGCGAAAACGGGTGAAATATTGGCTATGGGTACTAGACCAAGCTTTGATCCGAATACTCGTGAAATTTCCAATTATATGAATGAAGTAATATCATCGAGCTTTGAGCCAGGTTCAACAATGAAAATATTTACGATAGCTGCAGCAATTGATGCAGGTGTATTTCGTGCAAATGAAACTTATCAATCAGGATCTTACCGGATCTCGAAGAAAGACAAGGCCATTAGAGACCATAACCGTGCTGGTTGGGGAACAATCACGTATTTGGAGGGGGTTCAACGATCCTCCAACGTTGCTATGGCCAAGCTTGTAAACGAAAAGCTTGGCGGTGATAAATTTCTTGAATATTTACGAAAATTCCATTTTGACAAAACAACAGGAATTGATTTACCGAATGAAGTACCAGGTAATATCTTATTTCGATATCCAATTGAAAAAATTACGACCTCTTACGGACAGGGAACAACCGTAACTCCAATTCAGCAAATTCAAGCGGCTACCGCTATTTCAAATGGCGGCAAAATGATGAAGCCATATATTATCAAAAAAATTGTTGACCCAAAGACAGGGGAAGTTATTAAACAACAAGAGCCAACAGTTGTTGGAGAGCCTATTAAAAAGGAAACTGCTAAAGAAGTTCTTGATATTTTAGAGACCGTCATCTCATCTGAAGCAGGTACTGGTAAATCATATGCCATTGAAGGTTATCAAGTTGCCGGAAAAACGGGTACTGCTCAAATTCCTGATCCAAAAACCGGAAAATATATGACAGGTCATGGAAATAATATCTTTTCGTTTTTAGGCTTTGCACCAAAGGATGATCCGAAACTAATTGTCTATGTATCTGCGAAAAGACCAAAACTTGAGCCTACTGAGCTTGGTTCCGCTCCAGTATCTTATGTTTTTAAAACAGTCATGAAAAATAGTCTAAACTACTTGAATATTGCACCAACAGAGGCTACAAATATTGAAAAACCGGTTGTGAAAGAAGGTATCGAGACTCCAAAAGTTATTGGAAAAGGGTTAGATGAAGGGGCGAAAGAACTCTCGCAAGCAGGTCTTACTGTCATTAAGCTAGGTCAGACCGGTAGTGTAACAAAGCAAATTCCTTTGCCGGATTCGAAGGTGCTAGAAAAGGAGAAAATTATTATCAAGGCAAATGGCAAGATGAAAATGCCTGATATGACCGGATGGGCTTTTAGAGATGTGACCAAAATAGCTGATATTGCCGACTTAAAGCTAAACGTAATTGGAAAAGGCTATGTAACGAAGCAAAGCATCCAGGCAAATTCTGAATTTAAAGATGGAGATTATTTAGTGGTGGAATTAAATCCACCGTTTGAGGAAAAAGAGCCCTTAGTAAAGCTTGAAGATGAGGTGAATTTAAAGGGGAAAGAAGATCAACAAATATTCGAACTATTGAATAGCGTCCAAGATTAAATTAAAGAGCTTCTGCTAATGCTTCTTGGGCTATTCCATGTTCTATTCCGCACTGTACAAGCATAAGATGAAACAAGCTAAGTCAAGGAGGTAAGACGATCTTTGAGAGTTTCAAATGTTACGGTGCGGAAACGTTTAGTTACAGTATTATTAATTGGATTATTACTATTTTTGGTAATAGATGTAAGGCTAGGGTATGTACAGTTAGTAATGGGAAATTGGTTGAGTGATAAGGCTATGGATTCCTGGGGAAGAGATATTCCTTTTGAGCCGGAACGAGGAGAAATTCTCGATCGAAACGGGGTTCCACTAGCAACAAATGTAAGTGCTCCGACTGTTTATGTAATACCAAGACAAATAGAAGACCCAGCTGACGCAGCCAAGAAATTAGCTGCTGTTTTGAATGCTTCGGAGGAAAAAGTATATAAATCGATGACGAAGAACTCTTTAAATGAGCGCATTACGGAAGGAAGAAAACTGTCGAATGAAAAAGCCAATGAAGTACGAGCTCTTAATTTGAAGGGGGTCTATATCGCTGAAGATTCAAAACGGCATTATCCGTTTGGGAGCTATCTATCACATGTCTTAGGATTTACTGGGATTGATAATCAAGGTCTAATGGGACTTGAGCTTTACTACGATGAAAAGTTGAGTGGAAAAAGGGGGCATATATCGTATATTGCCGATGCAAAAGGTAGAAAAATGCCCAATTCCACTGACGAATATACACCGCCAATTGATGGTCTGAATATGAAGTTAACAATTGATTCCCGTGTTCAAACCATTATCGAAAGGGAATTAGATATTGCTGAAGCAACCTACAACCCAGATGGTGCGATTGCGCTTGCAATGGATCCAAAAACTGGCGAAATTTTAGGAATGTCATCAAGACCTGATTTTGATCCGGAAAAATATCAAACTGTACCTCAAGAAGTATATAATCGGAACCTCCCGGTGTGGAGTACATATGAGCCAGGATCTACTTTTAAAATTATTACGTTAGCGGCTGCACTAGAGGAAAAGTTAGTAGATCTGGAAAAAGATCATTTTAATGATCCAGGTGCGATTAGAGTTGAAGGTGCAACGTTACGCTGTTGGAGACGGGGCGGACATGGATCACAAACATTCCTAGAGGTTGTCCAAAACTCATGTAACCCCGGCTTTGTAACTTTAGGGCAGAAATTGGGTAAAGACCGTTTATTTCAATATATTAAGAATTTTGGATTTGGTCAAAAAACAGGGATTGACCTGCAGGGTGAAGGAACTGGAATCCTTTTTAAAATGGATCGTGTCGGTCCTGTAGAGTTAGCTACAACTGCTTTTGGTCAAGGGGTGTCTGTTACTCCGATTCAGCAGGTAACAGCTGTTGCTGCTGCTGTTAATGGTGGCTTTTTGTATCAGCCCTATATCGCCAAGGAATGGGTCGATCCGATAACCGGTAAGGTCATCAGCCGCAATACCCCTATTATGAAAAAAAGGGTCATTTCTGAGGAAACATCGAAGCAGGTAAGATATGCGCTAGAAAGTGTTGTAGCTCAAGGTACAGGAAAAGGGGCATTTGTCGATGGGTATCGTGTCGGCGGCAAAACCGGTACAGCCCAAAAAGTAAAAGATGGACGATATATGGAAAATAACCATATTGTTTCATTCATTGGTTTTGCTCCAGCAGATGACCCGCAAGTTGTTGTCTATACAGCAATCGATAACCCAAAGGGGACAGTTCAATTCGGAGGAGTTGTTGCTGCTCCAATTGTCGGAAATATATTGGAAGACAGTCTCAGGGCTCTTGATGTTAAAAAGAGAAGCGGGCAGATTGAGAAGGAATACACATATCCTGATCCAAGAATGGTTGAAGTTCCAAACATTGTTGGTTTAAAAACGAATGAATTGCAGAAATACCTAATTGATCTAAGATTAGAAAAGAGTGGTGTAGGTTCAATTGTCATCGATCAAACACCAGAACCTGGCGAAAAGGTTGAATCCGGTGCAACAATTCGCATATTATTAGGTGGAGAATAACTCTTTCCTTGAAGCGCCTAGCCCAAAATAAAGCTAGGCGTTTGCACTTTCAAAGAGAAATGAATGCTAAAATCAAATGCGCCTTGGCGTATTTGCGCCCAGATTTTTTCGAGCTTGCTCGAAAAACTAC
>NZ_AJLR01000038.1 GCF_000307855.1 Schinkia azotoformans LMG 9581 | reverse complement strand
AAAACTACTTGACGGTTACAGCTTATTACTCTTTCGGCGAGAATATTCTAAATCAACGAGTAAACTAAAACGGTCTTCAAAACTCATCTTTTGAAAATCCTTATTCAGTGCTTGTTCTTTATAGGATTCGGCCATACCGCCCAACTTCATTTCGATTAATTTGCTTAATGTTTGTTCATTCATCATTTATCCGTTCCCCCATAATAAGAAGCTCCACGAGTAAAGCCATAATTATTTTTGCTGATTTCAGTTTTCCTTTTCAGTTCTTGCTCGGCATCATTCTTTTTATTGTTCTTCAGTATTGTTTGAATGCTTTTGACCGTTGGTCTTTGGGTCATAGAAATTACCATTTTACACGCACGTTCAATTTCATATTTTGTGTAACGACGCTCAAACTTTTTCAATGAAAATATGGATTGTAAAGCCAGTTTTTCAGTTTGTGAATTATCAAGAAAATACCGAATCACGCTTAGGGTTGATGCTCCGATATTTTCTGCCCATTCAATCGCAGCTTCCGGGGTTTGATCAACAAACAATTTATGGTTATCAGGCATATGATCGCGAATAGTGGTAGACTGACCAAATTTCCCATATAATCGTTTATGAGATGCCACTCTCATATGATTGAAAAAGACTTCAATGAGGTCCTCTGATACTTTCACATCGACTTCTCGATTGATGTATTCGTACGGGACCGAATAAAACATGCTATCGACAGATAGGTGATAGTTAGGACCCACTGTTGCCTTTTTCCATTCAGACATTTTATAAGGTGCAATGGGAAGGGGAGAAAGCGCAAATTTCTCCTCTTCTTCGAATGCAGACAAACGCGACCCTTTTTTTCGAGTAAAGGGTCGCTTATTGAATTCATCTAACTTTATCCGAACCTCTTCGTTCAATTCGTCAATACTGAAAAAGTGTGTGTTTCTTAATGCCGCGATAATCCATGTGGAGATTACCCCAACAGAACCTTCAACACTAGCCTTATCCTTCGGTGTACGAACTCGTGCAGGCATTACAACAGTGTTGTAGTAGTCTGCCATTTCTTTGTAAGTAGGATTTAATATCAATTCACGGGTTGTATGCTTCGTAACGCCCGTTTTTAAGTTGTCGGGAACTATAATCTGGGTAGTGCCCCCGAAATACTTGTACGCATTATTATGAGCCGTAATCCACGAATGTGAATCCATAGATAAACTTGCTTCCGCATATGAAAATTGGCTGCACGGTAATGTCGCAACGAACACATAGGCTTTTATCTTCTCCCCAGTATCCCTATCGATAATGAAAGCAGTGGATCCCGCCTAGTCAACTTCCATAATTTCACCGGGCTTTCTACGAATACGCAATGTCGCTTTGTACTTATCTGCGTACCTGCTATAGTGCCGTAAAAAACTCCGATAAGAGTAAGGGATTTTTTGATTCGCTCTACATTCTGCTTCATATTCATGATGAAGAAGTGAAAGAGTCACATTAGGCTTTGCCAACTCTTCATGAATATAGTCAAAGTTCAAAGGTTGTCGCCCTGATGCTTCTAGCGTCTTCTCAGGAAAGAGAAATTCCTCAATCCATTTATCCGTCATTTCTTCCTCTAATGGACAGACTAATCCCTTTTTTTCGGCAAGGCCGATGATCTCAGTTACTTTTTGACGAGATTTACCTGTACTTGCGGCAATACCTCTAAGGCTAATTCCCTCATCGTGTAATTCCAAAATCTTTCGATAAAGAATCATACAAAAAACCTCCTGCATAATAATGTCACACCTGAAGGTGTGCTCACTAATTATACAGAAGGCGCGAAGTGGTAAATAGCCTGTCGTTTTCTGGTACATTTATTGTCATTAGGTGGTAAGAAAGATGTCATTGATGGTACATTTCGGTGGCGGTAATCAAGCACACGATAAAAACTAGATTCAGAGGCAATATAGATACATTGGTCCGCTAATTTTGGCACAATTTGAGTTGGCGGTAAATCAGCGAATTCCTCCTTTTTAACGACTTCTAGAATCTCTTGTTTTTCCTCTTTCGTTAGTTTATTTTTAGGCTCTGGACGTGAAGCGATAGGACGCTGATCTTCCTTAATTCCACCTTCTGAAACCCACCGTTCATACGTGCGTACACTAATGTTCAATTCTTTGCTCGCTAGGGCTAATCGCGCACCGTTTTTGTTAGCTTCTTGGATGAGTTCTACTGCTAGTGCGCGATCTGACGGGCTGATCATTCGTCCTCTTGGTCCCCCCAGATCGCTTGGGCCTTTTTTCTTAATAGTAATAAGGCTGTGGCTTCCGCCAATGCCTTCTCCTTTTTACGTAAATCTTTTTCTAATGTTTTTGCTCGTTTTTTCTCTTCCTTCAATTCTTGATTCAACTGCTTTGTTTGGTTAGTTTCCCGACCATTAGCGTTCAAGCAGCTATCACGCCATGCTTCAATTTGTTCTCTATACAGGCCTTTCTTTCGGCCATACTCTGCTAAATCGGCTTGATTCATTGCGTACGTTTCCATTACGATAAGGAATTTGTCCTCGCTGCTCCATTGCTCCGACCCTTGTCCATCTCCGGCTGTTGCATTCCCAGCAGCACGAGCTTCTTTCCTCCACTTATATAATGTTGCTTCCGTTATGCCAACTTCTTCGCTTATTTGGCTGATGGCCTCGTTATTTGGCGGCATCATTCTTTTTATAATAGATTCTTTTAGTTCCTTGGGATATCGTTTTCCTAGTTTCTCCGTCATGTCGATCAACCTCCGTGTTTACTATAGTATAACACTAAAGTTCTATACGACATCTATCCTAACAGAGGGGGAGCCATAGAATCATATAAGCATTTTGTTAAGTGCAATAGTTTTTTCTTCTCTTCTAAGTTCTATTCACCCTGAAAAAGCCCCTTCTCAGTTATTTAAGTTGGGGCTCATTACTTCTTAATTAATCTTTTCAGGCATACCTAGATAGTATCCTTGAGCCATACGTACACCTATATCTCGTGCAGTATTTAGACTTTCTTCATTCTCTATTCCTTCCAGTACTAAATTTACATTTGTATTGTCACAGTACGAAAGTACAGATTTAATCATGTCTTGCTTATTTACAGATTTCTCAAGGTTTTTAGAAAAATATCGATCTAGTTTTATATAATTTGGTTCAAATTCAATTATTGATTGCATGGAAGGCCAGCCTTTACCAACATCGTCAAGGGCAATTGAAAATCCATACTCTTTTAACAATTTTACCCTTTCAAACAATAAATTTAAGTCGAAAGTATCAGTTTCATTAATCTCAAAGATTATGTGTTGACAGGACTCCTTGAATTTTGTAAAAATATCATTTAGAAATGCAGGAAAAGTTTTATTTATAAGAGTCGATGGGAAGACGTTTATAAATAACTTTAATTCTTTTTTCATAAACCTTCTATTTATGAAATGGGAACTCGTTAGGGCTTTATGGATAGACTTGGTGTCTAGATCATAGAGCCTATTTGTTTTTTTTGCCTCACTAAATATAAAATCAGGAGAGCCCATATTTGTTCTTAACAGGAATTCACCACCAATTGATGAATTATCATTCAGGTTATATATGGGTTGAAAGTAATGTTCAAATTGATTTTGATCAATTAAATTATTTAATAAACTTTTAGTCTTCAAAAATCTCTATCCTCCTTTCAATGGCAAAATAAAAATCCACCAAAAAGGTGGATTAGAAAAGTTTTTACATAACCATCTCTTTGGTAACCCGGCTACCATAGTTGTAATAACGTTAGGCCCGTGGCTTTGCGTCCCTATTTTTCAATAGGTTTGCCATTTAACTTTCGGTATGATATTTAATTTAGAATAAATTATATATCATATTGGTTGGAATTACCACTTGTTTTTTGGATAAAAGCACAGTATTGACAGATCCAAGAGAAACTTCGCTTCCCTCCAATATAGGTCCGCAGCCTCTTATCAAGGGTGCTATAAATATTGTATTGTTTCTGTATAACACGTAGATTATACGAAATGGCAAAGCCATTGAAAAATGGTGGCGCAAAGCTATAGGGACTAACGTTGTTTTACAACTATGTCAGCCAGTTTCCGAATACAACAAGTTTTATTCCGTCGATTTGTGTGGATTAAGGGGAGGAATCCATGTGTTGAAAATTTTTATGAAGGTCGGTTATTATTTACACCGTTATTTACAAGGGTACAATGAAGTACTGTCAAATGACGCCTTATGTGAAGAACTTAAATCTAAGTTCAGATCTAAAGCAATATACCATGGGCATAAAGCTAAGAGTTTATTATCAAGATTTTAATGGAATGCCGGGACAGTTCTTGTGTTCCAATTTAATAATGGAATACAAGAACCGTCCCTATGTTCCTGGGATAATTAAAACCCGATAATGCACATGGCTGTTCGCTGCATTTGTTTTTCTAATATATATTGGGATTCTTGTAAAGAGATGCGTTGTCCATTTTTAAATGTGATCACTGATTGAACGCTTAGTTGGTCGGGAGATTTATATGTTGATATGTATTTGACATGATGATAGAAAATCCAGTTACATTCAAACGATTTAGGTGAGTGGGTTGGAAATGCAAAAATTTCGTCTTTTGGATTAATTGGAATGGGAACCTTTTGCTGTGAACCGGTCCTATAACTTACAGCTCTACGTCTTCCATCATAGGTAGAACCGCCTTCTAGACAGGCATCCTTGACAATTTGAATAGGTGTTTTTCGAACATAGAATTGTTGGTTTTCTTCAAGTACAAGTGTGGAGTATTCCGTATGAGCAACCGATAATAAAGCCATCGTATTTTGATTTACCTCATAATGATTGATGATTTGTTTCATAATGACACTCTCCTATTTTAGAATATTTTGATGATAGTTTAACAACTTAAACAATCGACATTTTCTTTTCTAATAGAAATAATATCCACTTATGAAAACGTTTGCAAATCATTGAAAAATAAGTACATGCAATATTTATTTAGGGAATTTCACCTTTTTTCTAGCTTTACTAGCATTTCGAATTGCGGTTTCATATCGTTAAAAAGCTGATCAATGCTAATGCCACGACCGACAAATATTTTATACAGAGTTAGAGCATCCGGTAATTTTTCACCTCGTTCAATCTTTCCTATATAGCTGTCGTCAAGATCTGTTTTTGAAACAAATTCTGATAATGTTAACTTTTTCTTACTGCCTTCATAACGTTTTTGTCTTAAAGTTTTACCAAATAAATTTCGAAACAGTTTTCTTCTTAGCATTCAATCAGCTCCTTAATAGGTTTGATTCTATTATCATTTAAAAAATTACATTTTTCCACACCCTATCGGTCACATTTTGTTCAAATTCTAAGATTTTTTTAGTTCATTTTTGAACCATGGGGTCGGGAATTCTGGCCCAAACTCAATCTAGTACTTTTTTAATATAGACTTATCCGCGTATTATCCTGCTTTTTCATCATATTCCAGCAAAAAAGTTTAGATTTTTTACAAATATTCGCATTTTCACTGTACAATAGTCCTATTTGGTGTAAAATTAAAAATAGATTAAGTGATAAAAAATTGAAAAAGGCAAAACTACAGAAATGTAGTGACGCAAAGCTATAGGGACTAATCCGTTATGTATGGAATGTCAGCCAGTTACCGTAATTTTGAAGTAAAAGACTTGTTCCTTTTATTACGGAAGCAAGTCTTTTTTATTTTTTTTAAATGAAAAAGGAGATAGGTATTACAATTTGGAGGTAGGGCAAAATGTTGTGGGATTCTAAAGAAACAGTTCAGAATTTACTTACTGCATTTCAAATGTCGCCATTAGCACTGATTGCACTTGATTCAAACATGACCGTTAAATACTGGAACAAAACGTCTGAAAAAATGTTTGGTTGGAAAGAAGAAGAAGTTTTAGGTCAGGCTTTTCCCATTATTCCTGACTTTGAAGCAGAGAAATTCAAAAAAATGTTTGCTGGTATCATGGCAGGGCATTCAATGCCTAGTACAGAAGCAAAAAGGCTAAGGAAAGATGGCACATTAATCGATGCTATGATTAGCCCGTTGCCATGGTATGACGGCAATCGAAATGTAAAAGGTTATCTTGTCGTTATTAATGACATAACCAATTACAAAAACATAGAAGATGAGCTTAGGAACCAAGAAGAAAAAGCGGAGCATATGGCTTATTTCGATTACTTAACCGGGCTTCCAAATAGAAGGCTTTTTGAAGAAGAACTGAAGCGCAAATTTGAAGAGGCAAAACATAGCCAATCCGTGTTGGCCTTAATGTTTCTAGATCTGGATGGGTTTAAATTTTTGAATGATACGTTGGGGCACAATATTGGTGACAAGCTTTTGAAAGAAGTCGCGTTTCGCTTGAGTAATATTAGAAGGGTAACAGATTTTGTTTCACGGTTAGGGGGAGACGAATTTACTGTTATTTTATCAAACCTTAAAGAATTGGATGAGATTCATGACGTTGCTCAACAAATTTTAAAGCTTTTTGAGTTGCCATTCAGGGTAGAAAATTATGAACTGTTTATTACAACCAGCATTGGTATCAGTTTATATCCTTATGGGAGCAACAACATCCAAGACTTAGTAAAAAATGCGGATCTCGCGATGTACCGGGCGAAGGATGAAGGAAAAAATAAATATCAAATTTTTTCGCCTACTATGAATATCAGTATGTATAAAAAATTCACTCTGCAAAATGATCTTAGAAAAGCTGTACAAGAAAAGAATATTTTTTTACTATACCAACCTAGGATCGACAGCAAGTCTAATAAAATAGTGGGGGCAGAAGCCTTGGCTCGCTGGAAACATCCTGAATGGGGAATTGTATCCCCTGAGGAATTTATCACATTAGCTGAGGAATCAGGATTAATTAATACGCTTGGCGAGCAGTTGTTATACATGGCCTGCGCTCAAAATAAAAAATGGCAGGATCAAGGGTATGACTCGATTAAAATTTCCGTGAACTTTTCAGCGCTGCAATTTTTACAGGTCAACATCGTCGATACAGTTGAAAACATTCTAGCAGCAACTGGACTTGAGCCGAAATGGCTTGAAATTGAGATTACCGAGACCGTTGTTATGGAAAATGAAGCAAATATTGCACTCAAATTGGAACAATTACGTGAAATGGGCATCAGTATTGCCATTGACGATTTTGGAACCGGCTATTCCTCCTTAAGTTATTTGAAAACGCTTAAACCGAGCACAGTCAAAATTGATAGATCATTTATTCAACAAATTCCAATTGATATCGAGAATACCGAAATTGCTACAGCAATCATTAAGCTGTCTGAAAAATTAAAGATAGATGTTGTCGCAGAAGGAGTAGAGACTAGCGAACAATATGCCTATTTACGCAAAATCCATTGCAATGAAATGCAAGGATATTTATTCAGCAAACCCATCGCAAGTGAAGAATTTGAAAGAATACTTAAAATAGGCAAGTGTTTGCCACACACTGGAGTTTTAACGGAAGATTCTTCTTTTGAAAATCGCCGTGAATATTTCAGAATTGAATTGCCAAGACCGTTAGTAGCAGAAATGACGATCACTTCATTAGGTGGAAAGGCAGTACAGTTGGGTATGACGAAGGTGTTAATTGAAGATATAGGTCCTGGAGGTGTCCGGTTCACATCCAATATTAAATTACCACCACGGCCCGATTTAATTTTAAAATTAAAAACATACATCTTGGAACAAACTCTTGAGGTTAGCGGATCGATAGTTTGGACGAATGAAGTAGATAACCTTCAACAGTATGGATTAAAATTTACCATAAAAGACAAACTACGGGATTCATTAACCAGTCTACTTAATCAATTTCAAGTCTTGATTCGGAACAAGACCGTCTCCTCAACTAGCAGCTTCTTAGTGACAAGCAAACAGCAGTTTTTTAGCCCAAAATTGCAGAAGTGAATGCAAGAACCATGGGGTCGGGAACTCTGGCCCAGAAAGTGGACCAGTGGGTCGGAAACCCTGCCCCACCATTCTTGACAATATGTTTATTGTTACATATGGCTTTTGTTGTAGTAGTGATATTTAAAGTTTCATAGTTTCTTACTTAAAGTTTGGTCACCCTAGTTTGCTTCGAATTTTAAATAGGGTGATATGACAGTCTTTTATTGTCCGATTACAGTAATGGTACCGCGGAATACTTAGAAGGTGCGCATTTTCAGAAGGACAATGTCTTGATTTATCAAAACAAATCAATAGAGGAAGTCTTGCTTCAATTTGAACCGATGGTAAAAAAACAGATTCTTTCATTACAAGTTTTCAAGGGTCAAGAGGAATTTTATCAGATTGGGCTAATAGGGCTTTGGGAAGCTTATCAACGCTTTGACCCCGAAAAAGGACCATTTCCAGCCTTTGCGCAGAAAACGGTAAGGGGGAGAATGTTGCAACACATGAAGGAACTGGCTCGATTTAAGCAGCGGTATACTGCTGTAAGTGATGAAGTGCTAGAGTTTATCGAGGATACAGGTAGTGGAGTGCCATTGGAACGAGAGATCATTTTGTCATATTGCGATGGACTATCAGAAAGACAATTGGCGTGGGTGAATCATGCAATAATCGAAAATAAAAAGCTTCGTGAAATTTCGAAAATAGAGGGGGTACCAGCCAACCACATCAAAAGTTGGAGAAGGGAAGCATTAAGGAAAATGCTGAAGAATTATCAGGAGATTCATAGGAGTTAAATTGGGACACGGGGTCGGGAACTCTGACCTGGGGAACTCTGGCTTGGTATAAAAAAATTACTTAGATTCCTAAATTCACCTGTTTTGTAAGACTTTTGTAAGAATTTTGTAAGACGCCTTCTATATAATCTATTTTGTAGTTCAAATAGAATAGGAGGAGAGTAGCAGTGGGAAATCGGAGAAGGTTTCAAAGATTTTTACCAGTTGTAATGGTTCTAGCTATGATTTTATCATTTTTTGGAACCAACGTTTTTTCTTCAGGGTCAGACATAAAGGGGCACTGGGCTGAAGAGGAGATTAGTGAGTGGGTAGAGAAGGGTTTGATTGGTGGTTATAAGGATGGTAGTTTTAAACCTGATGCCTCGATTTCTAGGGCTGAATTTATTGCGTTAGTGAATCGTGCATTCGAATTCACTGAGTCTAGTGAAACTGGTTTTAATGATGTTTCGACGAAAGATTGGTATTACAGTGAAGTGCTGAAAGCAAAGGCCGCGGGTTATATTGGCGGATACCAGGACGGAACAATTAAGCCGAAGAACAATATCAATCGCCAAGAAGTAGCGGCTATTCTGTCACGTCTATTGAAAGTAGAAAACGCTGCAGATAGTGTCGAGCAATTTAAGGACAAGGGGAGTATTCCACAGTGGAGCAAAGGCGTTGTCGGTGGTATTGTGGCACAAGGACTTATGAAAGGCTTTAACGATGGTACTTTTAAGCCGTTAAACAATACAACAAGAGCCGAGGCGGTTGTTATTTTAAGCCGTGCCCTGAATGGCGTCGGCCAGACTGTGTCAGAAAAAGTGTATGACACTGCTGGTACTTACGGCCCGGCAGCTGGATTAGAAACAGTGAAGGGTAATGTTGTAGTAACTGCTCCCGATATAACTTTAAAAAATATGATAATCGAAGGTAATTTAACCATTGCTAAGGAAGTTGGCAACGGGGAAGTTTATCTAAAAGGCGTAACCGTTAAAGGGAAAACGTATGTTAACGGCGGCGGAGAGAATAGTATTTATTTTGAAGATACTGTTCTTTTAACAGTTATCGTTAATAAAGCAGATGGTACGGTGCGGATCGTTGCAACTGGAAGTACGACAGTTCAAGAGGTAACACTACAATCAAATGCGAAGGTGGAGCAGGTTGGCACAGAAGGAGTGGCATTCCAGGCGATTACTCTTGCTGAAACATTACCTGCAAATTCCAAAGTAACTCTCATCGGTAATTTTGAAACGGTTGATATTCAGGCAACCACAGTTGCAGTTGAGATTCCTCGAGGATCTATTCAAAATCTGAATGTAGATAAAAAAGCAAAGGATACAACTATCAATTTAGCTAAAGATGCGAAGATCATTTCTTTGGTGCTTGAAGCTGCTGTAAAGGTGTTGGGCGATGGAACGATTGACAAAGCTTCCGGTTCAAAAGCAAATGAATCTTCATATAAAAATAAACCAATTAACATGACTAGAAATACCGGTGGCGGTGGGGGAGGCGGTAGTTCCTCTGGAAATGGTGGCTCAACCGGGAGTGGGGATACGACACCACCAACCATTATATCCCTATCCCCGGAAAACGGTGCTAAAAATGTATCGTTATTACGTGATTGGGTAATTACTTTTGATGAAGATGTAACAGCCGTTGAAGAAAAGTTTATTACTATTAAACCTGTTGATGAAGATATTGTAGTTACTGCGGCTTCCGAAGACACTGAAAACTCAGAGGGAAAGATTGATATACCAGTCTTAAGTGATTATGTAATTGTATCAGGAAAGGTTGTTACAATTAAACTTTGGAATTACCTAATGGAACATGTATATGTTGATGAGGATGAATATGAAACATTTTCAAGTGAAACAGAATTTGAAATGATGACAGAGTCTGACGATCCTTATAGTTCGAAAGTATATGTTACAATTCAAAAAGGCGCCTTTAAAGATAAGGCCGGAAATGAATTTGCTGGAATAAATGACAAATCCACTTGGAGTTTCTCAGTTTCATATGATCCGCTCACACCGATTGAAATAACAACAGCGTTTGAGAATGAAGGAAATATTGATGAAAAATATAGCATGGATGGAGGAAATGTTAGTTTACCAGTTGAATGGACAAAAGTTGAAGATGCCCAGTCCTATATAATTCTTTTAACAGACTTGGATACGGATCATTTCGTTCACTGGATTGTTAAGGATATTCCAAAGAATATTAACAGTATAGGTGAAGGAGTTTCACGAACAGATGAAATGGTAGGTGTTGAGTTAAAAAACAGTTACCCACCATTCTATGCACCTAACGACAAAGGTTATGGTGGACCACAACCAAATATTAAACATGAATATTTATTAGAGGTTTTTGCTTTAAATGTTGAAAAATTTGACCTAGCTGAAGATGCAAGCCCAGAGGATAGTCTTGATGCTATAGGGGCTGCAATGCATGAGGGGAAAGTAATTGGTTATGGAGAAATTTCGGGTACTTTTGGTCCGGAGGTTGATGGAACTAAGAGTATTATAAGTTCTACAATGTCAGATACTATATCAATTGATACCGAGTTTACATTTGATGTGAAGGTAGTGGATACTAAAGGGAAACCAATTAGGGGATTAGTATATAGCGACGAAATAGGACAATACGATTTTGACTTTAAGTTAGAGGAGTATGTTTATCTAGATGTAATTAGTGTCGTAGAAAGTGATGAGACACCTGGCCTGTATACTGTGATCGCAACACATGGGGCAGAAGAAGAAATTGAGATTACGGGCTATGTACTTGGTATTCCTATCACATCAGGAAACTTATCATTTAAAGTAATTGGCAATCCCCCTTCAGTTAATAAGATTGTCCTAACATCGAAAGATAATATAATTGATATTGATGGAACTGATGATCTTGTTATTGAATTTAGCAAGGAGCTTTCCGATGAATCTAAGCATGCTATCCTACAGTATTTAACTGAACAAGGGATTGGAATAGAAGCAGAAAATAAGTGGGATACATGGTATTCAAAACAATTATGGATAAAAAACACAGTAGAATCAGATGCTCAATTTACAATACCAAAAAATCTGGTTTATGATGGTTCAGGAAATAGTCCGGCGGAAGATATAGTTATTAAAATCCCAAATAAAACTTTATCATTAAACGGGATTAGCATTTCTTCCTTTACTGATACAAATCCAACAGCTGGTTTGATATCTGGTATAATTGAGTTTACTAAAGCTGAAGATGAATCAATAGTTACTGATTACACTATCTATATTTCTGACAGAGATACAGAAGGAAAGTGGATTAA
The DNA here is from genome assembly GCF_000307855.1 of Schinkia azotoformans LMG 9581. GTDB lineage: Bacteria > Bacillota > Bacilli > Bacillales > Bacillaceae_J > Schinkia > Schinkia azotoformans. The sequence goes on along the minus strand of NZ_AJLR01000038.1, from coordinate 94,344 downwards.
AGATTTAGCAAAATACAATGTTAAAGCAAATAATAATCCGAATTATAGTGTAACTATTGATAATTTAGATGTTTCTGATGCTACAACTATTAGGATAGAGGTACAACCAAATAGTGGAGAAATTTATAATTGGCATAAATTTTCAGAAATAACAGACAACTCGATCGGTGGGGATGAGGGTGAACCTGATATAACCGCACCAAAAGCTACATCAATAACCGTAGATGAAACAGGTTTGAAAATTCTAATTGTTTTTGATGAACCAATTGTTTTGCACGATTCATTAAGTAAAGACATGTTTACTGTAAAAGTGGACAAGGACGAAGAGTTTTATATAATTCCGGTAATAGATTATAAGGAAACTGAGAATCAAAACGAACTGGAGTTAACTCTTGAAGAGCCAATAAAAGTAGGATTTGATGTGAATATTGGATTCAATGGCGAAGGTAGTTTAAGCGACACTACGACACCACCCAATTTTGTTGAAACAACTTTAGGTTTAGGATATGTTACTAATAACTCGAATGTTGGAGTACTAACGGATCAAAATTAAACTATTTGAGGTAGCGTTAACGGCGACGTTTTTCCTGTTTTCTAACGTAAATAACAATATTTCCATAAGCAACAAACAGCCAGCGCCTTTCGGACGCTGGCTGTTGATTTTTTCTATAAAATTAATCTATCTCTACATCGCCGCCATCGCTACCATCCGCATAGAATGTATCTAATTTTTTACCATTATCTGCATTCTTAACAGTTCCATCTATTTCAGCCTTTTTAAATTCATATAGGATGTCGTCAACGATATCTTGTAGGAATTTAAGTTTATTTTTTTTACTAAGATCGTTCCAATCATCGGCGTTAACTTCAATTGTTAGATCAATTTCATCCTCATCACCATCTAATGAAATGTCAATATCATCGATTCCATTATAATCATAGTAATCATCATTTAATTCGTCCTCTAAATCATCAAGGTCTGTATTTGTAGCGGTAAGTCTTACTTTATCTGATGAATCGATGTTAAAACTAGCTAATTGCTTACTGCTATTATCAGCATCTTTTATTGTTCCTTTAATATCGGCATCCTTAAATTCTTTCAAAATGTCATTAATGATAGCTTGAAGGAATTTTGTTTTCTCGCTGCTAGTGAGAGAATTCCAGTCCTTTCCGTCTACATCAATACGGACATCAATTTTATTTTTGTCTCCACTTAACATAATATCAACATCATCGAGGTCATTGTAATAATCATAATAGTCATCATTTAGTTGTTTTTCTAAAGCATTAAGGTTCCCTGTTTTTTGGGATTCTTTTAATTTATTAATCTCAGCTTGTAGCTGGGCAATTTGTAAATCTTTTGCTTTAATTTGTGCAGTAAGCGAATCGACTGTTGCTTGGCTGATAGGTGTTGTAATATCCTTGATCGTAATCGTATTTGATTCACCATTCCACTGCACGTTTTTGTTATATAATTCTCCCATCATTCTAAGAGGTATGTACGTTACCCCATTCAAGAGAAATGGTTCAGTCTTTGGATCAATTGTAACTTCCTGGCTGTTATTGATGATTTTAATATTTTTATAATGGGCATCAACTTTTTTAAGAGCTGAAGAAGCGTCCACGCTAGTTGTGAACAATACCCCACTCAGAAGCGCTGTTGCGGATAAAACGCTAAACGGTTTTTTCCAATTTTTCATAATAATAAATCCTCCTCTAGTAGATTAATAGTCTTCCCCTCTTATTTTAGACGAAATTCTACATAAAATGGTTTCAAATTCCAAAGAATTTTTATTTTTTTTCCATGTTGAGCTGTGGGGTCGGGTGCTATGCCATGCCATGGGGTCCCATGGGGTCGGGAACTGTGTCCCGTATTATTAAGCAATAGAAGAGAAATAGGGACAAAGGCTGTCCCTATTTCAGCCCTTTATGTATTTAAAGTAAAATGCCTATTTACAATAGTTACCAAATTATGAAAATGAGGTTTTACAACGAAATCTATTGCTCCGATTTTAATTGCCTCTTTAATAATGATTTGTTGTCCTCCTAATGACGAACAAATAATTACCTTGGCTTGGGGATCAATATTAATTATTTCTTTTAAAGCATCCATACCATTAAGCACAGGCATCGTAATATCCATTAATACAATCTCAGGTGAGTAAATCTTGTATTTATGGATTGCATCCATTCCATTTTCCGCTTCTATAATCTCCCGATAGTTTGATTCAATTAAAATATTTCTTAAATGACGTCTCATAAAAAGAGAATCGTCAACAATTAGTATTCCCTTCAATAGAAACATCCTTTCGCAAAATAGGACTATTTTACAATCATTTAATCCCAATATTATCATGTACAATTGCTATAATTAACCGGGAAAAAACGGTAAAAACACTGGGCCACGGGGTCGGGAACTTCGGCTCACTTTTAGATACCTCGTTGTAAGATCTTTGTAAGATTTTTGTAAGATTCCATCTGTATAATATTTTGTAGTTCAAATGGATTAGGAGGGAGGCTTATTCTTATTCACAAAGATTCTTACTTGTTGGCTGTAACATAAAGGTAGGTTCAAAAGTATTTATAAAAATATCGTTTAGAAAGGGGAATGTAATGTCATGAAAAAGAAATTAGGAATCATCGGTTTGTCAGCTTTACTTTCCATTAGTACAGTGCAAGCGACATCTGCTGCAGGGCTTTGGTCAGAGGATCTTTGGGGGGATGAAAATCCAACAACACCAACAACTCCTGGATCCACCACTACAGATTGGTCAACAAATCTAGACTGGGGTCAGTCAAACGTGCAGAATAATGACCAGGGATCTCCCTATACGGATTTATGGTCAGAAGGTCTTTGGAAGGAGCCTGAGAAAAAAGAGACGGAGTCAAAGCCTAATCAATCTAATCCATCGACAAAACAAGATATATGGACCAATCCAAGTTACGTTGAGCAATGGTCAGAACCAGAATATGTTGAAGTATGGACGAATGTCGTTACAACGGATCAATGGGCTAATTTGGTGAAAACACCTGAGTGGTCAAAAGCTGTGGAAACTGGACAATGGGCAGATGTCGTTAAAACAAAGGAAATGCAAGCCTTGCAACAAACTAAGTCATGGGACAGCCTGCTAGACGTGCAACCAATAGCTTGGATGGATTTAGAATCTATTTTGGAAATGCCGCCAGGAGAGGTTTCATTTGACACGCCACCGATAGTGGAAGATGGTCGAACTTTTGTACCTCTTCGAACAATTCTGGATTTAACAGGAGCCGAAATGGATTGGAACAATAGTACTCAAACGGTAACTGCGAAGAAAGGGGATATTACTATTGCCTTAACGATTGGCTCGAAAACGGCCTACGTTAACAATAAACCCATTACCTTAGATGCGCCTGCAAAAAATAAAGATGGCCGTACCCTAGTGCCATTGAGGTTTGTTTCTGAACAATTAGGATACAAAGTGAATTATGATGCCGCTGCAAGTAAGGTTACAATCAATGATAAGTGGCATTTTAGTACAGATCCAAAGACATATGCGAATAAAAAAACAACACCTAAAACAAATGGATCAAACTCAAATTCAAACTCAAACGATTTGATCTATGGAGGATTAAACGATGCCCAATGGAATGCCATGAAAATTTTTGAAAAGTATGGTGCTAGTGGCGGTTTTGGATTAAATTATTGGGGACAAAGTGGATTTTAGATGCAACAAAGGATAGGGAAGATAACTTCTCTATCCTTTTTTTGTGGGATGGGACGCGGGGATGGGCGAGCCACAGGACCGGGAACTGTGTCCCGCAAAAATAAAATTCGACAAAAAATGACAAAATGTGATTTATCTCACTTTTTTTTATTTTTATAAGTGATATAACAAAAATTGTTGTAGGATGAAAATAATGGTATATATAGTATAAGTATAATACAAATTCTTTCCTTATTTTAAATACAATTTGATACAATCTATTGGAAGAGAATAGGAAGTGAAGTGTTACTACGTTCCAATCTAGGAACTCCAGATATATGATCCTCAAGTATTGCGTCCCTACAATTTTCAAAAAAGTGCTTCCATATCAAACCTATTGCTTATTAACATATTCCCATCTACGATTTTACACCCAGAATTCCCTAACCTTATTAAAACAGCATCACTTCAATTTTCAATATAAGTAAAAGTTTTTGTAGCAAGTAAATAGGGAATTTTAAAACCATCAATAATTAAGAACAGAGGGATAGCGTGAAAGTAGGAGTTACAGGGAAAATCGTTGGTATTGTTATTATCCTTTTTACAATTTGTTTTGTCATGATTTCATTTGTTTTTTATTTTACTGTCTCAAAACAGGTAAAGGAGTCTGCTGGACTAGAATTGATAGGCTGTGCCAATATTACGACTGGTGTTATTGACCCTCATTTACTTGAAAGTGTTGCTAGTGGAAGTCAAAATGACTTACTAAAACTTGAAGATCAAATTGGTTGGATAATTGAAAAGAAGCCTATATTTTTAGATGCTTACATTTTAGACTTTGAAGGTAAAATTATTGCAGCAGATAAATCCTTAAAATCACAGGGAATTATCGCGGGAGATTCGGTTGATCTAGAACCGGAAGTCATTGAGAAAATTAGAGAAATGAAGCATTCAACCTACTCTGATATATATTCATATGGAGGAATCAAACGCGTTACTGGATACGCTCCAATTTTTAAAGATAATGATTCTTCTAAAGAGGTAGTAGCAATTAATGCAATCGACTTTGATGCAGGGATCATTAATAAGAGGGTATGGGAGACTCTAGCATTTCCAATAGCTTTGGGAGTCGTGCTATCGGGTATTTTGGCTATTATTACAATTCTGTTTGTTAGAAAAATTATAGCTCCGATTAAGGTTATTACAGCCCATGTAAATGAGCTTTCAGAAGGAAATCTACAAGTAAAACCGCTTGAAATACATACAAACGATGAACTGGGTATGTTGACAGAAGATTTTAATGAAATGGCCTATAATTTTAGGCAAGTTATTAGGCAGATTGAAAGTAGTGCTGAACAGGTAACAGCATCGTCTCAAGAATTACAAGCTACTAGTGAACAGGCCACTAATGCAACAAAACAAATTTCTGCTGCTATTCAAGAGGTTGCTAGTGGGGCTGAAATCCAAGTTATCAGATCAGAGCAAAGCGCAATGGCAATGGAGGAAGTATCGAATGGCATTCACCGGATTGCCAAGTTTTCAATGACTGTGAAGGATTCCGCAGAGGATGCAGAAACCTTGTCAGAACAAGGATATCTCTCTATTCAAGAAGCCATCCATCAGATGGAAACCATTGAGGCTGGCACACAAAACACTACGGTAGCCATGAGAAAGTTGAGTGAACAATCGCAGGAAATCGGAAAAATTATTGATGTCATATCCAATATAGCAGAACAAACGAATTTACTCGCACTAAATGCAGCGATTGAAGCAGCACGGGCAGGGGAACATGGTAGAGGTTTTACAGTTGTTGCTGATGAGGTAAGAAAGTTAGCAGATCAATCACGTGCATCTGCCACCCAAATTGTGCAGTTAATTCAAGGGATTCAAAAAAATACGGAAGTTGCTACTAGTGAAATAGAGCATAATATTCATGAAGTTGATGCAGGAAAGGCAGTCATCAGCAAAACAGGTGAGGTATTCCAACAAGTATTGATAGCAGTTGAACATGTTTATGGTCAAATTCAGGAAGTATCAGTTACTTCGGAACAAATTTCTTCCAATACGGAGGAAGCCACAGCGTCAGTTGAGCATTTAGCCGAAATCGCCAGAGAAGCTTCTGGACAATCGCAAAGTGTAGCAGCAGCCTCCGAAGAACAATTAGTTTCTATGGAGGAAATCAATGCCTCAAGTGAAGCCTTGAGTAAATTAGCACTGCAATTACAAGAATTAGTGACTAAATTTAAAGTATGATGAATGGGACAAATAGTCGGGGTGGGACGCAGGGTCGGGAACTGTGTCCCGTATTAAGCCAAACTGGGCTAGAAAATCAGATACTAGGCCAGAAAATCCGCCCCCACGTCCCAAACTTTTTCTTTGTAATTTTAGCTAAACTTGGTATAATACTTAATTATTCGAATACGAAATATTTCACATTATTACATGATTAAAAGGAGGATGAGGGACTGAGAACGGGGAGTTGGAACAGGAGAGTCATCCTCGAATTCCAGGGTTATGAAAATACATACGAACAGCATTAGAAAACAAATTGGAAATATTAATAAATCTTACTATGATCTTATTACACACGAAATTGGGGATACGAATTTAACAGTGCCGCAAGTGTTGGTTTGTCGCTGTATTAAGGATGAGCCACAGATGGTATCTTCGATTAGTGAAACGGTTAAGCTTGCCAATAGTACGGTTTCAAGTATTATTGACCGTTTGGAGAAAAATGGCTATGTTACTAGAATTCGAGATTCAAAGGATCGTAGAATTGTTTGGGTAGCGGGGACAGAAAAGCTGACGCAATTACGGAAAAAAATGCCGGTACTTGAAGAGAGCTTTTTTGAAATTTTATTTGAAGATTTAGATGAAGAAAGTGTGGAGCAGATTTATCGTTCGTTGGAACTATTGGCCAATCATATGATGAAAAAGGTTGCAGAGTATAAAAAGGAATAATATTTCGTGTTCGAAATAAAATGTTGGTTTTGGAACAGGCGAACCGTCCCCGTGTTCCATAAAAATAAAGTAGACAGGGTGGGAGTATGGAACGTAAGAAATCTTTAATCTTGATACTTATTATAATAATTGGTGCCGGTATTGGAATTGGTTATTATTATTGGTATCAAAGTGCGCATTATGTGAAAACAGAGGATGCTAGGTTTGCAGGGGAATTGTATAAGGCTACACCGCAAATTACTGGTGAAATCTCTAATGTTTTTGTAGAAGAGGGTGAGATTGTCCAAGAAAATCAAACCTTGGCCGAGCTCGATACCGCCAATCTTGATGCAAGTTCGATAAATAAAGCAATTGTAAAAGCACCAGTGAGCGGGACCGTTGTCAAGGTATATTCAAAGACAGATGAATTAGCATCACCTTCTCAGCCGATTGCTTTAGTAATGGATTTAAATGATTTATACGTGTCTGCCAATATTGAAGAAACCGATATAGGAAAAATAAAAGCAGGTCAAGAGGTTACCGTTTCCATTGATGCATTAGGTGGGCAAAAGCTGAAAGGGAAAGTAAGTAAAATTGGAAAAGCAACGAATTCAACTTTTTCCTTATTACCAGCAACAAATACGAGCGGTAACTTCAATAAGGTCACGCAAAGAATACCGATTGAGATTACTGTTTTTAAACCAAAGGATTTAGAATTAATTCCAGGGTCGAATGTGGTTATCAAAATTAAGATCAAATAGGGGAGGGCCTAACATTGGGAAATGAGTTGACAGCACAATTACCTCCTCAAGAGCAACAGCAATCCTATTGGTTGCCGTTATTTGCGATTATTATTGGCGCTTTTGTTGCTATTTTAAATAATAGCCTTCTCAATATTGCCATTCCACAGCTCATGAATGTATTCGGGTCAACACAGGATCGAATTCAATGGGTGTTAACTGGCTATATGCTTGCTTCTGGGATCATTATCCCGATATCGGGATATGCCGGAGACCGCTTAGGATATAAAAAATTTTTCCTACTTTCATTGGCGGTGTTTACAGGAGGCGCTTTTCTCTGCGCGATTGCGTGGAGCGATATGACTTTGATTATTGCAAGGGTCATTCAAGGGTTGGGCGGCGGTGTCATTATGCCGATCAGTATGGCCTTGATCTATAAGATTGTACCTCGGAACCAAATCGGAATGGCCTTAGGTTTATGGGGGATATCGGCGATGGTGGCGCCGGCCATCGGCCCAACCCTAAGCGGTTATTTAATTGAATGGTTTAATTGGCGTTTTCTATTTATCATCAATATCCCGATCGCACTTTTTGCCCTTTTTATGGTTAGTATTTTATTAAAAGAGACTGAAATTGATAAAACGAAGACATTCGATTTTATGGGCTTTTTCCTAATCGCGACGTCATGTGCAACGATGTTATATGCATTGAGTAACGGAAATAAAGTGGGATGGACGTCCTTTGAGATTGTATTTTTACTATACATAGCCATATCCGCTTTGATTTTATTAATTTGGGTGGAAAAAGGGAAAGAAAACCCGATTATTGAATTAAGTTTATTTAAAAATTTTCCATTTACGCTTAGTCTGGCTATCTCCAGCTTTTTAACTGTGGGGCTTATGGGCGGTATGTTTTTGATACCGATCTATTTTCAAAATATCCAGCATATTTCTGCTGTTGATACAGGGATTTTGTTGATGCCGCAGGCGATTGCGATGGCGTTAATGATGCCAATTGCCGGTAAGCTATTTGATAAATTCGGTGCTATTCCTGTCGGTGTGGTAGGTTTGATACTGTCTGCTGTGCCGAGCTATGAGTTATACCGATTAACGGCAGATACATCACATAGTTGGATCAATTTTGTTTTGATCGTACGTGGTCTTGGGCTCGGCTTATGTATGATGCCGATCAATACAGCGGGCATGAATGCTGTTCTTCCAAAACAAGTGGGGAATGCTTCTTCCTTATCGAATTTGATTAGGCAAGTCGCGGGCTCCATATCGATTGCAATCCTCACGATGATCATGCAAAAACGTGCCGCCTTACATGGCAGCTATATGGCGGAATCGATCACACTTGATAATCCAGCCATTTTTCAAGTAAGCGGCTCATCACCAATAAGTTTAAGTACACTAGGAAGTCTAATCCAACTTGAATCGACAACAAGAGGGATAGCAGACACATTTTGGATAGCGGCCTTACCATTATTTTTATGCATTCCTTTGGTTTTTTTCTTTAAGAAACCAAAGCAAACCGAGTGATGGGACACAGGACCGGGAACTGTGGTTCATTTTGGTGTAGTTGGGACATGGGGTCGGGAACTCTGGCCCATTTTTAAATGAAGTTAACGAAAGGAGCAGTCATTTGCGAATGAAAAATAAAACACTATTTGCTGCTATAAGTCTTTTATTAGTGGCCACACCAGGTCTAACTGGCTGCAGTTCTAATGTGATTGAAGTTTCAAGCCAAGAGCTTTCTGTAAATGTAAAAACAGCGACGGCTTATGAAGGATTTTTAAACAACGGACCGATTTTTACCGGGACTGTTCAAGCGAATGAAGAAGTGACGGTTGTTCCAAAGCTTTCAGGCCGAATTGCAAGTATACCTGTAGAGGTAGGAATGACGGTTAAAAAAGGAGATCTTTTGTTTTCTTTAGAAGATCAGGATTTAAAAAATCAATCACTCCAATCTGAGGCAGCATTGGGAGTTGCAAAGTCTGGGATTGAAGCGGCAAAATCAAGCTATAAAAATGGGGTGATTGCAGCGGAGAACGGGCTGAATCAGGCGGCCTCAACGGTGAGCCAATTAAAAAATAGCTTGGAAGAAATTAATGCTTCAGAGAAAAAGATTGCTAAAAATCTTGCTGACGCCCAGGCTAATTTGAATCGTACAAAAGAACTGTTTGCTGCAGGCGCGGTGTCGAAGTCACAGTTGGAGCAGGCTGAGACCGCATTTGTGACAGCAGAATCTGCTATGAAGTCCGTAGAGGTTAGTAGAAAAACTACTCAGGATAAACTTGCGACAGCCCAGGTTGCTTACAATAACGCAAAAACACAGCTGCAAATTGCAAAAGAAAATCCACAGGTAACGGTCAGTGAAGAACAGTTGAAACAAGCCGAAGCAGCTGCCCAAATTGTAAATCATAATCTTGGAGAAGCATCAATCGTTTCGCCTATTGCAGGGACAATAAGTTCTGTTAATAGTGCAGTAGGGGAAATAGTAGGGCCGCAAACCGCGACTGTAGTAGTTTCGGATATTAGTAATGTGCGGGCTCTAGTATATGTACCAGCTGAAAAAATCAATACGATCAGCGTAGGTGACGCTGTTCAAGTAAAAATAGCCGCTGCTGACACTAGTTCTATTGGTAAAGTCAGCAATGTTAGTCCAGTGAGCGTAAATGGTAAGGGTTATCCGGTCGAAATTACAGTGAGGAATTCCGAACTAAAATTGAAGCCAGGAATGGTAAGTGAAGTGATGTTCATTGATGATGAACAATCAAAAGGCACAATTATTCCAGCTAAAGCATTAGTGGAAAAAGACGGAAAGATATTTGTATACGTGGTTGAAGACGGTCATGCCAAACTAACAGAAGTAGAAGTGGGCCAAATAACTGATTCCCAAGTCTCAGTGAAGAGTGGCTTGAACGCAAATGACAAAGTGGTAACAACAAAAGTAGAAGTATTAGAGGATGGAATGAATATAATAGAAGACTAACCGGGCGGAACACAAGCCCAGTTGTTGGGACACAGGGTCGGGAACTGTGTCCCATTTTTGTGTGAGGAGTGGGACGCGGGGCCGGGAACTGTGTCCCAGTTACAGATGTGGGTCAGAGAACTCGACCCTGTGTCCCACACCGATTCCCAGTTTTATGGTATTATAAAAGTGATACAATGGTTCCACAAAAGGAAGGGGAGGTTTACATGGCATTTCAAATAAAACTGAAAAGACCAATGCGAATCTTAACATCAGCAATGGTCGCAGCAGGTGCTTTAACTCCATTCGTATTCCCTTTAGATGTAAGTGCAAACAGCAAGAACATAGTAGATAGAATCTTAGCTGTTCCGGATAATTATGAGAGTGACCTAAATGGGAATGCATTATCCAATCTTATTATTAAGGAAGAGGATGTTGGATTTACATCGGGTGATACATTTCGCTTAACTTTATCCCCTGGTGTCAAATGGCTTACAAGTCAGTATCCATCAGGAAAAATGTTTAAGGGTACAAATGGAGCCAGTTTTACAGTCGCGCAAGCAACCGCTCAAAATATTGAATTGGAAATTTCGGGTTCATGGGAAGGTGGCGATAAATCCGTTAACATTCCGCTTTACTTTAAAGTAGAGGATGCGTTAGGAGATTTAAAAGTAACAGTTGATCCTAGAGGTTCAACCTTATCATATGGTCAATATACATTTGCAACTGTTCCAGCTGTAATTACAAAAATAAATACTGAAGAAGCCCCCATATTAATCCCGGGACAAAACAATGAAGATTTGCAAAAGCTCGAAACGGCAGCCCTTACTATTAAAGAAGGATCAGCTAATTCATGGTTATCTAGAAATAATGTCGTTATTGAATTTCCCGAATGGACCAAAGTTGTTGGCTACAAATTAATAGAAGCAAATGGAATTTCGGATCGTTCTCGTCAGGAGCTTGAAAATACGTTAAATACCAAAATTACTGGTGAAAAAAATACAATTGAATTTATAATGCCAACATCAACATCTTCCCAAACAGAACGTAGCTTTAAGATGAAATTTTATATTTCTTCTCAAGTAGATTCCGAAGGAGCTGTAACTGTAAAAATCTCTGGAAGTGCCCTAGTTAGAGGAGAGGCAATCGTAGCAAAAGTAGTTCCACCTCAAACGATTGAAGAGGACTCATCTCCCTATGATGTTGTCTTTAAAATTGGTAATACAACGTATAGTAAGGCTGGGGTTGATAATTTAATGGACGTTGCCCCCTTCATTGAAGCAGGGCGTACCTACCTGCCCATACGTTATGTGGCAGAGGCGTTGGGGGTAAACCGTGATAATATCCTTTGGGACGAAGCAAGAGGCCAAGTTACCATCAACAAAGATGATCTCTCAATCCAATTAACAGTAGGCAGTAATGTACTAAAGGTTAATGGTAAGGAGACCATTATGGATGTACCGGTCAAAAATGTAAAAAGTCGAACAGTACTACCTCTAAACTTTGTATCTCAAGCACTGGGAGCACAAGTCAACTGGAATGAAACCAATCAAACAATTACATTAAAAGTAAAAGAGTAGCCCACGGGGTCGGGAACTGCGGCTCATGTACTCTGACACAATGTCAAAGTTGCTATTAAGCTGAACTACAACTAATTCGTGCTTATCTTTTTTATAAAAAAATTTAAAATTTGATTTAGGTCAATTACGAATGAGAATCATTATCATAAAATCAACCTATAAGTATAGACATCAACTCAAAAGAGGTGTTTGTAATGGTTGATGATATGGAAAGTTTAGAAAAACAAATACAAATGCTGAAAAAGGAATTAATTTTTACGGCAAAAGCCTTTGGTATAAATAGCAACGAGACTATATGTTGTAGCCAGAAACTAGATCAGCTTATAATAATCCACCAAAAACATGGGGTGAGGGCGAAATGAATCATGTAACATTGTATGTATTGGGAATATCTTGTTTTAAATGTGTTACTAAGATTGAAAAAGAAGTTGAAGCTTTATGTGGTATTTTTTCTTTTAAAGGTAAATTACCGAAAGGAAAGATTACCATTGAGTTTAATCCAAGCCTAGTTAGCACCAATAAAATAATAGAAAAAATTGAAAAGCAGGGGTTTTCGGTGGCTAAGATTATACAAAAAGAAGAAAGAATTGTGATGTTTGATTGAAAACTTGACCGTGGGGTCGGTTAGGGGATATGGGGCTGAGTCGGGGTTGGGGCGAACCGACACGAGGGCGGGTTTGAACCATGGAGTGAGCCATGGGGGTCGGGTTCAGTGTCCATATTAGAAGTGTCTGCCCCCACGGCTCCCCCCATGACCTGAACCACTGTCTACATGGTTTATTTCCCCAGGATCTATAATAATGTGGCGTTCGTTTATTTCCGCCAAACCTAGGAATAAGGGAAAAAGAATAATAAAAAAGATGACGAAGTACCTTGCCACCGGTAGTGCTTCTTTTTTTATGGAAAAGAGAAGGGGTAGTAGCATACCGGTGCTTACTCCTAGTATGTTGGCTACAGCATCCCAAAGCTCTGCAGTCCTGTCTGGCAAAAGAAATTGACGATATTCTTCTACTACTCCGATTAAAACAAGTATAAACCAAATAAATGAAAGTCCTCTTAAACGATGTGTTCTGGATGTTACGGATATAAGGACTATTCCAATGCAAAGTGCAATTACAGCATATGTACTGAAATGAGCAATTTTATCGGCTCCAAACAACACCCTAGTATTAAATTCAAGCAAACTATTTCAACCTCACCAATTTTTTTCTCTTATATCTGTATTGACAAAAAACGAATAAATATTCAACCATCTCAACTAGCAATGTATCTTTTTTGAAAGATATTATGGTAAAATCTACTTCATACTACTAATAAGGGGACAATAAGTGATGAACATATTAGTAACTGGTGGCGCTGGGTATATTGGCTCACATACTTGTGTTGCTTTACTAGAAGCTGGACATTCAGTCATTATTGCAGATAATCTTTGTAATAGTAGGCGTGAGACTGTTGAGAAAATAATGGACATTACAGGTAAAGAAATTGCCTTTTATAAGATTGATGTAACGGATGTAGAAGCTGTTGAAATTATTTTTAGGAATTATAAGATTGATGGTGTTATTCACATTGCTGGTCTTAAAGCGGTTGCTGAGTCTGTAGAAAAGCCCCAAGATTATTATTATAACAATATTGTTAGTACACTTGTCCTTGCAAAGACTTGTCATAAATATGGTGTAAATCGGTTTGTCTTTAGCTCATCGGCTACAGTGTACGGTGAAAACAGAGTACCTTTTGTAGAAAGTATGGAACTTTTACCTACGACGAATCCCTATGGTGAAACAAAAGCAATGAGTGAGCGGATTTTAATTGATATAGCAAAAGCAAATCCTACTTTCTACTTGTCAATCCTTCGATATTTTAATCCGGTAGGTGCCCATGAAAGTAGATTGATCGGCGAAGCCCCAAATGGAATCCCAAATAATCTCATGCCGTTTGTAACACAAGTAGCTAAGGGGAAATTAGAGAAGTTGAAAATCTTCGGAAAAGACTATCCAACTGTGGACGGGACAGGAGTTCGTGATTATATTCATGTTGTGGACCTTGCTGAAGGCCATGTCGCCGCATTAGAAAATTTAACGGAAGGGGTCCATATCTATAATTTAGGAACCGGAAAAGGTACTAGTGTACTGGAGTTGGTTAAAGCTTTTGAAGAAGCTAACGATATTGAAATACCTTATGAAATCGTAAATCGCTGACCCGGAAATATTGCTGAGTGTTACGCTGATACTTCAAAAGCAAATCGAAAACTTGGTTGGACAGCCAAACGCAATATTGTTGCTATGTGCCGAGATGCCTGGCGATTTGAAAAAAATTATATAGAATAGTTAAGATTGTGGTACAAAAGGTGAGAGCTTAGTCCCGTATATAACGCAAAAAGAGCAACCAGTATGGTTGCTCTTTTTAATAGCCTTTCTTCCATTAATCGGAAATTACCATTTTAATAGTGTAAGGTGTTTCGCCATTATCGTTATATAGTCTAGCTCCAACTGTTAACGTATTGTCGTCTTCGCCATCAAATTTCTCCAAGATATCGAATAGATCTTTTGTGAAGCCTTGAGATTTTCCAGTTGCTGCAAAGATTGCTGGTAGATTAATAACATCTCCATTAAAGATCTCGCTACGTACAGAAGAATTACCTAAGATCTCAAACACTTTATTTAAATCAACTGTAGCGAAGACATTATGGACTGCATCTTCATCAAGTGCAGCAAGAAGCTGTTCGACATGCAATGCTCTAAATACATCTCTTACTGATTCCTTACCGTACTTCGAATCGTTTAGCATTGTATTAAATATTTGATTAAAATCAATTAATGCATATAAATCACTATAGATTTCAGCCTTTTTATCGCTGGCATTAATTGTTTCAATGATTTTCTTTGGATTGCTTAAGTCGCTAAATTTAAGTTCACCAAATTCTTCGTACTTAGTTAAAATATTGAATACAGCCACTTTATCAACAAAGTCAGTGAATTCAACTACATCATTAATTGCTGCAAAATCAACGATGTTGTAGATATCGCTAGCAGTACCAGTACCTTTAACAGCATCAAAAATCTTATTAATATCAACATTAGCTAATAATGCTTGTAATGTGTCTGAATCTTTATCGCTCACGATTGTGAAGATTTCCCCAAATTTAATTGCATCATACAAGGCAGCTTTATTCACATCTGGATTTGCTAGTAAAACGTTAAGAAGTTCAGTAAAGTTTACTTCTTCAAAGTTAATATTATTAGCATTCACCTTTGAGAAGTCTACATTATCAATAGTATTATCAACTCCTTCAGTTAATCCAAAGTCGCCAATCGTACCAAGGTTTTCTATAGAAAGCTGTAGGTTACTAGTTTGTGTTACTTTCACCGTTGCTGAAAATACGGTGTTGCTTGTTACTTTTCTTAAGTCAGCCTCAAATGTGTTGTCTCCGTCAATTTTCGTAATCACATCGCCGAAGGAAATGCTTGAGATTTTTGGACCTTGACCAACAGCATAAGTTTTAAACGACAATGCCTTTGGTGTAGCTCCAATATTTCCTAGTTCATCTTCAGCAGCGACATAGATTGTATAGGCTGTTCCAGGTTCTAAATTGGTAACTTCAAACGTTGTATCTTCATTCGCAGTAACAGCAACCGATTTTCCGTCTTCTCCTGTTATCTCGTCAATAGTTGGTGCAACGGTGCCCTCTTTAACAAGGTAATAAAGCTTACCAGTTTCGTTTGAAGATGCTTTGAATTTCGCGCTTGTTTCATGTTTTTCGATATGCTGAATTTCGCCAACAACTGGTGCTACTGTATCAAGATTAATGATATATTGTTTTGTTAATTTATAATCCCCTTTTGATAATGTAGCTGTTAATGTAATCGGGCCTTCATAGCCATCTTTTGTAATTTTACCAGTAGTTGTATCGATAGCATCAGATTCCCACTTGACGTTAACACCGTCAAAGCCATCAATTGTTGGGATTAAGTTTAATGATTTTTTGTTACCGATTTTTTCAGTTAATGCACCATTATCTCCTTTGATATCATTCCAAGTAAGAGCGTTTAGGGCATTAAACACAAGGAGTAGATCTTTTTTCTCCTCTGGTATTTGGCTTTCGTCGACAGCCACTTGATAGTCGCCAATGACTTCAATTTTATCAAGGATATCGGCAACACCTGAACCGCCAAGTTTTAAATCAGCTGCTTCAACTTTAAGATGGCCAATAGAAGCGCCAGTTGGAATTGTAAGTTCGACGCCTGCTGCTTGAATAGCAATATTTGAAAGGGTAGCCCCTTCAGCAAGGCTTAGATTCACAGCTTTATTAACTGTTATATTCCCTTTGAACGTTCCTTTAAGCTGGATTGTTCCACCACCGGAAATATCAACGTTTGCATTACTAGCTGCACCATTAAGTTCAATTACGGCATCATCGTCTTGTACATCAATAGTCCCAGTATGGGTTGCTTCACTTGAGAAAGTACCAAATTTAACATCTTTTAAATCCGTTTTGCTTACTGTTACACTATCCGCTAATTTAACAGTTCCTTTTGGTATATTTACTGTTAAAGTGCCTTTAACAATGATGTTGCGAAGAGTAATAATCTCCTCTGCATCACCTTTGATTGTTAAATCCCCTGTAATCGTTGTTGTGCCGGATGCAGGCCCAAAAGTCAAAGCAGATTCTTTATCAATATCAATTGTGTAGTTACCATTAATCGTTTTACCGCTATTAATATCATCCGGTGTAGTGACTGAACCGCCGCCACCACCGCCGCCACCACCACCTGTTGTAGCATCAGGGTTATTCTTGCCATTAATTTTTGCGATGTCTTTTTTTACATCGTTATAGTTTTTAATAATGTCTTTTGCTGCTACATCAGCAGGGAGAATAAGATTTTCAACTTTTGTCCCTTTTACAAGTGTTATTTTCGTGGATTTCACTAATTCTAGTGTTCCAATTTTCTTACCGTATAGTGACATTTCTTTTGTTGTGTCAACGACTGCGTTATCGACCTTCACTTTAAGGTCAAGTTTTTCAACACCATCATTTACTGTTACTTTCGAAATGACAGCACTATCATCTCCAGTGATCGTTGCATTCTTAGTTACAACAACTTCTTTAATCGTTGTTTTGCCTTTTGCTGCAACATTGACATCTTGTTTATTCACTTCAACAGCATTTAATGCAGCGTCAGTAAATACAACAGTGTTGTTGTCGCCACCATTGATAGTAGTTTTTCCTGAAACGCTAATATTTTCTGAGTAAAAATCGTTTTGCAGCTCTTTCCCAATCTCGAAATCTCCGGCAATTTTTACATTTTTAATAGAAACATAGTTTCCTGCAACTTTTACATTGCCATCAATCGTATTATTGCCTCCGTCTAAAACAACGTTCTTGCTGAATTCTACTTCATCAGCACCTACAGCTTGTCCGCTAGCTGTTAGTTCTAAAGAAGTAATCTTTGTAATCGTTTGGTTTGAAGATACAAAGCTGATTTTGCCATCTTTTAAGATGCTACTATTTGCTGTATTAAAAATCCCTTTAAGATTATCTGCAATTTTGTATGATACACCGCCAATTGTCACAGCTTCATTTGTTACGGCATTGATACTAGCTGAAGCCAACGCAGGGAGGAGCCCTTGACTATCTGCACGGTGTAAGAATACTGTTGCTTCGGCACGAGTTGCATGATCATTTGGTGCAAATGTTGTGTTAGTTTTTCCACTCACTAATTTAGATTGATAAAGGGCAGTAACTACTTCTTTGTACCATGAATTAGCAGGGACATCAGCGAATGGTAATGTAGCTTGACCATCTGCTGAAAGATTGCACACCCTTGTAAGTAGTGCTGCAATTTCAGCACGGGTAATCTGTTTATTTGGCTGGAAAGTGCCATCTTCATAACCGCCAACTAACCCTTGGTTTGCTAGGGCAGCAACAGAGTTGTAGTACCAAGCATTTGTATGTACGTCTTTGAAGTTTGGATTATTAACAGAATCTGTATTCAAATCTAGAATTTTTGTTAAAAGTGCTGAAAATTCAGCGCGTGTAACAGCATTATTCGGCTTGAATGTACCATCCGGATAACCGTCAATAACGCCTTTTTCTACTAAGTCTTGGACTGCTTTATAGTAATAAGCATCCTTGGATACATCTTTGAAAGACTTTACAGCTGCATCTGCAGTAAAGCTTCCACCAAGTGGAGAAATTACAACTGCTGCAGAAACGGTTGAAGCAATGAGTTTCTGAGAATTTAACCTTCTAGTAGCTTTCTTTTTCATATCAAATAACCACTCCTTCTATATTTTTGTTTGTTACACTGGTTACTAAACTATTGTACTAGTATAAATTTACTTCTTTTGGAATTATAACATAGTTTTCTTTTAAAATAATAGAGCATTCAACATGTTTTCCCATTTTAGTAGTTATTTAGTAAAGGTCATGACAGTTTTGATGATTGTCATGACCTCTTCTTGTTGTTAAATCTAGAATTTTAGTTTAGAAATTTGGTGTATTCAGAGTACTTTCCTAGCAAATTATTAAATTCCTCTTGGAAGTAATCTGCTTTACTTTCGGAATAACCATTTTGTGCTAATTCGTTTTTCGCATTTTCATATTTGGCATTGAACTCACCCTCATAGTACTTATATAAAGATTCTCCTTGGTTGAGTGCTTCTGAAAAGCTAAGTTGATCATTTAAAAAATCCGATTTCAGTTTGCTAAACTCAGCTTCTGCTTGTGTTTTTAAACTGCTCAATTGATTCTCATATTTAGATAGAATGCTTTCGGCAGTTGGAGTCGGAGTTGGAGTTGGTGTTGGATTCGTAACGGGACCGCCACCTCCACCGCCGCTAGCTGGTGTACCTGGTGTTTCTATTGTCGTAGAACTGCCTTCACTCGGTTTTTCAGTATTGTTAACGTTTGTCGTTTCAGTGTTTCCAGTTGTTTGATCTTTAGCTTGGCTGCTTTTTCCATCATTTACTTTTTGGATAAAAGCAGCAATTTCACCGCGGGTGACTGGATCATTTGGTGCAAATTGACTTGCTGATCTTCCTGAAGTGATGTTGTTACCATATAATGTTTGTACAGCTTTTGCATACCAACTAGCTGGATTTACATCGGTAAATTTGGCTTTTTGCGCACCGGGCTTTTCTTCTATTGAAAAGGCCTTAACGAGCATGCTAGCCATTTCGGCTCTCGTAATCGTTTTGTTTGGCTTGAATGTTCCGTCTTCGTAACCACTAATCCCACCTGCTTGCGTAAGTGCAGTTACTGGCTCATAGAACCAGTCCTCTTTTTTGACATCAGAAAAATTTGCTGATGTTCCAACCGGTTTTCCAAGACCTAAATCAAACGCTATCATTTTCGCTGCTTCTGCTCTCGTAACTGCTTTGTCCGGCTTGAATGTACCATCGCTATAACCACCAATGACACCTTTATCAGAAAGAGAATATACCGCTTTTTCATAGAAAACGCCAGTCGAGATGTCTTTAAATGTAGTAGCGGCATGGGAGTGTTCTGCGGTGATTGGTGTTACTGCGGCTGTTATTAAGAATGCAGAGGAAATGGCTGTGAGCAATTCCTTTTTAAAATTCTTTTTATACAATTGAATACCTCCTAGAATGATAGTTTATTAATTTGATAGGTGCAATCCGAAATGACTAATTCTTTTTACATCTTTTTCAATTTTAGCAGAATGTTTGCTATATGCAAATACAATTTGTGTTGCTTCTATTAATAATTATCATAAACTAGAAGTAGTGAAAATCCTCCTGGTTATATTGTAGATCATGGATATCCAATATATTGGTTCTCGTAAAGAACGCTTATGAAGAAAGGAAGAAAATTTATGTCTATAGTAACAAACAGTAAAATCATAATGATAATTATTTCATGGGCAGCAGTTTTGTTTTGGATGCTGCTCATTTTTTATTTATCTTCTCAAGAAGCGGAGCAATCAAACAATCTAAGCAAAGGGGTAACAAAGGTTATCGTTGAGACCGTCGAAAAAGTTACTCCAGAAAAAGACTTTAATATGGATACCATAAACCATTTTGTCCGTAAAAACGCTCATTTTTTTGCATATTTAACGCTTGGCATATTAGTGCTGAATGCAATAAGAAGAAGTAGGGTGAACGGAAGTACAATAAGTGGGGTTGCTACATTGGCCATGGCATTTGGGATTTGTGTTCTTTACGCTATTGGTGATGAAGTTCATCAGTTGTTTGTACCTGGCAGAGGGGGACAGGTGAAGGATATTCTAATAGATAGTTCAGGAGCAATTGTTGGTATAGGGTTATATATGATTATTGCTAAAACGAGGGAGGGGAAAACTTGGACATGGGGACAGGTTTAGCCCGCTGTCCTATCCAAGAAACGAGCCAACGAACCCGCCCCTATGTCATGGTCCAAGGGGTCGGCCTGGACCGCGGGGTCGGGAACTGTGTCCCAGTACCTGCATCCCAATTTTTAATTAAACGTTCATTTAATTTGTAAATTTGGTCCACGATTTTTTGTGATTGTTTTATAATGAGAATGATTGAGTACTAGTGGAAGTGAGTGTTATTAGATGGCAATTTTAAAAAATGATTGGGCTCCATTGCTTGAAGGGGAATTCGCAAAGCCTTATTATCAACGACTGCGAACAATTTTGCGGGAAGAATACCAGACGCAGGTGATTTATCCTGATCAATATGATATTTACAATGCTTTGCACTTTACCTCTTTTGAAGATACAAAAGTCGTGATCATAGGCCAGGATCCGTATCACGGACCTGGGCAGGCTCATGGATTAAGCTTTTCGGTGAAACCGGGAGTGAAAATTCCACCGTCGTTGCAAAACATCTATAAAGAGCTGCAGAGTGATGTAGGGTGTTATATTCCTAACCATGGCTATTTAGTGGATTGGACGAAGCAGGGAGTGTTGTTGCTAAACGCCGTTTTAACCGTACGGGCAGGTATTCCAAATTCGCATAAGGCTCTAGGCTGGGAAATGTTCACTGACAAAGTTATAGAAACCTTAAATCAACGTGGGAAACCAGTTGTATTTATTTTGTGGGGTGCCTATGCACAACAAAAGCAGCAGCTGATTACTTCATCAAGGCATTTTATAATAAAATCGCCGCATCCAAGTCCATTTTCGGCAAATCGCGGATTCTTCGGTAGCCGCCCGTTTTCACGTGCCAATGCTTTTCTGCGAGAGATCGGAAGCGGGGAAATAGATTGGCAGATTAGAAACCTGTCTTAATTAAACGTTTATTTAAATCCTATGATGAGCCACAGGGTCGGGTTCTCTGTCCCAGTTAAGCCGGAGTTCCCGCCCCCATGTCCCAAACCGCCCTATATCCCCAAAAATTATATAAAATTGAAAATTTCCTCAAAACTCCTAACCAAATTTCAATTTTCTCTAGTGAATTTTAAAAATTTCAGCCCAAACTACCTTGAAAATTGAAAATCTCAAGTTTGCTCCGAATTTAATTTTGTGCCAAACTGGGTTTATTAAATGTAGAAGGGGGTTAGTGTTAGTAAAGTGGAAAAAATATAGGAATGGCTTCATACACAAGTTCGCGGACGCAAAATTTTTTTATCCGATTCCTTAAACGTTACTTCTAGTGGATGCTTCTAGTAAATAACTTCAAAAGATACAGCCTCGTTTATTTTATTTTTCTACGACTTTTAAATTTTTTCATAACAAAGACAAAAGACAAAAACAGTATATAGGCTTTTGGGGGGTAAAGGACAGGTTACTAATTCCAAGAGGTGATTTTAACATGGCAAAAAAGCCAAGGACAAAAAGCAATACTGGAACTTATCATGTGATGTTGCGCGGAATTAATAAACAAATTATTTTTGAGGGAGATGCTGATAAGCGTAAGTTTATAGAGGTGCTAAAAAAAATTAAAGAAATTAGTAACTTTCAACTTTTCAGTTATTGTTTGATGGATAATCATGTGCATTTACTTTTGAAGGAAACTGAAGAGGGGATTTCAGATATTGTAAAAAGAATCAGTGCTAGTTATGCCCTATGGTTTAATTTCAAATATCAGCGTTGTGGTTCTCTTTTCCAGGGACGGTTTAGGAGCGAAAATGTAGAAACGAATGACTATTTCATGAGGGTCATTAGGTATATACATCAAAACCCGCTAAAGGCAGGAATAGCAAGCGATGTTTTTGAAAATAAGTGGACAAGCATCCATGAGTTTTTCAGCACCGGGGACATGATAGATACCGAACCTGTGCTGAAACAATTTTCTAAAGAAAAAACCGATACAGTCCAAAAGTTCAAAGATTTTATGGAAGAAACAAATGAGGATGAATTTCTGGACGATTTTGACATAGTTAAAAAAACGGATAGTGAAGTAATCAATATCCTAAATCAAATGGGAATTGAAAATATAGCTATGATCCAGCAAATGGACAAAAAGGAGCGAAACGATGTTTTGTTGGTATTGAAAAAAATGGAGGGAATTACAGTAAGGCAGCTATCAAGAATTACGGGTATTTCAAGAAGTGTGATAGCCCGCATTCAGTAATAAGGCTTTGGTGCGCTTGAACTGGGACGCGGGGGCGGGAACTGTGGCTCAACTGGGACAGAGAACCCGCCTCCGTGTCCCCAACCGTGGTCAGATCCCATGCCCCAGCCAAACTCAATCCTTCAAAATACCCTCAAACACCTGCATCGCACTGATCACTTTCGGAAAACCAACGTACGGGATACAATGCAGGATCACATTTTTTATTTCTTCATTTGTTAATCCGATGTTTCGGGCAGAGTGGAGGTGTACCTTTAGTGCTCCCACGTCACCCTGCGTTATGATGGAGGAGAGTGTAATGAGCACTTTGTCCCTTTTTGTTAGTGCCGGCAATGAATAGATATCGCCAAAGGCGAATTCGGTGATAAAGTCAGACAACTCCGGAGAGGTCCCTCTTAATTTTTCGACTGCTTCAACTCCGACCTTCCCTGAAATCCCTCGCAAGTTTTCTAATCCAATTTCTTTACGTTTGGACATTTTTTTCTCCTCCTAGCAACCTAATAATTTTTACTATGTAGTTATTATTTTTGTAAAAAATTCGATAGTGGCTGCTCACTGATTTGTCTTTTTTTTCAATAATATAGTGCAGCCATTTATTCATCTCGTTTTAAAGTAGGCGGGATTTCATCAGGGTCAACCATAATCTCAATGATGGTTGGTACCTTACTTTGTAATCCCCTTTGAATTGCATTTGCAATATCCTCTTTGTTCAAACATCTGAAGCCTTCGCAACCTAATGCTTTTGCAAAATAAACAAAATCTATTGGGTTGTTGTAGACAACATGGCCGGGGCAGTTTTGCCAATGCTTCATGCCAGTTTCCACCATGTCCAATCCACTATTATTAAAAACAAAGAAAAGAATCGGAGCGCGATGTTCGACTGCAGTTGCTACTTCTGTACCGTGCATGAGCATGCAGCCGTCCCCTGTAATACAAGCGATAGGCTGATTGTGATTGTGAGAGCCTTCCGCGATTTTTGCCCCAATCGCATAGCCAATCCCGTTTCCCATCGCTATAAAGCGGTCATCAAAGAAAAAAGTATTTGGCTGGTACACATCAAAGTGTTTAACAGCGTAATAAGCATGACTACCAACATCTGCAAAAACTTTTGAAAATTCAGGTAAATTCCGACGGATTTCATGGACCGCTGACACCGACGAGATATAAGGCTGGGGCATGGAGGCTTCAGCCCATTGTTGAGCCATGGGGTGAGCTATGGGGGCGGGAACTCCGGCCCAGTCTTCGCGTGTTGCTGCTACATGTTTTGAGACGGTCTCCAGTTCTTCAAATATCTTTTGGAAGGAAGACATGTCTTCATTAGTAGCCCCAATTTGCTCGGCTGCAATAAATAAATCTCCGTAGGTTTCTTTTAACCGTTTTAGGATAGTAGGTATATTTTCTGGTGAAACATTTTCTAGTTCTGGGTTGATTGGGTTTGAGTCATGTTGACTAGGAAAATGTGAGCCAGAGAACCCGCCCCTATAATCCAGATCCCTATGTCCCGGATTATCCGCATGGTCTGGGTTTCCCCAGCCCCAGCTTTGTCCCCACGAATGGCCCAGGCTACTGTCATCGCTTTCATTCCAAAGATCAGTGACTTCAAATTCCAATGTCAGGTATAGGATCTTTTTCAAATTTTCCTTCAAATCTCCCGGAACAAATAGGGTCGGTCTTGGGATTGTTTTGCCGACAAATGTTGGATCAAGGTCAAACTGAATGATTTTTTCCGGATAAAAGTCCGGGCGGAATCCTGCCAAAGCCATATCATTAAGTGATGAACCGGCGACAATCATGACATCAATGCCAGATTGTAAAAATTGATCGGCTTCTTCGGTTCCTCCTAAGCCATACACTCCTAATGAAAGCGGGTGGTTGGTTGGAAATGTTCCTTTTCCTCCGCCTGTCGTTATGACCGGAATACTTAACCTCGATGCGATTTCAAAAATTTCTTCGTAACTATCGGATGAGCGGATTCCTTTTCCTAAAAAGAAAACCGGATTTTTGGCTTCTTTTATCAAATTGAATGCTTCTTCAATATTTGCTGCGATTGTCTGGGGTGCTTGAGGTAGGTCTATGTCAAAAGATGTGATTTTTTCCTGTAAAACATCAAGTGGCATCGAAAGGTGGACAGGCCCTTTCACGCCCGTAAAGGCACGTTCAATCGCATGTCTAAAATGGTTTTCGAACGAATCTCCTCGATCTACTCTAGCACTGTATTTTGTAACAGGCTCGAGCATTTTAACTAAATCTGTTCCAAATGAAGAGGAGTCCTGACTATACGATTTACCGATTTTGCCCGCAGAAATTTGCCCTGTTAAAAATAGTACGGGTACATTGTGCGCCATTGCTTGTCCGGCAGACGTAATCATGTTTGTTCCACCAGGCCCCGCTGTGGCGAATGCAACTCCTAACGTTTTCTTTTGTAAGGCAAAGCCTCCAGCAGCATAACCCGCACCAGTTTCATGGCGTGCCAAAACAAAGGTGATGTCGTGCTTAACCATTTCTGTAATGAGCGGCACTACAGGGCGGCCAGGTATTCCAAAAATATGTGTTACATTCCATTTTTTCAAATGCTTCATTAGTACGTTTAAAACAGTTGTCATTTTAATCGCCTCATTTAATTTTTTGGGACGAAGAGTCGGGTTCTGTGTCCCTGTTGAGCCGGAGTTCCCGACCCCATGGCCCAAAAACTTGGCCAGAGAACCCGCCCCTGTGTCCCACGCTATGCCTGGGCCCGTGTCCCATTAATAGGTAATTTGATTTTGAATGTTGTCCCTTTGTTTTTTATTGTTTCAACATCAATTTCACCATTGTGGTTTTTGATAATCCGATGGCAAACCGATAATCCTAGGCCTGTCCCACTTGGTTTTGTTGTTAAAAATGGTGTGAATAGATTGTTCAGTACTTCTTGGTCAATACCGGAGCCTTGGTCGATCACAGAAATTTCCACCCGATTTGTAGAAGTATCCTTATTTAAAACGATATTAATTTCCCCACCTGCATGCATCTCCTCAATAGCATTTTGGATCAGATTAATCAAGACTTGCTTAATTTGATTTTTATCGATATAAATACTTAAGTCGTCTTCATTTACTTTATCTGTAAATTTAATAGAGACATTATGCAGATTGGCCTGAGTTTCCATAAATTGAATAGTATTTTGAAGTAATTTTGGGATGTTTACTTCTTTTTTAAATGGTGCTTCAGGTTTTGAAACGATAACGAAATTATTGATTAGTTCTTTCATTCGTTCCAGTTCATCATTGATGATTTTAAAATATTCTGGTGACTTTGAGCTATCAAAGTTGTTTTCTAATAAATGAAGAAATCCGCTAATTGGCGTTAAAGGATTCCTAATTTCATGTGCTAAACTGGCACTCATTTTACCGATAATGGAAAGCTTTTCGTTGGCAATGACCTGCTGCTCTAATTCAAAGCGGTCTGTGATATCTCTGAATTGGCAGAAGGCACCGATAAATTGGTCGCCATCGTAAATCGGTAAAGCATCGAACAAACAAACTTTCGTAAATTTATTATTGTAAAAATGTATCTCAATATTTTCGAACTTCTCATGGTCTTTTAAAACTTTTTCAATATAATGAGAAAAACCCTTAAATTCATCTTCATAGGTTTCAATGCTGTAGCCGATGACGTCCTGCCTCTTAAATCCTGTGTAGCTTTCAGCTGCTTCATTAAAGTCCGTTATAATCCCATTTTGGTCCGTGATAATAATTCCATTTTTTGTTGAATTAATAATAATTTGGTTGAACAGGTTTAATTGTTTATTTTTTTTATTCAATTCTATTTCTCTTTCAATTGAATCAACAGCGGATGAAACGAGCCCCAAATGAAAAGAGGAGGACTTGTCCACTGTTGTCATCAGAGTAATCGTACCTGTTAGCCCGTTATTCAATGAAAATTTACAGCTAGAACAAGAAATATTATGAAGTGCATCATGAAAATGCTCGCTGCCCTTAACCTGAATTGGTTGGTTATGGTTCAAACAAAGGAAAATAGAATTTGTTCCAGCATATTTTTCTACAAAACTAATCCCCTCATTAATCCCAATTTTCTTCTTAAGGTCTTCATTCCCCATTACCTTAAGGACATTACAGCTATCATCTGTAATAATGATCATCGCTGGGACCTCGCTTAAAAAGAAAAACAATTTTTTTACAAAAAACTTAGTAAGGTGGATCAACTCAGCGTATATTTGTTTTTTTTCTTCAAGTTCCTCTGGAGTTATTATTTGAAACAGCTTTGGTATGGCATGGGGATCCATCCCATAGATATGTTCGCAATTATATTTAGAATTCAAAGTATACCAAGATTCTGTTCGCATCATTATCTTCATATACCTCCTTTATGTCACTGTGGATAGGAAACGTGTTCCAATTCGATACTATCATTAAGTATATTCTCTTTTAGAATAATTGTTAAATAAAAAAGATTGTGTCGAATTATGGATTATACAAAAAAATAGTAAAAAAGTTGTGGTTTTTAGGGCGTAGTGGGCGAGGAGCATGTGCTGGGTTGATGGGTCGGATCGCAGGGTCAGCAGCAGTGGACTGGGACGTGGGGTCGGGACCTATGTCCCACCCAGAGCCCATGGTGTCGAAATTGGGCCGGAGAACCCGCCCCCGTGACCTATCCAGAGAACCTCCCAATGTGTTCCACCATTTCCTTTCATATTCCCAGCTTTGTCCTAATATACTGTGATAGTGAAGCAAGGGGGATAAGGGGGTATCGAAAATGGTTGAAAGTATAGTAACAATATTAACAATAATCGGGATTGATATTATTTTGGGTGGGGATAATGCAGTGGTTATTGCCATGGCAAGTAAAAACCTCCCGAAAGCCCAGCGGAATAAGGCGATGATATGGGGAGCCACGCTTGCCGTTATTTTAAGAACAATTTTAACGATTTTTGCGATGCTTTTATTGGAAATTCCATATCTAACATTGGTTGGAGGAATATTGTTAATAGGGGTTGCCGTTGGCTTAGTGTTAGGGGACAAAAGTGAAAAGGTATCTGTAAGAGCAGGTGCCAGTTTATCCAGTGCGATCTCCACGATTGTTTTTGCAGATATTATTATGGGATTGGATAATGTCTTAGCTGTAGCGGGAGCAGCAGGTGGGCACTTCCTTTACGTGTTATTTGGACTTATTTTTTCAATCCCAATCATTATAAGTGGAAGTAAGTTAATGCTTTTCTTAATAGATAGGGTGCCTTTTTTTATGTATTTTGGCGCAGGGATTTTAGCTCTAACAGCTGGGAAAATGATCGCTCATGATGAGGCTATTGCAAATTTTACCCACGGAATGACTAATTTTATACCAATCCTAACCGTGATTCTAGTATTGTGTTGGTGCATTTTGGCTAAAACATTCAATAATTCATTTGCAAGAAAGTAAAGTTCAAAAGGGTGAATGCCTTTCTGGGAGGCGCAGTTCCGGGAACTGTGGCCCATTGAGCCACGGGGTCGGGAACTGCGTCCCATTTTAATGGCTTTTTTTAAAAAGTTAGCAATCAATGAGCTCCTCTTTCATACAATATGGCAGTATCGTCGATAGAAAGGGGTAAAAAATGAGTGATCTATTTGCTTTATTGTTATTAGCGTTAGCTGTAAGTCTGGACAGCTTCACTGTTGGATTGACATACGGTCTTCGGAAGGTATCAATCCCGTTGAAATCAATCCTTGTTATTTCATCATGTACCTTTTTCGTTTTGCTGTTGGCAATGGGAATAGGTTCCGTTATCGAAATGTATATTTCATACCATGCAGCTGAAAGAATCGGGGGCATCATCTTAATTGGCATCGGGATTTGGGTTTTGATTCAATTTTTTACTTCAAATTCCGATGAAGCAAACCCGGGCAAGCCCAAAATGGTTGAGTTTGAAATCAAATCTCTAGGATTAATCGTAAAAATATTAAAAAAGCCGATGGAAGCAGATTTGGACAAATCTGGAACGATCAGCGTTGTAGAAGCCTTTATCCTTGGTATAGCGTTATCATTGGATTCCTTTGGTGCAGGAATCGGAGCAGCCCTGATTGACTTGCCACCGATTTTGTTTGCTTTAATAGTCACGTTTTCAAGTGCTTTTTTTGTAATAGCAGGAATCAACATCGGTCGGATATTCGGAGATTTAAGGTGGTTTAATAAGTTCTCCTTATTGTCGGGGGTTGCTCTGATTTTAATTGGGATTTTTAGAATGTGAGTGGATCACAGGGCGGTGGGGACGGGTCCGGTGAACCAGATGGACCGGAGAACCCGACCCCGCATCCCACCAACAGACCCTCTATCCCACTTATGCCTCCAGCCAATTTTGTGACCAATTTTCTACCTCTCTCATTAACTGCTCCAGTCCTAGACCTTTATTGGTTAGTGAATACTCGATTCGAACTGGAGTTTCCGGAAAACCCTCCCGCCTTATAATTCCTTCGTTTTCCAAATCCTTTAACCTTTCTGACAGGACCCTGCCACTTATACCTACTTTAGCTTCTATAGTACAAAAACGCTGTGGGCCAGATAAAAGCTGATAAACAATCAATCCGGTCCACCTTTGGCTTAATAATCATTATGAAAAATAAGTAAAATAATATTGGTGGTGTAAAGGATGGGACTTTTAGACAAAATATTTGGGAAACCAACCAAGGAGGAAGAAGCTATGACTACAGAAAAATTAAATATTGGAATCATTTTAGGAAGTACACGTCAAGGGCGTGTAAGTCCGCAAGTTGGGGAATGGGTGATGGGAATTGCTGACAAACGTGGAGATGCCAATTTTGAAATCGTAGATATTGCTGACTATAATCTTCCATTTCTAGGAACAACTGATGGAACGGAGCCAGGAATTGCGGCTTGGAATGAGCAATTGGCAAGCTTAGATGGATTTGTATTTATCGTTCAAGAATACAATCACAGTATTACTGGTGCGTTAAAAAATGCCATCGACTTTGCCCGTGAAGCTTGGTATAACAAAGCAGCTGGTATCGTAAGTTATGGTTCAACTGGCGGTGCTCGTGCAGCTGAACATTTACGTGGTATTCTTGCAGAACAAAAAGTTGCGGATGTTCGCACGCATCCAACTTTAAGCTTATTTACAGACTTTGTTAACGGCACAGAGTTTAAACCACAAGAATTACATCAAAATAATGTAAATACAATGCTTGATGAAGTGATTGCTTGGAGCGGAGCATTGAAAACATTCCGATAAAAACAAAAGGCAGAGGATCAGATTCCTCTGCTTTTTCGTTGTTTAGGGATAAAAGAACAATGGGGTCGGGAACTGTGTCCCAGTTTGAGTGTGGTTGTAGCTCAGAGACGTCGCCCCCGCATCCCAAATGGGCAAGAGCAACAGGGCAAAATGCCCCGACCCTATGTCCTCAAAATTAAAACAAAAGTCACCAAATAATAAATTAGAATAAACCACAATCTAGGACGCTAAGTGTCCGTATCCCAATACCATTCATTAATTTGCATTGATTGGTCTACGACGCTAAACAAAACCTCTTTTAAAAATGAATTTTTGTTCATTTAATATAGTTGAAATAACCTTGGGCAATTTGAAGTTCCTCTTGATAAAATATATACCTTGTTTGATACAAGAAAACTCAAAGACGTTATTTTTAATTTCCTTGAATCCAAATCTTATCAATGTTTTTCTTCCAGCAATTGAAACAGCAAAAGCCAGGATCTTGTTTACAAAAAATCCTTGCTTTCTTAACTTGTGTAAATGTTTTTCTAAAAAATCAAATAAATACTTACCAGAATAATAAGGATATTTTTCTTTGTCTATGACAATGGAAGACAAATATAAATTGTAGAATCCCATTTTGTCATAAGGCAGAGTGTGTTGTTCAATCTCTTCCTCTGTAACGGAATGCTCGATAATTCCTTTGTAAGTATCATCGTCAACCGGGCAAACCGTTAAATATCCAACCAAATCGTCATTGTTGACAACTGTTAAATCCGTTAATGGATTTATGTCCAATCGATGTAAGGTTGTTTCCTTATTAACCTGGTACTCAGAGTTATACACCTTCTTATCTAAATCTAACAACTCATCAACGTAGTCCTTCTCTAGATAAGTAAATATGAAGGTAAACACGACCTTTCTAAAACTTCAATTGTAAATACTTTCTAAAAATAATACTGCACCTGCATTTTCAATTGATGTTATGTATTAATTATACCACAGTTTCCAAGAAATTTACAGCGTTTTGAGTCAAGGGATCGGTTTGGACCGCAGGATCGTGAACTGTGTACCAGGGTTAGATCCAGAGTTCCCGACCCTATGGCTCAGAGAACCCAACCCCGCGATCCGCCTTGGGACAATGAACCCGCCTCAGTGTCCCGCCACGTCTCCACATCCTAAAATATTTTAATAAGTTAAAGGGTAAAATAGGAAAACCGTAATTTGTAAAGGGGATTATTTATGAAAGCGACCGATTTACTTGTGCAGTGCCTAGAAAATGAGGGTGTTGAGTATGTGTTTGGCATCATGGGGAAGGAAACCCTTGACCTGATTGATTCATTGTCTAAGTCCAAACAAATTCAGTTCGTAAATGTTCGACATGAACAAGGGGCCGCTTTTATGGCTGATGTTTATGGCAGATTAACGAAAAAAGTTGGCGTTTGCTTAGCGACTTTGGGACCCGGTGCCACCAATCTATTAACCGGAATAGCAAGTGCAAATCTGGACCACTCTCCGGTTGTAGCCATTACCGGACAAGCGGGACTTGAAAGGCAGCATCAAGAATCCCATCAATATTTAGATATAGTAAAAATATTTGAACCTGCAACAAAATGGAGCGTTCAAATTAAAGATTCACAGACCATCGCAAAAATCATTCGGGAGGCTTTTAGAGTAGCACAAATGGAAAAGCCGGGTGTAGTTTTAATTGAATTACCGGAGAACTTAGCTTCGCAAATGATTCCAACCAAGCCATTAGTAGTAACACCTATTCCGAAAAGCACACCTATTTCACAAGCTATAGAGGATGCTCGTACTTTGATAGGTCACAGCCAAAGACCGCTAATCATAGTAGGGAACGGGGTGATAAGGCAGGAAGCTGAGGCGGAGCTCTGCACATTTGTTGAAAACCTAAAATCACCCGTTATCCATAGCTTTATGGCGAAAGGGATTTTGCCTAAAAACGATCCGCTTAATTATTTTACATTTGGTTTTAAAAAGAATGACGAAGTATTACCAATGATAGGGCAATCTGATTTATTAATTGTCGTTGGTTTTGATTTTGTAGAAAGTGCCCCTAAGGATTGGAATAAAAAGATGCTCCCTGTTTTGCATATTGATCCTCTGCCAGCTGAAATTGATGAGCACTATCCTGTGAAGGGGGAGTTAGTTGGTGATTTAAAAGAGACATTACAGGCGCTTAATAAGCTGGATATGCACTCTAAACCATGGGCTCCAATGGGAAATCTAAAGGAACAAATTAGGACAGCTTATCAAATTGATCAAGATAATTTGGATCTAAAAGGAAATCAATTACGAACGACCGAGAATATTTTGACCGTTGTTGAAAAAAATTCAACGGAAAAAACCACCATAATTTCTGATGTAGGAGCCCACAAGATGTCCATTGCTCGTACATATCAACCCGTAAAGGCTGGTCGGCTTATCATCTCAAATGGATTAGCCTCAATGGGAATTGCCATACCTGGTTCCATTGGTGCCAAATTAGCTTGTCCGGACGAACCTGTTATTTGTATAACCGGTGATGGTGGAGCATTAATGAATATTTCCGAATTAGAGACCGCCCAACGATTAGGTCTATCGTTTATTGTCATTGTTTTAAATAATGGTTCGTTAAAATTAGAGGAACAAATGATGGTGGAGAAATTCGGTCATAGCTACGGTGCTTCCTTTGGTAACCCTGACTTTGTTCAGCTTGCTGAAAGCTTTGGCGTAAAAGGGGTAAGACCTACCCAGTTGGATGAGTTTGAACAAGTATTGAAGGATGCTCTATCTCGAGACGGTGAAATTACGCTGATCGATGTTCAAATGTGAAAAGGGATCGGAATGACGGGGCTGGGTTCGTCTCGGGGTCTGATTGAGCCACAGGGTCGGGAACTTTGGTCCAGATCTGAGCCAGAGTTCCCGACCCCGCGTCCCATATTCTATTTATTCTTCGATTAACTCTTTAATTTGAGTTTTAGCTTCGTCTAGGATGTCCTGGGCTTTAGCTTTAGTAGCATCGTCTAGATTCGTAAACAGATCTATAGGTTTACCAGCGCGAGCAGGGGGTTCTACACCAAGTTCAGATAACTGCTTTTGAGCGTCTTTGTGTGAAAGGGTTCCATTTTTCACCTTGTCCATGATCGCCTGTACTTTTTCTTTAGTAGCATCATCTAGGTTAGCGAAAGGAGAGCCATGCATGCCGCCACGACCAAATGGAAGGTCCACTCCAAGTTCAGATAACTGCTTTTGGGCGTCTTCGTGTGAAAGGGTTCCGTCTTTCACTTTGTCCATAATTGCCTGTGCTTTTTCTTTAGTAGCATCATCTAAATTCGCAAATCGGTCGACTTTTTCAAATTTTTCTGGAAGTGTGACACCGAGTTCAGCCAATTTTGCTTTTGCATCCTCCATGATGCTTTGAACTTTTTCCTTCGTTGCATCGTCAAGGTTTTGGTGCATTTTTACCTTCAACCCTTGAAATCCATCAGATGGTGCGGTTGTTGAATTTGTGGCTGCAAACGCAGGACTGTGAGCGGCTCCGATAACACCCAACGATATCGCACCAGTTAATAAATAAGTTTTGAATAATTTATTATTTCTTCTCATTAAAATACCTCCAGTTTTCTTATGTATCAAGGCTGCGCATCCCTCTCTACACATATAACTATAGGCCGTTTTTATGTCCACAGTATGTCCGGGCGGAAAAAGATTCATCGAAAATAGAAAGAAATGTGGATATATAGTTGACACAAAATAGTGGACCACAGGGGATTATGGGCCAGTGGGGCGGGAACTTTGTCCCAAAATTGATATAAATTTGGCCAACAAAGATTTTTGTTTAATTTTGTCGTACTATTATTTGGCTACATTTGATAAAATAGGAAAGATAGCAATTTTGTGGCGCCACTTACATTTTGGTGGATAATGCAATAAACTCATTGATAGAAATCCGTAAATCTTATAAAATTAAAGACGTTAGAAAAAAAATAGTAGTTTTGCCGTCTTGTTTTGTTTTGAAAGGGGACTATTTTTCTATGCATAATATTAAAAGAAATGACCCGTGTTATTGTGGTAGCGGGAAAAAATATAAGAAATGCTGCGAAGCAAAGAGTAACAATGACTCGATGCAGGCAATTCTTGAACGGGAAGTAGTTGGGGTGCAGTCTGAAATTCTTCGTGACGCCTTTACTCATTCGGAGTTCTCGACTACTGTGCAAAAAAGCATGAGTGAATTTAATCCTCCGGAAAAAATGAGAGATTCTTTTTATTTCTTTGTAGGTGTTTGGGCTTTATTTGCCAGCAAGGTTTTAAGTGGAAAAACAGCACTTGAGCAATTTTGCGATTCCAATATAGTAAATTTACGTCCAAAGGTTCAAGAAATTGTAGGCGCGTGGGTTGGGAAAACTCCGTCTGTAGTGAGAGTTGAAAATATTGATGGACGTAATGTTGTTGTAAAAGATATTTTTTCAAAAGAATTAAAAAATGTAAAAATAATAGATGAATTGACAGAGGTTCCAAATCAAGGCGCACTGTTACTTGGATATATTGTTCCGTTTACTAATGAGGCTTTGATCTTTTTCACATCAGCTTTATCGTTTGAAGAAGAGATGGCTGAAAATGTTGAGCAGTTCTTATGTCAAAAGTTTGTATCTGTTTCTGAAGGTGCGGGTTTTGATACGATGGCATTTTTACAAGACCACTTCTTAGAGCTTGTAGATTTATTCATGTCTGACCGCGATCTTGATGCGTTTGAATTAGAGGTTGCCGCAGCGGTTGAGGAACATGTAGAGGAAGAGCCTGACATGAAAAATGTACGCTCAGCCTTAACAGCTGTTGAAAAAGTGGGCGAGCAGGACCAGGCTGCTGCGGTCGTTAACCTTTTAGAAGAAAAGGTTCAAAGTGAGGACATGCCTGAATCCGTAATTGAAGCGGGCAGCACTTTATGGCAGACGTATTATCATAAAAAGCAGCCACAAATCAAAAATGAAAAAATTTATGCTGCGGCACTTCACTATTTACTAGTGGATAAAGTGTTCCCAGTATATCGTCGCACACAAAAAGCAACAGCTGAACTTTACCAAGCATCTATCGGAAGTGTCAGCACGCGCTCACGTGAAATGGCCTGTGTACTTGAAGAAGAGCTTAAGGAAATGTGCGTGAAATAATTGTAAAAAATGAAGAGTGGTAGAAATGCTTTAGTTGAGCATCTCTATCACTCTTTTTGGGTTGTGCGGCGGGGGACTAACCACAGTAGGGGGACAGTCACCGGTTCTCCAAAAAATCCTTTATTACCATATAAGCTAGAGCTCGGTCAACAGCTGGTTGATTTTGGAGATGATCAACAGTTGCTGCTGTTAAGGAATTAGGTGCCGCACTATTGGCATTCAAAAATTCCGTTAAATCGTCCTTACCTAAAACTTCGTCATCCTTTGAAAAAGGAAAGGCAGTCGTGAATGGTGCCTCGGAATACTGGTTAACTCGGCGAACAAGATCAATAAATTCAGTTTTGGTAATTGTTTCGTCCATTCTATATTCGTTATCGTAACCAGCTGCGATGAGTCCGAAGCTACGTAAAAATTTTACGCCATCATATGCCCAATGATTCATGATCGAATTGTCATAAGTAGGGATTGGGTATAGATTCGCACCGTTTTGATTTAATATGGATTGAATGCTCTTCATATGACGAAGTCCTGATTCACCGATGAAAGACTGGAAACTAATATTTTTTTTATTAGCATAGGCGGATGCAATTCCAGCGGCCTGGCCTACGGTCATACCAACTGGAACGGTTCGTGCGCTGCCATGGGCTAGAGCATCGTATCCGGTACTGCGGCCAGCGACGAGAAGGTTGTCAAATCCTTTGGGTACAATGCTTCTAAAAGGAACGGCATACATATCTGGTTTTCCGATAATGAGGTCACCTTCATCGATGACCGTGGCTTGCATGTCGATCGGGTAGCTGCCAAACGCAATCCGGTCATCAAAGTCTCGATTTTCAAGGACATCATCCACTGTCAATTTATACTCGGCATCTAAGTGGCGTGTTTCTCTAACGTAAAATTCATCGGCAGTTCCAACGAGTTCTACGTTTTTAAATCCAACTAAATTTTCCCGAAGAAATTCAGTGATTTTCGGTAACTCCTCATTTGCAATCCCCCAGGCAGTCTGTAGTTCACCAGGATTCAAACCGTTGACTCCAAGGATTTGGAAGGCGTTGATCAGCACATGTCCGCTATCCTGTCTACCAATATTCAAAGCACGAATTCGGACATTTTCCTGACTAGGCTTATATCGTGCCATTTCCTTCCCATAACCCCAGGCTGAAAATTGGTCAGCTCCTGTGTAAACTTCATCATCATTATTAAGGTAATTTTGAACCTTTGCCCAATCAACCCCGGACAGCTCGAACACGAGTGTAACGGCCATCATTCTTGCTTCGTTCCGAAAGTCTTCTTGACCGATTGTAAAATTAGCACCAGCAAGCTGGGCAAAATCAGCGTCAGGAGTGGAATCGATGTATTGCTTCCCAATGATTTTTTTTACAATCCCATTCGCATCCTTATATAGCAGTGCTTCAACATGATTTTGATTCATGATAGGGAGGAAGCTTTGAGCCCCAAGCTGCACCGTTATTTTTTTTTCATCGGCAAGCATGTTTTCAAAAACTCGTTTTGCTTGCTTCACATCAAAGGATGTGCGGTTATTTATTTTTTCGTAGAATTCAAGAAAAAGCCCTTTATTGACGCTCTCATGGGTGGGTGACCAGTTTATATCGATCATGTTCAGCATCCCAAGCGTATAAAGACCGCCAATGATCAGCTTTTTATCTAGTAAAAGCGTTTTTTGACCCTCACGCGCAGCAGCAATTGCGGCTGAAATTCCTTCAGGCTCGCTTCCAACAACAACAACATCGTAGGACTCGCCGTCGAGATTCCCGTAATTCAGCATCGCCCAGTTTGCCAATGTGCCAAGGAGGATTTCTTCTTTCACTTTGACAGGTTCAAGTGAGCGAAGCCTGGGAACATCGTTCGTTTCGAGGGCTACTGATGTTTGATTAGCTGTAGGACCGCAGGAGGTAAGCAGCAAAACTATAATTATGGTGAAAATAAAATGGAACTTCATAACACGCATCCTAACTAGTGAGTATGTATATAAGAATCTTAACATGAACTTATAATTATTAGTATTGCCACGGTTTTGGTTTGTAGACGTTTTCTGTTCTGGGACATGGGACCGGGAACTCTGGCGCAGGTGGGTGTGAGATGGGAGGGACACAGGGTCGGGAACTCCGGCTCGTGTTGGAAAATGTGGGTCCATATGGTCGGGAACTTTGGCTTTAGTGTACCTTTAACAATGTGTCCAATTCTTCATCGGTTACGATTTTCAATTTTATATCTTTAGACCAATCTTCATCAAATACTTCGAGAAGCTTATCGATTTCGTCATAAGTCAGCTTTATAGGTCGTTGATTCATGAAAAATTCACCTCATCTTTTTACTAAAATGATTCGGAGGTGTTCATCCGTTAATGGGGGTCAAGCGGGTTCCTTTAACAAAAAAGCACTTGGATTCCCAAGTGCTGTCAATAGGTAATGGCCCATATTATTTTTTTATGAAGATTGTAAACACAGTTCAAGTTCCTGTTGGTCAAACAAACTAAGAAATGCATCTACAACCTCAGGGTCGAACTGGCCCCCTTTATTTTTCCAAATTTCATGTAAGGTGTAGTCTAAATTAAGTTCATCTCTGTATACACGCTTCGTGGTCATGGCGTCAAATGTATCTGCAACAGCCACTATTCGAGCGTATAAAGGAATTTGATTTCCTTTTAACCCAGTTGGGTAACCTTTGCCATCAAATCTTTCATGATGATATAAAACAATATCTAAAATTCCGTTATTGTGGAAATTGCCAACATGTTTAATCATTTCGTATCCAATCATCGGATGGGATTGAATGATTTTATATTCTTCGTTGGTTAATCTTCCGTGTTTCTGTAAAATATGTTCCGGGATTCCGATTTTTCCGATATCATGCAACAATGCACCTTTGTGAATAATGTCGCAAGACTCTTTGGACAGATTCATTTTTTTCGCAATTTGAAGTGAATATTTTGCTACATTCTCGGAATGGCACATCGTATAAGTGTCTCTCGAATCCAAAGCATTGGCAAGTGCCGTTATCAGCTCCAAATCATCTCTTTTGACTTTTTGTACATACCTCATCAAACTAGCCGAAAGAAGTGTAATTAAAAGGTAGGTTAGCAAATGTATTAGAAAAACGCCTAAATTGGATTCGGGGTCAGGAATAAAAAAGTACCTACAAACTACAACGATTAAAGTTAGCAGGGTTAGAAGCCACAGAGGCTTGTTGTAAAAACCGAAACCTAGAAAAAGAACGGAAAAAATATATAGTATATATAATGGATTTTCCTGGAGTAAAAAGCTGTTCAAAATAACACTGAAAATCAAAAGGCCAAAAAAACCATTACGAGAGTATGCAGGGTTATTAAACAATCGAATTAATAAGGGGTGGTTCATAAGGGTTCATTAGCCCTCCTGTTTGGATATATTTTTGTAATATAGTTTTAATTTTATCACGGAATTAGGTGTAAAGACCCATATTCAGAAAACTGAGTTTAGTTTATTTTTGGTAAATTTTCCTGTTTTAGGAGCGGGACACAGGGTCGGGAACTCCGGCTTAATTACTTGAGAAATGTATAGTATAATATGCTATACTCCCCAATTGAAATTGGGATCTTTCAGCATAAGGGCTTTCACCTATTGATTTCGGGTCTGTATTTTTAAACATTCTAGATTGTAAGGGGAATTGGCAGGTGTAATAAGGTGGGGGAATGGTATAGTATGGATAATAAAGATAACAATAAATATGTAAGACTTAAACGAAGAATATATCTTGTCATATTCCCATTACTTTTTATTACAAATGCAACATATTGGTTATTTTCACCCTATGTTGATCGTTTTATGGGATCAGTTCTTCCTTTTTTATGCTTGTTTTTTGCGATAGTTTGGGTGCTCATCTATTATAATCGTTTGATGCGTACCTGTGAGATTATAAGTTTAGGTGTATTTGGCATTTATCATTTGTTTAGAGTGTATTCCTTGACTGGCCAACTTGAAGAAGGGATTATTAATGTCTATGTGTTATGGTCTCCTATTTACTTCGTTTATATCTTTATGGTTCTTGAGAGGAAAAAGGCACTTGGATATTCGCTCTTTATTATCTTAATCACAGTAGCAATGGGGATCATTCACTTCGATAATCCGAGAGCCAATGACACTCTTATTCAATTTTATATCAGCACCATTTTATATACCTTAATCCTATTTTATTTTCAAAGAATTGTTTCCGCTTATATAGAATCAGATATACTTAGAAAAAATGCATATTATGACTCTTTAACTGATATTGGAAATCGTAGGTCGGTGGATACATGGTTAGAAAATGAGATTAATCGCTGTCATGAGTGTAATAGTGTTTTTTCTATTATTTACTTTGATATTGATCATTTTAAGAAAATTAACGATGAATATGGTCACGATGTTGGAGACCACGTACTTAAGGAATTTTCCTCCTTAGTGAAAAGTTATATTCGGTCTAGCGACTTCTTTGGACGTTGGGGAGGAGAGGAGTTTATTATCTCAACAAACCAGTCCTTAGCTGAGGCAACACAGTTTGCAGAAAGACTTCGGGGAATTATCGAAAATCATTCTTTTCGTTATGTCGACCATGTAACTGCCAGTTTTGGAATTGCTTGCTTTCAGCCAACCGATGTTTCTAAGACCTTAATAAAGCGTGCCGATCAAGCACTATATAGTGCTAAGAACAACGGGAGAAATATGGTAAAAGCCTTTTGATTGCTCTCTTTATGATAAAGGAATTTTATTGTATAGGGCTGTCTAAAAAAGTTCATTGAAATATGACTTTTGAAGGCAGTTCTCTTTCTGTATATGGCCTTCTTTTCCAGTACTTCCAATTATATCGAAACCTAATATAGAGGAATTATTGTGAAAAACTGAATCTACTTATGGTAGGCTTCACTGCTATTAACACTAACACTAAAACAAGTTCTTTAAAACATGAAAATACCCACAATTATAATCCCACTAAAAAATCACCATGAGCTTATCATTTGAAACTACGAAAGATTTATATTAGTATATTTAAGTAACTAAAAAGTATAGAAACTTAAAACGAATTTAAACAATGGGGGAGAACATCTTGTCAAAAGTATTATTTATCATAGCAAACGATCGTCCAGCTGAGCAAGCAATCAGCTCTAAAATGTATGAAACATTCTTGAACACATACAAGGAAGCAAATCCAGCAGATAAAATTACTGAGTTGAACCTTTTCAATGCAGACCTACCCGATTACGGAAATACCGCTATCATGGGAGTATACAAACGTAACCAGGGACTCGAGTTGACTACCGAGGAGGCAAAAGCAGCTGACTTAGTTGAGCAATATTTGAACCAATTTTTATCAGTAGATAAAATCGTTTTAGCTTTCCCGTTATGGAATAGCATGGTTCCAGCACCACTTGTAAATTATATTTCTTACCTGGCTCAAGCAGGTAGAACTTTCAAATACACTGCCGAGGGACCAGTCGGTCTAGTCACTGATAAAAAAGTAGTTTTGCTTAATGCACGTGGTGGAGATTATTCTTCAGAAGCAATGGCCCCATTTGAAATGGCTATTAAATATGTCCAAACTAACCTTGGATTTTGGGGAATCACAGATATAGAAACAATCGTAATTGAGGGTCACAATCAATACCCTGACCGTGCTCAAGATATTATTGCAGACGGTTTAGAAGCAGTTGCGAAGACGGCTGGGAAGTTTTAAGTTTAAAATGAATATAAAATAAATGCAGAGGATCCTTCCCCTGCATTTTTGTATGGAATGGAATGGGACAGAGTTCCCAATGGGACAGAGTTCCCGACCCTCTGTCTCACTTCAAATTCACTCCAAAATCAAATTCAATCTCAAAAAGACGATTCCATGGCATGTCAATTTTTTGAATGGAAAAATTCTCGATTTCCGCAGTACTTCCTGTTTTTTTGCTTAATAATACTTTAGAGCCCTTGACCTTTGCATGAAGCAAATCAAATTCTTTATTAAATTGCTCATTTGTAAAAAATAAAACTGATTTCTTCATCGGTCCAATGTCCCAAGCATTGCCGCCAATATAACGGACATACCACTCGGTTTTAGGTGCCACTTTATTGCGGTAGATATGATCGGATGAAATTGAATTTAATAAAAATTCAATATGACCTTTGGCAGCACGTTCGTCGATGTCAGGCGTTTGTGGCCCTTTTTCTAAATATAAAAATCTTGAATTTGCATGACCAATGGCTGTTCCAATTGCATTTCCTGCCGTGTTAAAGGCACTGTACGATAATAAATTTGTTATGCCAATATCATTAATGACGGCATCCCCGTACGCTTGGTTAGCCTGATTTACTTTTTCAACATCTATAAAAACAACATGTTTCCCGTTTGCAATCTGACGTTTGATCTCAGCAACAGCTTGTGATACCTCATCGTTTATTGATACTGTTGCCTCATCATTTTTTTCAATGTTGGTAGATAAAAGATTCTGCATTGCGTCGTTGTTTTTTGCAAGAGTATTAGGTGTGTTCACATATACCTCAATGTTAGCCTGCTGAGAAGGGGAAGCAATGATTCCGCCTGCAGCAATCACGTGTTTGGCAATATTTGTTTGCAGCGTATAATGGTCAAAAGGTGAAATCCACTCCGTACCACTTACCCCTAGATAGTGGATTTTAAAACTAGTTTGATAGTTTTTAAGAGTAGAAAGAAAACGTGATACTAGAATAACATCAACTTCGTCTGCCCCATCAAATACGCTCACCTTGTGTTGGATGTTGGAAGAATTGATTTTTTGAATCAA
Source organism: Schinkia azotoformans LMG 9581 (assembly GCF_000307855.1). Classification (GTDB taxonomy): domain Bacteria; phylum Bacillota; class Bacilli; order Bacillales; family Bacillaceae_J; genus Schinkia; species Schinkia azotoformans. Next base: position 52,760 of record NZ_AJLR01000038.1, on the reverse strand, counting down.
ATTCTCATGTTCCTCACGGTGGAGGCCGGTTTGGTTGGCATCATCTTGCCCCAGAACAAGGTAGTCGATGTAACCCTGCTTCGTCCAATCAATTAGTGTTGCATTTATGGTGTTATTTCGGGCACGAATCTGCTTATACTCATCAATTAAGTTGCTGCCAATTTTCGTTTCCAGCTGAATCAACTTGGTTGTCTGGCCGGTTTTATTTAAATTTTTTACCTCGTCATAAGTAATCGCCCAGTCGCGGATAAGATTGTATTTCTCAAGATTCCCATCCTTCAGAACCGTAGGCGCCAAACGTTGAATCGTATCATATACATACAGTGGCTTGGTTGGGTATTTTTCCTTCAGTGCTTTAATAATTTGAAGTTGCTGAAGGGCACCATCGGTCGTTTGCTTACTTGTCCGCGAATCAACTAGCCCGCCATCAGTAAGCATATCCGCAGAAATAATAAAGCCATCCACATTATCGCTATTTTCTAAAATCCAAGCTGAAAGCTGATCAAGCGTATCAGACGCAGTTTGATGATTAATCAGGCTTTGTGGTGGAAGAATAACCTCAACGCCACCGGCTTGCCCAACTTTCTTGGGATAATATGTATTTGCCGGACGATTGTCTAACGGGACCACGAGCAGGCGCGGTTGTGGTTTTGTTTCCGTTTGGTTTTGTGCCTGTGCATTGTCTTGTTTTTGTGCTTTTGCGTTATCTGAGGTTGCATTCGTCTCAGCATAACCAACCTGCGTTTGGAATTGCAAACCCAATAACACTATTAAATTAATTAATATAAAATTTACGAGACTAGCAATATGATTAATTTTCATTAAATCATCCTTATATCCTTCTTTACTTTTTGTAGTAATGTAAACCAGAGTCAACTTCGTACTGGATTGATGAAATCCAAGGCCGTACAGTCCGAACTTGTGCCGCCTTCGGACAGTGTTCGTGAAAATAAAGGCCATAGAGTCCGAACCCGGGCCGCCTTCAGACAGCATTGATGAAAACCAAGGCTATCGAGTCCGAACTATAGTGGGACGAGCCCCCACCCACCAGTTGGTGCCATTCCACACCCTACTCCTGTGGCGGATAAGCTCTCCACTGCGATAAATCAATCTCACTTGGATCCTTCGTCAATAGCGAAGTAGGGAAGACGAAATTCCACGGCTTGCTTGTGTTCGCCTTAATCTCAAGGTCCTCCAATACAAACCCGCCCTGCGCCACTACTTCACCGCTTGCATCCTCAACCACCAACGGCAGTTGCTGTAACTTAATATTTTGCTGCGAGCCATTCTGAATCAAAATCGAAACCTGCAATTTTCCATTATCCATAAATTTCGACTGGATGCCGACCAACTGAATTTCGCCTGGCTTTGGCGGAGTGATGGACCCAAGCATATTTCTCAGCTTCTCTTTGTCCTCATCGGCCAACGTCTTTTCCCAACTCTCCGCAAGATCTAATGTATGATCCTGGTTCTCACTCTGCAACTGGAAAGCCAGCCCCCAAATCTCCGTTTCAATGGCTGAAATCGGCTTATAAAGATCCTTCTGCTCAAACACAAACTGAAATGGACGGCTGCTGCGCGGCGGAATATGCCCCACCTTCGTCAAATCAAACTCCTTGCGCCCGTAAACCTCATTCTCTCCAATCAACAACAGGGTTGTCGTCCCAATCTCAATCGTTTGATTAATACTGCTGCGAACGAACGCCGAACAAACCACTTGCCGTTCATTCTTCACAATCTCAATCCCACTCAAGGAAATCTCATCAGCTTTTAGCGGACTTAACTCATTATTCAAAAAGCGAAAAACATACTCCTGCTCCTGCGGAATATTCCAGTCCGGGTGAATCGAAAGCTCCGTATAAACCTCTTCCTCCGGGTCGCCCTCTGACTCCACGCCTTCCAAATTCAATAAATCTTTCGCTGACACAGCATTCTCGCTACCCGTACTTTTTATATCCTCATCATTTGTTTTTTTTCTTTTAAAAAACGATAACATGGTAAAAATCCTCCCGTTTCAGTTTTTTCTAATTTAAAAGTGGCTATCCCATCTGTTTTTTCCCGAAGCCTCTAACATTCCTACATCGTGCAAAAAGGGCATTCGTCGTTCCGAAAACAAAAGTTTGCCACTCGTTCACCACACGAACGTTCCCAAAACCCAGTGCAAGCCAGCCACTCGGTTACGATCGCCAGTTGAACGTTCCCGAAACCCCGCACCCACTCTAAACCAATTTTCGAGCAAGCTAATAACTTTTTGTTACCATAAATTCAACCCTACTCAGCATCTAGCTCTTCCTCGCCTTTTCCATCCTGCTCAGCTGCTTCCTCTTCTGCAAGCTGTTCAAGTAATGGGGCTGCGATGCGAGCCAGCTGGACACTTGAATCATGGTCGATTAAAGAGAATGTGTGGTGGAAAACTTCAAGACCTTCATTTTGGTAAAGGCGAAGTGGGTCTTCTTGCTGGTAATGGCGCAACCCAATGCCTTCTTTAATCCGTGTCATGCTCTCTAAATGATTAACCCAATGTTTATCGATGACCGCTACAAGGACACGTCTTAAAACCTGTTGAAGATTCGTATTGTCCTTCAATTTTTCAAGATTTTCTAAATACGGTTCAATCGCTTGAGCGACTGCACCATGAACCTCATCTACTTCATTGACTTCTACTGGAAGCTGAATTTTTTGCCCAACAATCAGTTGATTTAATTCATTAACAAGTCGATCTAATGGCCATTCTTCAGGTTCAAGCTCTTTCGAACAATATTTGTCAACAAGGTAGTGGCTGTATCGTGGGATCATTTCCAAAATAAGTGATAGAACATCTTCATTAATAAGAGCATTGTCACGCAGGTTGTAGATAGCCTTACGTTGGTCGTTGACGATGTCATCCAGTTTTAAGTTGTATTCACGTATGGCGTAGTTACTACCTTCACAAATACGTTGGGTGCGTTCAACTAATTCATGAATATTTTTATTTAAAATAAGCCCTGTTTCGTCCGTTTGCAGCTTTTGCTGTAATTTTTCAATTTCCTCATGAGAAAAGCGACGGAATAATTCATCCTCAATCGAGATGAAAAATTGCGAAGACCCTGGGTCACCTTGACGTCCAGCACGACCGCGCAGCTGGTTATCAATGCGGCGGCTTTCATGTTTTTCCGTACCAAGAATGTGTAAGCCTCCAAGTTCTGCAACGCCTTCACCCAACAGGATATCAGTACCACGACCGGCCATATTTGTGGCAATCGTAATGTGGCCTTTTTGACCGGCTAGGGAAATAATACTCACCTCTTGCTCAACTGTTTTTGCATTTAGAATCTCACAAGGCAAGTTTTCTTTTTTTAGGTATTCTCCAATTTTTTCTGATTGGATAATGGATGTTGTCCCAACCAGGATCGGCTGTCCTTTTTCATGACGCTCTTTAATTTCATTTGCCATCGCTACATATTTGTCATGCTTAGTTGCGTATACACGCTCTAACATGTCAACACGTTGAATAGGTTTATTCGTTGGAATAGGAACAACTTCCATATTGTACGTGTTGCTGAATTCTTTTTCCTCCGTTTTCGCCGTACCTGTCATTCCCGAAAGGATTGGGTACATCCGAAAATAGTTTTGAATTGTAACAGAGGCTTGAGATTTATTTTCCTCCGTGATTTCAAGACCTTCTTTTGCCTCAATCGCCTGATGTAAGCCATCGCTAAGGGTACGACCTTCCATGATCCGGCCTGTGAACATATCAACAAGCATAACCTTACCGTCTTGAACAATATAATCAACGTCACGTTTGAACATAACATGTGCCCTGAGTGCTTGGATGGCATAGTGATATAATGTTTGATGTTCCAAATCATATAGATTATCAACACCAAAAGCACGTTCAACCTTATTAATACCTTCCTCAGTCAGGCTTGTTGCTTTTGTTTCATCATCAAAAGTGTAATCAACATCACGTTCAAACCGCTTTGCTAGACGTGCACAAATTTGATGAAGATTGGCCGCAGCCTCCATTTTTCCGGCGATAATCAGCGGCGTTTTTGCTTCGTCAATAAGAACGCTGTCAATTTCGTCAATAATCGCATAATGATACGGACGTTGAACGCGCTGGCTTACATCCTGCACCATATTGTCACGCAAAAAGTCAAATCCAAATTCAGTCCCAATACCGTAGGTAATATCCGCTTCGTAAGCCGCTTTCTTTTGCTCTGGCTCCATCATTGGAACATTCAGGCCAACTGTGAGCCCAAGGAACTCATGAATTTTTCCGATTAGATCACGGTCACGTTTCGCTAAGTAATCATTAACCGTAATAATATGTACACCTTTTCCTTCAAGAGCACGCAGGTAGGCAGGTAGCGAACCAACCAATGTTTTCCCTTCACCAGTAGCCATCTCGGCAATGTTGCCGCCAGTAAGAACAAGCCCGCCAATCAACTGAACATCAAAATGGCGCATCCCAAGAACACGCTTTGCCGCTTCCCGGACCACTGCAAACGCCTCAGCTTGAATGTCAAAAACCGTCTTCCCATTCGCAAGCTCTTCCTTAAATTGTGCAGTTTTCCCCTTAAGCTCCTCATCAGAAAGCTTCTCAATCTCGGGCTCTAAACTGTTGATTTCATCAACAATCTTATAATACCTTTTTAACTTACGTTGTTGATCATCACCGATGATTTTTTTGATTGCATTCAGCATGCCGTTCTCTCCTTTTACAATTAAAAGCGTCGTATGTATTCATTATGACAAAAACTGCCTGAATTTATGAATAAATTGGTTATGTAAAAACTTTGCGGATTTTCATTTTGTAAATTTTACAGTAAAAATCCTACCCTATAGTATAACAAAGAACAACAAGAAAAACATCTTTGTACCATTTAATGTCGATTCATGGTGCCTGTCCCCCTATCGCACCGGCCGTTGGGTCGGGAACTGACAGGGCCACAGGGTCGGGAACTCTGTCCCACATATGTTCCCCAACACCACAATAAGCCTCCAACATTCCATGTAATCCTTGCGCCATAATATGCAAGTATTGTAAGCTAAAGTTGGAAAACCCTACATTTTCTTGAAACTTATTCCTAGCATTTAACGACAATAATAATGAAAAAATAATCGAATTTAAACAGGGCTTCCACCTAAAATGCAAATTATCCAACAATAATACATCTAGAATCAACCACATCCAGACTAACCAAAAATAATTATTATGGAGGTTTACATATGAAGAAATCTCGTAAACTATTACCTAGTACGATTGCGGTTGCTGTCGTTGCGAGCGCAAGTGTGCCCACAATCACTCAGGCTGAAACCGTTCAATTTAAAGACGTTAGCACGAATGCTTATTATTATAATGATGTTCAATGGCTTGTGCAGGAGGGGATTATAACTGGGTATTCGGATGGGACTTATCAACCGAACAAATCGCTTAGTCGCGAAGAGGCTGCGGCGATGTTTGTTCGTGCCCTTAAGCTCGATAAGCCGACCAACAGCACTAGTATTCTAGAAAAATATAAAGATATTAACCAATCAAGCTGGAGTGCTGCTGACCTTGCTGCCTTTATAAATGAGGGAATTAACGATGATGATACATCCTATTTTTACCCATCAGCCCCGCTTACACGTGAGGTTATGGCGAGCTGGCTAGTGAATGCTTTTCAATTTAAGGAAAAAAATAGCACGAGTGTACCGTTCACGGACATTGACAAAATTGCAACTGAACATCTTTCCAATGTAAAAACCTTGTACCAAAACGAAATTGTTCAAGGTAATACAGATGGTTCATACGCTCCGAAAAGTGGGGTAACACGCGCCCAGTTTGCCATTTTTATGAAGCGTGCGATGACCAGTCCGAGCAGAACAGACGAGGTGGAAAAAACAACGCCGCTAAAGTTTGAAGAAGCAAAAGCCATTAACTTAAAGCAAGTCAAAATCACAGCAAACCACGCAGGCTATAATACACAGCAGGTTACAAATCAGGAACTTTATAAAATAGAAGATAGCAACGGCAACAAGATTAAAGTTGCTAACATTCAGCTGAACCAAAAAGAAATTACACTAACGCTTGAAAAAGCTCTAAAGGACGGAAGTGCAAAGCTTGTTGTTGACTCTGCCATCACTGGAGAAGTGGAGAACTTCCGCCTCAACTTTAGTGACAGAGAAAAGCCGACCGTCACAAGCATTAAGCCTACTGGCAAAAACTCTTATGTGATTTATTTTTCCGAGCCGTTAGATTTTGGGGTTGAAAATGGCAAGACCCTTACCAAAAAAGATATCGAAAAAACGCTTGAACTCAATGATTACAGATACTCTATTGAAAAGGCGACGGTCGAGGAATTTGGACAGGCCCTTCATATTGAGCTCGAATCCAATCTTCGTGAAGGTGAGTTTGAACTTGAGTTTTTGGATACAGACTGGCTCCATGATTATGCAGGCAACGAGCTAAGAACTTCAAGCTTTGATTTTACAATGAAGTATGAAAAGACGGCTCCGCAGCTTATTGAGGTCAAAAACGTACAGCCGAATCAGGCCACTCTTGTTTTTGATAGATATATAAAATTGCGTTACCGCGGCTACTTGTATCACACATCGAGTGCACATTACCCAAGCAAGGCAGTTGTCCAAAATGGGAATGAGCTTGTACTGACGTTCGATTCTAATCACATGATTACTAAATCAACCGATATTATTTTAGAAAATGGAGCAGTTGAAGACCTGTGGGGCAATCAAAATACGAAAGCAACAAAGGCCATCCAAGTTGCCGAAGACAAAACGCCTCCAACTATTGAAAGTGTGGAGTTTGTTGACAGCACCGTCGCTGACAGTAAAAATATCAAAATGAAGGTGACATTCTCTGAATCTGTGAAAAAGGATATTGCCGACGATATTGACAACTACAAGCTTAAGGACGGCAAGGGTACAACAATCAAAATAAAAGATATCAGATTTGAAAACAGTTCGACAAATGATAAAATCGCAACATTTACAATTGATCGATATTACGGGGAACTTCCGAAGCAACAGTTCACACTTCAGGCTGATAAAATAAAAGACTTAGTTGGCAACGTGTCCGATGAGTTTGAGTACAGCTTTACAACAAGCAGCGAAAAGCCGCCAGGCGATTTTACCGCAAAAATGATTACGAATGATGATGAAGAATCTGTGCGAATAATCATAGATTACGGAAAGAAAATGTCCACATCCGGCAGCTATTCTATTAATCAATTGGATCTTTATGAGCTAAAAGTAAACAAAACAATAGCTTTATTAGATGATTTGCATAGGATAGATGGTTTTAACGTAACATTTAAGGCCTTTGATAATGGAAAAAAAGCAGAAATTTTGATTGAAAAAACTGGCAAGCTTGCAGGAGTTTGGGATGACTTTTTCTGGGACCTAGTGGAGGCCGTTGACGATGATGATTTGGATGATGTTGAGCTCGTTGTAGGCCGTCTTGCTGATGAGGATGACAATCGCACTCAAAGCATCGTTAACAAAATTAAGCTTAGTGTTCAGGGGGAATTCAGCACGAATCAGGTGACCGCAAAAGCTATCGATGACAAAATAATTAAGCTAACATTTGATGAAGAACTAACCAATTTTGATGATGACGACTTTATCGTTTTCTGGGATCGAGATAGTGATGGCAAGTTCGACTCGAACGAGAAATTGGATTCCAAGATGTCAATGAATACGGTTGGCGGAAAATCCGTGATTACCATTAAACTTGATGATAAATTAGATGCTGACGGAAGATATGACAAAAAATACGTGTATGTGGTAACGGACAGCAACGTTAAAACGAAAACGCGCTACGGTCAAACGATCAAGATCAATAACCTTCGAGTTCAAGACGGCATTGCACCAAAAATTGATACGTATCGTGGAACAGAGCTCGTTTATGTTCAACCGGTGACAAACGACTCATCAAGAGCAATCGTCAGTCTCGAATTTACCGACGATATCGATAAAAACACATTAACAAGGCTGTCATTTGTAATTGGCGACGGCAAAGATTATGAAGTAGAGTCAGCTGTTGTCGAAAACAATGACAAAATTTCTTTAGTTGTAAAATTAAACGGAAACCGTGCTCGAGACCTAGTTGGCGAATACGTCAAACAAAAAGCAGCGATCTCTGATGATAACGACAATATCATCAATAACATCAACGTCCGTATTAATGAAGAAAAAAGCAGCAGGTCAAAACCGTAAAATGTGGGACACAGGGTCGGGAACTCCGTCTCAACTCCGTCTCAAAAACAAAAGGGTCAAGTTCTTTGGTGAACTTGACCCTTTATCATTTTCTGGGTCGCGGGGTCGGGAACTCTGTCCCAAACTCTGTCCCATAAAATTTTTTTAGCTGACTCCCAGGATTTTTATCGGTTGACAACTTCCCTTTTGGCCTACCTTTCATAGGTTATTAGTATCTTTGGTGTTGAATTTGTTATTTATGGGTTTTAAAGGCGAAAAAATCAGAGCTGGAGGTTTAAGATGATTACTCAGTCTACATCCAACAAATGGACGATATCACCTCATGGTGGTGAATTGATCAACAGAGTAGTGACTGGTGAACATAGGAAGGAGCTTTTGGCGAGGGCTGTGAAAATGCCTTCCTTAACCATTTCGGATTGGAGCATCTCCGATCTTGAATTAATTGCGATTGGGGGATTCAGCCCGTTAAACGGGTTCCTTGGAAAGCGGGATTATGAAAGTGTTTTGGAAAAAATGAGGCTGGCGAACGGACTCGTTTGGAGTATTCCGATTACACTGCCGGTTTCAGAAAAGGAGGCTATGCGTTTTGACGTTGGGGCAAATATTGCTCTAAAAGGAAACGACGGTGTGGTTTACGGTGTTTTACAGCTGAAGGAAAAGTTTTTGTACGATAAGGAACTTGAGGCATCGTATGTATATGGAACAACGGATGATGCTCATCCTGGTGTGAATAAGATTTTTGAAAAAGGCGATGTTTATTTGGCAGGTCCAATCGTTTTATTAAATCGACCAACCCATGAGCCTTTTGAAAAATTTTATATGGACCCAGCGGAAACAAGGCGGCTATTCCGTGAATTAGGCTGGAAGACGGTCGTGGGCTTTCAAACGAGAAATCCGGTACATCGCGCCCACGAATATATTCAAAAAAGTGCCTTGGAGATCGTCGATGGCTTGCTTCTGAATCCGCTTGTAGGTGAAACGAAAAGTGATGATATTTCCGCTGAGATCCGGATGGAAAGCTATCAAGTTATTTTAGAAAAATATTATCCGAAAGATCGTACATGTATGGTCATTTATCCGGCAGCCATGCGTTATGCAGGTCCACGGGAAGCAATTTTGCATGCTTTAGTTCGGAAAAATTATGGATGCACGCATTTCATAGTGGGCCGGGACCATGCTGGGGTAGGCGACTATTATGGAACCTATGACGCCCAGCGCATTTTTGATCAATTTACAAAAGCGGAGATTGGCATTGAAATTCTAAAATTCGAACATAGTTTTTTCTGTAAAAAATGTGGCAACATGGGCACAACGAAAACGTGCCCGCACGGGAAAGAAGACCATGTGCACCTTAGTGGCACTAGGGTCAGAGAAATGCTGCGAAACGGAGAAAAGCCACCAGCAGAATTTTCCCGTCCAGAAGTTGCCGAAGTGTTGATACGGGGGATGCAGGGAGAAACGGAACAACAGTGAGAGACGGGGGTGCTGCGAGGTAGGGTGTGTGGGCCACGAGGGTGTGGGCTGGGCCATGGGGTCAGATGCCTGTCCCCATGTTGCAGTCGGCATGGCAGTAGTGCTATCGGCGGTGCCTGTCCCCGTTGCTTCGCGCGTCCCAAATGAAAATGAAAGGATGACGGTGTGTGAAATCCAAGAATATTGTTTGGCACAAAGCACAAATTACGAAACGTGATCGCCGCCGCTTAAATGGACATAAAAGTGCTATCCTTTGGTTTACTGGGTTTTCTGGCGCAGGGAAATCGTCGTTATCAGTAGCTGTTGAGAAGGAATTACACAAACGCGGAATTCGGACCTACGTTTTGGATGGTGACAATGTGCGCCATGGTTTGAATAACAATTTAGGCTTCTCTCCAGAGGACCGGACGGAAAACATTCGCCGCATTGGTGAGGTGTCGAAGTTGTTTGTTGATGCTGGTGTGATGACGTTGACGGCCTTTATTTCACCGTATCGTGAAGACCGTAACATGGTCCGTGAGATGGTTGATGACGGGGAGTTTCTCGAAATTTATGTAAAATGCTCCCTGGAAGAATGCGAGAAGCGGGATCCAAAGGGGCTTTATAAAAAGGCTAGAAATGGTGAAATCAAAGGTTTTACAGGAATCGATGCCCCTTATGAAGCACCGGCGGATCCTGAACTAGTGGTGGAAACAGACAAAGAAACGCTAAGGGAATCTGTAGCAGCGGTTTTGAATTTTCTGCAAGAAAAAGGATATATTCAAGAGTAGGTTGGCAGTTATTCTCATCAAACGAGGTCAAAGAGCAATTTGGTGAGGATAAAAACAAGATATCTACTATCAAATGAGTACGCAGTGCAATTTGATGAGGATAAAACCAAGTAATCTACCATCAAACGAGTTCGGAGGCCGAATTGGTGAGGATAAAAGCAAGTTATGTATCATCAAACGCGTTCAAGGCCCCATTTGGTGAGGATAAAATCTGGTTATCTATCATCAACCGAGCACAGAATTCGGTTTGGTGCTGATAAAATCAGGATTATCCAGATAACGGTAATTACTTTTAAAAAGTATTCGGAGAAAGATGGCACCCAACCACAATTTGCTGCCATCTTTCTTTTATTTTAAAAATAAAAATCGGCTCTTTATTAACCAACAATCCACCAAAAAGATCCGCCAAAATAATACGCAAATTTAGGAATGTTTTTACAGAGTTTGAAAGGGTTTAGTGGTAATATAATAGAACAGTAATAGATAATGTCATAATTTGAGAGGAAGTACTTTTATGCAAGGTTTGTTTTTTTTAAAAAAGAAGAGATTATGGGCTTCATTATTATTTTCTATTATATTGGCCTGCCAATCCGTGGTTTTTGCGGATGATATTGATGAAATTCGTGAGATTATCAAAGACGGGTATTATGTGCCGGTTAGTCAGGAGATTTTGGACAAGCCGACGATTGATGAAATTCTTGAGGAGCTTGATCCGTATACGGAGTTTTTTACGAAGCAAGAGTTTGATGAATTTATAAAATCCATTGATATGAATTATGTGGGTATCGGGATTATCGGCGAGCAACATGACCAAGGGGTTAAGGTTGTGTATCTGTTTGAAACAGGTGCTGCGATTAAGACCGCGCTGCAATTGGATGATATTATTATTGAAGTAAATGGGACGGGTTTGACTGGAAAAACGATTGATGAAGCGCAGGAATACTTGCTTGGGAGCCCGGGTACGACGGCTCATTTGAAGGTTTTTCGTCCTGCAACGAATGAAACGATAGCGATTGACGTTAATCGGGCTTTGACCGAAATTGCTCCGACGGTGGAGTCCGCTTGGTTGGGTGGCGATATTGGATATTTGCGTTTAAATAGTTTTAATGAAGATTCTGTTTCGGAGCTGCAAAAGGCTATGAAAAATGTGGGCCAGGTTGATGGCTGGATTGTTGACATCCGTGATAATGGCGGCGGTTATTTGGATGCGGCTCAGGATGTGGCGGGTTTATTTCCTGGCGTTGAGGTCGCTTTGATCGTAGAGGGTCAGGAACATGATGCCAATTCTTTTACGAGCAATAAACAAAATCCGCAGCTGACTGGTCCAATTTTTTTACTGATTAATGCTGACAGTGCCAGTGCGTCTGAAATTTTGGCTGGGGCTGTTCAAGATCAAAAAGCTGCACGGCTTTACGGCCAGACCACTTTCGGCAAAGGTGTGGCACAAACCGTGTTTGAGCTGTCTAGTGGGAATTTTTTCAAAATGACAGTTGCCCAGTTTTATACGCCCGATGGATATGTAATTGATGGAACTGGAATTAAACCGGATGTGGAAACGGAAATTGGCGAGGAGCTGAAGGTTGCTCACCGGGATATGCTGCTTTTAGATGAGGAAACGGCAACGTTATCAGGCCAGAAATTTGGTGGAGCTGTGCCGGTTAATGTGGAAATCGCAGTCCATTTGAATGGAGTTTTTTCAGCAGATACATTGAAGGAAAAAGTTTCTTTAATTGAGTTAGGTGGAAAAAATGTTGAAATCAATGTAGAACCGACCTCATTGGAAGGATTTAAAATAACACCTGCAAAACTTTTAAAACCGGAATCTAGTTATCTTTTAAAAATTGATTCAGGCATAAAAGATTATGTTCTATCATTCAAGACGTCTGATAAAATAGAGAAAAAGGAACCAACTCAGGTAAAATTTTTAGATGTAAAAGCAACGGACTTTTTCGCGAATTCCGCAATAGTTTTATATAATGAAGGGCTTTTAAAAGGAATTGGGGAAAGAAAGTTTGGACCCGAAATCCAGCTTACTCGGGAGCAGGCAGCTGTATTTTTTGCTAGGATACTAGGATTAGATACAGAGGGCGTTGTGAATCCAGGTTTTTCGGATGTAAAAGCTAGCGAGTATTATTATTCGTCAGTAGCGGCTGTTAAAAAGGCTGGAATTATGAACGGAAAATCGCAGAATCACTTTGGAACAGGTGATGTGTTAACTAGAGGCGAAATGGCGGCTTTACTAGTTCGGGCGTTTCAATTGCAGGCTAAAGGTGCTGCTGCTGAATTAGGGGTTGGAGCCGCAACCCCATTTAACGATGTTGCGAAATCATCATTCGCTAATGATATTTTAAAACTCTATCAATCTGGCTTAGCAGGCGGCACAACCAAAACAACATATTCTCCAGAAAAAGCTGTCACAAGAGGGGAATTTGTTACTTTTCTATATCGTGCATTGGTGAGTCAAGGAAATAGTGAAGATTTTGCGGTGGTATCAGTAGAGTAGAAGCAAGTCCGGAGTAGAATGGGTGTGGCCTGGTCGCATGAAATCTTTGCGGTGCCAGGTCAACCATTCATCTGGTATACATATGAATTTTTACTTTAAGTGCTTGAAAAAAATCTGAGTGCCAATACGCCAAGGTGAAATTGATTTAATAGAGGAGGCGGCATCCATGAAAAACAAAAAATTAATAACGGCATTAACAGCAATTATGCTTACAACGACAAGTGTCCAGGCCATATCGGTTTCAGCGAATGACGATATCACCGGACATTATTTTGAAAGAGAAATGCGTTCTCTTGAATCCTTGCAAATTATGAATGGTGATGGGAAGGGGAATTTTTTTCCTAACCAACTTGTTACTAGAGCGCAATTTGCAGCCTTTTTAAACAGATCTTTAAAACTACCAACTGCAAGTACTAAAACTTTTACTGATACCATGAACCATCCATTGAAAGCGGAAGTTCATAATGCCGCGGCTGCAGGCTACATTAATGGTGTTGGTGATGGGAAGTTTTTGCCTAACCGAACTTTAACACGTGAAGAAATCGCGCTGATGGTTAGTCGAGTTTTAACATCAAATGGTTTGAATGAAAGTCCTGCACAAACTTCTAGTTTTAAAGATGCTAAAGATATAAAATACGCAGAAGCAATTCAACCTATTTTTGCATATGAAATCATGGGTGGTTATGACGACAACACCTTCCGTCCTAAAGAGGGGGTTACCCGCGCACAGACCGCTGCTGTAATCTATAAGATGTATAATCTTCTTGAAAAACAAGAGCAAGAAAAGCAAAAAGCAGAGCTAGAAAAACAGAAGCAGGAAGCTGAAAAAGAAAAACAAGAAGAACAATCAAAAGAACAAGCGGGAAATAAAGTTGGAGCTGATAAGGAAAAAATAGATACAAGCAAAGACAATATTGTTATTGCAACAAAGCTTTTGAACGTTTATGAAGATGGAATGAAGCGGGTCCGTACATATGTTAACGTCGGCACTGAAATGAAATTCCTTGAATTGATTGGCAACAAGGTGGAAGTGGAATTAGCAGGCGTAGTCGGCTATGTAAATAAAGCCGATGTAAAAATTGTTCCCGAGGACGAAGTAGAAAGTAGAACCTATTATAAAGTTTCATCGGGTTACCTACGTCATTACATTACGGAAAATGGTGCACTAGGAAGCTATATTTTTGGACCAGCCCCTAAATTTTTGAAAGAAGGGGAAAAAGACTATAGCTTTGACGGTAAAACTTTTACGGAAGGCACATACCTTCAATATTTTAACTATCTACCATTGCTTTCTGAAACAAACTATTCTGCTGAGGACCTTGATGATTATGTACGATCCCAAAAACCAACTTCACCGCTTATCGGTTTGGGAAAAGTTTTTAAACAGGCTGAAGAAGAAACAGGTGTCAATGCGTTATACTTGCTGGCCCATGCGATTCATGAAAGTGCTTGGGGCACAAGTAAAATAGCAACGGATAAATTTAATTTATATGGCATTAAGGCAATCGATGCAGATGCCTATAATAATGCAATGCAATTTAATAGTTTTGAAGAATGTATTTTATATGCAGCAAAATATGTAAAGCAAAATTACTTAACACCTGGAGAACGCAGTTTCTACAACGGCTCATTCCTAGGACATAAAGGTGTCGGCGTCAATTTATTTTATGCATCAGACCCATACTGGGGCCAAAAAGTTGCCGGCCGCATGTATGTCATTGATGAGTATTTAGGAAAAGATGATTGGAATAGTTACAAAATCGCACTTAGCAAGGTGCCATCATTAAACGTAAGAAGCGGCCCAAGCACAAGCGACAAACTACTATATGAACATCGATATGCCGGTGTTGGAATGATAGTGCTCGAAGAGATAAAAAGAAACGACGGTACATGGTATAAAATTAAATCAGACCACCCTGACTACGAAGAAGGTTACATTTACGCAAGCGGGGAAAGAGGCAATTTAGCAGAGATCATTAATTAATATTAATGGTCTTTTTTTATAACAATAAATTAAAATAATATTATAAAGAGTCAAATAATTATGTTTACATTTCGACAAAATCCAACTATACTAGTAAATAAAAATAAACCATTTTTATTTTACATCATTCCACAACCTCAAAATCCTTTCATTATTTTTACCGCTTATTTTTCTTAATTTATCATATCAATTCCTATCAAAATAATCTCATAAGAGAGGTGTCAAATGTAATGGCATCAACGATTTACAGCTTTAATATTTCAGGTGTTGATGGCTATGTTGTTGAGGTCGAAACAGACCTTATTCATGGACTGCCCTCAGTTTCCATTGTCGGGTTGGGAGATGCTGCGGTTAAGGAGGCAAAAGAAAGATTAGTTTCTGCTATCACTGCTGCAGGCTATGATTTCCCATTGTTCAAGCTCGTTATAAACCTTGCTCCATCAGATATGAAAAAACGAGGTACCCACTTTGATCTGGCGATGGCGATTGGGATTCTAACCAGAACAGATCAAATCAATGTCACTCAAGATTGTCTGAAATTATTTGGTTTTATTGGTGAGTTATCACTTAACTCAGAAATCCGTCCATCATCTGGTGTTTTGCCAATGGTTATCAAGGCGAAGAGTGAAGGAATTCGCCACCTGATTGTACCTAAAGAAAATGTGCAAGAAGCCCTTTTGGTTGAAGGGATAAACATCTATTCTGCTAAGGATTTACAGGAAGTGGCAGACTTACTTGAAGGAAACCGCTCACTTCAGTCTGAAAAAAAATCCCGGCAATCGCAACAAACTACTTCAAATATAAACCTTGACTTTTCCGACGTAAAAGGGCATGAACAGCTTTTAAAATATATTACTGTAGCGGCTGCGGGCAATCATAATCTTTTACTTTCAGGTCCTCCGGGCTGTGGTAAATCTATGATTGCAAAAAGAATTCCATCCGTTCTTCCCAAAATGACGGAAGCAGAAGCCCTTGAGGTTACGAAAATTTATAGTGTTGCTAATCTATTAAAAAACAAAGGAAATCTGATCGTTGACCGCCCGTTTCGTTCCCCACACCATAGCATTTCCCAACATGCCCTTATCGGAGGAAGTCAGCATGCAACACCGGGAGAGGTTTCGCTTTCGCATAATGGGGTTTTATTTCTTGATGAAATAGCTGAATTTAATCGGAAGACCCTAGATTCTTTACGACAGCCACTTGAAGACCGTGAAGTAACTATAACTAGAGTTAGCAATACAAACACATATCCCTCTAATTTTATGTTAGTTGCTGCAATGAACCCATGTCCGTGCGGTTATCATGGCACGGATAAATGCCGATGCACCGATTATGAAATTCATCGCTATCGTCAAAAACTATCTGGTCCGATACTTGATCGTATCGATATTCAAAAGCATGTCACCTCAGTAAACTTCTTTGAAGAAAATTATAGTAAAATAAGTTCTTCGCAAATAAGAGAAAAAGTAGAAAATGCAAGAGAATTCCAACAAAAACGATATAAAGGTTATCCTAATATAATCTCTAATGCTGACCTACCCCCTGCTCTTATAAAAAGATATTGTGAACTAGATAGTGAAAATGAACAGCTGATTAAAGAAGCATATAATCGCTTTCGTTATAGTGCAAGAACTTTACATAGGTTTTTAAAAGTTGCAAGAACATTTGCAGACTTAGATAGTTCAGACAACATTCGCAGGATCGATTTAGTCAACAGCTTAATGTCACGGGATATCGATAAAGAACAACGGGATTTTTTAGTAGTTTAAAAATCGCTGCTCGTATGAAATATGAGAATTAGCGAACGGTAAATTATTATTTTAAAAAACTATAAAATGTTGGTGATAGCATGGAAGAAATATATTGGTTGTGGCTTTCCTTAATCCCTCATATCGGGCCTGTTTTGCAAAAAAGATTACTGGAATATTATGGAACACCTGAAAAGGTCTATGCGGCAAGTGATGAAGACCTGCAGAAAAATATTAAAGGTCTAAGTACCCGTGCCATCCAGTCTTTCATCTCCAATCATTGTCTTGATAGAGCAAAATACATGAAAGACAAATGTGAGAAGCAAAAAATAAATATTTTAACAATAGATAGTCAAAATTATTCTGGAATTGCAAAAGGTTGTCCAGAATCCCCAATAGTCCTATATGTTAAAGGAGAGATTAGACCGCCGAGAAATTCAATTGCAATTGTCGGTTCCAGAAGATGTACAGATTATGGTAAAAAAGTAACCGAACAAATTGCGGCTGAAACTTCAAAACAGAACATCACAATTGTAAGTGGAATGGCAAAGGGCATAGACAGTTATGCCCATACAACAGCGCTCAAAAATAATGGGTATACCCTGGCCTTTCTCGCAAATGGTGTGGATATATGTTATCCATCCGAACACCGCTCACTTTACGAGCAAATTATTGAAAATGGAGCCATTTTGTCGGAATATCCACCGAGCACAAATGCTCATCCTAAATATTTTTTAAAAAGAAATGCCTTAATCAGTGCTTGGTCAGACAAGGTAATCGTTGTTGAAGCTGGTGAAAAAAGTGGGGCGCTAACAACAGTGGACTTTGCGAAAAAGTATAGTAGAGAAATATTTGCTGTTCCCAACCGTATAGATGAACCTAATGGAAGGGGAACAAATTTACTTTTACAATCGATTGCTAAGCCTTATCTTGGAATAATGTCACTCAACCTAAAGGAACATTCAAAAACCGAAGGAAAATTGGTCTATCCTACAAAAAAGTCTATCAAACTACAATTACTAGAAGCAGAGAATCTCAATCCAATTGAAAGGAAACTATTAAAAATACTTGAAGAAAACCCAAAACAAGTATCAGAGATCCAAAATATCCTTAAAATTTCAACTAGCGGTCTGGAAGAATTGCTCTTTAATCTGGAATTAAAGGGAAAAATAAAAATCCATGGGGAGAATATTTTCCATAATAAATAAAAAAATTTCAAAAAACTATTTACTAACTTTTAGTTTCTGTGATATACTTACAACATAATTTTCGACACAACTTATAAAAAAACGCTACCATTTGACGAGAGGTGTCATATTTGGCTACTATTTTATTTGTTGAACACAGTAAATACACAATTGTAAAATCCTCATCCGGGTTCTTCCTGTCAAATAATCTTCTCTCAAAACAAATTTCAACTCTATTTCCTGTCTATTATTCTACTTTTCGGTCCAATCCATTATGTCGCTAGTTTTATGTAACTTTACTTTTATAATCTAATCCCAAAGTCCTGACTTAGAGCATCCTTTCTTGCAAAATGGGTCTTTTTAGTCACGTTAGTATAGAGGTGATAAGCAGTAATAAATTGAAAGCGCATTCAGTCAATTTTTTATCCTCCTCCAAGGTATTGCTTATCGCGCTCTTTACATAATATAGGAAGCATTACTTCATAAAATGCCCCGCTTTATTAGGTAATGCCTCGCACCACCCTGGAGTACCGAGCTGGAATCCTCTGGTAGACCGCTGGGTGAGCCTTCATCCAGCGGATTTTTTTGAAAAAGGAAGGGAGAGAAAAAGAAAATGCAAAAGATGAAATTAAAGGCTAAAAGAGTAACGTTTTTTGTAGATCCGAAAGAAACAAAACCAGAATTGAATAGGTTAAACCGTACTTCCTCGAAGGTTCTAATTGATCGTGTTTTAGAGATGTTATACAAGCTCCAAAAAGATTGTGAAAAACAATATCCGATATATCTGCCAAAATCCACCTACGAAAGCCTTCAAATTGCTTTAGCATTCAGCTTTTCAAAAACAATGAATAAAAATACCAATACCGTAAAAGAAGTTATATCTATTTTGGATCAAAAAGAGGAGGTACTGCCACAAAATCAAATAGCGGCAATTTTAAATTCATTTGTAGAGTTTATAAAACAAGGAAGAGAGAATTATGAAGACGTGGATGAAGTGCATTATTTAGTCTCCAATTTATCACCATTACTTTATCAAGCCAAAAGTAATGAAAGTTGAGGTATCATTCTATGAATGAAAAAGGTCATAAACAACATTCACAGATAAATGAAAAAGGCTTTAAAATACATGCAAAAAGAAACTACATTAGCAAGGACCGCTATTTAATTGTTTTATTAAAAGATAAAAATGACTCACCTCCAGAAGCTGGGACATCTTGCCCAATTAAATGTAAATAGGGTGAAATAGAAAAAGCTTGTCTTTTCGCGGACAAGCTTTTTTGTGTTCTTAAAAATAATTTTTTTCTTTCATTTCTTTTATATCGTTCTCAACCAACTTGCGGAATTCTACACCGCGCTCTTTTTTGATTCGTTTAAAATCTTTTAACAAATTTTCCCCTGAAATCCCTCTATCAATTAAATCCTTCAAAATAATTTCGGAAAATGTATCTTTGCGAGTTAATCTTTTTGCCTCTAGAAGAAGTTGAAGATGGTCGTTAATGAGTTTAATAATTCTTACTTTTGCCACAAAAGACGCAGGAGGGTTATCTTTGCTGGTGATCGCTGCTTCCACTAGCATCGTTTCATTTTTCTCTTTTAAGCTATTGAAAAATTGAAAAAGGCCTTTTTCTATTAGACCCTCAATAAGCCAGTGGTCGTTTGGGTTTTCTTTATTAATAATTAATCCTTCAAAAAGTGGAATATCATGCTTAGTTGTTTGGTTATTTGCTTCTGTAAATACCGTTAATGAACATAGTCGAAATGACTTCATAGGCAGGCCACCTTCCTTTCAGGTTTCTGTCTCAATCTATATTATACCACGATTGAAGTAATTTTTAACATTTCAGAAATTCCAACTACCACCCCAACCGCGATGTGGGGACAGGCACCACTGACGTACCACTATGAAAAAATTTGCACGAAAATATTGCGATTTTGTTGAATTTTTAATTTTTCAGCTATTTTACCCTTGAGATTTTGAAAATCTTCTAAGGGAATTTTGAAAATTTAAGTATATTTTACCCTCAGATTTTCAAAATTAGCGATTTGCATGAAAACGCTTTTGTTAGTATTTTATATAGTAAGAAAGGAGGGCAAGCAAATGAAGCTGGAGGAATATGATGTGTCTTTTGTCATAAAAAGGCCGGATCGGCCACCGCTTTTATTAGTGACATATGTAGCTTTATCGGAGGAGCATTTCAAGAAAAATCCAAGGTTAAGCAGGAAGGAGTTGATTGTAAAGAATAGCGTTTTTTTATTAATGGATCATTATAAGTTGGAACAAAAACCTGGAATTGAAATCAAGGTATTTAAAGTTAAGCCAGTCAAGAGGCTGTGCTTTAGCTGTAAGGGGATTTTAAAACCACTGAGGAGCGTTCATTAGAGCAACTTTACACAATTTTTCCTCATCATGCTGCACTTTAAGTCAATCATTCACCCCATGAAAATGCAATCATTTGTAATCCAGCAATCTACTTACTTAGAAATCCCCTGCATGGTCTTTCTTTCTCTTTCTGACGAAATGTTTTATCCTCGCCAAAAGAATCAATGCCTGCGATTCTTCATTTTGCTAAGGTTGAGGTAAAAAGAAAGAGCATCCCCACTTCAATTTTCGCGAAATAGGAGGTGTTGATTTTTTCATTCTATCAATATATTAACTTAATTCAGCAAATGTCTCCCACTTCCATAAGTGGAGGGTTCAAGGCGCATTTGATAAGGAGTGTGATGATTAATGATAAATCAGGTTACTTTAGTTGGTAGAATTACAAAAGACCCGGAGCTTCGATATACTGGTGACGGGGTTGCAGTTTCCAATTTTACAATTGCCTTAAATCGTAACTTTAAAAATGCGAATGGCGGGTATGATACCGATTTTGTGAATTGCAATATTTGGCGTAAACCAGCGGAAACAGTAGCGAACTTTTGCCTAAAAGGGTCCCTGATCGGAATAACTGGAAGGCTCCAATCAAGGCATTATGAAAATAGCGAAGGTAAACGCGTTTACGTAACTGAGGTTGTGGCAGAGGATATCAAGTTTATTTCTTTGAAAAATAATAAAAATTCGAGCCAGAGCCATAGTAATAATGCAGTGACAAACAATAATAATACTGCCAATCATAACACCGAAGCTGTTCTTATTAGAGAGGGACAGCCGGAAATGCAAAAGGAAATAGCCCGATCAGTCATCCAATAGACAATCCACCCTACTTAGATTTTTCACCATAAAAAAAGAAAAATCAGGTGGAACGTATCACTACTTCACCTGATTTTTCTATACATATAGGCTATGCAATCTTTTAATCTACTAGAAATATTGTAGAATTAGTGGCTCATTGTTGCTGAACCGTCATCTGTACCATCTTTTGTAACCTTAATAATGGCTGCTGCACCTTTTTGTACATGGTTAAATTGGTGTGTAACGATGGAGTAGCTGCCTTCTTCAACCACTGTAAATTCTACAACTGCACCGCCGCTGGCAGGTAACATTACTGTTTGCATTCCTTTGTAATGATTAGCAGGGTTGCCGTCAATATAAACATCATCAAATACTGTACCAACAACGTGGAATGAGCTTACTTCGTTTGGACCAACGTTATTAACATAAATTCTGATGCGGTCACCAACTTTAGCTAAAAGCGGTTTTTCTTTTAATGAGTAAGTGTCGCCATTTGTATTTGGTTGGCCTTCTTTTAAAGCTTTAGTAGAGAATACAACTTGGCTTGGTACGCCGTTTGTCATATCGTCTAAATCGTTATATTTGTACCATTCGTTTTGAACAATTACAAACTCTTTATCGATTTGATTGTCAGTTGGATATCCATTTTTCGGTTTTACAATAATGACGCCATGCATACCGTTAGCGATATGTGCTAACACAGGCTTCGTTCCACAGTGATACATAAATACACCTGGGTTGCTTGCTTTATAAGTGAATGTTCCAGATTCATTTGGCATTACATCAATAAAAGATTTAGATGGTGATGCGTGTACTGCGTGAAAGTCCATGCTGTGTGGTATAGAAGGGTCCATATTTTTAAGTGTAAAATTAATGGTATCTCCTTCGTTCACAACTACTAATGGACCTGGCGCTTCGCCGTTAAATGTCCAAGCTTTATATGATTTTCCTTTATCTATTTCAATATCAGTAATCTGAGCTGTCATTTCAACATTTACTTCATGTTCACCCACACGTTCCATTTTTAATGGTACTGGTGCTTGGTTTAAGTCTTTATGTGGTGCGATTACTTCAGTTTGAGCTGCTACTTCTTTTGGTTGTTCTGGAGGTGGAGCGACATCTTGCTTAACTGCATTTGAACCACAAGCTGCTAAGAATAATGATGCACTTACTAAAACAGGCAATGCTAATTTTTTACCTTTTAACATATTAATCACCTCATATTAGTTTTTAAACAATTTTATATTTTAATAATGAAATATTGAATATGTGAAAGATTTCACAAAGATGCATAAAAATTTTTAGGTGCTTTATTCCTAATGAAATTCACATTTTGAATACTGATTTGCACCACATCCTTCATTGTTAAGGTTTTTATTGTTGTTATAGTAATATTACTCTTTACACTTTTATTGTAACATCGCAATCAAAAATTAAAATAGACACCTGTGTCGAATCTATGGCTAAATTTTGATTAAAATGTGAAGGAAAAAGGGTGAAAACAAGGAAAATTTTTCGATGCGTGATGGATTTACTATACACAAAAAAAGTAGGGACTTCAGTAGGGGAATGTAATATGGAAAAGCCCGTAGTCAGAAGTATTAATCCGTATTATAATAACTGTATGGTAGGTGAATAGAATGGAAAAAAGAATTCTTGAGATCTTATTAGAATTACAGAATGATATGAAAACACTACAAGATGATATGAAAACGGTAAAAACTGAGATTTTGCCGGAATTGCAAATAGACATGAAAACAGTAAGCACTGATGTATCGGAATTGCAAATAGACATGAAAACAGTAAGCACTGATGTATCGGAATTACAAAAGGATATGAAACCAGTAAAAGCTAATATACAAGAAATTAAAGAAACGGTAAATAGAATAGAGGTTTCTCAAACAGAAGATGTTATAGGATTGTTGAAGCAGACAAAAAAGAAAACAGATTTTGAGGCGGATTATATCAATAATCGAATAACTGAAATGGACAAGCGATTGTTCCAACTTGAAAAAAGAATTGAAAATTAATCGTTAATGGAAAAGCAGACCAAAACACTATGCGAATTGGCCTGCTAATTCATTTTTTCTAACGTTGTCGTTTTTCTCCATTATCGGAATCCGTGGATGCCCATTTCGGTTATTTTCATTCATTCCAATCTTTCCGGAGTGTGAACAAGTCGCGAAGTTCATCTGTTGAAAGCTCAGTGATCCAATTTTCTCCCGATATGATGTCGTCGCTCAATGATTTCTTTTTCTCAATCATTTCATCAATTTTTTCTTCCAATGTCCCGGTAGTAATAAGTTTGTGAACATGGACAAAGCGTTTTTGTCCGATTCGATAAGCCCGGTCGGTTGCTTGGTTTTCGACAGCTGGATTCCACCAACGGTCATAATGAATAACGTGGTTGGCTGCTGTAAGGTTTAGCCCGGTTCCACCGGCCTTTAACGACAAAACCAGCAGCTTTTGTTGGCCATCCTGGAAAGAATCAATGATGTTATCCCGATCCTGCTTCCTCAAGCTGCCTTGCAGAAAATGAACGGTCTCACCAAAGTGCTCCTGAATAACATGTTGAATCATTTTTCCCATCCCAATATATTGGGTAAAAATAAGACTGCTTTCACCCTGGTTCAAAATATTTTCAAGCAATTCAATTAGTTTTTCCATTTTGTTAGAACGTTCCAGTAAAGAAAGTTCTGAAAAAGCATCCTTTAAATAAAGCGCCGGATGGTTACAAATTTGCTTCAGCTTTGTTAACATCGATAAGATAAGTCCGCGTCGCTCCATTCCTGACAGCTTTTCAATTCTGTCAAACGTATCTTGAATAAGCTGCTCATAAAGCGATGCCTGTTCCACCGTAAGCGGGATGTACTCTTTTTGTTCCTGTTTATCTGGTAGGTTCAAACTTACAATTTCGTCTTTTTTTGTCCGTCTCAATAGAAACGGTTTAACAAGCTGCTGCACTTGTTTGATCTTTTTTTCATCTTTATTTTTCTCAATTGGCGCTACATACCGTCTCGAAAAAGAGTGGAGGCTGCTTAAATATCCTCTGTTTATAAAATCAAAAATAGTCCAAAGCTCGGTGAGTCGGTTTTCAATCGGCGTACCGGTCAAAGCAATATGATGTTGACCGTTGAAGCTCCGTATCGCTTTTGATTGTTTTGTAAAAGCATTTTTTATATTTTGGGCTTCATCAAGACAAATCGTACTCCATGAAATTGCTTTAAGATCTTCCTCATCCATTGCGGATAACCCGTAGGAGGTTAGCACGATATCGTAGTCGGTAACGGTTTGAGCCAACTCTTCACCTTTTTTTCTCGAACTCCCATAATGAAGGTGTACATTTAACATTGGAGAAAACTTTTGTAACTCACGTTGCCAGTTTCCAAGTACAGAAGTTGGGCAAATAATGAGTGCTGGCATTTTAGGTTTTTCAAGTTCTTTTATATATAAAAAATAAGTGATCATTTGGACTGTCTTCCCGAGGCCCATATCATCGGCCAAACATGCACCAAATCCGAACTTTCGTAAAAATACAAGCCATTCTACACCATGCTTTTGATAGGCGCGTAATTCACCGTGCAAGCTATTTGGTATATTAATAGAAGGAATCGATGTCATGTTATGCAATTGAAAAATTAATTTTTCCAAATGAGTGTTGAGACCGATTTGGATTTGCGATAACGGGTTATCAAGTTCGTCATTATCCTGATCACCTGGTGTGCTGGCTGTCATTAATTCCTGTGCAAGGATATCTTGGAAGGAAAGCCCTTCTTTTTTCACACGCACCATGATTTCTTTTACTTGCTTGATAAAAGCAGGGTCCAGCTTCATCCATTTTCCATTCACTTTAACTAAACGTCGATTTTGCTCGACTAACTGTAAAAAATCATCTTCATCAAGCTCGGCATTTCCGGTCGCAAATTTCCAATCAAAATCTCCAATCGCTTGTAAGCCTAAAAGGGATTGCTGCGCTGATCCAACCGAGGAGCGCAGTTGAATTTTCATTTTCGGGTTCATGGCTCGAATTTCCTGCCACCAGGATGGGAGGAGGATTTCAACCCCGGCTTCAGCAAGCTGAATGCTTGATTCGGATAAAAATGTCCAAGCTTGATCTTCTCGAAGCGAATGGATGATGCCTTCAGCTGGATTGGCAGATTTAAGCCATGGAACGATATGGCCCCAAAGCTCGATGCTTTTCGTTATTTTACTAAGGAAACTATGCCACTCAGCTGGAACTGCACTCGCTGTATCGTTGTTTTTCCATTCAATCCAATGATTCGCATTTGTTTTATCTCGTAAAAGAATATCTAGAGTCCAGGAGTTTCTGCTACCCGTTTCCGCTTCTGGGACACCCGATGGCATCTTCACCATTGAATCATCCAACGCCTCATCCGTTGATTCATCAACCGGTTCACTTAACCTAAGTTCAACGGTAAACGGTGCCTGGTCCGGAGTCCAGCCAATTTGCTCTAACCAGGTTTCTTCACTAATAAAGACAACGGTCTCGTCTGAGCCTTTGTTTTGTTTCAATAAAGCTGGATGTTTTTCCAAGATTTTGGCCCAGCGTGTACCGAGGGCTTCATCCTTCTCGACAAACTCCATAATGGCTTCCGATAACCATTCGCGAATGAACGAAAATGTAAATAAAGAACTTTCTTCCTCTATTCTTAATTCGCTAAAACTATTCATCAGCTTCCAACCGAACTTACCGGCATTCCACTGTGCAAAATCCGGTACAATCCGGCCCTCTACTACTTCGGTAAAAATCACAGGAGCCCATTTCCGAAGCCATTCAACACTCTTACCAAAAGAAAACGAAAAAAGTGAACTTTGATGCGCCGCATCCGAAAAAAACTGCAAAATGTCCGATGAAGATAACTGAACTCCTTCACCGACTTCAGGAAACTTTGTTCCAAAATAACTTTCGGCATGCCACGAAAAAAGAAGTGGGCGCCAATCTCCCAGCGCGGCTCGTCTCCCGTTTTGCTCTAAATGTTTTGCATAAATAATAAATTGATTAGAATCCAAATAATCGACTTGAATTTCGTACTGAAGTTGTTTAATCATTGATTAATTTTCCTTTCCCTTTTCGCAATTCCTCTTGAAAGGCTCTTAATCGCTTATATTTTGCAGAAAGCATATGAATATAGCTGTTCCAAACGTCCTCTTTTTTCAAAGACTTATAATGTGTGCGGAGCTTCCGCAAATATTTGACGGCCTGTTTGTAGGCATCCCGGCTTTTCTCGGAAATGGCGGCTTCCACCGCATGATGATAGAGCGGCAGGAGGCATGACCGATCTTTTTCCTCAATTTCCTTTAGAAGCCCTTTATCGATATTTTCGATGGCGATTCCGGCAAACAATTGAAGCTCAGTCCACATCCGGAATTCTTTTTGTTCCAATAAATATTCACAGAAATCACCGTAGCTATACGGGAGCCATGTTTGCAATGTATTGATGTAGACGTCTTCTTTGCCTTTTTCGTTTGCATATCCTTTTATATAAAATAAATAAAATGTCGTTAACTCTCGTTTTAATTGCTGCTCCCCATATTGATGGATGTATTCATTCATTCTTTTTTCAATAAAAGAAAGCCAGATTTTAAACCGATCCCAAACTTTATTTTGCGCCAATGATTTAAACCATGTTGTATAATAATACACTTCGTTTGCAGGGCCATCCGAAAGACGTTTAATGGCCACTTTGTCTTTTTCAACGATAAAATCAAGGTGGGCCAAAGCCAATCTACATTCAGATGAGAAATTAACTTTTCCGAGCTCTTTCAATTTCTCTTCTTTTTTGCCCCGTGCAAGAAGCTTGCGTTTGAGGCTGTCTAACTGCTCTTTTGTCAAAATTAAATTGGAACATGCAATTTGAAACAGATATAAGCGATCATATTGAAAATCCCTGGTCATTAATAAAATGTTCACCAACCGCTCGGGTGTTTCGCTAAGGATTTTTTCATCAGCGTTTGTCCGTTCTATAATGCTTTTGCGCACATTGAATGCAAGTTCTGCGATGTCAGCCAGAATTTCACCTAAATATTTGCGGGTATAGTGATTTGAATATGAGGACGAATAAATATCCGCTGCATTCTCTAATATTTTTTCAAAAACTGAAAGCGCTGCGTGGAAATGAAATAAATTTTCACCAATGGGTGATGATGGCATCACCGTATCGAGTAAGGTGGGATAAAAGGTCTCATAAAGATCCTCAGCCAAATTGGTGCTCCGCTGATAATTCCAGTACGTCGACATGCGCGCTTCTCGTTTTTTTGAAAACTGAATATATTTTTCGTTAAAAAAGGTGAGCCAGCTTTCAAGCGAATCCTCTTGATAGGTGCGCTCTTTTTTCTTGGGTTCTTCCAATATTGGTTTTTTCGTAATTGGCGGCATTTTTTCAGTAGCGGTATACTTGAATCCTTCCTTCCACTGATTAAAAAACTCTCCAGGGCTGTCAAATAAGGAAAAAATATAAAAAAGCGTCGCTAATTTATGAACACAAAAAATCTCGTCTTTTAGCTGACAGCTGCAAAAGCTGATCTCCATAAAATCTAGCTCCAGTGTGGTTGTATAGGTGTCGCTCTTATCCTGAACGGCGGCAGTGATCGTATCACCTTCAATAGCCGCATTATAAACAGCACCATTTCTAAACAATGAAAGGGCTTGTTTCAGCATGCTATAATCACGTTCAACCTGAGGGTCAAACATTGTTTCAAGATTTTCAATGCAATATTTAATTTTATCCTTTGGAATTTTGTTCACTAACATGTAAAAGAGACACCACCAATTTTTAGACTGGGCCCGCAGTTTTACGCGTGCAATTGGGACGCAGGGTCGGGAACTGTGGCTCCGCCCGAAGATTCCCCCGAAACTGTGGGACAACGAACCCGCCCCCACATCCCCAACGCGGCAAACCAATCCCAGTTGACTATCCTTTCATTATAATACAAAATTCCATCTTATCGCTATTCTTCGAAAAACGAATTTAATCTCATTCAGTGAAGATCCTCATTTTCAACTATTTTTACAGTAATGTTAAATTTATGAAAATAAGTTAAATTATATGAAACTTTTCGCCTGATCCAACGTACTAATTAAACGGGGCATTTTTCGACTTTATAGTTTTACATGTTGAACAAATGTTATCCATAACACCACCACAAACCGAAACTAGAATTCTGTTAATCTACTTAAACATGGAAGGAGATTTTTTATGAAGCATCCTTTAGAAAGGCATTTAAAACATGGGATGGTTCTCTTGGCAGCTGCCTCGATTGCTTTTGCGGGATCTGGATGTGCTACAAAACCAGTTGGCCAAGAAACGCAGGAGGAAAAGCAAACTCCCGTCAAGGTTTCCAAAATTACGAACAGCTCTTTAACGGTAGATAAAGAGATTGTTGGGACGATGAAGGCGGATGTAAATGTAACAAAAAATTACCAGAGGGTGTCAAACTCTTCAATGTATTTGATACTTCAACGTTTATCCGAGACTCTATTAAATCGGTAACATCTAATATGATCACTGGTGGTCTTTTGTCTATCTTTGTGCTGTTGTTATTTTTGCGAAGCTTGAGACCGACATTTGTTATTGCGGTATCAATCCCGTTCGCTATCATTTCAACCTTTGCAATGATGTATTTTGCAGGTCAGACGTTAAATATCCTGTCCTTGGGCGGTTTGGCGCTCGGCATTGGGATGATGGTCGATAACTCGATTGTTATTTTAGAAAATATTTTTAGATACCGTCAAAATGGTGCTTCTGTAAAGGAAGCTGCTATTCAAGGAGCATCCGAAATTGGCTCAGCGGTAATCGCGTCTACAACAACAACCTTGGTTGTATTTTTACCGATTGTTTTCGTGGAAGGGATGGCATCAGAATTATTTACACCACTTGCTTTGGCCGTTTCGTTCTCGTTAATCGGCTCGCTTGCAGTGGCAATTACGTTGGTACCGGTTTTAGCATCGAAGCTTTTAACTAAACCAATTGACAAATATGATAAGCAAAAAGGGAAGTTTGCTGGCTTTTTTAGAAAACTAGATCATTTTTATCAAAAATCATTAAAGTGGGTGTTGGGTCATCGAAAAACAACGGTGTTCGCTACTATCGTTTTGATTATTGCAAGTCTTGGGTTAACACCGATGTTAGGTGCGGAAAATATACCGGCATCAGACCAAGGACAGCTTCAGATTAATTTAGAAGCACCAGCGGGCTCGACTCTTGAAGAAACGACTGCCGTTGCAAACGAAATCCAAGAAAAGCTTGAAAAATATAAAGACTTAATTGAAGTGAATTACCTATCAATTGGAACGGACCAAATGACGGGTACACAAAGCAGCACGAACACGGGCTTGTTCCAAATTCAGTTAGTCAAGAAAAATGAACGAGATCTAACGACAAAACAATTTGTTGAAAAATTAAGTGCTGATGTTGCCAACATTCCAGGTGCTGAAATTAAGGTGTCGGCAATGGAGGCAGGGCTTGGTACAGGAAAGCCGGTACAGATCAGTGTTCAAGGACCTGAACAGGAAATTTTATCCGAAATCGGTGATCAAATCACATGGCTTTTGGAGGGGATTAAAGGGATAACGAATATCCAGAACTCTGCGGCAGAAGGCAGACCGGAAATTAGGGTTGTTGCCAATCGTGAAGTGGCTGCACAATATGGTTTATCCTATTCGCAAATCATGTCCGAGGTTGAGGTCGGTTTTAATGGAAAGCTAGCGACACAATATCGTGAGGCCGGAGATGAATTCGATGTCCGTGTCATTCTTCCAGAGGATAAACGGGTAACGATTAACGATTTAGAAAATATGTTTATTCAAACACCATCTGGTACATTATTGCCGCTTTCAGCGGTTGCCGAATTAAAGCAAATTCAAGGACCGGCTCAAATCACCCGTGAAAATCAACAAAGACAAATTAACGTAACGGCTGATTTAAATGGAAAAGATTTAGGTACGACAACGAAAGAAGTGATGGCGGCTTTAAATACGATGAACTTCCCAGAAGGCTATACGTATAAAGTTGGTGGCCAGGCTGAGGATATGCAGGAAACATTTGGAGACTTAGCGTTGGCGTTGATTTTCTCAATTTTCTTAGTTTATGTTGTTATGGCGGTACAGTTTGAATCATTGGCCCATCCGTTTGTTATCATGTTTGCGATGCCGACAACGGTTATCGGGGTTATCGTTGGGTTGGTTGTGACAGGACAGTCATTCAGCGTACCAGCCTTTATCGGGATCATCATTTTGGCAGGTATCGTAGTTAACAACGCGATCGTACTCGTTGACTACATTAATATTTTAAGAAGTCGTGGAGTAGAGCGCACAGTAGCAATTTTGCAGGCAGGCCCAGCTCGTTTACGTCCCATCTTGATGACAACAATGACTACCGTCCTTGGTATGGTACCATTGGCACTTGGAATTGGAGAAGGGGCGGAAGCGCAAATGCCGCTTGCCGTCGTCGTTATCTTCGGCTTAACATCATCGATGTGCTTTACACTGTTGTTCGTCCCAGTTGTCTACACAATTTTAGAGGACTTCCTCAGCGGAACGAAGCGCAGATTCAAGCGACTGTTCACAAGAAAAGGCAAGAAGAAGAATAGCGTGGAAGAAGAAGCTGGGTTGGAGATGTAAGTAGTGAGTGTTAGTTTAATAGAGTGTTGATTTAATGTGGGAGTGCTTAACCTAATGGGGCGGCACTCTTTTTTGTGTAGTAGCAGAGGTAAAACTGCACTGTGGGGACAGGCACCCATTAAATAACAATTATATTACAAAGCTATTAAATTCTCTTTCTGTAAAGACAGTATTTTACAAATATGCTATAATGATACGGACAAAAACTGTGAGACTTTGTCGAAATACATAGTGTTGTGCCGTAATATATGATACTAGATGGAAAAAATTGAGATCCCTTTTTTATTTTTAATGAAATATAATTTGAGGGCTGGCAGATTTTTTGACCTAAGTAGAAACAAAGATAAATAGAATTGAAGGTGATATACATAATGAGTAAAACGATTGTAAAAGAACCTGAGAGAAAATTAAATCAAGTGGAGCTTTTGGCGATTCTCCAATCCGCTTATCAAAAAGGTGAAAAATCAATTATTAATAATCCAAAGGAAATGGTACAGGACATTATTTTACAAATGAAATCTGTGGGCACTAAGTAATAATGAGCAAGCTGAAGATCTTTCTAGGGATTTTATTAATTTTAATAATAATAGGTTTTGTTGTAAAAAATCCGTTATTACAATCTGTGGCGGATTTTTTAATTGCCGATGAAACAGCCGAAAAGAGCGATGCGCTCATTGTTCTTGGTGGGGAAATCAAAGGAGAGCGAACTAAAAGAGCGGTAGAACTTTACAACCAAGGATTCGTGGGGACATTGATTTTTTCAGATGGCACAGATCTTTCGTGGCGAACAAAGGCTGTAGATGAAATGATCGTCTTGGCGAGCGAACTTGGGATTCCGGATACGGCGATAAAAAAAGAAACCGACTCTAGAAGCACCTATGAAAATGCAGTTTATTCGAAAAAGTTGATGCTTGATAACGGCTTTAAATCTGCTATCGTCGTGACAACTGATTGGCATTCGAAACGAAGTAAGTTTATTTTCGACAAAGTATTTGCGGGTTCAGATATTAAGCTAACGTATGCCAATGCCCCGGATGACCGAATTGATAGTCTTCGAGATTGGTGGCAGGATTCTGAAAAACAACAAATCGTATTGACAGAGTGGGCAAAGTTTATCATTTATTGGTTGAAATACTAAGGGAACTCAGCAAAAAGAAAGTAAATGAGACACGGAACCCGACCCCGTGTCCCAAAAGGGAGAGATAGTGAATGATACGTATGAAACGCACCAAGATTACTACAATTTTATTGACGTTTTTATTAGTCTTCCAAAGCTTTGGCGCTTCTGCCTTTGCATCCTTTGGAACGTTGCTTAGTGATGTAAGCACACAAGTTTCACCAGGGGTAACTTATACGAAGCAACAATATAATGGCGGTTACCACCGTGCTGTCAATCTATTAAATATTAATTTGAATGATCCGTACACAGCGCTTGAGGTAAGTCTACCTGAGCCGCTAACGGCAGTATCAACAGTATCAAACCGTGCCCTTCAAAATCACTATGAAGGACATTTTGTAATAGGGGCGGCAAACGCAGGATTTTTCGATATGGCTGGAAAAATGCCGGTAAATTTAATCGCAAAAGACAATAAGTTAATTAATATCGGTATTTCCGGTACGAAAACTGCAAAAAGTCCAACAAACGAACCGATTGCCTTCGGTATTAACCGTAACGGTAAAGCAGTGATCGATCGATATAAAATTGAAATGATTACAACTATTGGTGGTCAGACTTTAAATCTTGATAAATTCAATGGCACTCGCGGAGAGAAGGCTATTCACCTATATCAATCGCCAAAACAAACAACAGGCACAAATGAATGGGGCACAGAGATTATCATTTCAGATGTAACACCATCACCATCAAGCCAAATCATTGGACAAACGATGACCGGAACAGTTTCAAAGGTTACTAGATTCGGAGAAGGTGGAAATGCCGCTATTCCTTCGAACGGATTTGTAATTTCTGCTCATGGTCAAGAGTGGAGTGAGAAGCTAAAGAATGTCCAGGTAGGAGACATGGTTGACCTTAGCCTATCTTTAGGTGATGTTTGGCAGGATGCACAGTACGTGATCGGAACTGGTCCGCAGCTTGTGAAAAATGGACAAGTTTCGATTTCAATGGATGAAAATGATTCTTTTGCAAAAAGCCGTCATCCACGTACAGCGATAACTACAAACCAAGCTGGTGACCAAGTTTATTTAGTAACCGTTGATGGACGTCAAAACGGCTATAGTAACGGCGCGACCCTAAGAGAGTTTGCAAACTATTTAATTTCAATTGGTGCCTATAATGCTATCAATCTAGATGGTGGCGGTTCAACAGCTATAGCGGTGCGTGAGCTTGGGACAGCTCAGCCGAAATTAGTGAACAGTCCATCAGAAGGTGTAGAACGCAAGGTTTCTTCTGTTTTTCAAGTTATTAGTACAGCACCAACAAGTGACCCTAAAACTTTGAAACTTACAAAACCTGATGGAAAAATTTTGAAAGGAACAAAGGTTCAGCTAGCCTATAAATATGCGCTTGACCAATATATGAATCTGGTTCAAGTAAATGCGAACGACATCACTTTATCGGTCGATGGAAATGTCGGCTCAACTAGTGGTTTAACTTTTACAGCTGAAAATGCTGGCTCTGGAAAAATAATTGCAAGTTACAACGATGCCACTGGTGAAGTACCAGTAACCGTCGTGGACAAGCTTGATAAAATTGAAATTCAACCAAAATCAGTCGTGATTGGAACGAATGAATCGATTCAATTATCGGCGAATGCGATATACAATGGTGGCGAGCCCATTATTTTTGACAAGTCCGTTATCAAATGGTCAGTTGACGGAAATATCGGCACAATCACACCTGATGGTAAATTTATTGCAGGTCAGGAAAAAGCAGCAGGAAATATTATTGCTCAATTCGAAAATGTTACGGCATCTATTCCTGTAAAAGTCGGTGTTGATCCAGTCATGGTTGACGGCTTTGAATCTTTAGCAAAATGGTCAGCAGATCAAGCAAAAGCAAAGGCAGCTGTTGAACTTGCATCAGGTAGCGGCAATGTTCAAGAGGGCA
This sequence comes from Schinkia azotoformans LMG 9581, assembly GCF_000307855.1. Lineage (GTDB taxonomy): Bacteria > Bacillota > Bacilli > Bacillales > Bacillaceae_J > Schinkia > Schinkia azotoformans. The sequence goes on along the minus strand of NZ_AJLR01000038.1, from coordinate 19,017 downwards.
AAAACTCTTTAAAACTTTCATATGACTTTACAACAGCCGAGGAAGGAATTAAAGTAGCTTACGCTGCTGCAAAAACACCAATCGATTTGAAAGGTTATCCAAAAGAATTAGGTCTTTGGGTAAAAGGTGATGGAGCAGGACATTGGCTTCGTGCCAACATCACGGATGGAACAGGCAAGCAGCATACGATTAATTTTACAGAAGAACACGGATTAACATGGACAGGCTGGAAATATGTTCGTGCCGGGGTTCCGGCAAACTTAACTCTTCCATTGAAGTTCGATCGCATTTATGTGGCGGAAGCTGTAAAAGAAAAGCAAAACAAAGGTGCCATTTATTTTGATGGCTTACAATCTGCTTATGTGAATAATCATCCTGCACCACAGGCGAATCCAAATGAGGGTGCTGGGAATGGTAATGGCAACGGTACAGGCTCTGGACAAGTTCCGGATCCAAATGTTTCTTTTAAAGACATTACAAACAAGTATTGGGCCTACCAATCTGTCGTGTTTTTAAGCAATAGAGGTATTATCAAAGGCTACGAGGACAACACATTCAGACCAAATGCCGAGATTACAAGAGCAATGGCGGCAGCGATGATTGCCCGCGAATTTAAATTAACAGACTCAAAAGATAAGGCACTTCCGTTTAATGATGTAAAAAATACACATTATGCGTACACAGCCATCAAGGCTGTTTCTGAAGCAGGCATCATCAACGGCCAACCAGGTGGAAAATTTGCCCCAGATGCACCGCTTACAAGAGCAGAAATGGCTGTCATCTTAAATCGCGCTTACAAATTGGAAGGCGAAACAACCAAAACATTTACAGATGTAAAAGCAAGCCACTGGGCAGCTAAAGATATCGCTATCCTTGCAGCAAATAACGTCACAGGTGGCTACGAAGATGGAAGCTTCAAACCATCGAAACCAACAACACGCGCAGAATTCTCATCCTTTATGGAGCGTGTCATCAAGATGAATACGAATAAAGAGTAAAAATTTTAATGAAGAAGATGGGAACCCTCCTCAAACTAGTTTTGAGGGGGGATTTTTGTTTTTGAATATGGACCACAGTTCTGGACCACAGTTCCCGGTCCTGTGTCCCGTTGAGTTTCGTGCAAATACCACTAAATTATTTCTTTTTACCCTTAATTTTGTTATAGTTCAATGTAGAATTAAATCGAAACCTTAATATTTTTAGAAAATTTTACAAGTTGGTGAAACAAATGGAGGATAAATTCGTCTCTATATTAGGTGTGAATTTTATAAATACAAATATGAAGGATATGGTCGAGCGCTTGAAAGAGCGAATGCAGAGCGGACAAAAGGGATTTGTTGTAACAGCTAATCCGGAAATCGTTATGAAGGCTCTGGAGGATCCGACGTACAAAAAATATGTTGAGAAAGCAGATTATGTGACTGCGGATGGAATCGGGGTTGTGAAAGGGGCACAAATATTAGGCAAGCCTCTGCCAGAGCGGGTGGCAGGTTATGATTTGATGCGCAATTTATTAACGGTTTTAAATGAAAAAAAATTAAAGCTGTACATGCTCGGTGCCCAAGAAGAAACAATTGAAAAAGCGGTACAAACGATAAAAGTCGAATATCCTGATTTGCAGATTGCTGGCTACCATCACGGCTTTTTTAAATGGGAAGACCCTGCAATTATTAATGAGATACAAGAAACTCAGCCGGATCTGATTTTAGTTGCTTTGGGAATGCCAAGGCAGGAAAAATGGATCGCTGAACATATCGATCACGTAGAAAAAGGCGTGTTTATCGGAGTTGGCGGTTCGTTTGACGTTATTGCAGGAACAGTAAAGCGTGCACCAGAGTTTTGGCAAAAATTAAACTTGGAGTGGTTTTACCGTTTGCTAAAACAACCTTCAAGGTGGCGCCGCATGCTTGCTTTACCGCATTTCGCCCTTAAAGTAGTCGGACAAAAAATAAGCGGTCGGAACTAGAATAGGGGAGGATGGGACAGAGGGTCGGGAACTCTGTCCCGGAAGCCCCGAACCAGCCCGGGCCAGAGAACCCGACCCTCTGTCCCACCAACGAGGACCCATGTCCCCAAAATCTATCAAGTAGGAGCTTACAGCATGGCCCAATCTTCATTTTTAAAAGGAACACTAATTATTACAGCAGCAACGATTATTTCGAAATTTATAGGGAGTATTTTTCAAATCCCGTTACAAAATATTGCCGGTGATAAGGTGCTTGGGATTTTTGGACTTGTCTATCCGGTTTATATGATTGCCTTGATTTTATCGGTTGCCGGTATTCCAATTGCGATTTCAAAGTTGATTTCTGAGGCACGTGGAGCGAAGCGAGAGCATGAGATTGGTGATATTTTTCATTCCGCCAGTGTGCTTGCGTTGATATTCGGAGTCGTAAGCTTCACAATTATGTTTGTTTTTTCTAAGCCAATTTCGATTATCCTCGGCGGGGAATATACAAGACCGGCGGTCATTATTGTATCCTTTACGCTTTTAGTCGCCCCTTATATGGCGGTATATCGCGGTTTTTTCCAGGGCTTTGAGGATATGAAGCCGACTGCGGTTTCACAGGTGATCGAACAATTTGTACGCGTCATCCTCATCCTTAGTATTGCTTATTTTTTGGTGAAAAAAGGAGAGCCAAACGAGATTATTACCGGTGGTGTAATGGTGGGCTCATCAGTAGGTGCACTGTTCTCACTAATCTATTTACGCACGCTCTACACCAAGTTCAAGGATCGCCCTGTTGGAATGAAATCTTTTTCAATGAATATATTTAGGCAGTGGGCGAAGCGAATTTTAGCACTTTCAATTCCAATTGCGGTGGGCTCACTAACGATGGCTCTTCTTAATCTTGTTGATTCTGTTACGATTCCGCATGGCCTAACATGGGCGGGAATCCATACGGAAGAGGTTCAACAACAATTAGGAATTTATCGCAGAGGTTTATCGCTGGTAGGAATTGCATCTGTGTTCTCAAGCGCAGTTATTTTGCCTTTAATTCCGACAATTACAAAAGCGATGGCCCAAAACGACATTGACCTTGCGAATAGTTATATAGTAAGGTCTTTAAAATATGCCCACCTTGTTTCATGGCCGGCTGCGATCGGGCTTTTAGCTTTAACAATACCAGTCAATCGTGCGCTTTTCACGGACTTTCAAGGCAGTGACGTCGTCGCTATCATTAACTTCAGTTCAGTTTATTCATCACTGACGGTTTTAACAACGGGAATCCTTCAGGGGTTAAACCGATCCAAGCTTGCGGCCTGGGTTATCGTCATTGGTGCTGTTTTAAAAGGGATTTTCAATCTCATCTTTGTGTCCCAATCGGGAATTATGGGGGCGGCTTATGCGACTCTGTTAATTTACGTTCTATTAACGGTCGCAAATATTGTATTTATTTTTCAAACGACAAAGTACAACATTTGGCGAAAAGAAACGCTTGTATTTATAGGGGCAAGTATTATAATGGGATTTGTAGTTTTTGCGCCTATGTTTTATTTTAATGTAACGGATTTCTCAAGAATCCAATCAATGCTCTATTTACTAGTTATCGTACCAATTGGTGCGCTCGTTTATGCAATACTAGTGATAGTTGGAAAAGGCCTAAGCAACAAGGAATTGCAGGCATTTCCATTAATTGGCCGCTATATTCGCAAATTACAACGGCACAATTGAGTTAACCTATACAAATAGAGATTATAATGAACATTTTTAGTAAATGTAAAAACAATGTGCCTTACATATTGATTTTGAAAAAAATCAATTTATCCTAAAAAAAATACTCTTACTAATTTCAGTTGTGGTATAATTTGTTTTGAATGCTAGAAGAGAATCAAATTTTAGGGAATTAAGGATTTTTTTGCAAAAGTAAATAGATAGATAAAAATTGCGGACAAACCTAGGTTTTGGTTCGATTATAACTAAATTGGCCGCAAAAAAATTAGACGAAAAACGTCTGGGGAGTGCCAAATATGATGTTATTGATTACAGCAATTGTATGCTTTCTCGCATCAGTAGCTCTAACACCGCTCGTTAAAAAATTTGCAATTTATATCGGCGCTGTTGATAAACCAAATCAACGTAAAGTACACCAAAGAGTAATGCCACGATTAGGCGGATTGGCGATATTCATTAGTATGGTTATCGGTTTTGCGATTGCCCAGCCTTTTGACGATGACATTGCAACATGGCCGATTCTTCTTGGAGCAACGATCATTGTAATTACCGGAGTATTTGATGATCGCTTTGAAATTTCTCCGAAGGTAAAGCTGTTAGGACAAATTCTAGCAGCAGGAGTTGTTATTTATGGAGGAGTTCAAGTAGAATCGATTAATCTGCCGTTATTTGAAGCCACGATTGAATTTGGCATCTTTACAATCCCATTCACACTACTTTGGATTGTTGGTATTACCAATGCGATTAATTTGATTGATGGATTAGATGGACTGGCTGCCGGTGTTTCTTCCATTGTTTTAATTACTATTTCTGCAATGGCGATGGTTATGGGGAATACATTCGTTGTAGTTATGGGTACAATTTTATTAGCAAGTACATTAGGATTTTTAATATACAACTTCCACCCAGCAAAAATTTTCATGGGTGACACAGGTGCACTTTTATTAGGATTCATGATTTCAGTATTTTCGATACTTGGATTTAAGAGCATCACGGTTTATTCATTAATTTTGCCAATCATTATTCTTGGCGTACCAATTTCTGATACACTGTTTGCGATTATTCGCCGAATCGTGAACAAAAAACCATTATCTGCACCAGATAAATCACACTTGCATCATTGTTTATTACGTTTAGGTTTTTCACACCGTCAAACGGTTTTAATCATCTATGCAATGAGTGCATTCTTTGCAATCGCAGCAGTCATGCTTTCAAACTCAACACTATGGGGAGCAACATTAATCATTGCGGTTGTATTATTAGTGACACAGCTAGTAGCTGAACGAGTTGGATTAGTTTCAGAAAACTACCGTCCAGTTCATAAACTTTTTAGAAAAATTACCGCAAGCGGTAGAAGATCAGCCTAAGTTTTGGAGCGTAATTTCCAACCGGGCATAAGTAAAAAGGGGATAAGGGGGGAGAGCTGGCTTCAGCTTTCCCTTTTAGTTAGGAAAAAATGAGCCAGAGGGTCGGGTTCTGCGGTTCTGGGCCAGAGGGTCGGGAACTGCGGTCCAAAAACTGATCCAGAGAACCCGCCCCCATGGCTCAACCTAACTAGTAAAAACTTCACCGAAGGGATGTAGAACTTTTGAAAAAAGTATTAATGGCCATCGTTGTAATATCGATATTGATAACAGCACCGCTCATTTATAATCGTGCCAAAATTGAATGGAATAATGATACATATGAAATGATTGTCCCATATGAGGAAATTCGCGAGTTAGCCATTCGTGGACTTGATACGGATACAATCGTAAAAACGTTATATGATAACGGTGTTCGTGGAATTTCTTTTGAACCAACAGGTATACAAGATCTTGTGAAACAAGGACTTGTGATGACGCTGACCAAAAGCGACCTGTTCAGTATGCTCCAAAAAGAGGATGAAAATACACGTGAAAGCATATTGTATTCACGTGAAAATGGTTTGTATGTGTTGCTTCGTAATGATTTAGATGACCGCTGGGAAAATGCGATTGTGAAATCGTTTGGTGATCGAATTGATAAAGTAACGGATCTGCCAATTTTTAAGGGTGAATCAATTTATTTTATAAAAGGTATAAGTAAAGAGGAGCTTACCCGCGGAATGGGTGCGGTAGCGAATCCGATTTTAACAAGACCAATTGGTTTCGACGAGAATTTGATGACTGAATTTGCTTCCTACGGGTTTGAGCCAGTTTTCCGAATTGGTAATAATATTAATGAAAACAATGAATATGTATTAGATCAAATGAAACAGCTCCAAGACAAATTGGGCGGCCACAAAATTATTTTTACCGGCAATACAATGCTTGGGGTAGCTCCGCACAAGGATTTAAAGACGGAGGATGCCGAGCAATATGCATTAAGGCTTGTTAATGAAGGCTTCGTCTTGATGCCGATTGAATTTACAAAGCAGGACGGACTAAATATTTATGCAAAACAATTTAATAATAAAATCGTTCGCCTTCACAGTCTCGACTTTTTCGATGGAAGAGGCGGCTACACAGACCGTGCAACCCGTGCTGTAAAGGAACGTAATATTCGTGGATTGTATGTTCATGTCGCTGATATTAAGAAATTAGAGGAAGAAACGATTACCGCCGAACAATCTTTTGAAGTAGCAACCCAAGAACTAGAAGCTATCACAAGCCAAATGGCGGACAAGCACCAACCTGGAATTGCTCAATCCTATGATCTTTTACAGGCTTCAAAATGGATGACAATTGCCGGACTGGTCGGTGTCGCAGCATTTATTGGACTTGCTGCGTTAATGGTTTCTGAAAAAATTGCATTATTAACGTTTGCAGGAATGCTGTTAGTTGCTGCAGGTTACATTGTGACCGGTGCAACAATGTTTTTACAAGCCGCATCATTAGTAGTATCTATTGTGGCAGCAACTTGGGCAGCCATTTCCGGAGAATATATTAATAGTAAAAAAGATATGGTGTTCAAGTTTTTAAAAGGGGCGTTCCTTGCACTCATCGGTGTCTGGTTTGTTATGTCGTTGTTATACGGCAATCAATTCCTTGTAAAAATCGAAGAATTCAGAGGGGTAAAATTGTTATTCATTTTACCAATCGTATTGACATTCCTACATGTGATCCGTGATCATGTAAAAGATTTAGCCATGACAGTTGTCCGTAATTATTATCTTGTCATTGTTGCCGTTATTGCCGCTGGATTGATGATTTTAGTCGTCCGTTCCGGAAATGATGCCGGTGAAATGGTTTCTGGCACTGAATTAGTGCTCCGTCAAAAACTGGAGGATTTTTTATTCGTTCGTCCTCGTACGAAAGAATTTTTAATCGGTTACCCACTGCTTGTTTTAGGAATGTACATTATTTATCAAGGCAAAGGCTGGGAGCAGCGTATCGGTAAATATTTATTAGCTGGCGGTGCGATCGGATTTTTATCAACCGTTAATACATTCACACATTTACATATTCCGATTTATCTTTCGCTTTTAAGAACAGTTTACGGATTTGTGTTTGGTGCTTTGTTAGGTTTAGTTTTAATCTTCTTGTACAGACTCGCGAAGAAATATTGGCCGATGATTCAGGAGAGGTTGTAGTATGAGGGTTGTATTATCTGGCTACTACGGATTCCATAATGTCGGTGATGAAGCCATTCTGCAGGCTATCATTCATGCGCTGCGTGCTGAAAAAAGTGATATTAAAATAACAGTTTTATCAAATGATCCGGACTATACGAAAAAAACATATGGTGTCGATGCCGTTAATCGTTGGAAGCTGGGCGAGGTTTTTAAGGCGGTACGTTCAGCCGATGGTGTCATTAGCGGTGGCGGCAGCTTGCTTCAGGATAAAACCGGTATGAAAAGCGTTCCGTATTATACAGGGATCATGATGATTGCGCACCGGATACTACGAAAACCATTTTTTGTGTATGCTCAGGGCATTGGTCCGCTCGACCAATCAGTGAGTCAAAAGCTTGTAAAATATGCTCTGTCAAAGGCTGATTTTCTATCAGTTAGGGATCAGGAATCCTTTGATTTATTAAGAAAAATTGGATTGAATGGTGAAATTGAGCTCGTTCCCGATCCAGTGATGGGCATGGAGTATAAGGAACGATTGAATCGTGCTTGGTTGGAGAAGGAAGGATTAACAGAGAAGCCGTTCATCACGGTTGCTATCCGTGATTGGACTTCTCTAGGTTTTGCCGAATTTAAGGAAAAAATAGTTGAGGTACTCGACCGCTGTGCTGATGAGGGAGGGCACCGGATTGTGTTTTTGCCCATGCATGGTGAGCATGACGATGTATTTTCGAGAGAAATCATGGGTGCTATGAAAAATCCGGCTTCCATTTTTCCGTATGATGCTAGTATTGAAGAGAAGGTTTCTTTGATCGGAGATTCTTCACTATTAATCGGAATGAGACTTCATGCCCTGATCTTTGCGGCAATTGCTCACACACCAATGATCGGTATCTCTTACGATCCTAAAATCGATTCATTTATTAACCAAGTCGATCAACCATTAATTGGTCATGTCGATGACGATTGGTCAGCGGATGAGTTGTATGAATTGATCGGAAAGCAAATGAGTCAACATAGCGAGGAAGTAGAGAAATTGAAAGCAAAGGCCATTCCACTTCAACAAAAAGCAAATGAAACAGCGAAGAAAGTGATTGAATTGTTGAATAAGTAGTAAAAAAATATCCCAAATAACGCCACAGATCTTAAAAGGTCTGTGTTTTTTTATACTTATTTTCAGACAAATATTTCACTCCACATCGACAACATTTCCCGGAAAATAATACAAAAATTTCAGATTAATGACAAAATCGGGTCATTTGTCTCAAATTGTTGTAATTTGGTTAATTTACCTTGATATTCTGCTATTAAACTATTACAGTTGTTATAGTAAAACAAGAATAGAAGGGGGATTTGATAGACTAATGGTAAAAAGGTCACCGATATCTTTCGTTATATGGACCTTTCTCATTTTATTGGCATTTATAGCAATTCCGCATACGCTCGCCAGTGCAAATGAAACAGGGCAAGTAATAATGAAAGATGGCAACTTAAATGTAAGATCAGAGCCTTCGACTAATGGTGACATAGTAGGAAAATTACAAAATGGTGACGAGGTCCAGATTATCAAACGGACCGGTGAGTGGTTGAAGATTTCCTCGAAATCCGTCGAGGGCTATGTGCATAGCGACTATATCAAAGTACAGACGACAACAAATAAAACAAGCACAATTGACAAAGATAAGACTACGGACACCAATAAACCTACTAATGCAACAAAAACACCAAATACATCATCCTCCTCGAAAAAAATCTCAGTCTACGTTAATGGCGAACTATTAAATTTACCAATCGAACCACCAATTATAGATGGAAGAGTGTTAGTACCATTTCGAGGCATCGGGGAGACACTAGGGATTACTGTAAAATGGTTAGAAAAAACAAAGCAGGTTGAAGCAATCGACGCTGAAACAAAAGTTGTATTCACAATTAACAAAACAAAAGTAATGGTGAATGATGAAGCACTTGCGATCAATCCGGCACCAACAATTGTAAAAAATTATACGGTTTTACCGTTGCGTTTCTTTGCAGAAAGCTATGGTGCCAACGTTCAATGGAATGAAAAAGAACGAAAAGTCATAATTGAACAAAAAACGGCAACAGAAGAGCGTGAAGAATCTTCCTCCTCAAATTCAAACAAAGAGGAACCAGTGATTGAAGATGTTGTCAGAACAACAACTACAGCAATCATTGATGATGAAGAAGGCGCAGCAGTTTATAAAGAGCCTTCAACAAACAGCAAACAACTAGGCGAACTTGCGCAAGGTGATTCAATCAAAATCTATGATAAACCTGAGGCAAAGAATTTAGACACTAGCATGTGGCTTGAAATCGAGTATAAGAACGATCTAGGCTATATCGAAGCAAAATCAATTCGCTCTCAAAAAGAGGTAATCAAGGGGAAAGTTAACGCAACTTCACTAAATATTCGTGAAAGTGCAGACGCTAATTCACCAATACTTGGCGCTTACTCAAAAGGTCAGGAAATCATCGTCTTTAAGATTGAAGGCCAATGGGCTCAAGTGAAATATAACGGACAATGGGGCTATGTCCATGCCAATTATTTAACAATGCAAGTGAATAAGCAGCCGTTCACTGCACTTGCCCAGCCAGAAATAGAAACTTATGACGGCAATAGAGCTTGGCTGAAATGGTCAAAAGTAGGTTCAGTTACAACGTCAAATAAATTGCTTTCTAACGGTGTAGAGATTACAGCAAGTGCATCACAAATCGAAGAATGGACTGGCAGCCACCCAGCTATTAATCGGATTGAATATAGCGGCTCAAAAATTCGCATTTATTTTAATCCGGGCTACCATTTCGTCGTCCGCCACTCAACGAACGATGTAAAAGTTACCTTATTAAATAGTGGCTTAGCCGGAAAGCGAATCGTTGTCGATGCAGGACATGGGGACCATGACCCGGGTGCAAAAGGACCAACAGGCCTTCAAGAAAAAGCCGTAAATCTTGCAGTAGCTTTAAAATTAGCAGATTTATTGCGTGGAGCAGGTGCTGAAGTTACTTTAACCCGATCCAATGATACATTTTTATCGTTGGCTGAACGGGTAAAAGTAGCCCATAACAATGATGCTGATGCTTTTGTAAGCGTCCATTCAGATTCATTTAAAGAAACATCACAGGGATCCACAACATTCTATCATTCTGGAAAAAATCCAAGCTGGCAGCAAAGTAAGCAGCTTTCAGATATTGCAATCAAAAAAATAACATCACAGCTTGGAACGGTGAATCGAGGCTCCCAAGATAAAAGCCTACACGTTATTCGTGAAACCGAAATACCGGCAATCTTAGTAGAAATGGCATTTTTGTCGAATCCAAATGAAGAAGCATTGCTAAAATCAGATGAATTCCGTCAAAAAGCAGCACAAGCCATTTATGATTCATTTGTTGAATTTTATAAATAAACTTTGTTAAAAAAGGCATGGAACGGCGTACAGCCAACGTTCCATGCCTTATAATATGTTAATCACGCTATTCCCCATTATCATCAGTCGATCTCTCTGTCTTACCTCTATCATTCGCATCCGTCCCATCAAACTCTAGATGCTGTTTCATCTTTGTTTTAACTTCATCCAAACTCGTGTCATCTAGCAAATAATAATACAGTCGATTTATCCGTGCCGGTTTCCCTTTTAACGTCAGCATTTCAACATCGATATTTTTCCCGGCATAAGCGTAGTCATGGAAGGCAAGCATTTCATCAAATGTCATATTGGTTGTTAAATTATCACCGATACTCTCAATGACATCGCCGTACTTCGTCATCGACCGGATCGACAATCCCTTTTTTATAATAGCCTTCAAAATTTCTTGCTGCCTTTGACCTCTTTCGACATCACCGTCATACTTTCGGGTTCTAGCATAGGCAAGAGCCTGTTCCCCATTTAATTTTTGCAATCCTTTGTTGATTTTGATTTTATTTTTTTCCCGATGACTATTTTGCTCAACAATATCAAAAGGAACATCAATTTCGATTCCACCTAAGGCATCGATAATTTTAATAAAAGCATCGAAATTTAGCCGAACATAATAATCCACTGGAATCGCAAACAGTTTTTCTACTGTGTTTACCGCCATGTCAAGTCCACCATAGGCATGGGCATGGGTGATTTTATCCATACGGCCTCTGCCAACAAGTTCAACTCTTGAATCCCTAGGGATGCTGACCATTTTTACCGATTTTGATTTTTCGTTAAAAGTGGCCAAAATCATCGCATCTGTTCGGGTTGAATCACTAAAAGTATGCTCACCATCGTCGATTCCCAGAAATAAAATCGAAATATTATCAACCCTTGGGTCAACTTTTTCAAGACGCATTTCGGACTTCTCATCAAATTTTCGACTATCTAATTTATGCTGGGAACTTTCAACTACGGTTTTAGCTGTACTCGCCAAATAAGAAGCGTAAGCAGCAGCACCAACAAATACGACTAACAAAGGTATTAAGATGATCATCAAAATTTTCGTTACTTTCCGCCTTTTTTTGAATCGAGCCATTATTTAAACTCCCTAAATACTCTGATTTGGTATTAATTAGTGTGCCCAGAAAACTAAACATCAGTCTCCAAATATTCTGTTTCACCTTCGAAAATTTCAGCTTGCCCATTTGTCAGTTCCGTCATCCAATCAACGAAGCTTTCTTTCATTTCTTCAGCAACATACGTTTCGACTTCAACCATATCAAGATAGTGAATTTCTTTTAAAATAAAAGAAGGATGGGAGCGTAGTTCATTTTCAATTTTTCCAAGCCATGTGTAATCAATTTTTGTATGAATGACCCTCATCAACCGTCTTTCAACAACGCCGATCGCATTCAGACCTTCCGATACTGCTTTTCCGTAAGCACGAATAAGTCCGCCAGCACCAAGTTTTATGCCGCCAAAATAACGGGTCACCACCACTACAGTATCTTTTAAATCACGTTTTTTCAAAACCTCAAGCATCGGCACACCAGCTGTCCCACTTGGTTCGCCGTCATCATTTGCTTTTTGAATTTGATTATGCTCGCCAATTAAATAAGCCGAGCAATTGTGAGTCGCATCCCAATGCTTTTTTTTAATTTCTTGAATGAAGGCTTGTGCCGCCTCCTCCGTCGTTGCCCGGGTGATTTGTGCGACAAATTTCGACTTTTCGATCACAATTTCATGTTCACCAGCGTTTTTTACGGTATAATATTGTAGTAGCATATTAATGACCTCCTAGGGTTACATACGTGTATGTACAAAACCAATCAATTTTTCAATATATTTACTTTAGAAACTTTTATTTGGTATTTTGGGAAAAGGTTGGGTTAGTTCATCTGCTTAACCAGTCTTATTATAAAACGACATTCGTATTGCTTCAAATTTTGATTTTTTTATCTTCTCCCCCCAGAAAATCGACTTGCCTTGCGAATGTAAATGTAATAAAGAATTTTTGAGCTTTTTCTGGAGGATAAGAAAATGTTTAAAATTGATGAAAAAGCATTAGATATAATTTTAGATAAAATGATTGATACAGTTTCTAATAGTAAAAGAGAAATTGTTGAAATAAGCGAGCAATCCAGACAGGAATTTGAGATTTTAACTGCAGAATTACTAAAAACTAGGCTAGAAGTTACCGAAACTATTAATAAAGGTGAACAATTGGAAGCGCATGTAAAGTTGGCGCGGAAACGTCTTGCTGAAGTGAGTAGAAATTTTACAAAGTATACGGAAGACGAAGTGCGTTCTGCCTATGAGAAAGCACATGCGTTGCAAATGGAACTAGCTTATATTCGTCAAAAAGAAAAAATGCTGATTGAACGCCGCAATGATTTAGAGCTGCGTTTGAAAAGACTGGAGCAAACCGTCAAACGAGCGGAGAATCTTGTCAGCCAAATTAGTGTCATTTTGAATTATTTAAGCAGCGATCTTCAACAGGTCAACGAAGTGTTGAACGATGCAAGGGAAAAGCAAGAATTTGGTTTGCGGATTATTGAAGCCCAAGAAGATGAAAGAAAGCGACTATCACGAGAAATTCATGACGGACCAGCGCAAATGCTTGCTAATGTGATGATGCGTTCGGAGCTAATTGAGCGAGTCTCCCGTGAGCGGGGAATGGATGAGGCACTTAAGGAAATTAAGGATTTAAGGATCATGGTTCGATCCGCGTTGTATGAGGTTCGTAAAATTATTTACGATCTAAGGCCAATGGCTCTCGATGATTTGGGATTGATCCCAACTTTAAAAAGGTATCTGTCCACAACTGAAGAATACAACAAGATTCCGATTAAATTCGTGAATCTAGGCGAAGAAATGCGTCTTCCACCGCGCTTCGAGGTTGCATTATTCCGACTTGTGCAGGAAGCGGTCCAAAATGCATTAAAACATGCTGATGCCAATGAAATCCAAGTGAAAATAGAACTTAGAAAAAAATCTGGTAAGCTAATAATCAAGGATAATGGAAAAGGCTTTGACCCCACTAATAAAAAAGATGGTTCATTTGGAATCATGGGAATGAAGGAACGAATTGAGCTTTTAAAGGGAGAAATTACGTTTGACTCAGGCCTCGGTAAAGGAACGATGATTACGATCGATGTGCCTTTGATTGTTGAGGATGATTGACCTATATCCATAGCACGGTTAAGTGTAACATATTTGATATAAAATAAATACGAATCTACTATAAACTACGCTTTTTGATCTTGAGGAGGAATGACAAGTGGATGGAACTACGTCAATATTAGTTATTGATGATCATCAATTGTTTCGTGAAGGTGTAAAACGAATTTTGGATTTTGAAAAAGATTTTGAGGTAGTAGCGGAAGGCGATGATGGCGAGGATGCGGTAGCCCTTGTTGAGCAATACCATCCGGATGTTGTTGTAATGGACATCAATATGCCCCATACGAATGGTGTGGAGGCAACAGCGAATTTAGTTGAAAAGTTTCCAGACGTTAAGGTCTTAATTTTATCAATTCATGATGACGAAAGCTATGTAACACATGCACTTAAAACAGGAGCTAGCGGCTATTTGCTAAAGGAAATGGACGCAGATGCCCTTGTTGAAGCAGTCAAAATTGTTGCAGACGGCGGTTCCTACCTGCATCCAAAGGTGACTCATAATCTCGTAAGAGAATATCGTCGCTTAGCTACAGGAGATGTGGGCCAATCTGTCGGAACATTGAAGGACGTTGAATACCGTAAACCATTACATATCTTGACACGCCGCGAATGCGAAGTCCTTCAAATGCTAGCTGACGGAAAAAGCAATCGTAGCATCGGTGAAACCTTATTTATAAGTGAAAAAACAGTAAAAAACCATGTCAGCAACATTTTGCAAAAAATGAATGTAAACGACCGAACCCAAGCAGTAGTCGTGGCTATTAAAAACGGCTGGGTGCAAGTGAGATAAGTGGTAATTCGGGAATGGTACAGTGTTGGCTAGGTAAACTAAGGATTGTACACTTCCCACTCGGTTGAGGTATCAACCTTGAGCCGGCAACTTTTTGTTAATTGAAAGGCCAACTAGTTTGGTTTAAACTAACTTACTAAAGTACGAGCCCTTTGCCATCGGATATTTGCTGGCAAAGGGCTTTTAACTTTATTCAGCAGAAGTCTCCCACCTCCATAAATGGCGAGATGAATGCGAATTAATACTTTAATTCAGTGGGGGTACAGACCCCTGCTGAATAAAGTTAAAGCCTCCGGCGGATGCCACAGATTTTCAAAGGTAGTTTTTCGAGCTAAGATCAAAGACTAAGAACGCCACGTCCTGTGGCAACGTCTTTGTGACCCACATCCTGTGGGCCTAAAAAATCTGGGCGCAAATACGCCAAGGTGCATTTGATTTTGGCGTCTTCAAGAACAGAAAGTACTATTTACCTACTAATTTGGACTAGTATGAATTACCTCTTTTTTGTTTTTATCTAGCAAATGCGTGGAAATATAAACCAGTTACCGGTATTATAGGGATTATAAGAAAAATAAATAAACAAACATTTAAAAGGGAGAGGTGTGGAGGAATTGAAGAAATTCTTATTTTTACTAGTAGCCTTAATGTTGGTGTTAGTGGGCTGTACAACGACTAATCCATCTTTGAAGGATACTTGGCTCAACGCTGTGAATCAAACATCATCTGAATCAAAATTAACATTATCAGCTGATGTGAATATTGATGGCATGAATTTAACTAATGAACAGAAAAAAATAGCAGAATTATTTGAGGCTGGCTTTGTAATTGAGCAAAAGGCGCAGGATGAGCACAATGCCTATGTGAAAATCACGGCTAACAATGACAAACCGCTTCGTGATTTAGGTGTATGGACTGCCAAAGAAAAGGCAACTGCTGAAATATTGGTAAAAGAAAATGTTATGTATTTTAAAACATCTGCTGACCCATTCTTTTTCAAAGTAGATATGGACGAAATGGATGGCCAAGATTTTAACATGCAATCGCAATATGAAATGCAGCAAAAAGTTATGGAGTTTATGAAAGGCGAATTTAAAAATTACATATCGCAATTCAACTATGAAATTCCTAAGCTTCAAGACTTAGGTTTCAAAACAATCCAAACTCCCGAAGGAAAAGAAGAAGTTTTAAAAGTGAAATTTGAGCTTGGTATCAATGAAATTTTAGATTTTATAGTATACACTATGGATAATCTAGCAAACTATGAAAGACTGGATATATTTGTAAAAGAATTTGCTGGCTTCATGCCTGCTGAAGTTCAGCCAACAGAAGCAGAGTTAACTACTGCTGTTACCGAAGCGAAAACTCAATTAGGTCAATTTAAAGCAATGCTTAGTGGAATGAATGAAGAGAGCCTTGAAGCAATGATTGGTAAAGACATTGACTTTAAAATTACAACTGAGTATGGGATTTCAAAAGAAAAATATATTGCATCAGAAGATACTATAATTAACATCGGGATAAAAGATCCAACGACTGGTGAAAACGGAAGTGCAGTTATTAAGGCAACTTCACTTGTTTGGAATGTCAATGGGGATGTAAAATTACCGGAAGTAAAAGATGCCGTAAATGTGACAGAATATGAGAATGATATCAACAAGGTTAGAACACTACCGGATGACACTCCGCTTAAAAAGCTATTATTGCAAAAATTTAATGCGTCATTTACAATTGGCGAGCCGTATGCAATTCTTGGCAGTGATTTTAAAGAATTAGATGCTGCACCTTACATTAAAGATGGCTCAACAATGGTACCGGTAGCAGTAATTGGAGAATGGCTTGATTCAGAAACAAAATGGGACGGTAATACAAATCAGGTTACTCTTAAAGTAAAAGATACAGAAATCAAATTAACACTTGGCAGCAAGGAAGCATACGTGAATGGAAACAAAGTCATTATGCACACAGCTGCTGAATCCGTAAACGGAAGAACCTTTGTACCGGTTGCCTTTATTGCAAAAGAACTAGGAGCAAAGAGCGAATATAATTCAGAAACACAAGAAGTAAAAATTTACTTTGAATAATAATTAAAAGAAAGCTTCATCGGGGCGGTTCGTCTGTTTCATTTTAAAAAGAAACGGGCGGGCCGTTTTTGTGTTTGGCTTGAAATGTTATAGGGATGGGGTGGTTTAAGTTGAATTCATATTAGAATTTTTAAAATTCCTTTCAATTGACACTAACGTCAATTTATTCTATATTTTTAATTGACATAAGCGTCAATTAAAATAGCATCCGACTTTAATATTAGAACCATTGAATCAATCGATTATAGTAGAGGTGAAGACTATGGCGCCGCGATCATCAGAACAAAATGAAAAAATACGTTCAAATCGAATCGAAGAAATATTAAATGCAACGATTGAGGTGTATTTAGAAAAAGGGGTGAGAGCTACTGAAATTGGTGATATTGCTAAAAAGGCTGGTGTCGCAAGAAGTTTAGTCTATTACTACTATAAAGATAAAATGGAGCTTTTTCGCGATCTTTTTACAAAATATATTCAAGCAGCTGAAACATATATTAAAGCAAGTTTAACTTCAGAAGAGGGAACCCTCGTCAAACTGAAAAAGTATGTTCGTTTTTATCTTGAAACTACCCAAAAAAATCCACGATTCATGAAGTTTTACCGCCAGATGGAACAGGATATTGGGTATGTTTTTGAAGGTGTATCTGACGATGTGTTAAAAAGCTATACCTTAAATACAAGGCAACCATTAATTCAGTTATTTGAACAAGGAATTCAAGAAGGAACGTTAAAAGAAAGCAATGTTAGATTAATGGTTCATGTATATTGGGGGGCGTTAACTTATTCGATTGATATGTTTGCCAACGGAGAATTTACAGAACAGGAAGCTCAACAGCAAGTCGACACTGTTATCGATTTGATTTTCAAAGGAATTCAAAACGACAAATAGACAAATGAAGGGGATAAGTGAAAATGAGTACATTTGTTTTTATACATGGAGCATTTTTAGGCGAATGGTGTTGGGAAAAGGTAACCCCGTTATTACAAGAAGCAGGTCATAAAGTAATTACCTTTGATTTACCAAGTCACGGAAATGATCCTACTCCACCGTCAAATGTTTCCTTAAAAGATTATTGTAATGCAGTTTGTCAAAGAATTGATGAAGAGGAAAATAAGGTGATTTTAGTAGGACACAGTTTTGGTGGCATGGTCATCACACAGGTGACAGAATATCGTTCCCATAAAATTGAAGCACTTGTTTATTTGTCTGCACTCATCCCAATGAATGGGGAAAGCTTAATGATTTTGAGTGAAAAATACAAAATGCCACCTCTGCCAATCACTTTAAGCGAAGATCAAATGCATATTACGTTGAAACCTTCTTCGGCTAGAGGACTATTCTATAATAATTGTTCAGACGAAATTGTAATAGAAATGGAGAAAAAGCTTAGTCCTCAACCGTTACTACCTTATATAACAAAGATCGAAATAACAGATGAAAACTATGGGAAAATTCCCCGCTATTATATTGAAACGCTCAAGGATAATGCTTTATCTTTTAAAACACAACGAGAAATGTATATGAATGTTCCTTGCCAAGCTGCCTTTACAATTGATACAGATCACTCTCCCTTTTTATCAGCACCAGAAGAATTAACAACACACCTAAATAACATATCTGCCATTTCCGGCAACAATTCTTGACTAAGATCGCACGGGTTTGTTGCTGCCTAATTTGTAGACAGTGCTATTTTAAGGCAAATTCATATTAGATTTGTCTTTCCTTTTTCAACCCGTTCAAAAAAAAACGCATCTATCCATACACACTCATGCTTCAAATATATCTAAAAGGAAAGTTCCATCTTCTTGCTCGTCAACAGTATCCCAACAATCCAAATACATTGGAGCATTACAATTCATACATTGTTTCTCATTCATTAATGTTACCTCCATTTGTACAATTATTTTATCATGAATGGTAATATGTACCTAAAGGATTAAATTACAGAAAGCCCAGAGAGATTACTGTGCTCAAATAATAAAAGAGGAGATAAATCTATGGAAACCAAAGAACATATTGTTTTTAACAGGAATGGATTGGACAAATCCATTTATAAAAGGAATAGATGGTTTTGATATTTAAAATATGGATAGCTTTGAATTAGTGAACGGATTTGGAGAGATTAAGCAAGGGGATTATAAGTGTCGCATAATTATTGCAAAATATCCACAAGGGAAAAATGAAGCCAAAATGAATAGGGAGATAAGGGATGTGTTTTTATAGGGGCGCATTTTTGGGCTAATGCGTATTAGATTCCCACTAAAATTTCTAGGATTGGAAAAATGTGAAACCATAGAGGGGGGTAATTCCTGAAATCTAAGGAATATCGGGAAAA
>NZ_AJLR01000037.1 GCF_000307855.1 Schinkia azotoformans LMG 9581 | reverse complement strand
TATAAGGGGGTCGATCAATGACACCTGTCGAATAAAAAGGGCCTTGGAAAAGTTTAAGATTGCATACTTTAGCGATAACGGAACTTTACACAAAGAAGGCGCAATTCTCGCTATAGAATTGCGCCTGATTATCTTTTGATTATCTCTTAATTCAATTCAGTACGGTCATCATACTATTTTTTCTCCTTTCGTGTGAACACTTACTTTCCAATACTTTTTCAATCCATTTTACCCTTTTATTTTTCCTGAATAACTACCTCCTACATATCCGTCGGGGTCTTCCCTAACGAAATCATTTCTCCATGGACGGTTAGCAGGTTCTGAAAAAATTTCCATCATATATGTTGATAATCTATGGGTTGTATTCCAGCCAACCCCCTTAACTTGATTATACCTTACAGTTTCGCCTGTACCACAATGGGACATAGTTCTCGACCCCGTGTCCCATAATTATATATTACCGCCATTAGATTAAACAATTTTATATATCGTTTATAAAAAAACAAACAATATCAAAAACCGTTTGTTTTTTTATTTGACAGTAAGTAAACTTTATATTATTATATTTTTTGTTAAACAAACAAATTTAACTTTTGTTTGAATCACTATAAACTTTGATTGGATGTGTTTGAAAAGTGGATATTTCGGAGAGTTTTTGGAACACCTCGTTAGAGGAACTTAAACGGGGGTATATTCAAGAGTCAGATTCATATATTTGCCTTTTATGTGGTGAGAAAATAGAAAATGGGATTATTTATCCCTATGACGGAATTTTCTATGAAGCGGAAAGGTATATGCGTATTCATATCGAAAGTACCCATCAATCCGTATTTGATTATTTAATCAATCTTGATAAGAAACTAACAGGGCTTACCGATCATCAGAATCAACTGCTTCGTCTCTTTTATCAAGGTAAAGGCGATAAGGAGGTTCAGGCTGAGATGGGCATTGGCAGTACCTCTACGATCAGGCATCATCGTTTTGCGTTAAAAGAGAGGGAACGCCAAGCAAAGATCTTTTTAACATTAATGGAGCTATTAAAAGAAAAAGATCAGTATGCACCGGCATTTGTCCCACCACATAAAACAGCGAAAATGATCGATGATCGCTATGCTGTTACGGAAGCGGAACAAAGAGAAATCATTAAAAAGTTTTTACCTGAAGGAATTAATGGGCGATTAACGCAATTCCCTCCGAAAGAAAAACAAAGATTAATTATCATTCGAGAAATCAAAGGAAAATTCGAAAAAGATAGAATCTATACAGAAAAAGAAATTAATCAGATTTTAGAAGATATACATGAAGATTATGCATTGATTCGAAGATATTTAATCGAATATGGCTTTATAGAAAGAAAGTCAGATGGAAGTCAATACTGGTTAAAAAAATAATGCATGAAAGTGAGTGTTAACAATGGGAATGGATCGAAAAAAAGAATTAAAACAGATTTATAAGGAAATGCCGATCGAAGGCGGTGTTTATCAAATTAAAAATAATCAAAATGGAAAAGTTTTTATCGGAAGTACTAGAAATTTTAAAACATTAAACGGGCTAAAATTCAGTTTAGAGGCAGGCACTGCCTCACCTACGAACAAAGAGCTGCAAGAAGACTGGAGTTATTATGGTGCGGATATATTCAGCATCGACATATTAGAAACACTTAAAAAGAAAGACGATCCTTATTTTAATGAAAAAGAAGCCTTGGTGGAACTTGAGGATAAATGGTTGGAACAACTTCAACCGTATGAAGAAAGTGGATACAACAAGAAGAAAAAAGTCTGAAAATGGGTATGCAAAAAATCTTAAGATACAGGTGAACAAAATATGACATCAACCCAAGAGATACAAAAAGGGAATGGTAACTTTCAAGGAATGGGGAACCAACCACTGTGGCGTTCCATGTTCTTGTTTCTTATCCCCTTAATTCTCAGTAATGCCCTGCAATCGATTGGCCAATTGGCAGGCAGCATCATTGTCGGTCGGTGGCTAGGCGTCGAAGCCTTAGCAGCCATTTCTGCCTTTTTTCCATTGTTTTTTCTACTTATTTCATTCACCATTGGAATCGGCTCGGGGAGTTCCATTCTGATTGGACAAGCTTATGGTTCACATAATGAGGAGCGATTAAAGCAAATCGTGGGAACCACTTTAACGACGACCTTTATCCTAAGTGTGGTCATGGCGGTGATAGGTGGAATTTTCACGTTTGATATCCTTCGCCTGATCGGAACACCGGAAAATATTATTGGCATGACCGTTCATTATGCACGAATCTTATTTTGGTCGATGCCGATACTTTTTCTATACATTGCCTATACTACATTTATGCGCGGAACAGGGGACTCCAAAACCCCCTTTTATTTGCTTCTTATCAGTACAACGCTAAATGTAGGTTTGCTACCTTTTCTCATCTTTGGATGGTTTGACCTGCCGGAATTAGGAGTTTACGGGTCAGCATACGCTTCCGTGATATCGACAGTCCTGACTTTCGTCATTATGCTCTTTTACCTAAAAAAAATAAACCATCCCTTACAATTCGATGCATCGGTTTGGAGGCATCTTCGCATTAACTTGGAACTGTTGATATTATTGTTGCGGTTGGGGATTCCGTCCAGCGTCAACATGATACTTGTATCCCTTGCGGAAATTGCGGTCATAAGCCTTGTGAATCGTTTTGGATCCGATGCAACCGCTGCTTACGGTGCTGTAAACCAAGTAGTAAGTTACGTATCCATGCCTGCAATGAGCATAGGAATTGCCGTTTCTATTTTTGCTGCACAGGCTATTGGCAGGAACCAGCAGGAGAGGCTTGGGCAAGTGATCCGAGTTGGCTTATTACTCAACTATTTAATCGGTGGTGTATTAATTGTCCTCGTCTATGTATTTTCACAGGATATTTTATCTTGGTTCCTTACGAGTAAGCATACCCTGTCTATAGCCCACAGTTTGCTTATGATTACACTATGGAGCTATTTGATTTTTGGGCATGGAATGATAATTGGTGCGATCATGCGGGCAAGTGGAACCGTTTTGTGGCCAACCGTGTTCAGCATCCTTTCGATTTGGTGTGTAGAAGTACCTGTGGCTTACTTCCTTTCCAATTTCAGCAGCCTTGGGATAAAAGGAATCTGGGTCGGCTATCCTGCCGCTTTTTTCGTCAGTCTTGGTTTACAATATGCGTATTATCGCTGGTCATGGAAAAGAAAACAGATTGAGCGGCTAATCTAAAGGGAAGTACCCTTTCATACAAGGGATCAAACCACATAGCCGAATGTGTTTTAGTCATTAAATAAATGGCGTATCCGTGGATATAAAATAACCACAGATACGCCATTTTTTATAGCTTTTAGATTATCCTTTGGAATATTGATAGTCGGTTCTATATGCTTTTGATTGAATTCTTCATAAAAGCCTACCAAAACCTCTAAAACAGATTCGTCTCCAAAGCCGTTTAAATTTTAGTTGATTTGATAATCCATTTGGATACGAATTTTTTCTTTTGCATCATGACCTGCTAGTTTTTCACAAAGATAAAGACCTAAATCAATGGATGAACTTACACCTCTTGCTGTGATGACATCCCCTTCATCTACAATTCGATCATTCACCACTGTACAATATTTTTTTAGATTTTCAAAGGCACTTGGGTGGGTTGTAGCTGATTTCCCTTGTAAGAAACCAGCTGAACCATATAACAAAGAACCTGTGCATACAGAAGCCTTTATTTTACAAGGTTTTGAAGTTTTTAACCATTCAATAAATGCACTATCATCAACTAATCTTCTTGTACCAAATCCACCTGGAACTATAACCATGTCGTATGTTTCAAGAGATTCATTTACTTTAGTTGGAGTAAAAATTAGTCCAGTACCATCAACAACCCATTCAGTAAACGAACAAATTTCCCATTCCAACTCTGGAATAAAATTCATTGTTTTTAATCTTGTAACAGCGTCGTATACTCCTATAAAATCTAATGCAGTTAAATCCTCAAAAATAATGAATGCTACTTTCAATTTTAGTCTCCTTCCGTTTCCCTAATCATCCTTTCAAATATTTCTAGGATTTCATCTTCTTTTTTTTTCTGTTTTGTTCTTTGATGAATTTCCTAGCATTTTTCATGCCACCCATACTACTAAACATGTCATTTATCTTTTCTTTTTCAATCATTTTAGAATTTAGGCCGTTATACTTAGTTTCCCTATTTAGTTTTCAATAGCTTTCCAGCCTTTCAACTGATAAAGTACCATCTTTAATTGCTTTTTGCACCGAACAGCTTGGCTCATCTTTGTGAGTACAGTCGTTAAATTTACAACTATAAGCAAGTTCTTCAATATCTGCAAAGGATTTCGTTAAATCCGCACTAATAATCCCAAGCTCCCTCATGCCCGGAGTGTCTATAACAACACCTAAATTCGGCAGCATGATCAGTTCATGTCTTGTAGAGTTCTTTTACACTATGGTGAAATTTCCCTGATATCTCAGCCGCAATCTCACCATTTTCCGTAATAACCTTACATAGATTTTTAGATTGTGATGAAACTCAACCAATAAAGAGATTGTTATATATTTTAGACTCCTGTATAAATTCTTCAGTAAGTCCCAAATCGATCATATCAATATTATTCAACTTCATTTCCTCCTAAAGTTTAGATCATAATCTTTGGGAGGTTTTATGCATGGAATTATTTTGCACATACCTCCCCATTTGTTACAATCTCAATACTTTGGTTGCTAAACATAAAAATAACATCTCCTTTCCATTCCTTATAAGTCTCACTATATCATAATCCATTTGATACCCATATTACACAAGAAATCGTTCATAAAGCTGTAAAGGCATTAACAATTAAAAAGAAAGAAGGTAAAAAATGATGAATGGTGAAACTATTTTTGGATTAGCGGGAATGGGATTTATTATTTTAATTCTTGCACTTGCCGTACTGTTTATAGTACCAATTGCAAAAACAGCGACAAAAAGCCAAAATGAGGAAGTCTTTCGAAAACAAGCTGCTGATGCAATTGAAGCCCAGAAAGCAACCACACTGCTAAATGAGAAGCTAGCAACCGAAATGACAGAAATAAAGGAACGACTCATATCGATTGAACGAATTTTGAAGGAAGTAGAATGAACGTGATTTAGCTTAGATTTTTGAATTAATGGATTTTTTATACTTTTTAACTACGTAATATCTAGTCCTTTATCTCCCAAGCGGGGTTCCAGGCTATTTCCCACAAATGGCCATCCGGATCCTGGAAGTGACCGGAATATCCTCCCCAAAAAGTGTCATGTGCTGGATCCGTTATTGTTGCGCCTGCTTTTTTGGCCTGTTCCATTACCTTGTCCACTTCTTCTTTATTGTTTACATTGTGACCAATTGTAAATTCAGTAGGGCTTGCTGAAGTCTGTGTAACCTTTGCCTCATAGGCAATATCTTCTCGTTTCCAAATAGCTAGTTTCAAACCTGCTTGTAGGTCAAAAAAGGCAACTGCTCCATGCTCAAATTCTTTACCTACAATACCTTCTGTTGGAAATCCCAAACCATCACGATAGAATTCCAATGCTTTTTCCAAATCATCTACACCTAATGTGATTACTGTGATGCTTGGTCGCATAAATATTGATGCCCCCCTAATTTTCCTTAAATGAAATTGTTATTACGTAAATGACAAGAATTCCCTTGAACATATGAACTGTTCAAGGATGTTTAGTACAAAATTATTAAAGCGGCGGATTTTCCACACCTAAATAAATCCAATCCTCTTTTGGCGGCCCGTAAACCCCAAATGGTTTAATTCCTGCTTGACGCATAAGGACTGTAACCTGCCCGCGATGGTGAACGGTGTGCTTGATTAACCCCATTATAATAGAAGCATTTGTTTCTTGTCTGCCAAAGGCATCTTGGATTTGTGAAAGTGTTTCATCTGTCCATTGTTCCTCGATAACTTTAGCTGCTTTGGCACTTACATTTCTATATGTTTCTGCAATCTCTTTTGCGGTAGCCGGAACACTTTCGGCATTTTCAACCATATCAATTTTCAATCCGAAATTAGCTAAATATTCAGGAATACATGTTGTTAAATGCCACGCAATCCTTCCCAAAGTACGTCCTTCCGGATAAACCTTTTGATTTAATGAATCATCTGTCAATCCATCTAGTACGTTTTGAGTTAATAAAGCTTCCTTATTCCATTCATTAATAAAGTCTGAAATTGTTGCATACATATCGAATTCCTCCCATAATCTAGTCTGAATCACATTTTCTTATTCTTTATCTAATTGCTATTATATATTATGATGGTGACAACAGATGTCACTGTTATTTTTTGGAGGTAGAAATGTCTAAAGCAAAAAGATTAAACGAAATGATAATGATGGTTAATCGAAGAAAAAGATTTACTGTTAGGGAATTAGCACAAGAATTTGAGGTTTCAAAAAGAACCATTTTGAGAGATTTACAAGAATTAAGTGAGATGGGTGTACCATTGTATTCTGAGGCAGGGCCTCATGGTGGTTATCAAGTCCTAAATGAAAGAATTCTCCCTCCAATTGCATTTAGTGAAGATGAAGCCATCGCTATATTTTTTGCAATGCATGCCTTAAGACACTACATTTCCCTACCATTTGATATAGA
This sequence comes from Schinkia azotoformans LMG 9581, assembly GCF_000307855.1. Lineage (GTDB taxonomy): Bacteria > Bacillota > Bacilli > Bacillales > Bacillaceae_J > Schinkia > Schinkia azotoformans. The sequence goes on along the minus strand of NZ_AJLR01000037.1, from coordinate 40,446 downwards.
GTTTGAATCCATAAAAAAGAAATTCTATCTAAATCTTTCAGGTGATACAAGAGATGCAATTGACAGAATGAAAGACCGAGTTGATTTTGTATCAGCTCTCCAACAGGAAGAAATCCCTTTTTTAAAACAATTATTAGAAGCATCAATAGAACAAGAGGTAATCATAATAAACTATGAAAAAAACGGTAAAATCACCAAGAGAAGTATTCAACCAATTGGGATCTATGCAACTGAAGGAAAGTGGTATTGTCCATCTTATTGTTTTTATAGGAAGGATTATCGTGTCTTCAGATGTGATCGTATAACATCCGTAGAGCTTGATGAGAATAATCGTCCTATTGATTTTGATTTGTCAAAGTTTCATTTGAAAAACCGTTTTAGCCTAATTAATAAAAATAAAGATACATACCAATTAAATGTCGAACTAACTAAAAAGGGTGTAGAAATGTATAAACCAACAAAATGGCTAAATGTTGAATTGACTAAAAGAGATGATGGATTTGGATTTTTGAAAGGCGATATCTCAAAAGATGATATTAACTTTTTTTCTAATCATTTTATTAGCTATGGTGAAGAGGCTATCATTAAAGGTCCAACTGAATTAATTGATTGCATGAAAGAAAAGTTAAATAAAATCCTAAACCAGTACAGCTGATTAAAATTCAAATTATGAATAAAAGTGAGTGGCCATCAAATTAAAAGAATCCTTGTCGGAACTATTGGAAGGAACAACTTCAACCCTGTAAAGATAGGGGATACAACAAAAGAATAAACGTTGATTTTATTTTTGGGGGCTACGTAAAGAACGAGGGACACCTGCCCCTCGTTTTCAACAATTTAGGATTCTTCCAATACGTGTTTTCCCGCTTCAAGTAAAACCTTATTCCGGCCTAGAAAAATTGCTAGTATGATAATGAATACGCCCGTTCCCAATAGCAGCCATTCGATTTTGATATAATCTGCAATTGGACCAAATATAAGCATTCCAAGCGGCATCATCGAGGTTGAGATCATTCCCATCACCCCAAAAACCCTACCCAAATAATCTTCCTCTACCTTTTCCTGTAATAGGACGTTGGCTGGAGTATTGAAAATTGGCATAGCAACACCGAACAAAGCCATGAAGACTAAATAAATCCAAAAAACCGGAACAATCCCCAGTGCAATTGTACAGACTCCCATAATAACACTTGCGAATCCCAATGTTTTAATTTTATTTTGGAAGCCACCCCAAGAAGCGATGATACCTCCACCAGCCATCATACCAATTGAAAAGGCAATTTCGATAGCTGTTAGTCGCCACACATCACCACCAAAACTACGTGTAACCTGCAGTGGTGTCAAAAATGCCGCAGGAACCATCAAAACAAAGAAGACTGCAAAAAACAGGAAAAATTGCTTTAGAAAACGATGGTTATTTATATATTGTAATCCTTGTTTAAAATCATTAAGGTAACTTGTTGTTTGTTTTTCCGCGGCTTTCTCATGTATAGAGATTTTTACAAAGGCAAGTAGGGTGACGATTGCCATCGCTGCCGTAATGACATCAATAAAAAATATGATTTCAATCGAAGTCATTGTAAGTAGGGCTGCACTAACCATTGGAGCTACAAACATGATAACAGCTTGAATACTTCCGTTCGCTCCATTCACCTTTGTCAATTTATCCTTTGGTACAATTTGCGGTAAAATAGCCCCAACAGCCGGCATTTGGATGCCTGTACCAAAAGCACGAACGGCCGCCATTACAAAAAGTAACCAAATTGCATCAAATCCCAATAAAAAGAGAATAGCAAGGATTAAAGTTGCCATTGCGATAAGTCCATCCGCTAAAATAATCAGCGTTTTCCGATTGTAGCGATCTGCCCAAACCCCTGCAACTGGAGATAAAAGAAAAGTCGGAATGAAACCGCAAATAATATACAACGTCATCATCACTCCAGATTCCGTTGTAAGTGTTATATACCACATCATCGCATATTGAACCAAGGAAGATCCGAAAAGGGAAATCGTCTGGCTGCTTAAAAAGAGAATAATATTCTTTAACCAATTCTTCTTTTGATTGTTAATTACTGTGTTCATTGACTAACAACTCATTTCTATAATTTTTTTAACACAGGGCCAGAGTTCCCGCCCCCGCGTCCCACGTTATGCTTCATGCACTATTTTTTGCTCTTCTATTACGTATATACAATCAGCTACTCTATTAATAAAAGTTTTATCATGTGATACAAGGAGAATGGTTCCATCATACCCTTTTAAAAATCGTTCCAATGCTTCTATACAGAAAACATCTAAAAAGTTTGTCGGTTCATCCAAGATCAACACATTATATCTCCCTAAAAACAGCTGACACAATACAAGACGAATGGCCTCTCCGCCACTTAAATTCCGAACGTTCTTGTTTAAGTCATTTCCTGTAAAACCCATCGAATGAAGAACTGATCGAATCTTACTTTCGCTAAAGTCGCTTCTATCCTTCATAAAGTCTAGTACCGTTTCATCTTTAGTAAATTGATAAGCCATCTGTTCATACGCCCCGATTACTGCTTTTGGAGAAATCGTTATCCCTTCACCCCGCTGTAATATATGATGAAGTAACGTTGTTTTACCTGAACCATTCTTTCCAGTAATGGCGATTGTCTTACCCAATGGAAACTGGAAGCTCGCTTCTTTGAGAAGTACCTTATTCCCAGCTTTTATCGTTAAACAATCCGCCATAATCGGAAATTTATTGTGTAATTGAAGAGCAGACGGCTGGTGAAAATGAATGATTTGCTCCTCTTTTGGGGCTTCCACCTCTTCAAGCTTTTCTACTCTCTGTTCCATCGCTTTTGCTGCTCGTTGGACTGACTTTTGACTTGTATCCTTTGATTTCGTCATAAACATTCTATTGGCTTTTGCTTTTGTTTCTTTTTTGGACATACGTCCATTTGCCTGCGTAATTTTTTCAGCCTTCTTCATTTTTTCTTCTGCGGCTTTCATCAGTCGTGATTTCTCTTTGACATAGTGATCATGCTGCTCCTGTTGCTGTCTTTTCTGAAGCTCTTTTTGTGCTACATAATCAGAATAGTTCCCTGTATATTCCGTTACAGTTCCATCATCCACTTCCCATATCTTTGTTACAAGTTTATCCAATACATACCGGTCGTGACTTACTATGACTAAGGCACCATAATAGTAGTTCAATTCCTCGATAAAAAATTGTATACCCTCCGCATCAAGATGGGTGGTTGGCTCATCAATTAATAATCCTTCATGATAGTTTGAGAATATTTGAGCTAACTTTAGCCTTGTCTGTTCCCCACCGCTAAACTTTTCAATCTCCGTTTCTGGAATAGACAGTTTCCCTTTTAGCTCGTAATTTACTTCCTTTATCTCAGGAATAGCTTGTTGATCAAAATAGGCAAAATCTATAAAACGTTTCACTCGCCCTTTTTCTGGCTTAATTTGACCATCCATCAGTTTTAATAAGGTACTCTTACCAGCACCATTTTTCCCGACAATACCGATTCGGTCGAACTGGTGTACAGCGAGTCGTGGAATGTTTAATACCACTCTATCTAAAAATGAAAGTTCAATATTTTCCAATTCAATGCATACATTTCCCATTGCTCTTCCGTCCCCTTTCAAAATAAAAAATCACAAGCATCTGCCTGTGATTTGAGAGTAAAGGGAAGAGACCCGTCCTTATTTTAGAGGCTATTAAAAGCCGTTGTCAGAAGCCGTCCGCAAATAAACCTACCTTACAGGGTAAGCAAAGAAAGGGTTATTTGACAAAAATAAAGAAAGGCAGAACAATCCACCTTTCTAATCTTTCCATATATGAAATGAAGATTATTAAAAAAGGACAGACTTATCCCGTTTACTCTGTCAACACAAACAGAGCCTTTGAACGTATTCAATTACTTGTTCAAAGTTGGGAAACGTAGTCTCATTGAGTGTGTCATTTTTTAATAATCCTCCTTAACCTATAAAATTCAATTTTAATTTTATACTGTCCTTTGGTAAAAGTCAAAGGTTGCCCTCCCGATTGCCGGACAATGGGTCAGAGTTCCCGACCCTCCGTCCCAGTCTATATGATTTTATTTCCTTTACCTTTCCAGACCTTGCAGTATTGCTAAACATATATACATCGCAGAAATCAATTTTTGTACCATTTGCTAATGAAATCACACCATTTATTGAAGCGAATTTCCCGTGAGTTATCACTTGGTAAATTTCAAGGCAGTCAATGATGTTTTTATTTTCATCCTGCAAAATAGTAATTAATGAACATTGACCTTCTATTTTTTTATTATCTTTTAATTGATACCATATAATAGATTCATCTGCATATTCCTTAATGATTTCATTTTGCTGTTTTAATATAGCTACTGTAAAATCAATAACTATTTGTTTCCTTGGAGCATTGTCACATCCTTTTGGAATGATAAGCTTCATTTCATTTGGGGAACTGTTCACTTAATTCAACCTCCTGAAAGAACCAATTATATTAGGTATATTTTACTTGAAAGAATGATGATATATTGCACCAATTTTAATTGTTCTTCAATAATCTGCCCTTTAACTGAAAAGGCACAATTCTAATTCAAGAATTGCGCCGATTGTTGAATAGTAGAATATGTAATAGAACTGCAAATAACCCCTAAATTTTTTACGAAAGTACTCCGTTAGTTCTTATACTTGACTATTTATCAAGGAAATCATCAAATACTTCTGAATTTAAAAGTGGTACCTCTATTCCATCAAAAGCATTACCAATAGGTACTGATAATCTTTCCTCCTCATCCCCATTTATTGGAGTAGCGGCAGGAGATGGAATGACTATCTCGCCATCATAACTTATGGATACCAAAGACTTTGCTGATTTCCATACAACTTGACAACCAAGAGCTTCACTAACAAACCGTAAAGGAACGAGAGTACGTCCATTTACTGATTTTGCTGGTACATCTAAACCCTTCTTTACTCCGTTTATGGTTGCTTGTTTGTGGTTTAGTGGTAAATTGATCATTAAGTCTCCTTTTGTAGCTTTAACAGTAGCTGTTTGTGTTACCCACTGAACATCTGCACCCATCACCTCAAAGATTGTTCGCATTGGAACTAGTACTCTTCCATTCTCATTTATTGGTGGTTGATCAAAGTAGAGAGTTTGTCCATTGATTTTGACGTTAATTGATGTTGCTGCATAAACGTTTTGATGGGGGAATAAGCAAGTTATTAATAACGCTACTGTCATAATAATTATGCTTATAAGCTTCAAGTAAAATTCCTCCTTGTTATTAATTTAATATGGATAATTTTCCTTTATTTCATAATATATATCAATAGGTATTTTCCTATTAGGTTACTCAATTAAATGGCCCTATAGCTAAAGAAGGCACAATTCTTTTTCAAGAATTGCGCCCGATTGTGGAATATGATAATTGAATTATTGCACCTGTACTTTGATGTATTTTAATTCATAAATCCCTATTTTTAATAGCCTTCTTCCTCATACTTATTATAATCAATAAAGTAATTATCTTTATTTTATAAGAGAAGTTCAACCTTGTTATTCCTACTCAATATTTTCTTTCAGTAGTTATTAGAACGATGACAGTTCTATATTAGTTCGTTATTAAAAATTTACCAGATACATCGAGTTGACGATAGTCTAATTAGACTCTATAATATTGAAGTCTAATTAGACTATTGTGTAAAGGAATGAAAATTAAATGATAAAATCTTTTTTAATGCTAGGGCAATCAAATATGGCAGGTCGTGGATTCCTGCATGAGGTAGAACCTATCTATAATGAAAAAATAAAAATGCTTCGCAACGGTCAGTGGCAAATGATGACAGAGCCAATTAATTATGACCGCCCAGTTGCTGGTGTAAGTCTAGCAGCATCTTTTGCAGAGGCATGGTCGAAAGCCCAGCCAGATGAAGAAATTGGTTTGATTCCTTGTGCGGAAGGTGGCAGTTCCTTGAACGATTGGCATCCGCAGGGTACTCTTTTTCAACATGCTTTGTCTGAAGCAAGGTTTGCTCTTGAAACTAGTGAAATTTGTGGCATACTTTGGCATCAAGGTGAAAGTGATAGCAATAATTCTCTACATGAAACGTATTATGAAAAATTATCTTTTATCATTGAGACTTTACGAAAAGAATTAAACCTTCAAAATGTCCCATTAATCATTGGTGAGCTTGGGGATTTTCTTGGAAAATCCGGTTTCGGAAAGTACTCAACAGAATTCCAAGAAATCAATGAACAATTACGTCAATTCGCTCATGAGCAGCAAAATTGTTATTTTGTATCAGCAGAAGGTTTAACTGCCAATCCGGATGGTATTCATTTTAACGCCATTTCCCAACGAAAATTCGGTTATCGCTACTTCGAAGCATTTTCAAAAAAGTGTCATATCTTAGGGTCTCTTGCGGATGAAGTTCAATCACTAAAAATAAACAATAACTATTCGAAAACTGAACTAATTTATATTCACAGTATGAATTTGGCTCTTGGTAAAATCACATACGCTGAATTTGAAGTACAAATGGCAAAGGTGATGCAGCCTTGATTCCTTTACTTATCCTTGGCTTACTTATTCAAAACCCTGGCGCTCATGGATACGAACTATTAAGTTTAATGGAAAAACGACATTATAAATATATCGTGAATTTCACTAAAGGATCGTTTTATTACAATTTGCAACAACTTGAAGAAAAAGGCTTGATTGAACAAACGTATCAAACCCGTCCAAACAATGATCGTGAAATTCACACTTTTAAAATCACGTCTTTGGGAATGGAAGAATTCGATAAATTAATGGCCAAATATGGGACTAAATCCGAGTATGTAAACTTACAATTCTATGGCACATTACTCTTTGCAGACGAATTCGATAAAAATAAGTTATTGGAATTAATCCAATCACAAATCGATCAAACTAAAGCTAGAATTGCTCATCTCGATGAATACCTAGCTAACACTAAAGAATTACCTGGTAAAGTTGATTATTTTCATCGCATGAACGAAAATTCTCGTTCTCACCATTTAGTGAACTTAAAATGGTTTAAAGAATTGAAAGCAGACATAAAAGAAACTACTGTGTAAATAAAAATAAAAATCCCGTATCAATATTGATTAGTAAAATTGCTTCGGGATTTTTAATGGAATCTTTTGTAGTACACCCACTTATTGTAGTTATGTTTTGGCTAACTACTCCTGCAATAACATCAGAAAATGAAAGTGGTAGGGTAACATTTAAAACTAGCACTATACTTAATAGCATTTTCACAATATAGTCTTCCGCAATCTGGCCCTATAATGAAAAATGAGCGCTTTCCTGTTAAAGGATGGCGCCCGATTGCGGATGATGATCAGTTGTTAAATTAATGCCCCATTACTTCAATTGGCATCTGATAAATTAACATTTTATGGGGTCTTTATACTAATAATATACCATGTTTATTTAACAGGAACCCAGATTTCAGATTGGGCATACGGACCCACAACTTCAAATACGACCCATTTTGCCGCCGGTACATCGAATGTGGAGAAATTATCCGGTAAATTCCCTTTACCTTCTACGGCAATCCAGTATTTCAGTTCATTTCTTTCGTTACTATAATCCACCGCCATACCAATTAAACCGGTGATTTCACCGGAATTCAATGCCAGCAATTTATCAATCGTTCCATCCTGACCGACTTGTCCCCAAAGTTTCGGATCATAATAAAGGTCTGGTAGTTCAGGTGTAAATGTTTATAGTATCCCTGTATTAGTCGACCATTCGATTAAAGTTATTTACATTATTTGATAACTAGCGCCCGCACACTTGTGAATTCAGTCGTGAGTTAGGGCGCTTTTTTTTCAGTTTTTTATATTAAAATAAAGAACGAACGTTTGTGTTTATGGTAAATATTTGGTAAAATTAAGATATCAAATTGAGATCGGTGGTGAGTGGAATGGCTGGAAAACGAAAAACAATAAAACAACGAAATGAAGAATTGGCAAAAGAAAACAAGAAAATCCGTAATTATGGATTAAAGTTCCGTGCCTTTTCCACACCGAAACAACATGAACAAATTATTCAAACGATTGGTTGTGCACGTTTTACGTTTAACTTTTTCTTAGGTGAACGACAGGAAGTGTATCATGAAACCAAAGAAACTTTGAGAAGTGGTGAATTTAAACAATCGTTCAATGCTTTAAAAGACCACCCTATGTTTAATTGGTTGAAAAAAGTGGATAAATTCGCATTGGAATGTGCATTAGAACAAGTAGACGATGCTTTTGACCGATTTTTCAAAGGTCAAAATAGGTATCCAAAATTCAGATCAAAACACAAATCTAAACAAAGTTATTCAACAAAAGAAACGAATGGTAATATTGCGTTAGACTTTGAAAAAGAGCAGATTAAACTACCTAAATTAGGTTGGGTAAACGTTAAATTGTCAAAGAAACAACGTCGATTATTTAAGGAACAAGGGTTTAACGGTAAAATCAAAGGGGCAACAGTTACCGTGCATAGTAGTGGTCAAACGCATATTTCTTTAAAAATTGAAGAAGTCGTCCCTATAGAAAACGATATCGATTGGTCTTTGGTTTCAGCAGAAAATATCATGGGTTGCGATTTAGGTTTAACCCATTTTTTAATCGATTCAAATGGTAATAAAATTGAAAATCCACGCTATTTGAAACAATACTTAAAAAAGTTGGCTACCTTGCAACGTCAATTAAAAAATAAAAAGAAAGGTTCTTCTAATTATAAAAAACTGCAACATAACGTAGCCAAGTTACACTTAAAAATCAGCAATTTACGTAAAGACTTTTTGCATAAACAATCTCGAAAACTCGTAAACGAAAACCAAGTTATCGTGTTAGAAGATTTAAATGTAAAAGGTCTTATTAAAAACAAAAAATTAGCTCGTAGTATCGCTGATGTAAGTTGGTCTACTTTTGTAACATTCGTTTCTTACAAAGCAATTTGGGACAATAAAAAAGTCGTGTTAATTAACCGCTTTTTTGCTTCTTCGAAACAATGTAATGGGTGTAAAGAGAAACACACGCTATTATCTCTTTCTGACCGTATATGGGTTTGTCCAAGTTGCGGGGCAGAACATGATCGCGACCGTAATGCGGCCAATAACATAAAAGAAGAAGGTATTCGTATATTACGAACACCTGTTGCTTCATAGATATTCCTTTTTTCTTCCCGTAGGAACTGCGGGGTGTGCCTGCCAGTGTTAAAAGCATTGGGCAATAAATTAAGCAGTTTATTGTTGGAGAGAGTGTAAGACGTTCGTTATGGGATGCAGTTCTCTGTGAAGCAGGAATCTTAAGGCTAGTTTTAGAATGTCGGGTCCTTTCAACCCGTAGGGTTGTTAGAAACTCGCGACTTTAGTCGTGAGAGGTTCATTACTGAGTTCGACCTTCTTTTAATGTAACTACTGCTTTGTCAATCCGACGCTGGCGAGTCTCGGATGTCTTAGCTCCCTCAATTGAAAGGACAAATCTTCGTTTATTGCTATAGGATAACCCTTCAAAAAAGTGCTTTGCTTCACTTTCGTGCTCAAGTGCTTCTAAGAAATCGGAAGGCACGGTAAGCTCACGAGGCTCGGTGTCTAGTTCAATGTCCACATCCACTTCGTCACCTGCTGTGACACCGGCTCCTTTACGATGCTCAGCACTGAGCGGGATCATGAACTTCCCACCCATTGATCCTACAGTGCTATGGTAGGTGTATTCTCCTATAGTAACGCGTACTGCCGGTTTCTTGCTTGCTCCGAGGCCAGCTACTACATCCTCCGATACTGGAATACCTGTTGCGTTTTTTTTGCTTAGTTGAATAATTGCTCGAAACCTCATAAAAAAATCCTCCCTCTTATTATCAGTTTTTATTGTTACCATTTTATCTTTAAAACACTCTTTTAAAATTGGGTCAGAGTTCCCGACCCTTCGTCCCACACTTTTATGAGTTTTTATACTTTTTTTAGAATTGGTTTAGAGGCGCTTTAGACATGGAAGATATGATGGATAACAGAAAGCTTAGGCAAAACTAGCTTTTCAAAAAAATAAATGTTGGAGGTAGCTATGAAAAAGAAATGGTTGACTGCAGGAGCAGGGTTAGGAATCGGAGCGGTACTGTTTATGGCCAGCGGTATTTCCGCAATGGAAGATACATCCGGATACGACGCCTACAAAACTGCGTTACAAAATACGAAAGCTAAAACAAGCATGACGGTAAATGTTGACTTGACGGTCATGGATAATGGTAAAAAACTTGTTGAAGGAACAGCTGACTTAAAAGTAAATAAGAATCAGAGAGCAGGGAGTGTTGCTGCAACAATTGGCGACACTACCGAAACGCGCTCAATCAATGTGTTTCGCCAAGAAGGAAAGGTTGTTTTTAAAAACAGTGAAGATGATGTTTATAAGGTTAAGGAGTTAAACAACCCCAAATGGCAACATCATGGAGATCCGCAAGGCCCACCAAAAGCCGTGGAGCAAGTATTCGGGGCATTGTTTGGGAATATTAAAGAACTTTCGACCATTGAAAATAAAGCCAATTACAGCAAGCACGTTGAACTGCACCTTTCCGGAGACCAGGTTCCAGCCGTAGTCAATGCCGTAGGAACGATGGCCGTATCCAAGATTGGCAATCACCCCAACAGCGAAAATACGCCTGACTGGATGGCAAACATGCCCAAACTAACAGATAAAATTAAGGTTGATAAAATTGATTTGGAGGCTGAAATCAGCCCAAATAATGTTCTGGAAGAGCAGTCGGCTAAAATAAAGATTATCGGAACAGATGACTCCGGTAAAAAACACGATCTCACAATTAACATTGATATAGATTACACCGACTTTAATAAAACAGTTCCGGAAACGGTTGACTTAACAGACAAGAAAATCGAAGAAATCAAAAAAGATGGCATAACACGCCGCTGGCGTCACTAAGATAAAAGGCGGCCAAGCAACGACTAACTTGGTCGTTTTGTCATATGCACATAAAATTGTATAATGACTTATTCAGCAGGATCAATGTTGTTTGAGAAAAAAACGGTTCTAAGGGGATTTGATTATGACCATCAAAACAAGACTACTGCTTTCCTATATCGCAATGACCTTTATACCCATCGTCTTGTTTGCCTTAATTGCCACAACACTGGTTTCATCCCTTTATAAAGATGTCGGGGCTGGAAAAGGAATGCCACTCTTTTGGGAGGCGTCCAACCAACGCCGTGATCTGATTGCCGGCGTGAAATTCATGGCACAAACAGCCCCCGACCGATTTACTGATCATGATTTTTTGAAAAAAACCGACGAACAATTGAATCGTTTGCAGACGGGCCTAGTTGTCATGAAAAATAATAATCAGGTTACTTTTTCTTCACCTTTTGTGGAGAGCCTAAAACTTAACCAGCCCATTTCGAAGATACAAACGAACCAAACCCAAAATCGCTGGGGATGGGACCGTTTTTCAGTGGAAAAATATCATACCCAATTCAGTGATGGTACCGTTGGAACGGTTTATTTGGTTTCCGATCTAACACCCTTTTTCAACGAGGCAAAAAAGTTTTTTCCATTGCTCTTTTTATCGCTGTTATTGGTGATTGGGCTGACAAATGGAATCCTTACCTTTTTAGTTTCCCGGAGCTTTATCAAACCTTTGTACATGTTAAAAAATGCCGCGAACCAATTTAAAGGAGGAAACCTGGATCATGAGGTAAAGTTGAAACGAAAAGACGAAATTGGTGAGTTGGGAGCAGCGTTTGAGGAAATGCGAATTCGGCTGAAGAAGTCCATTCATCTGCAGCTACAATATGAAGAAAATCGCAAAGAACTCATCTCCAACATTTCACATGACCTGAAGACGCCAATTACTGGAATAAAGGCGTGTGTTCAGGGTATTCAAGAAGGCATTGCGGATTCTAAGGAAAAACAGGAAAAATATATGAATATGATTGCAAAAAAAACAGAAGATATGGACGTTTTGATTGATGAATTGATGCTGTATTCTAAGCTGGATTTAAAGCGCCTGCCGTTCCATTTGGAACCGTTGGACATTCATGCATACTTACGAAATTATGTTGATGAACTGCGCATTGACCCACGGATGGGAAATACATGTCTTACATTTTCTGCCGCCAATCATAGTCCGATTCTTGTAATGGCTGACCGTGAAAAGCTAAGCAGGGTGCTGTTGAATATTATCGGCAACAGCCTAAAATATAATGATAAACCATATAAAGACATTCGGTTGGAATTGTTACAAAACAACGAAAAAGCGATGGTACACATTAAGGATAACGGTCCAGGCATTGATAACGAGTCTCTAATTCATATTTTTGACCGCTTTTACCGTGCCGACCCATCAAGAAACACAGAAACAGGAGGATCTGGCCTCGGGCTCGCAATTGTCAAACAAATTATTGAAGGACAAGGTGGAACAGTTTGGGCGGAAAGTCAATTAGGAGAAGGGACCAGTATTTATTTTACATTAATGAGGGTGAACACGATTGAAACGAATTCTAATCATTGAGGATGACCAGGTCATTGCAGAAGTGGAAAAGGATTATTTAGAAGCGAGCGGCTTTATTGTGGAAATTGCCACAAGCGGTGATATTGGTCTTAGAAAGGCACTTGGAGAGGATTTTGATTTACTTATTCTCGACCTCATGCTCCCGAATACGGACGGATTTGAAATCTGTAAACAGGTTAGACAGGCAAAAAACATACCAATCTTAATGATATCAGCCAAAAAGGAAGAAATCGATAAAATCCGTGGTCTTGGACTTGGTGCAGATGATTATATGACTAAACCTTTCAGTGTAGGTGAGTTGGTTGCCCGAGTCAAAGCCCATCTTTCCCGTTACGACCGATTGATGTCCCATAACGAAATGAGCCAGAAAGACGAAATCCGCATCCGGGGCATTCATATCGATAAGTTATCTAGAAAGGTGTTCGTGAATGAAAAGGAAATTACATTTACTTCTAAAGAGTACGACTTGCTCTTGTTTTTGGTGATACATCCAAATAGAGTGTTCTCCAAAGACGAGTTATTCGAAAAAATCTGGGGTTTGGATTCCATGGGTGACAATGCGACAGTAACCGTATTTATTGGTAAACTGCGTGAAAAAATAGAACCAGACCCGTCGAAACCGCAATACATTGAAACCATTTGGGGTGTCGGGTACCGGTTCAATGTTTAAGATTAAAGAGAGTAAAGACTGAACTGCCTTTACTCCCTTATTTCACACAAAATCACGTGTCAATCCTATATTCCCTCAAGTTTTATCTGCTGATTTTTTTGCCCCAATAGTCTCTGCTATAGGATCGTTACAACCTCTTTCTTTATGAAATTACAAATCTGAAAAGCTATATTTTACAGATCATAAAGTCGAAATAAAGAATTCACAATTTCTTAACAACAAACAATTGTCAATAACCCAAAAGTATCTTATATTTCAACTATCTTGCTTAAGTATCTTCCACTCAATTATGATGAAATTTGCAATTAAACCAACCCATATATTTACATTTAACACATTTTCCACCATTGCCTCCCTGCCTTCTGGGAGCGTGAATCCGTTTAAAATAGAATAAATCAGAAGCAATACCGGTACCAAAAGACGCCCACTTACTGCTACTAATGTGATCCCAAAACTACGAATCATCCACTTGCGATGCTCGTCAATTTTTTTCTTGTAGCAGTCCGATACCCCATCCAGCATGTAAAAAGCCATAAAAGTGATAACACGAGGAAGGAAGTTGCCTTTGAAAAGTTTTCAACGTAAAAAGTATAAACTAAAGCAAGAATCCCGCTGATAATAACACTGCTTACATACACTCTACCAAGATATCGATGGACTCTAGGTGACTTCATTCGAATCGGATGTAGAAATTGAATGAAGCCTACTATTAGGGCAACACATGCCGTTACAATATGAGCAACTAATAAGGGAAATTGTATGGCCGCTGATGAAAAAGAAACACGGCTATTTGCGGGGTCCAATGTAAAATAGGGTACTACAAACGGGATAATGACTCCCAAAGAAACAATGACTAAAATCCACCAGCTATTTTTAGGATTCAATAATTTCACTCTCCAATTTTTTATTTGTTAATCTCTTCTAAAGTAATTTTAAAAGGTGTATCTAAATTGACTCTAAACGAAATCTAATAAACGTTTGAAGAAAAATGGAAAAAACACTCCTAAATGATTATTTTACATACTCATTTAGGAGTGTTGTGATGGATTGGTTAATACCTTCTATGTTAGCACTTCCAACTTTGGAATTATTAATCTCATATTTCCTTTTTAATGCAATAATTCGGGCAACACTTTCATTTATTCTTTGTTCAGGAATTTCCCCTTTCTGAACAGCGGATCTCAAAGAAGAAATTGTTTCAACTACATTGTTATAATGATGACCCACTAAAATAATATCACTGCCGGACTTAATGGATTCTACTACAGCACGCCCAATATCAAAATGATCTGTAACGGCCCTCATAGTCATATCATCTGTAATGATCACACCTTTGAAACCCAACTGGTTTCTAAGAACGTCTGTGATGACCGTTTTTGACATGGACGCAGGATTTTTTGGATCCAGTTGGGGTAACAAGATATGAGCGACCATGACAACATCTGCCCCATCATCAATCGCATGCTTAAACGGAATTAATTCGAATTCTTTTAGTTCCTTAAGACTTTTATTAACAATAGGGAGCTCCAGATGGGAATCGACCGATGTGTCGCCATGGCCGGGAAAATGTTTAATCGTTGCAATAATATTCTCGGACTGAATGCCTTTCATCGTTTGAATACCAAGTTTGCTTACCAATTTAGCGTTGTCTCCAAATGACCTATCTCCAATAACAGGGTTATTCGGGTTACTGTTGATATCGAGAACTGGAGCAAAATCCATATTCAAACCAAATGATTTTAACTCCTCCCCCAATATCGCTCCAACTTTATATGAAAACTGCCGGCTATTTACTACTCCAATCTGTTGATTTGGCGGTAGGTTAACAAGTCCGCTCGGCAACCTAGTGATCCGACCACCCTCTTCGTCAACACTTAATAGAAGCGGAAGATTGGGAGCATTCACAGATTTAATTTGATTTACAAGTTGAATGGCCTGCTCAGAGTTTACTAAATTATTTTTGTAAAAAATAATTCCCCCAACCTTATACTGAGTTATTAAATTTTGTGTATTTGCATCCACTGTGGTTCCAGAAATTCCTGCAAGGATCATCTGTCCTATTTTCTCATCCAGGGTCATTCCAGAAATTATTTCTGAAATGGATTTGGCCTTTTGTTGTTGGTCTAGCTTATTTTTAACTTTAGTATAGACAGAAATATGGTCCACCTTAGGGTTCGGCTCCCTTTCGGTTGATTTTGGTAAAATCCATGATAATTCGATTGCATTTGTTATATGATAGACAAGTATTATTTGGTCATGGGTCGCATCTTTATAAAACCGTACTTCATCAGGTTCACCACCAGCCTTTTTAATCTTATTTAAGGAGATTGTTTGCAGTTCGTAATCATAAGACCTGATATCATTCACTATATTACCCGCATAACCTATGACTGCTCGGTGATTCTCATATTCTTCATATCTGCCTTTAGTCGCTTCCGATATGTGATTTGATTTTCCCCATTCTTTATTCACTTCATTCCAATCAGTCCTACCAGAAATAAAGGAAATACGGGCAACTTTTCCTTCTTTTGATAAGGAAAAGGTCTCCCTTACTAATGCATCAACACTGGAAAACTGATTATTATTATTTGAATCTGTCTCTTCTACAATAGGCTCCTTGCCCCTGTTATATAATCCGACAGCATATATCGCAGCAAAAGTTGCTAAAAATAGAAATAGGATTATTAAAACTAACGGTTTCACCCGAGAAGACCTTTTTTTTGGCAATTCCCTCTTCTCCATTCCTTTGATATATTTGTATAACTACAAAAAGAAGCAGAACCTTTTAACATTCGAGGTCCCATTACTATTAATCTTGTCTGAAACATAAAATTTGAATATAAAATAAAAGAACCGAAAGCGTTAAATCACACAGACTCGGTCCTTCTATTACTAATGATTATTTTCCTCTATATATTCTTTAAGAGCCAACAGCTTTTTATCCCAATATTGTTCAAAGAAGGTGAGCCAATTTTTTAGTTCAACCAATGGTTCTGGATTAAGCGTATATCGGGTTTCACGCCCTACCTTTTGACTTCTGACAAGACCAGCATTTAAAAGAATATGCAGATGCTTATTCACAGCCGTACGGCTTATCGTATAGAATCCTACAATTTCAGTTATCGACATTTCCTTCTCAGCAAGTAATTTTAACAGACTACGACGTGTTGGGTCGGAAATTGCCTGAAAAATATCTTGCTTAGATTGGTCGACCATACCTATGCTCCAATATACTTTGGAAGCTGCTCTTTTACAATCTTTTCCCAACCTTCATTCATAATTTCACGAGTTTTTGAATTTTCTACACTCCAGCCGGAATGAATTAGGGTAAACTCTGTTTTTCCATCCTCTAATGACTTTAATTCAAAAGTAAGGTGCCATCCTTTATCCCAATCGAAGCCGACACGGTTTGGAGGATCCAGTTCAGTAACCTTACAAGGGGAGTCACCGTATGGACCTGCATGAAGGATAAAGTCCTTTCCCAAAACAGGCTCAAAAGTATTTGCCATCCACCATGCTGCAATACCTTCCGATGTTGAAACAGCTTTCCACACTTTTTCAATTGGTGCATCCACTACAATCGTTTTACGAATTTCAGGTAGTTTTTCTTGTTTATGCATAAATTTATACCTCCTATACCTTTTAACACCTTTAAGTGTCATGAGTAATTACAACACTTAAAGGTGTTATATAAAATGTATTTTCTAATTTAGTTATTCCGTTAAGTTGTGTTTATAATCCAGGGTGAATGAATTAATTCATATCAAAATAAAAAGACAGCAAGGGCTGTATGCTTCCTTACTGTCTCTTCAATCGTTCAATCACTACCTCTAGTTTAATTATAACATATATGAAATGGGCATTACAGACTATATATTCCCATTTACTACTGCTAAAATGCAATAGAACTTTAATAAGATTTCTTGGAGGGATATTGAATGAGCACGTTGGTTCTCAGTTTTCAGGAAATAGAAAAAACACAGCTTTTGCTCGTTGGTGGAAAAGGATTAAATTTAGGAGAGTTATCAAAAATTGAAGGAATACAAGTACCGGAAGGATTTTGTGTTACGACAGTAGGTTATCAAAAGGTCATTGAACATAACGATTCGTTTCAAGCATTGGTGGATCAACTAACACTGCTAAAAGTGGAGAATCGAGATCAAATTGGAGAAATCAGCAAGAAGATTCGACAAATTATTATGGAAGTTGAAATTCCTCCCGATGTTGTGGAAACAGTGACCCACTATTTATCCCTATTTGGCGATGAACATGCTTATGCAGTCCGTTCCAGTGCGACTGCTGAAGATTTACCACATGCCTCTTTTGCCGGTCAACAAGACACCTATTTAAATGTCATCGGCAAAGAACCAATCCTGCATCATATCAAAAAATGTTGGGCTTCCTTATTTACGGACCGTGCCGTGATTTACCGTATGCAAAATGGATTTGACCACAGTCAAGTGTATTTATCTGTTATCATTCAAAAGATGGTGTTCCCACAGGCTTCTGGGATTTTATTTACAGTTGATCCGATTACCTCTAACCGAAAGTTACTATCAATTGATGCCAGTTTTGGTCTTGGAGAAGCACTGGTCTCTGGTCTGGTATCTCCCGATTATTTTACAGTACAGGAAGATAAAATCGTCGATAAGAGGATAGCAACTAAAAAATTGGCTATTTACGGACGAAAAGAAGGTGGAACAGAGGCACAGGAGGTTAATCCTAATCAGCAAGAAGTTCAAACACTTACCGACCAACAAATTTTACAACTTGCACGCATCGGAAGGCAAATCGAAGCTTATTTTGGCTGCCCACAAGATATCGAATGGTGTTTAGTTGATGAAACATTTTATATTGTCCAGAGTCGGCCAATCACTACTTTATTCCCTATCCCTGAAGCGCATGATGAAGAAAATCACGTCTATGTATCTGTCGGTCACCAACAAATGATGACTGACCCGATAAAGCCACTTGGATTGTCATTTTTCTTATTAACAACTTTTGCACCGATGCGTAAAGCTGGAGGTCGATTGTTTGTTGATGTAACCAATCAATTGTCTTCACCCGAAAGTAGAGAGATGATATTAAATGCTTTGGGACAATCCGATCCGCTCATAAAAGACGCACTTCAGACCATAATAAAGCGGGGAAATTTTATAAAAACAGTTGAACTAAGTCCCAGTAATAACAATAAAGGTATGTCATTCCCGCGTTCACAAGCTCAAATTGAAACCAATCTAAAAATTGTTTCTAATCATATTAAGAGTAGTCAAACATCGATAGAAGAGTTAAAACAAAACATCCAAACGAAATCAGGACCGGATTTATTTGATTTTATTCTAGAAGATCTTCAGGAATTAAAGAAGTTTTTATTTGATCCAAGTATGGGTGTGATTATGAATGCTATGGATGCTTCAACATGGATCAATAAAAAAATGTATGAGTGGTTAGGTGAAAAAAACGTAGCAGATACACTTTCTCAATCCGTATCAAACAATATAACATCTGAAATGGGTCTAGACCTGTTGGATGTTGCAGATGTGATTCGTCCTTATCCGGGAGTCATTGATTATTTACAGCACGCAAAAGATGAAAACTTTTTCGACGAACTTCTTAAGTATGATGGCGGTCAGGTAACGAAAGACGCAATATCAGCTTATCTTAACAAATACGGAATGCGATGTGCTGGAGAAATCGATATTACTAGAACTAGATGGAGTGAAAAACCAACTACGATTATCCCCATGATTCTCAGTAACATCAATAACTTTAAGCCTAATGAGAGTAATCGGAAATTTGAGCAAGGGCAGCGTGTTGCTTTGAAAAAGGAACAAGAGTTATTAGATCGATTGAAACAATTACCCGATGGTGAACAAAAAGCCAAAGAAACAAAACGAATGATTGATCTAATCCGGAATTTCAGCGGTTATCGGGAATATCCAAAATACGGCATGGTTAATCGCTACTTCATTTATAAGCGGGCTTTATTGAAAGAAGCCGAACTACTAGTTCAAGCGGGAGTCATTCATGAAAAAGAAGATATATACTATCTCACTTTTGAAGAATTTCACGAAGTCGTATGCACAAATAAACTGGATTACCAAATCATCGGCAATCGAAAAGACGAGTACAAATTTTATGAAAAACTAACCCCACCACGTGTAATTACATCTGATGGTGAAATCATTTCAGGTGAGTACAAACGTGAAAATCTTCCTGCCGAAGCGATAGTAGGTCTTCCTGTTTCTTCCGGGGTTATCGAGGGGAGGGCACGTGTCATCTTAAACATGGAAGATGCTAATCTAGAAGATGGAGATATATTGATCACCACCTTTACCGACCCTAGCTGGACACCATTGTTTGTATCGATAAAAGGCCTTGTCACCGAAGTTGGCGGCCTAATGACCCATGGAGCAGTTATCGCACGTGAATATGGTTTACCAGCAGTTGTCGGGGTTGAAAATGCCACCAAACTGATAAAAGATGGGCAACGAATCCTTGTCAATGGAACAGAGGGGTATATCGAAATATTGTAACTTTCAAAATTAATGAAGCTATTTGTATCTGTTTACAAATAGCTTCATCTACCTTATTCTACACTTTTACCTAAGAATGCTTTAAGCATCCAGACATGCTTTTCAAGAGTGCCGTGAATAGCGAGCAGCATATCACCCGTAATCTCATCATTTTGTTCTTCAGCTAGTGCCATACCTTCTTTTAACTCACCAACAACCTTTGTAAAGTCATCCACCAATACTTGGACCATTTGTTCAGCTGACTCATTCCCAGTAGCCTCTTCGATTGATGACATTTCTAAGCAGCCTTTCATCGTTGCTACAGGCTGTCCGCCAATTGTTAATAAGCGTTCTGCTAGTTCGTCAATATGTAGGCTCGCTTCATTATAAAACTCTTCAAATTTAGTATGTAATGTGAAGAAGTGTCCCCCTTTTACATACCAATGATAATTATGAAGCTTTACATAAAGTACAGTCCAGTTTGCAATTTGCTTGTTTAAAACTTCTGTAAGTTGTCCCATCAAAATCTCTCCTTTTCCATTTTCACTGTTATGTTTTCCCAATGATGCTACAATTACACATTACCATATTGGAATCATTATTTATGTGACATTTCTAGCAAACTTTACTAAAATGATAATAGTTATAAAATTGGGGGATTCATATGAAAGTTTTTAGATGTAAGAAATTCTTTGTAATTAATCTATGTATTTTACTAACTTCATTACTTGTTGGTTGCTCAGCAACTAGTGGTGTCGGAGAAAAGACGATCGTAACCAATGTCGTAGATGGCGATACCCTGGATGTGATGATAAATAATAAGGAAGAACGAATACGGCTGCTTTTAGTGGATACACCCGAGACGAAGCACCCTAGTAAGCCTGTGCAGCCTTTTGGTCCGGAGGCCTCCAAATTTACTAAAGATACATTAGAAGGAAAAGAAGTCACGGTTGAATTGGATGTTTCTGAGCGGGACAAATACGGACGTTTATTGGCCTATATTTGGATTGACGGGAAAATGTTTAATGAGATGCTGTTGGAAAAAGGTCTGGCACGTGTAGCCTATGTGTATGCTCCTAATACGAAATATGTTGATCAATTCTATGAAATTCAGAAAAAAGCGCAAAAACAAGGGATAGGAATCTGGAGTATTGAGAATTACGCAACTGAGGAAGGGTTTATAGAAGAGAAGGCTTCTATTAAAAAAGAGCCAAGTACCCCTACTAAGAATGGAGATTGCGTAATCAAAGGAAATATTAATTCAAAGGGTGAGAAAATCTACCATACACCTAGCTCCCGTTCGTATAATCAAACAAAACCTGAAATATGGTTCTGTACGGAAGAAGAAGCAATAGCTGCGGGATTTCGGGCACCAGTAAGATAAGGTAGATGAGAATCCTCATCTACCTTTCTATTTACTCCTAAAAGCCATTCATTTTAAGCGTTGCTATGATTGCTTTTAGATCCTCAGCTGTCGTTGGGCCGATAATTTTTTCACGAATTATTCCATTAGGGTCGATTATTAATGTTTCAGGCTGCCCTACAACATTGAACGTTTTTGAAATTTTGTCATCTCGATCTAATAAAAAAGTTGAAGTGGAATTCGCTTTTACCTTAAAATCCTGGACACGTTTTTTAGGTTCACCCCTGTCAATAATAAGAAGGGGGGCTTCACTTGCATAGCTCTGTTGGTATTTCTCTAGTTCTGGAGCCTCTTCAATACACGGATCACACCAGGTTGCAAAGAAGTTCACAACGACAAACTTCCCTTCGTAGTCTGAAAGTTTATGAATAGTACCGTCAAGATCTTCCAGTTCAAAATTATAAGCTTGATCCCCAACTTCAACAATATCTACTGCATTCATTCCTTTTGCCAAAAAGAAAAAGACAGCTGCAACAAAGACTAGTACAGATATTTGGATGACTCTTTTTTTATTCAAAGTAAGCACCCCTGTTCTCTACTTAGCTTCATTGACTTTTTTTAACTCTTCAATAAACTCTAGTTCTTTCACAATCTTGCCTTGCCGTTTTCCTAAAACTACGATATAAATCGCAATCAGTGCCCAAATAATTGTGTATGCCATGAATAAATAGTTCATTTTTTCATTACCTCCACTATAAGATTAAGAGACTTTGTCCATCAGTTTTTCTTGAACATGTTTTTTATATTTCTCAACTGCCAGCTTTGTTTTCTCAATATATACACCTTTTTGCAGCAATACGACATACAGCAACGTAATGACCCCTAATGTGAAAACAAGAGTAAATAACATTGGAGGTTCAATTCCACCACCTTGCTGTGTTGGTCCGTCTCCGAAAACGATTGGATGAAGTTTAGAATTCCACCAACGAATCGCCATAAATACAATGGGTACATCGATAAAACCAATAATTCCAAATACGGAAGCAAGTCTGGCCTTTTTCTCCCAGGCTCCATCCATATGACGAATAAGAATATACGCAATATAGATAAAGAAAAGAATTAACGTTGTTGTTAAACGCGGTTCCCAAGTCCACCATGTATTCCAAGCGCTGCGGCCCCAAATTGGTCCCGATGTCAGGACTATCGCTGTGAACACAACGCCAATTTCCGCGGAAATACCGGCAACGATATCATAAATTCTTTTCCGTTTTATTAAAAATAAAATACTGCAAACAAATACAACGCCAAAGGCTAAAAACGCCGTCCATGCTGATCCGACATGGAAGTAAAAGATTTTTTGAACAACACCCATTGTTTTTTCAACAGGTGACCACACAAATACTAGATAAAGGGCAATTGCCATTAATGGGATCAACGCATAGACTAAAATTTGATGCAATTTTGATTGCTTCGGTAACTCTATTTTTAACTCTTGAGCATTCATTCCTTACACCTCCAACACATATTCAAACAGGATAAAGCAAATGACAAAGAACACGAGGTCATAGGCTGCCATCAATTTCATCCACGAAAAAGCACTAGCGATATTTTCAAAGTTAATAAGAATAATTTTTGTAGCTTGTACAGCTCCAATTAATACAGGGCTTACGACCGGGAACAGGATGATTGGCAACAGCATTTCACTGCTCTTCGAGTTCGCTGATAACGCAGCTAAAAAAGTACCCACACTAATGAACCCAAACGTTCCTAGTAATAAAACAATGATTAACAAGCCAATATGCCCTAAAATTTTAAAATCAAATAAAATAAATAAAAGTGGAACCGCTACGATTTGAACTAAAATTACTAAAAGAAAATTAGATAAGAACTTACCAAGATAAACACTTGAAGGATCAACAGGTGCGACGATTAAACCATTTAGACTATCATTGGCCTGTTCTCCTAAAAAGGAGCGATTAAGTCCGAGAATCCCGGAAAAAATCGTAATTACCCAAATCATTCCCGGTATGACCACTTTGACCGTATTATTAGCCGGATCAAAGGCAAAACTAAACGTAACAATGACAAGTGCTGAAAAAATTAACATCGTACTGATGATTTGTTTTGTTTTCCACTCAGAATATAAATCTTTTGAGGTGATGACTAATGCTGTTTTTAAAATTTTGCCCATCTTTAGCCCACCTGCTCTACATATTTTTCATAAATCATATCAACATCAGGATTTGTTACTTTAAAATCATCGAGAATAACTCCATGCTTCATAATAACAATCCGATCACATGTTTCTACGGTTTGCGCAAAATCATGGGTAACCATTAGTATCGTCGAACCCTTTTCTTTCATTTTTAAAATTACATTATTTAATAGTGTAACAGCATGCTGATCGAGACCGGTATGGGGTTCATCTAATATTAATATTTCCGGATCATGAATGATCGCCCTCGCTATTGCCAGACGTTGAATCATACCACGAGAAAAGGAACGGATAGGTTCATGCATGAAATAAGTCAGCCCAACTTCACGAATCAAATCTTTTGCCTTTACTTCACAGTTTTCAACATTATATAATTTCCCAAAGAATTTTAAATTCTCAAGCGGTGAAAAATGGTCATATAAGTAACTATTATGTGCTAAAAACCCTATTCTTTTTTTTGTTTCAAGCGGGTTATCCTTGATTTTTTGACCTTCAATTTTAACAGTACCTGAAGAGGGTTTCATTAACCCGCCGATAATTTTCAGAATCGTGCTCTTCCCAGCGCCATTAGGGCCCAAGATGCCGACGGTATCCCCTTTGTCAACCTGGAGGCTGACATTACGCAGAATTGTCTTTTCGCCGATAGTTTTATTTAATTCTTTAATTACAATCAATGTTCAGCCCTCCCCAGTTAGTCCGTAAATTGTTTCAGATCAAGCTTTACTTCTATTAAATGCTGTTTACAAGCATTAATTTTCTTTTCAAATTCTAATTCATCAATTTTTCCTGCCTCAAACGTTTCTTCTAACTCTACCATTTTGTTTAAGAGAGCCGTTCTTTTTGTTAGTAACTGCTGGAATCTGCCCTCTTCACTATCTATTAACATTTGTTCTTCTAATCTCGCTTTTTTTACTACGAAAGCGAAATAATAATAAATCCAAGCTATTAATAACACTGCAAAAATAACCATCAAAACATGCGGGTTGAAGTCTCTTAACGGGGATTCATACCACATTCTTATAAGTCCTGGATTATGGAAGGAAGGAGCTGTATTCGTAATGGTTGATTGAGCGAGTAGTAAGAACATTACGATTTCATCCTCCTTTCTTGACGAAGCGAAGCTAATTCTGCATCAATTTCAGCTTCAATTTTTTTGATAGTATCAGCTGTGCTTTCCTTATGCTTAATACTCTTTCTTCCAAGTTCATTTTCATTTTTGATAATCGTCGCTACCTCAAGCTCATAAGCCTTCTTCATATTTTGATAGTCATCAAAAGAAAGCTTGTTCATCTTATAATCCATTTCAATTTCATTAAGTGTTGCATATAACTCTTCTTTTTTTATTTTGTCATCTACAAATACTGTTGCTTTATATACGGACGATGCCTTCTTAGCCGTAAAAGGCATCCATATAAAATATAAACACCCAATTACCAGCATGATACTGGCGATAATTGAAATTAGATCCATCTTCGTTCACTTCCTAAAAGTACTTTTTCCGTTCTTCTTCGATCACTGATAGTAAAATCTCATTTTCTGTCTCATCTAACGTCGATGGTTTTATTTTTTCAGTTGGCAATGAATTTCGTTTTTTAACCCATTTTTGGATTAGAACATAAACTAACAAGGCTGCTGCTATTAATATGAGAAAAGGTGTAATCCAAGCGGTTAAGCTAAAACCGCTTTTTAAAGGAGCCTTCAACGCTTCTTCACCCATCTGGTCTACGTAATAAGCTAATATTTCATCTTTATTCATACCCTTTTGCATCATTTCGGCAACTTCTTTGTAATAAAGCTGTTTTACATTACACGTTGCTAAATCATCATTCCCGTGGCCTTCCATGTCGAGCATTTGAACCACCGCCTGAAAGTCTTTGCGGCTGTAATCAAAGTCGTCTGCAGCTAGGGAATGATTTGAAATGAAAAGGATAGGTAGTAATAGTACAAGTATTAATTTCCTCATAAGGATGCCCCCTTCCAACAATCTATGAGACCTTGCGCTCTGCCCCAGTGTATCTTGGTGTAATTTGATTATATTTTCCGCCCCAAATTGCAAACAGAGTACCAATAATAACAACAATTCCACCAGTCCAAATCCATTTCACTAATGGATTGATACGAACTACAAAGGTGGCACGCTTGTCAGCCTCCCAGGTGCTTAGAACTGTGTAAAGGTCTTCTTCCCAACTTGACAATAGTCCAACCCGGGTTGAAGGGGGCTGATTGTTATTTCCGAAGAAAATCTTCTCCGGGATCACTTTCCCAAGCTTTTTACCATCCTTTTCAACTGAAAGGACTGCATACACAACATCATTCATACCTTCCCGCTTTTGTCCCAATTCTTCATAAGTGACTTTAAAGTTTTCAAGCTGAATCGTTTCACCGATTGCCACTGTTTTCATTGTTTCAACATCAAAGTTTTGTGAACCAATAATCCCAATCGCCATTAAAGCGATTCCGAAATGAACGGTATATCCGCCATATCGACGTCTATTCTTCGTCATTAAGCGAACCAATGCAACCGGGTAGGCTTCCTTCGTAACAGATCTTCTTGCCCTGACACCACGATAGATTTCTAGAAGATGTGTCAGTAACATAAAGGACACGATACCAAATGAAACCAACGGATAGGCTCCACGAATACCGAAGACGAATAAGATAACGGCAACGATTATACTTAATAAGGCAGGAACCACGAAATTCTTTTGTAAGTTTTTCACGGTTGACTTTTGCCATGCAATCAATGGACAAACAGCCATTACAAACATTAACCCTAACAATATCGGTGACATAACCGTATTAAAAAATGGGATTCCTACGGTTACTTTCGTTCCTTTTACTGCTTCGGACACAAGTGGGAATATCGTTCCCCAAAAGACGGCAAAGGTAGCACCAACCAAGATTAAGTTATTAATTAAGAAGCTGCTTTCCTTCGATAAGAAGGATTCAAATTGTCCGCTGTCCTTTTTTAATAGCTGATAGCGGCTCATCATCACATACATAGCAAATATAACGGCAAATGCCATAAAGATTAAGAAATACGTTCCAAGATTGGAATCCCCAAATGCATGGACTGACGTTAACACTCCACTTCTTACGAGGAATGTTCCAAATAATGTTAATGAGTAGGATAAAATAATTAAGCTTAAATTCCATACCTTTAGCATTTGCTTACGTTCTTGGATCATCACTGAATGTAAAAACGCCGTTACTGTTAACCATGGCATAAAAGAAGCATTTTCAACCGGGTCCCAAGCCCAATAGCCGCCCCAGCCTAATTCCAAGTAAGCCCACCAGCCGCCAATGACGTTGCCTAGCGTTAAAAATAGCCAAGCTAAAAGCGTCCAACGTCTAGTCATCCGAATCCAAAATGAATCAACATTCTTTAACATAAGGGCCGCAATCGCAAACGCAAATGGAACAGCCATACCAACATACCCTAAATACAGGGTTACCGGATGAAGAATCATCCCTGGGTCCTGAAGCATTGGGTTTAATCCGTTACCCTCTCTGGGAATGACTTCATTTAATTCAAAAGGTTTTGCTGTCGTTGCCAGTAAAAAGTAAAAGAATATTGTATTTCCTAGTAGAATGGATGAAATATAGGGAACCATCGGATTTGCTTTCATCTTCTTAGAGAAAATGACCATCGCGTTATACATCGTTAAGAAGAACGTCCATAGTAAAAGCGATCCGGCATTTCCCGCCCATAAGGCACAAAGCTTATAGATTAGGGCAAGGTCTGAGCTCGTATAGGTTGAAACATATTTAAACTGGTACTGGTCTGTTCCTAGTGCTAAGAATAATAGTGTCATTAAAATGCTAGAGATAAAGAACATCATCAATACACTATTTTTCCCGCTGTTGATCCAGGATTGATTTTGCTTACGAATACCAATAATAAAAGCGATTAAGGCGTAGATCGAAATAACAAGTCCTAAATAGATCGTTACCGTTCCTATGATGTACATTTATTACTGCTCCTTCTGTCTGACTATATTCTTACTTTGTTTCAGTCAGCTTTTGATGTGTTTCTAGGTCATAGTTACCTGCATCTTCTCCTTCATATTTTGAAGGACATTTTGTTTGTACTTTTTCAGCAGTGAATGAGCCATCTTTATTTACAAAGCCTTCGATGATGACAATAACCCCCTCTGTGAAATTGTCCGGTTTCACACCGGTATGCTGAACGTGTAATACATTTCCTTTATCGTCTTTAATATCAAAACGCAAATCAATTTTGTCTGCATCCCATGTAATCGTATCTTCGATTAAATTCCCTTGGGTCATCACATAGCGGTCTTCATATTTCAGCGGCTCCTTAATAAACTCTTCAAGGGTCAGCTCCGTCCCGCTCGAACCAGGTGTAGCGGCGATAAGAAGGATTACTATACCGATAAAAATTGCACTAAAACCCATTAACATTTTCGTATTCTTTTTCAATACTTTTCACTCCTTATTTAGTCTTAGATAGCTTTTCCATATATTCTTTTTCACCGATTTTCCCTTCAGCAAGCAGTTTCCTTAGTTCTTTTTTATCGGCAATGGAAGGATTATTTACTTTCGTATTCCTTTGCTTTCTTTTTTTCATAAACATGACTACAAATAAAATAGCGATAATGAGGATTAATGCTATTCCAACTATTAATTCTGCATTGAATACTCCTTTAGCAGTCGTTTCGCTTTTAGCTTGGATTTGTTCCTCATTGAGTGCTTCTGTTAATTCACTATGCTCTGATGTGATTTGTTCAACCTTTTCAACAGTTGTCACATCATCGACTTTCACATACGAAAAACTGTATTGCTTCTCATCCCCTGTTTTGACATTTTTATATTCATATAAATGCATCTTAACGCCCATCGTATCGGTAGCTTGTTTTTGACTGGCTGGCGTTGCCGTTAAGCTTTCTGTTCCAAGTGGTTCGAACAGCATAAGATTCATTAAGTCCGCATCCGCAATTGCCGAGTAAGAGTAGGAAAACTCTTTTTGTTCATTTGTAACCTTTATTGGTGTATAGAAGTACTCAAGCATAAATTTCAAAGTGGCCCCAGGCTGAACAGCTTCCGGGAATTGGAGAGTGATAGATTCTTCATCCTCATTTAGCTTGTACTTTATTTCTTTAACCGTTTCCTCTGTATCTGAAGTTTGAACAGCCGCTAGACTTACGACAAAATTCTTTTCTTTTGCCGGAACCCGCACTGTTACACTTTTTATTTCATCTTTAGATTGATTCATTATTTTTCCATGAAAACCGATTAATAGATTGGGATCGGTTATGTCCTCATCCGGATGCAGATTGTATTCTGGCATAAGCACGATTGTCAGTTCTTCAAATTTGAATTGATTCATTTCCGCTTTCGGTTCATCTGGGCTCATGAACCAGATGAAACTAAAAGTAAAAGCTATAACAATTAATAATCCATTATGTAAAAAGTGCTTCATAAAAGGCACCCCTTCTTTTCGAAAATAAATGAAGTTATTATTCTAATAAATCTACAATGATTGTATTAGAAAACTTAGGTTAATAACATAAGCACAGAACTATTGTCAAAATTCATACATATAATAATTCATAAAATCGTTACATCAGTCCGTGATAAATTTCATGGACAAACATTCTTTTACGTTGTATTTTAGGTTGTTTTTTTATATACTAAAATTATCAAAAAGTTCTATTAACAAAAAATAGTTCTCAATAAGAAAGCATCGTACATCCATGAATGATGCACGATGCCTCTGAACAAATATTACTTATTTTTTAGCTGGTGCAGCAGGTGGCTGTTGAGCTGGGAAGAAAGTATTTGTTGCATGATCTTTCTTCTTAAAGTTATCAGTTTCAGCTAATACTGCTTTTGTTGCTTTTTCGATTTCAGCTTTAAGCTCGTCAACATTAACACCAAGCTTAACTAGCTCTTCAGTTGCTAGAATAATAGCTTCACTTGAATATTCAGATGACATTTTTAGTGAATCCATTGCACCTTGCGGGTTATGGAAACCAGTTGAATTTTCTGCAGCGATAATATCCCAGAACCATTGAGCTTTACGTACTAATTCTTGAGCTTCTGCAATTTTTGCTGCAGGTGCTTTTGCAGTAATCATCTTATTTACATAATAATGTGATGAAACAGAAATTTCTTCTGCTTTATCTAGTGCGTCTTTATGTGTATCTTGGATTGACTCTACATTGTTCTTTAGTTCTTCGGCTGTCTTGTCAGCATGACAAGTACGGCATGATGCTTCTATATTTTTAAGTGGTGAAGTCCAGTTATGAGAAGAAACTTTCTTCTTACCGTCTGAACGCTCATAAGGCATGTGACAATCTGCACAAGAAACACCGTTTTTACCATGTGTACCTGTTGACACAGTTTCAAACTCAGGATGCTGTGCTTTTAACATTGGTGCGCCTGAAATATTATGCTGCCAATCAGATTTAAAACCTTGGTCTTTGGCAACTGTTTCATAGTATTCATACATTTCTTCCGGCTTGAAACCATTTGCCCATGGGAATACTACTTCTTTCTTTTCTGGCTCAAAGTAATATTCTACATGACATTGTGCACATACATATGTACGCATTTGATTTTTTGTTGGATTTGAAATATCAATTCCTTGTGATTCCATTGCTTTAGCAAAACTTGGACGCGTTACTCTTAATTCCATTGTTTGAGGGTCATGACAGTCAGAACATCCAATTGGAGAGTGACCCATTTCTTTTGCTGCAGGTAACACTTCAGCACGGAAATTAGCTCCCCAATACTTGTCACCCATGTTTTCTTCTTTTAATAATTGTGGTACCGCTGTTGATTTACAAGTTAAACAAGAACCAAATGATTTGTCGTTAATACGAGCAATTTTTTCGATATCTTCATTAGCATAAACGTGACCGCGGTCTTCATTATACTCTAGTGCAAATCCGTAACCATTAAATAAAATTGGTAATAAAGGCTCTTTACTTTGATCAAATTTAGAAGTCGGTACTGAACCGCCATATTTTGTGTCTGACATATCCTTCGTTGCATTAAAACTTTCATATTGAAGTGGGAATAAATCTTTAAATGCTTCATTGCTGATTGTATCGGCCGGCAAACCTGTATCAATCGGCTCTGAAGCACTACCATTCTTGGTATCTTTTGCTCCACATGCAGCCATAATTGCCAGTGCAAAAATTGCAACCACAGCTAAGAGTAGAGCGCGCTTCAAGCTATTCATGTTATACTCCATCCTCTCTTCCGCTTATATCGTATTCACCCGGTTTAAAAAACTCATCATTTTTATACTTGTTTTTCTTACCGTGAGGCACTTGTCTGTGACAGTCTATACAATTTTCTTTTGCATCATGTTTGACTGTCTTAATCGTATTTTCGTGACAGCTAATACAGTTTTCTTGAACGACATCTGTTGTAGCCTGTTTCGCATGAATAACATCAGGAATTTCATCGACATTAAATGTATTCATGTAAAAATCATGGGCACCAGCTTTTGCTTTAAACATATACTTGCTTACGATACTGTCTGTTGGTGCATGACATTGATTACAGGTTAGGTCCGCATGAACAGAATCGTTAAAACTACTATATGCCGTCTCCATTGGGTGACAGGTTGCACAAAAATCAGCAGAATCGGTATAATGCAGAGCCTGTGCACTTGCTGCAGCAAAAACGATACCGATAAACAACCCGATGAATACCCATAATTTCTTATCAATTGCCTTGATTTTTTCTAGCATATGCTTTTCACTCCTTTCCTCAATTAATAATTGTGAAATAATAAACATTACTTCAAAATAACAATAGCATTACTTTTGATTAGTAAAAGAAACCAATTGTATCAATAATTTGAATAAAATAAGGCAAAGTTTTGACAATCAAAATGTATCTTAAAATATCCCATAATAATAATTTTCTACTATTATGAGAGTAATAATCTCTTATGGTATAGTAATGAATTTTATGTGAACATTAGCTTTTCTGCAAATTAAAAAGAGTGCGAAGATTGATCCCTCAAAGGGAGGTCCTCACACTCTTTTACAATTTGTTACCTTTCCTGTTCAAATTCACTAACAATATTTAAAATTAATGTTGCAGAATGCAGTGCTGCTTTTTCAAGAAATTTATCAAATGATACATCGGAGTCCTTCCCAGCAATGTCAGATAGTGCCCGGATGATCACAAATGGAACATTAAATAAATGACAGACTTGGGCTATGGCCGCGGCCTCCATTTCAACCGCATATACATCCGTAAACTTCCCGCGAACAAAATCAACTCTTACGGGATCGTCCATGAAAGAATCTCCAGTTACAATCAATCCTTTAGCTACCTTGATATCAGTAATCCCAGCTGCTGCTTTTTCCGCTTTTTCAATTAAACGTACATCTGGAGTGAAGCCAGGGGGCATTTGCGGAACTTGCCCATACTCATATCCAAAGACGGTTACATCTACATCATGATGTCTAACATCTGTTGAAATTACGATGTCACCAACATTCAATTCAGTATGATATCCTCCTGCCGAGCCTGTATTTAATACATAATCAGGTTTGAAATGATCAAGTAATAATGTTGTACCAACGGCCGCATTTACTTTTCCAATTCCTGATTTTAACAAAACGACATTGATATTATTAATTTTTCCGATTGAAAATTCACTTTTCCCAATCGTCAAGTCTTCCCTATTTTGTATCTTCTCTTTTAAAATAGCTACTTCTTCATCCATTGCTCCAATAATACCAATCTTCATCTAAGCTTTGCCTCTTTTCTACGTCTAATTATCTGTTTTTAGTTGTTTCAGTGCTCGTTGCTGATTCTGTTCCGGGTTGATGATCGTTCCCCTCTACTTCTTCCACCTTAACAGGTTTCCAGCCTGAGCCATTCACCCATTCAAGCTGAACACGATAATAGGTTCCTTTGTCTTTTGTACTTACTGTAGAAATCGCTTTATTAGAAGCACCACCGTTCCCCATCCACCATACGATCATATTATCATTTGATAGACCTGTTGCAGAGCTGACAGCTTGGGTCATTTCCTCCCAATCCTGTGATCCTTTTGTAAAATCCGTAACATGTTCGCCTTCCTGCTCTGTTCCAACTGGTTCCCAGTCCTTCTTAATAGAACCGACTACCGTTGATTCCCGATCCTCTGATTTAGTAGAGTCTGAAGCAGCATCATGTTTTTCATCTTTACTAGTTACCTGTTTATTAGGAGAAACTTTTTCTGTTATATTTTCATTATGGGCTGCCTCATTATTGTCTGCAGTTAGAGTATCATCATCTGTTTCGGCGTCATCAGCAACTTCGTCGATCGTGTCATCTACAGCTTGTTCTGTTTCATTTGGCTCTTCAAGGGCTACATTCGCCTGTTCAGAATCCCCTGAAAAAATATTAATGATACCGATGATTAGTACAATACCTAAAATAGCAGCAATACTTGTAATGATTAATTTAATCTTTCGTTTTTTTGCCCTGTTTTGAAAACGCGGGCCTTCATATAAATCCTTGAAATCGTATTTCATACTCTGTCCCCCACTTTTAAGTCAAATGTATATCACCTCGTATTCTACCATTATTTTGTATCACCTAAAAGTAATTTCACTTTTTTGTATCCCATTCATATAGTTTTTTAATGACTATTTCGACTATGTCATTTGTTTTCGCTTCTGATTCTTTTACATCCAAATCGACAACTACTAATGCATATTTGGGCTGTTCAACCGGAAAATAGGCTGCAAACCATTTGTTAACTAACCCATTCCGTCCCGTTTCAGCTGTTCCGGATTTACCAGCGACAGTGTATGGCAAGGTTTTAAAACGCTCCCCTGTGCCGGATTGTACAACACTTTTAAGCAGGTTTTGGAGCTGCTCGGATGTGTAGGAGGAAAGCCCCTCCCCCTGAAGAGTTTGTTTCGGAAATGCAAATAATGTAGTTCCATTTTTATATTGAACTTCAGATACTGCTCTTACTTGTTTTTTTTGCCCTCCTCTGGCGATGGTAGCCATCATATTGGCAACTGCCAAAGGACTTACCCGAACCTCCTTTTGCCCGATCGCTGTTTGATTGATAGCCTTCTTTACATTTTTGTCTTTTTCATCCCCCCATACTCGGCCTACACGCTCTTCTGGAAATTGCATGAAGTGATTAAAATGGAAAACATCCCCATGCCAACCAACCCGACTAATAAGACCAAGTTTTTCAGCATAATCCTCCATATACGTAGGGTTCTGAACAGTGATCTCTTCAGCTAACTTGGCAAATGTATAATTACAGCTTTGGGCAAAGCTTTCCTCGAAATTCAAGGATCCCAGTTCTCGATCGGTACGGACTTCACCGTACAAATTCAAATTACAATTAAACCTTCTTCCCCGAATCTTCGCATCATTTTCTAAGACGGCAGCAGCTGTTACGATTTTAAATACAGAACCAGGTATTTGCGGCTGTATCATTTCGTTCACTCCACCCGCATCTGCAAATGGATTTTCTTCGTTCATCTGGGGTCTGCTGACAATAGCTAAAACATCACTTGTTTCAACATCTAATAATACTAACCCGCCCTTTTTCATTCCCATATTGTCAATCGCTTGTTCTGCAATAACTTGAAGTGGTTTGTTTAAAGTCGTTTTTATTGATGTTGGGTAATATGGGTTAGCCGGTGCTGTATATTTAACCTCAAGCCCGAATAAAGGGCCCCCTAACTGATCGACATGGTACAGCAGCTTCGATTCACCTTCTGGAAGGAGGAATTCATCGAAAGCCCGCTCAAGTCCAGTTATACCAATCTCTGTATCTGCTGAAACAAGGCCAATCTCTAATTTTTCTTTATACCTTTTTTCGATCAGTTCTTTATTTTGGCGGACCAAGCCGATTAAGTGCCGCGCTACGATTTGATTCGTATAAACCTGTTGGTATAATGCAAACACCCCTGGAATTTTCAAGTCATTAATCTGCTTCTGCTGTTCTTCCGTTAATTTAATTGGATGCTTTCCTCCATAGGCAAATGGAGCTTTGGCTTGATTAACCTCAGCCAATAAATACTGTTCAGGAATTCCGCTTATTTTTGCTATTTTCGCGGATGGCCAGTCCATATCTTTTAAAAACGGAAATAGGACGAGGCTTGGGTAATAGTCATTTGTAATCGCCTCGCCATTTCGATCTGTAAATCGGCCTCTTCCATCATCTAATACAATCGATTGCGTCCTTTGCTTAATACTTGCTTCAATTAAGTTAACATGGTGTTTTGAAAAAGATTCAGTTTGAATAAGCTGTATTTGCGCCAGCCTTCCAATCAAGCCCATAAAAATAATCATTATTATGGTAATGATAGATATTGCTCTTCTTTTTATTTTCATAAAAAAACACCTCATCATCATTTTTGACGAGGTGTAAATTATTAAACATTGAATAGATTATTTTACATCTTTAATTCGAACTTTTATTTCGCCGCCAGGTGTTTGAACTACGACTTCATCACCTACATGGCGTCCTAAAAGGCTCACAGCCATTGGAGAATCGTTTGAAATTTTTCCTTCAAACGGATCTGCTTCTGCACTACCAACAATGGTATATTCCTCCGCTTCATCTTCACTGCCATCAGACATAATTTCTGCAAAAATTACTTTTTTGCCTAATGTTACAGTTGTTGAATTTTCCCCATCTGACTCAATGATGACAGCATTACGAATCATTTTTTCTAATGTTGCAATTCGTGATTCTACAAATGCTTGTTCATCCTTTGCAGCATCATACTCGGAGTTCTCTGATAAATCTCCAAAGCCTCTGGCAATTTTAATGCGCTCAACAACTTCTTTTCTTTTTTCTGACTTTAAATATTCCAATTCCTTAATTAATTTCTCTTTTCCTTCTTCAGTCATATAATAGCTTTTTTCTTCTGCCATATCCCTTCGCTCCTTTAATTCCTTTATTAATCATTATGTACTTCGTAAAAGTATAGTAATTCTATAAAGCCCCCATAACTTTATACAACAGTAAAGGTATACTTTTAATATCCTATTACAAATTTTCCATTTCATCAACAATTGTTTGGATTTTTGTTACCAATAAATCGATGGCAACATCATTCTGGCCACCTTCTGGTATGATTAAATTGGCATATCTTTTGGTCGGTTCAATGAATTGCAAATGCATCGGCCTGACAACGCTTACATACTGCTCAATAACGGAATCAATCGTCCGACCACGTTCTTTTATATCGCGGAGTATTCTGCGAATGATCCGAATATCAGCATCTGTATCAACAAAAACCTTAATATCCATAAGATCACGTAATCGTTTATCTTCTAGGATGAGTATCCCTTCCAATATAATCACGTTTTTCGGTAGGACCAGAATCGTCTCACTTGACCTAGTATGAAGACTGTAATCGTAAACAGGCTTCTCAATTTGTTCATAATTGAGAAGCTGTTTAACATGTGTAATGAACAGATCATTATCAAATGCAAGTGGATGATCATAATTCGTTGTCAATCTTTCTTCAAATGGGATATACCTTTGGTCTTTATAATAATAGTCCTGTTCAAGCACTAATATGTTTTCATTTGAAAATTTTTCATAAATAGCTCTCGTTACGGATGTTTTTCCAGAACCAGAGCCGCCAGCTATACCAATGACGATTGGCTTTTTCATTAGATCTCCTTTCGCATCATGTTGTAACGGAACACCGGCTGGTCCACTTTAAAAGTCACGATTTGTAAAGGATGTCGTGCGGCATCAAGCTCATTTCCTTCCTCATCCCAAATCTTATCAATAACCATTTTAAAATTCTCAAGTTCCGGACCAAAAAATTCTACTTCATTTCCTGGTTTAAAGTGATTCCGTTGCTGTAAAGTCACCATTTGTGTGTCAGGATTATAGTCTAATACCATTCCAACAAAATCATAGGTTGTCTTTTTGCTATGATTTCCAAACAATTGCTCTTTATACCCGGGCACCCCTTCAAAAAACGCAGGTGCTGTCTCACGGTTTGCACATTTATCAAGTTCTTCCAGCCACTCTTGTTTAATCGTAAAATGATCCGGGTCAGCACAATAGGCATCAATTACTTTACGATAAACACTGACAACCGTTGCAATATAGTGAATCGACTTCATTCTTCCTTCTATTTTTAGACTATCAACACCAAGTTCAATTAACATAGGAATCGATGAGACTAAATTTAAATCCTTTGCACTCATTGCAAAAGCCGGATCTGTGTCCACAAATTGTGGCACATCCACTAAATTCCCCTCATTCGTTTCCAGTTTATACAAATCATAGTCCCAACGGCATGATTGACAGCAGCCGCCTCGATTGGAGTCTCGGGCAGTCATATGATTACTTAACGTACATCGGCCGGAATAAGCGATACACATAGCCCCGTGAATAAATGTTTCAACCTCAATATCTACTTTCTCCTTAATTTCTCTAACTTCTTCAGCACTAGTTTCACGAGCCAATACAACCCGTTCAAGACCTTCTTCTTTCCAAAACTGGGCTGCTTTCCAGTTAGATAAGGATTGCTGTGTACTTAAATGGGTCTCGAGCTTCGGTGCTACCCGCTTACTTGTTTCGATAATAAGTGGGTCAGCAACGATGATACCGGCAACACCAGCACTCTCAACCCCCTTTAAATACTCTTCCAATCCGGGAATATTTTCGTTGTGGGCAATAATATTCGTTGTAACATATATTTTTGCTCCGTATTTATTTGCAAATTGAACCCCTTCGGCCATTTCTTCATGGGAAAAATTATCAGCGTTTGAGCGTAAGCCATATTCTTGTCCGCCAATAAAAACAGCATCTGCACCATAATGAACGGCAATTTTTAACTTTTCTAGGTTGCCGGCTGGAGCAAGGAGCTCAGGCTTTTTAACGATGACACGCTTGCCGTCGATGATTTTTGATATTTTATCAGCTGTAATTGCCACTCTGAACATTCCTTTCTTTTAAAAACGTAACACGGTTCATCCTAGTAAACAGTTTCCTTATAGAAGAAGCCTGTATCTAATGGACGATTGGGCGGCTGGATTGCTTCTATATCAGCTACCAATTGATCTTTTATTTTCTCATATTGATCTCGGGTCTCGACACATAAATCAATGGCCTTGCGATACTTTTTCGTAACTTCAACAATATACTCTGATGATTTTAGTAAGCCTTCAATTTTAAAACTATCAATGCCCGCGTCTATCAATTCCTCAAGTTCATCGATGATACAGATATCATTCGGACTCATGATATGTGTTCCATTCTCGTCTTCAAAGATTGGATATTTATTATCACGTTCTTTATCGTGAAGGTACATTTGATCCTGCCCGGAGCGGTTTTCTATCTTCATACTCTTTCCTTGGAACTCATAATAGTTGCCAATTAATGACCGTTTTGATTGAAACATCGATGTCATCCCATGCACCTGGATTTCAATTTCAACTTCTGCATTTTCTTTTATTTCAACAATAGCATCCATGTTAAGTTCACGTGCTAAAACAGAGCGTTGTGCCCCTTTACGGCCCCAATAATTACATGTGTAATAGTTTGTTGCGAGCGTTTCTGTACTCCAATGCAGTTTCATTTCCGGTGCAACTTCTCGTACTATCATCAACACAGCCGGATCGCCAAATACAATTGCATCGGCCTTTGAATCACTTACAAACTTAATGTAATCCTTCAATTCTTCAATTTTCTCATTATGGAAAATAGCATTAACTGCAACATAAGCTTTTAAATTGTTTTTATGAGCCAACTCTATCGCAGCTTGCAAATCCTCTCTATTAAATTCCCCTGCTAAGCGTAAACCATAGCGCTCTTCGCCGATCATGACAGCATCCGCTCCAGCTTCAGCTAGTAGTTCAATATCCTCTACACTTGTCGGTGTTACTAAAATTTCCGGTTTTTTCATTTTTCTTCACCTCTTACGGCTAATGGCAATACCATCACCAACAGTCAATATTGTTGTATCGAATTCGGGATGATTCATTAACCATTTGTTATATCCTTTTATCTTTTCAACTAAACTTTTATGTCGTCGATCCTCAATATTATTTTTTGCAACTAAACCTCTGAATAAAATATTATCGGAAAAAACAACACCATTTTGACTAAGCATTGGGCTATATAATTCAAAGAAACGAGTATATTGCCCCTTTGCAGCATCTATAAAAATACTATCAAACGGACCATTTTGGCCAATCTGTTCACCTGTTTCAAGTGCATCCCCGAAGATCACGGTTATTCGCTCTTGTAATTGCATTTTTTCGATATTTTCGATCGCTTTATCATAACGGTTTTTATCGCGCTCAATCGTTACAATACGTACATTAGGCAATACTTTTGCCATCCGGATTGCCGAATAACCAATGGCCGTTCCAACCTCGAGAATGGACTTCGGTTGTACAAGTCTTAAAAACTGAAGCATCGCTTCAATTCCAACAAGTTCCATAATTGGAACACCATGCTCCCCGGCATATTTTTCTATTTCTACTATGGCAGGTTCTCGATTAGGAACCAGGCTCTCTATATATTCAGTTACATCACTAGGGACGAACAAGTATGAAGACCTCCTACTACAAAATCAAATGCGCCTTGGCGTATTTGCGCCCCGCGGATATTTTCGAGCTGGCATGCTCGAAAAACTACCTTTGAAAATCTGAGGCATCCGCCGGAGGCTTTAACTTTATTCTGCTGAATAAAGTTAAATGCCTCAGGATATTTTATCACAACAAGAGGGGGGAATGCTAATTGAACAGCTTACACGCCCAATTCACATTCCCCAATCTTATGATTTTTTAAATTCATCCCACTCATGCTTATACTTATTCTTAATATTATTATGTTCATTTAATGTTGTTGTGAAGATCGTTTCACCGTTAGGACGTGAATAAAAATACAAATATTTACCACCCGCAGGATTTACTGCAGCTGCCATCGATATTTCACCCGGGCTTGCAATTGGCCCTGGTGGCAAACCAGAATTTTTATACGTATTATACGGTGAGTCTACTTCTAAGTCATCGTAGGTGATTCCAACTTGGTGCTTGCCCATAGAGTACAAGACAGTTGGGTCTGTTTGTAGAGGCATATTCTTGTTAATACGATTATAGAAAACAGCAGAAATCTTTTCACGGTCCCCTTTTTCGGTTGCTTCCTCTTCAATTAAAGAAGCCATCGTCATAAACTCATGAACGGAAAGATCTTTTTCTTCTATTTGACCTAAATAAGAGGATACAATATCTTCTGTTTTTGAAAGCATATCTTCTATGATATTTTCTAATTTCGGATCGTCCTCATAATATTCAAACGTTGCCGGAAATAGATAGCCCTCTAATGGGTGACGTATCTTAGCATTTAAAATATCATCTGATAAAATCGCTGGATACTTTTTAATTAAGCTTTTAATATATTGTTTGTCATCAAGTTTTTTGATGATCTCAGCCTCTGAATAATTTGTCTTCTTCGAGATGATTGTTGCAATTTCTTCAAGCTGCTTTCCTTCTGGAATTGTAATTGTAAAAACAGGTTCTTTCATAACCTTACCTGTCTTTAAATGAGCAATAATATCACCAAATTCCATCGATGGACTTAAATTATAATCGCCTGCTTGAAATCCCGATTCATTTTTAAATTTCACATAATAGCGAAAGACTGTACTATTTTTAATAATGCCGTTTTCTTCAAGGGTATTCGCGATACCTCTTACGGACGAACCAATTGGTATTGTCACTTTTGTTTCTGACTTGTCGGTTGCATCAACCGGCTCTAACGCTGATTTTATATAAAAGTATCCAAAAATTGCTGTTCCAATTATTATTAGTGCAACAATTGTAAAAATAGTAGCTACTATTTTGCGAACTAAGCGTGCTTCCTGCTCTCGTTCTGAAAGTTTTACTTTGGAATCTTTTTCTTTTGTTCTACCCAAAAATGCCCC
Organism: Schinkia azotoformans LMG 9581; assembly: GCF_000307855.1. Lineage (GTDB taxonomy): Bacteria > Bacillota > Bacilli > Bacillales > Bacillaceae_J > Schinkia > Schinkia azotoformans. The sequence goes on along the minus strand of NZ_AJLR01000037.1, from coordinate 234 downwards.
TCCTCCCTATCCGTATTATTATACTATATATACAACAAATTTCGAGTAATTTTTTGTGAAAACGCATATTTGTGCAGAAATTTGAAATGTCTCGACTATTAAGATGAATATCAGGGAATTATCTGCTATCAAACCGTGGTGGGACTCTGTTTGGTGAGGATAAATCTTTGTTATCTATTATCAAACGGGCTGCGAACTCTGTTTGGTGAGGATTAATCTATGTTATCTATTATC
>NZ_AJLR01000036.1 GCF_000307855.1 Schinkia azotoformans LMG 9581 | reverse complement strand
TGACTTGGTGTTGAACTCAAGGTTCAACTTTATTTGCACGCTTGACATTTTGTTTAGTTTTCAAAGATCATTTCAATCTTGCTCGTTGTTTACTAACAGCGACATAAAACATCATAACATTTTATTTCGTGGAAGTCAACAACTTTTTTTACTTAAGTTCTCTTCTTGTATAGACTTTATACATCTTACAACATCGTCTACTTGATGTCAAGGAATTTTATAATTAAATCAACAAATTCCTTTAACTGCACCTGCGATTGTGAACTTTTTGTGAACATCGCTAACTGCGACTTTAATAATATACCATCTCCAAAAATCTAAGTCAACAAATTTCTACAAAAAAAATACAAATGGCTTTAACCACTTGTAATTGGATTATAGAATTATTTGATCAATAGCTATGAGAGCCGCCATACCGGGGATGCCTAAAAATCCACTAATGCAAGCTGTAATGAAATTAATTGGAATATGAAAATCCATTAATGTCCCAATTGAATTTATAATGAAAAGACCCAAGGCGCCAATCATGATCTTTACAAGACCGCTGCCTACCAATCTTATTGGCTTAATCGGAGCGCCTAAGATTAATAGGAGACCCATTAGCCCTCCGAGAACAACGATAATCGTTGTCGGTTCAAATATGCTTATATCCATCATCCCTTCCCCTTTCATACTTTGTCCCACTTATTATCATTACTATGAAAGGGAAGTTAAAAAAAGAACAAAGAGAGGCTCTTTATTTTCGGTCTGCTGATAGATGACGGAATTTAGCCTCTCTTACTAAATAAAAATATTTAGCTTCTGAAATTTTTAGCTCATTCAGTAAATGTACACTCGGGTCAATACTTTTTTCTACTAATACTTTATTTCTCATCCATTCATCTTTCAATTCATTTAAAGAATTCCAAAGTTTTTGATCTGTCTCTCTTCGAAGCTTCCCTTTGCGGCGGAAAAACATCAACTAATCCCCCTGTTCCTTATAATTCACGTCGTCCTTCTAATGCCTTTGATAGGGTGACCTCATCTGCATATTCTAAGTCCCCACCAACCGGCAGACCATGAGCAATTCTAGTAATTCGAATACCCGATGGCTTGACTAGACGTGAAATATACATAGCTGTTGCTTCTCCTTCTATATTCGGGTTTGTGGCAAGGATAATTTCCTTTACTTCTTCATCCTGCAATCTTTTCAATAGTTCCGCTACTTTAATATCTTCCGGACCTACACCATCCATTGGTGAAATTGCGCCGTGAAGAACATGGTACAGTCCATGATACTCCTTCATTTTTTCCATCGCAATGACATCCTTTGGATCCTGAACAACACAAATAACACTGCGGTCCCGGTAATGGTCATCACAAATGGAGCATGGGTCTCGGTCTGTTATATTAAAGCAGACGGAGCAATGCGTCAGATTTCTTTTGGCATTTACTAAGGCTTTACCGAAATCTAATACATCTTCCTCTTTCATTTTTAATACAAAAAAAGCCAGACGAACGGCCGTTTTAGGACCGATACCTGGCAATTTCATAAAGCTGTCAATCAGCTTTGCAATTGGTTCAGGGTAATGCATTCTATTTTTCTCCTCTTTTTAAATGCCATTAAAATAGACCTGGAATATTTAAACCTTGCGTATATTTACCCATTGTTTGGTTTGTTTTTTCATCAACCTTCTTTAGTGCATCATTTGTTGCAGCTAAGATTAAATCTTGAAGCATTTCGATATCTTCAGGATCTACTACTTCTTCTTTAATTTTTACTTCCTGGACAATTTTACCTCCAGTAACAGTGACAGTGACCATACCGCCGCCAGCTGTTCCCTCAAATACCATCGCCAATAATTCTTCCTGAGACTGCTGCATTTGTTTTTGCATTTTTTGAACTTGCTTCATCATATTATTCATATTTCCCATTCCACCACGCATATTGTGAAACCTCCTATAAGTATATTCAATAATTTGTCAATCTTTTATTTCAATTAAATCAGAACCAAATAATTTCTTTGCTTCTGCTATTAATGGATCTTCTTCAGGTACTTCCTCTTCATTTTCATTCTTTTGCTTGCGAATGAATTCCTCTTTAACAGTTTCCCACTCCTCAAGAGTGACCGCATGCATTTTCAAATCTAATCCGGTTGTTTCTCTGAGGACCTTTTCAATTATATCACGTTTATTTGTTGAGGCCATTTGGCAGTGAAATTCATGTTTAAAGGCAAGAACGAAAGCCGATTTTGATGCTGCAACAACTTTTGCATCTAAAATCATCGCCTGTGCAGCAATTTCTCGATTTTTCAAATTATCTAGAAATAATCCCCACTGGCTTGATAACCGGCTGAGGTCCTGCTTTGAGGCAGTTTTCAACATTTCTCTGACCGGACCTGTCGCCTTTCTGGAGTTTCGGCCCGACCCTGTTTTTACAGGCTTCCTCTCCCCTTCTGTTTGGTGTGATTCGGAGCCTCTTCCCGGGTCGACGATTGGAACATTTTTCTTCCATTCATTTAATTCAGTTTCCAACCGATTAATCCGGTCAAGAAGTACACCGATTTGTTCATTGGACCCCGAGCCACCTGCTCCTGTACCACTCTGTTGCTGTTGGCATATTTTCACTAAGGCCAACTCTAGGAAAATTTTCGGATGATTTGTCCACTTCATTTCCTGCTGGCTTTCATTAAGACCATTAATGATTGTATAGATTTGATCTGGTGATGTTTCAGCAGTTAATGTCTTAAACCCATCATCAACAATCGCCCGCTCCATCATTCCCTCTAGATTCGGTGCAGTTTGATATAAAAGCATATCTCTAAAGTAAAAAATTAAATCCTCAATAAAACGAGCTGGCTCTTTACCTAGCCTTAAAAGCTTATCCACTGTATGTAACGCTTCTACTACATCCCTGTTCAATAAATTCCCTGCAGTCTCAACTAGAAATTGCTGAGAAACAGCTCCTGTAATAGAAAGCACATCCTCAACCGTTACTTTCTCACCACTAAAGGAAATTGCTTGATCAAGAAGGCTTAATGCATCACGCATTCCGCCTTCAGCAGCCTTTGCGATTAATGGCAAAGCTTGCTCTTCTGTCTCAATATTATTTGAATCCGTTATTTCCTTCATACGTTCAACCATCGCTCGCGGTGGAATCCGTTTGAATTCAAAACGTTGACAACGAGAAATAATCGTTAGCGGGATTTTATGCGGTTCAGTTGTTGCTAAAATAAAAATAACATGTTTCGGCGGCTCTTCTAATGTTTTTAGTAGTGCGTTAAAGGCTCCAATAGAAAGCATATGTACCTCATCGATGATATATACCTTATAACGAACAGCACTTGGTGCATATTTAACTTTATCCCGTATATCTCGAATTTCTTCGACGCCATTATTTGAGGCAGCATCAATTTCAATAACATCCGATATCGAGCCGTTTGTAATACCTCTACAAGCATCACACTCGTTACAAGGTTCACTTACCGGTGCCCGCTCACAGTTAACGGCCTTAGCCAAAATCTTAGCCGCACTCGTTTTTCCTGTTCCACGTGGACCGGAAAATAAATAAGCATGGGAAAACTTTTCCTGAACTAAAGCATTTTGCAATGTTCTAGTGATATGCTCCTGACCGACAACATCATGAAATGTTTGCGGTCTCCAAACACGATATAACGCTTGATAAGCCATTTCCCATGCCTCCTTTTACCTCTTTTTTGTACTATCAAAACTTATTATTCTAATTTGTAGATAGTATAAGAAAGGACATCGACTTCCGCCATTACTGGCGGCAAGCCGTGTCTTTCTAATCTATTTCATATGTACTAAATAATTATAACTGATTAAAGAAAAAAACTCACCCTATTGGTGAGTTTTTAATTTCATATGTAGGTGTCGTGCACCTTCTGTCGATATGGCAGCCATAAGCGTTACTTAAGCAGTTAGCTCGGCCCAGGCGACCCTACGGCACACGAGATGATCCACTTACTGCTGCTTCCTTCCGGACCTGACAGGGTTCGTGGGTTCCCGTTGCGTAGGACCCAGACGTCAACACCACTTACTTAAGGCAGGCCTTACGGCTACCAACCTCGAGAAGGGATTCGGCCTCGCTACAGCGGATTGCGAGTACAGGGCACCGCTACCTCCCCGCTTAGCACGACTCCCTAAGTATATAGTCTTTTACTCAAAAAATCAATAAGATAGGCGGTGGTAATTGTTTGTACATTTGCCAAGGTACATTTTACTTTTACAATATCATCGTCTTTGTCTGCTTTTTCTTTTCACGCAGCCCTCTGAAAAAGTTACTTAGTAATGCAGCACATTCATCCTCTAACACACCGCTGGTCACCTCAGCCATATGGTTGAAACGATCATCCTGTAATAAATTCATGAGCGTTCCGGCACAGCCGCCTTTCGGATCCTTTGCCCCATACACTACACGATCAACTCTTGATAACACGATAGCCCCGGCACACATTGGGCATGGCTCCAATGTAACGTATAAAGTAGTTTCGGAAAGCCGCCATGTCCCTAACTTTTGGCAGGCATCATCGATCACTAACAATTCCGCATGGGCAACAGCCCTTTGCTCGGTTTCTCTTAAATTATATGCTGTAGAAATGATTTCTCCATCTTTTACAATGACAGCTCCAATCGGAACTTCACCGATTGCTTCTGCTTTTTTTGCTTCCTCAATAGCAGCCTTCATAAATAATTCATCTTGGCTAGTCATAAAATTTCTCCTTTGCGTACACAACATCTTCCACTATTATAAGGGAACTTTAACAAAAACAAAAAAACTGCAAGCAACCGTGCCTACAGTTTTTTCATTCAGTCATTCCATTCAATCATCGCTCAAGACCCATTTTTCTAACAACAGCATCATCTCGAAGCATCGTCCAGATTGCCGGGTCTTCCATTCCTAATCTCCAAAGTGCCAAGCCCCGTATTCCTAAACGGTTCGCTAACCGTACTTTCGCTTGGATACTCGCACGGTCTTCAAACCATACTTCATGGTTAACACCATTTTCATCTGTATAAGCGAACATTGGAGTTTGTGTTTCTTTATCAAAAGTAATTTCTTTATTATGCTTCTTTGCTAAATTTATTGCCATGTCATAAGTTACATACGATGCACGACCTGTTTGCAGGTTAAAATCAAAACCAAATACGGAAACAGCGGCTACGATCTTTTCTTTAGGCATAACTGTCATCGCATATCGTAAAACAGTTTCCATCCGCCCAATTGAAACAACCGGTCCTGGACCACTACCAGGCCAGCCATGTTCATTATACAGCATAATAACAAACTGATCTGTTGGCTGATGAAGATTCGGATAATCAAACGGTTTCGCAAATACACTCGGGTCATTAGGCCCCGTTTTCGATGGCACAGCAGTGGAGAAGAAGTAGCCCCGCTCATCGAAAACACGCCCGATCACGCGATATAACTGGGTCAAGCGATCTCTGTCTTCCTCTAATACATCTTCAATATCAATGTCGACACCATCTAATCCATAACGCTCAACAAGTCGAACTAAATTCATGGCAAAAGCATTCATATTTTGTTCAGACGATACAAGCTCATGGATAACGCGTTTAGCAAGCTCGACTCCTTCGTCATATAAAAGGTTATGGACTGTTGCGAGCATTTTCACATTATGGCGGTGACCGATAGTAACTACCGCCCGGACTTCGTCATCTGTAAATTCACCGAACTTATCAATTGTTGTCGGATTATCTTTGCTGATTCTAAACATGAACAAACCAGCCTGTGATATTTGCTCTATGTTAGTAACAAACGACTGATAGGAGCTTGGAAGTGTTGGACCTTCTTCTAATGTATAGTAGCCTAAAATTTGAACAATTGGTTCGGAACCATCATAGGCACGCAATGCTGTTACCGTTTTTGAAATCCACCCAGGGTTTCCATTAAATAATGCAACCCTATACCAATCCCCTTGAACACCTAGGAGTGGTAGCCTAGCCCCACGGGCCATTTGTGCCAAAACATTGTAGGCTGCCCCTGGTCTCTCCCTGACATTGGCAGTATCAACATTAACAACCACTTCTGAAAACACAGGGATAGTCAGCTTTTGGCCAATATTTAAATCCATATTTTCTAAGTTATTTAGAGTCATTATACTCTCAACTGTTGTATTGTACCTGTTAGCGATACTGTATAAGGAATCCCCCGATTTAACAGTATATACCGTCTGTCTCTCGTATCCTTCTGATACTTTTAGCCGTTGCCCGATATAAATAATGTTTGAACGTAAATTATTCAGATTCTTTATCTGTTCAACAGTAGTTTCAAACCGTTCCGAAAGTGTATATAAGGAATCCCCTGCTTGAACAATATAATAGTCAACATTAAATTCCTCAGGAATAACAAGCTGTTGATTAGCATAAATAATATTATCCTCTAAGCGGTTCATTCCTTTTAATTCTTCAACATCTAAGCCAAATCTTGTCGCAATTGTATACAAGTCATCTCCCGGCTGAACATTATATACCGTTTTTTCCAAATTAGAAGGAACGGTTAAAGGCTGACCAATAAAAATAACATTAGACGTTAAACGGTTTTCATCTTTAATACCTTGGACTGTCGTGTTAAACTTCTGTGCAATTGAAGCTAAAGATTCCCCAGGCTGCACAACATACATGATTTGCCGAAAATACATTTTGAGTCTCATCCCCCTCACCTAGACATCTACATCAATATATGCAGGAAGGGGATATTTTTGACAAAGAAAAAAGCACTATCACACGGACAGTCCTTAAATAAGGCTTAGACAGCCAAAAATACTTTTTCATTACTTCTCATGAATTTCATTTCTAATTCACATGCCGGTAAAGGCTTGCTGATTAAATATCCTTGGCCGTACTCACAATTGTGGAGTTTTAGATAATGAATCTGATCAATATTTTCAATACCCTCCGCAACGACCTTCATTTTAAGAGATTTGGCTAAAGAAATAATTGCATTTGTCATGAGTGATGATGAAAGGTGATTCATGCGTCCAATTTCATCGATAAAAGATTTATCAATTTTCAAAACATCAGCTGGAAGCATATCCAAATACTTCAAGGAACTATAACCTGTACCAAAGTCATCAATAGCTATGCTTACACCTAATCGTTTTAAAGCGTATAACTGACTCATAATCACTTCTTCAGACAGCATTGATACACTTTCAGTAACTTCAATTTCTAAATGTTTCGCTTCATGATTCGTTTCATGTAAGATACGTTCGATCATCCCAATCATCGTTGGTTGTTTAAATTGATGAGCTGACATATTAACTGCCATTATAAAATTATTGTAGCCTGCCTCGTGCCACTTCCTATTTTGTAGGCAGGCCTCTCTTAAAACCCACTCTCCAATTTGACTAATAAGCCCTGTCTCTTCGGCTAATGGGATGAATTCCGCCGGAGAAACCATCCCCATTGTTGGATGGTTCCAGCGGATTAAAGCTTCACAACCAGAAATCTCATTTGTCTTTAAATCAATCTTCGGCTGATAATAAAGAATGAACTCATTATTATCAATTGCTTTACGTAATTCCAATTCTAGCTGCATAATTCTTACTGATTTCTCTTTCATATGGGGCTCATAAAATGAGAAGCCATCTTTCCCTTTATCCTTGGACCAGTACATGGCAACATCGGCATTTTTCATTATTGTTTCAATATCATTTCCGTGTTCGGGATAGATGCTAATCCCAATACTGCAAGTTATTAAAATCTCTTTTTGTTCAATCATATAAGGCTGTTTGATTCGGTCTATCATTTCCTTTGCAATAATTTCAATTGAATTTCTATCGCGGTAGTTTACCAAAATTGTAAATTCATCTCCACCTTGACGGGAAACAATAGCATCCTTTTCAACAATACCTTTTAATCGTTTAGCCACTGCTTTTATCAGGTTATCACCAATACTATGACCAAGTGTATCATTAACATACTTAAATCGATCTAAATCTATGAATAAAACCGCAACACTATTATGTTTTCTAATAGCTTGCTGCAATTCATATTCAAATTTTCTACGATTTGTTAAATGTGTTAAATGATCATGAGTTGCTAGTAATTTAATTTCTTTTTCAGCTTCTTTTCTTGCCGTAATATCATTTCTTATTGTAATAAACTGATAAGGTTCCCCTTTGCTATTAATGAAAGGAACAATAATCGTCTGCACCCAATAATAGCTGCCATCCTTTGCTTTGTTTTTTACCTGGCCTTCCCAGACTTGTCCTTTGTTAATTGTTTCCCATAAATTTTGATAAAAATCTGCTGTATGGTAGCCTGAGTTAAGGATGCGGTGGGTCTTACCAATAACCTCTTCTGCACTGTATTTAGAGATATTACAGAATTTATCATTTACATAAACTATCCTACCTTTTTTATCTACTACCTCTACAATACTGGAAACTTCTAAGGCGGACTTTAGATTAATAAGCTCCTTATAAATGTTTTCAGCCTCTGTTTTGGACTGAATTTTTTCTGTAATATCCTTAAAAATGATTAATTCATTATTGTTCAATACTGTGTTCAAGGGGATTAATACCATTTCTAAATCGATATCATTTTCGTCAATCCTTTTACCCTTTTCTTCAATCAATTCATCTTTCTTTATCGATGCTTTGATTTCAGGATTGATAAAGTCATGAACATTTCTTCCAACTACTTCACTGCTATCATCAGCACCGAGTGTCTGATACCCTGATTTATTTATGAATGTAATTTTGTCTTCCTGTACAGTCATAATCCCCATTGGAGAATGATCGACTAACAGTCTATATTTTCTTTCACTATTTTTTATATTTCGGAAAAAGTGCCAGACCACAAATAAAATGATGATCAAAAGCAGATTTGAAAAAATAAGAAAAAGCTTTTGGGAATTTAATCCTTGCAAGCTCTTTCGACCTGATTGTTCAATTAAGTTGACTAGCTTGTCTAAACTTTCAATTTGGTCTATACTTTTTAGATTGATTTTACTGACTATTACCTTTTGTTGCTCTTTATCATTCTCTATTAAAAGTAATTGGTAATCTTCCTTTACATCGTTCCAAATCTCCATAGTTTTTTGAAACTGTGCCTGAATCTCTTTATCCTCCAGCTTTACTAAGCCAAGCTCATTGCTGCCGTTCATTAAACCATAAAAGTTTTTTTCGAATGTACCCATTGATTCTTGAAGCTCTTTCTTCGTATAAAGACCTTCCATAAAGACATATTGAATGGCCTTCTTGCTCATTTTTTCAGTTAGCATTCGCTCCCTGCCCGCAACATTGATCATATGGGATACGTTCTCTTCTTGAGAAAGCGAGTAAGAAATTATATAAAAACTCCCTATGATTACTGTAAAAAGTAATGCTAGAGAAATTCCCAGTCTAAATGAATTTGATTTGAAGATTGAAAAACCAGCCACCATGTCACCTACTTTCCTCTATTGAAAATATAGTTAATTTTCCGTAGCAAAACCGTGATTTTTTTCACTGAAGGAGATTAATTTCCATAGTGAAAGAAGGATTGTCGGAAATTCGACAAAATGCAACAAAAAAGGTAGACTCCATGAGCCTACCTAATGTAATTTAAGTTTATTCTTTTAATCTTTCGCCCGACTCCATCTTCGTTCCCTCAATCGATCAACAATCGTGATATCTCTTTTATGGGCGATTTCTTTTTCAGTAAATAAATCTGCTTTTTCCTTTACTCCCGCTATGTTATCCGGTTCTTTACACTTTTCATGAATTAAATTTCTGATGAGCTGGCTTTGACTTATAGGGGCATGAAACTTTTGAAAGTGCTGCTCTCTCAAGCTTTCAATTTTTTGCAATTCCTCCTCGGAAACTCGTAAAGTAATCGTCTTATACATACCATTCACCTCTACTTAAGGATAATCTTCCTCTAGTAAAAAGGTCGTCGGTTCGTGCTAGAAGTTTTTAGCTTTTATCATTGGTTATTGTCGATTATTACGCGTTATTAGGCGGAAAAAGGTCTCTGAATATAGTTTTTAATAATTTACAGAACTAGCAGTTTCCGCAAATCTCTTGCAAAAATCACATCTATTCGTAATCACAATATTTTTATCATCAAAAGTAATCGACCCCTGTTCCTTCAACTTCACGATTACCCGATTTACACTTTCACGGGTTGCTCCAATAATATTGGCTAGTTCTTGTATCGTTAGTGGGAGTTCTATTTTCACGCCACATTTGGTTCTTTTTCCAAAATCATTCGCAAGTCTTTCAATTGTTTTAACCGTTTTTGTATAGACATCTAATAGTGCTACATCCGCTAATATATTCGAAAATGAATGTAATTGCCCCGCCATAAAGCGAATCATTTCAACTGAAAAGCTTGGATTTGTTCCCATTAGTTCCTCTACATCGGAAGCCAGCAAATATAATACCTCTGTGTCGGCTAGTGTTTGTGCTGTTCCGGGATACGTAGAGCCCGGTTTACTGAACACAGATACCTCCGCAAAAAGATTGCCTGGCCGTTTAATGCAAACAACCAACTCTTTCCCCTGATGATTAACTTTCTTTATTTTGACTGTTCCGCTTTTCACAAAATAAATCGCTTTTGATTCATCACATTCAGAAAATATAATCTCTCCTTTTTTATAGGTTGCCGTTTTCACCTTTAAACTTAAAGTACTAATAATATTATCCGAAACATTTTGAAAAAAAGGGATACTCCTTAAAAACTCAATATTCATATTTCCTAACCCCCCCTGGCACAAGCAGCATAATAGATTTCATTATCTTATAATAATCTTATTATAATTTACACTGGACATCTTCACACTGCTTACAAGGGAAATGCCTTCAAATCTTCACAAATGTAGTTAAGCAAAACCTTTAATTCTATTTCTTCCCTCTTCTTTAGCCATATAAAGGGCTTGATCAGATTGGTAGATAAAATCTTTAATCCTCATAAAACTATTCGGTTTCTTTGTAGCATAGCCTACACATACAGTGACATGGTCGCTTACCTTAGATTGTTTATGTGGTATTTTTAACTGTTCAATGGCCATTCTTATATTCTCTGCAATGCCCCTTGCTCCTTCACCATCTGTGTCAGGCAGAATGATCACAAATTCCTCTCCGCCATAACGACATGCAAGATCACTTGGCTTCTTTAACGTCTCTTTAAGAGTTTTTGCGACCTTTCTCAGACATTTATCACCGCCTAAATGACCATACGTATCGTTATAGGCCTTAAAATAATCTATATCAATTAATAGCAAGGACAATGATGTTGAATTCCGTATTGAATTCTCCCACTCACTTTCTAATTTCTCATCAAAATACCGCCGATTCGCAATTCCCGTTAATCCATCCAAAGTAGATATCTGCTGCCAAAGCTCTTGTGCTTCTCTCAATTGCTGCTCGGCTAGTTTTCGTTCTGTAATATCTTTAACCATCGCCATAATGGACGGTGGATTTTCATTAACTAGACTGACAGTTAGATCACCCCAAATGATGCTACCATCCTTACGAATATACCGTTTTTCCATATGATAATGCTCTCGTTTTCCTTCAAGAAGCTCCTCGTACAGATCCAGATTCTTCCGTGTGTCTTCAGGATATGTAAGCTCTGAAAAGGTTTTATACAGTAGTTCTTCCTCAGAATACCCCAATATTTGTTGTAGCGTGGAATCTGTCCCTAAGAGTCGTCCTCCCTCCACATCAACGAGCGCAGTCCCAATTCGAGCCTTAGTTAAAATACGTTGCATGCGTTGATGGCTTTGTCGTAGGTCTTCCTCTAATCTGAGTCGCTCTGTTATGTCCCTGACAATTACTTGAGTGGCAGGTTTCCCCCTAAAAGAAATCGGGGACGTGATTACCTCAACATCGATGACCTGTCCATCCAGTGTTATGAATTTTTCTTTGGCTAACTCATTTATCTTATGTTCAAAATAGGATTGGTGCACACGCTGCTGTGCCAGATCTCGATAATCTGGATGAACAATGTCAAAAATTGATTTTCCAATCAGTTCTTCTTCATGATTGGCATGTAATAGCTTTAATCCAGCAGGGTTAATATACACAAATTTACCTTCCTGGTGTACAGCAATCGTATCTGGTGATAGCTCAACCAATTGGCGATATTGTAATTCACTTTCACGTAGTTGCTGAATATCACCTGAATGGTCGATAAACTTAGAAAACCTTAGCATTTTCGTCACCTCTTGCTGTCAGGGAATAATATAAAAAACATTTTAACATACATTTTTATTTAATAAATATTTTTTGAAAGCAATATTAAGCCAAAACAAAAAACCCTTGATATATCAAGAGTTTTGGGACGGCCCCGAGAGGAATCGAACCTCCGACGCACGGTTTAGGAAACCGACGCTCTATCCGCTGAGCTACGGAGCCAGATATTAAATTGTGTACATTTATTAATTATAATAACAATAACAAAAAAGTAAACCCTAGAGTCTGAAAAAATTAAAGGTAGAAAGGACCCAGTATATTATACGGGACCCTTTCTGCTTTACTATTATTAGAAACTTCCAAAAAAATTTTTAAAGGAGTAAATGGTTGTTTCGCGATTCAAATGGGCGATTGAAGTTGTTAATGGAATTCCTTTCGGACATACTTCAACACAGTTTTGTGAGTTACCGCAATTCGTAATTCCGCCTTCACCCATAATGGCCTCCAGACGCTCTTCTTTATTCATGCTTCCGGTTGGGTGGGCATTAAATAAACGGACTTGCTGTATTGGCGCTGGTCCCATAAATTTTGATTTACTGTTCACATTCGGACATGCCTCTAAACAGCAGCCACATGTCATACATTTTGATAACTCATAAGCCCATTGCCTTGTTTTCTCTGGCATTCTTGGACCGGGTCCCAAATCATAGGTACCATCGATTGGAATCCAAGCCTTTACCTTTTTCAATGCGTCAAACATGCGCTCTCGGTCCACCCATAGATCACGGATGACTGGAAAGGTTTTTAAAGGTGCTAAGCGAATGGGCTGTTCAAGCTGATCAATAAGAGTTGAACATGCTTGACGAGGCTTTCCGTTGATAACCATAGAACAGGCTCCACAAACTTCTTCTAGGCAGACACTTTCCCAAACAACTGCTGTTGTATCTTCTCCTAACGCATTGATTGGGTTTCTGCGTATCTCTAGCAGCGCTGAAATTACATTCATGTTTGGGCGATAGGGGATTACAAATTCTTCTTCATAAGGAGCAGAATTCATATCCTTTTGACGTGTCACAATTAATTGAATGTTTTTTTTCCCACTTGCCCCCATCAGTTCTCCGCTCCTTTCTTCTTCGCTTTCGTATAATCTCGTTTTCTTGGCTTAATAAGAGAAATATCAACCTCTTGATAAGAAATTTCTGGCTCATTTTTTGTAGTGTTGTATTTGGCCATCGTTGTTTTCAACCATTCTTCATCATTACGGTCAGGGAATTCAGGCTTGTAATGGGCCCCACGGCTTTCGTCACGGTTAAGGGCACCAAGTGTAATCACATGGGCAAGATTAATCATTCCCTCTAATTGGCGGACAAACGCTGCACTTGTATTAGACCATTTTGCCGTATCCTCAAGATTAATATTTTTATAGCGTTCGGCTAATACCTGAAGCTTCGCATACGTTTCCTTCAGCTTTTTATTCTCCCTTACAACTGTTACATTTTCAGTCATAAGCTCTCCTAGCTCTTTATGAAGCCTATACGCATTTTCAGTGCCTTTCATTGAAAGGATAGAATCATATTTTTCTTGGTCCTCTCTCACTTGCTTATCAAATATAGCACTAGACATCGTGTCACTTGTTTTATTTAGACCACCAATATATTCAAGTGCCTTTGGACCAGCTACAAAACCGCCATATACAGCTGATAATAATGAGTTAGCTCCAAGTCGATTGGCGCCATGCTGTGAATAATCACATTCACCGGCTGCAAATAAGCCTGGGATACTAGTTTGTTGATTAAAGTCGACCCATAAGCCACCCATTGAGTAATGGACGCCAGGGAAAATTTTCATAGGGACTTTACGAGGGTCGTCTCCTACAAATTTTTCATAAATCTCCATAATACCGCCTAGTTTTATATCTAGTTGCTTCGGATCAATATGGGATAAATCAAGAAATACTTTATTTTCCCCGTCGACGCCTAACTTTTGATTAACACAAACATCGAAGATTTCTCGAGTCGCGATATCACGAGGAACTAGGTTACCATAGGCAGGATATTTCTCCTCAAGGAAGTACCAAGGCTTTCCATCCTTATAGGTCCAGATCCTTCCGCCTTCCCCACGAGCAGACTCACTCATTAGTCGGTTTTTATCATCACCCGGGATTGCAGTTGGATGGATTTGAATAAACTCACCATTTGCAAAATACGCACCCTGCTGATATATCCTTGCGGCAGCATATCCGGTATTAATAGTCGAATTGGTAGACTTTCCGAAGATAATTCCCAGTCCACCTGTTGCCAAAATGACTGCATCTGCCCGGAATGGCACAATCTCCATCGTTTTTAAATTTTGAGCAGTAATTCCCCGACAAACACCAGCTTCATCAAGTATGACTGATACAAACTCCCAACTTTCGTATTTAGTTACTGTACCCGTTGTTTCATAGCAACGAACCTGTTCATCAAGAGCATACAATAATTGCTGCCCCGTCGTGGCTCCTGCATATGCTGTTCTATGATGCTGGGTACCTCCAAATCTACGAAAATCCAAGAGGCCCTCTGGTGTTCGATTAAACATAACTCCCATCCGGTCAAACATATGGATAATCTTGGGTGCTGCCTCACACATCGCCTTCACTGGAGGTTGATTGGCAAGAAAATCCCCGCCATAGATCGTGTCATCAAAATGTTCCCACGGAGAATCATTCTCTCCTTTTGTATTTACAGCGCCATTAATTCCACCTTGGGCACAAACAGAATGAGATCGTTTTACTGGTACAATCGAAAATAAATCTATTTTTTTTCCGGATTCTGCTATTTTAATCGTAGCCATAAGGCCGGCTAAACCGCCTCCAACGACAATAACCTTTCCGTTTTGCATCAGAAAGACTCCCTTCCTTTTCATTAGATGAATGCAAAAATTGCACGTAATCCAACAAACGATAATGCAAAAAACAAAGCGATTGTTATATATTGAAGTATCTTTTGCGACTTTGGAGAAACTGTAATTCCCCAGGTGATTAGAAACGTCCAAATTCCATTAGTAAAATGATAAATAGCAGATAAAATACCAATAATATATAAGACTAGTGATAGAGGATTTTCTACGATACTAGCCATCATATTAAAATCTACATGTACACCCAGTTCCGCCTGCACCCTCGTTTGCCATACATGCCAAATTACAAAGGCGAACGCAATGAAACCTGTTAATCTTTGAAAGAAAAACATCCAATTTCGCATGTACTTATATTGGCCCACATTATTTTTTGCTTGTAGAGCAATCTTGGCACCATAAATAGCATGGTAAAACAACGGCAAAAAGATAATAAATATTTCTAAGGCATACTTAAATGGCAAATTTCCCATAAATCCAGATGCCGTATTGTAAGCATCCTCTCCCCATACTGCACTATAGTTTAAAAATAAATGAAAGGTTAAAAAGACCCCTACTGGAATTATTCCAGCTAAAGAATGCAGCTTCCGGTAGAAATTTTCGTGGTTTCCAATACCCATTACTCTTAAACCTCCTTTATTTACTAGCAAAAAAATTATTTCTAAATTCTTAAACCAGTTATCATATGATCGATTTTTCCCTCCAATCACGTAGGTTTGTGAATTTTTTCACAAATATATTTAAAATTTTTTCTAAATCACTGCTAACCTATCTCTTTTTTAACCTACATGCATACTATAGTTGCCTACCTACAAAAAAAGACTTAAATCTACAAATAGCAACATATAATACACAAATTGGACATAAATCCCAATAAAATAAAGCCCGTGACAACGGGCTTCGTTAAACTTCAATATATGATATATTAGCTACGGCAAAACTACTGTACATTTTCTTGTACTTCCTGTGGTGCCTGTGAATTCTTCACATCCTGCGATTCTGCTAGTTTGCCAGGATCCTGAACATTATTCTCAGCATCTTGAACATTCTTTAATTCTTGCGTTTCCTCTATTTGTTCCAGTTTCTCTTCTACCGTAACTAAATCAATCGCAAGTGGCAATGCTGAGCCGCCAGCATGCATGATTTCAAGTTCGACCAATCCTTTTTCTTTTTCAGAAACATAATCAATGATAGTAGCTAATTCCGTCATAGGCTTGAGAGTTGGGATTAAATAGACTTTTCCATCCACTTTTACAGCTCCATTGTAAATTCCACCACGGGCACCTACGCTAACTCTAACAGTCTTTGATTCTCCCGTTTTATTAATGATTGGGATCTTCACAAGATAAGACGCACCGAAATGACCAGGATTTTTTATCATTTGCTCTTTGTCACCGAGACCATTTTCTTGCGACATCAGATTGTCAGTTGCCCCATTTGAAATTTGATACGCTGTTTCTTCAGTTCCAACCTCATATGGTGGTAGCTCAGTAGTTAGCTGAGAGCTACTCCATACTCCTCGTGGGTGTTTAGCCGTTTGGTCAAGCTCAACCGGTTTGGACTTAATCGACGCTAAATCGGATCCGTTTTTACTTAAAACTGTCCGGATTTTATATTTCAATTCACCAGTTCCAGATTTTTTCTTCACTGTAAAATCATATTGGAATCCTAGTGTATTTCCTTTTGGAATATCAAATGACTTCATTAATGCAGTTTGCCCCGCTTTTACAACAGGACTTTCCATTTGGACACTCATCACCTTCCCGCTTAATACATTATCAACAAGCGGTAGCCCAACATCCCAATTCACCCAGCCATTGGCAGTTTTGCGATTTGTACCTTTAAAATCAACGACTTCAATTTCATTGGTGGATGACAGATTTTCAATCGTAATTCCTACCGTAGCAGTCTTATCCAGTTCACTAATATGCCAGCCAAACACACGATGGTTGACTGCAGCATCTCCAGATTGAACGTCATCATGCCATAACGTAACATTGTCTTCCGGTAATGTCCGGTCATTTAAATTTTCTGGGTTATCACTGATCATGATTCTTCTGTTTCCTGCAAAACTAGCTTTTTCAACATTCGTTGGCTTCTTAAAGATTACTTCTTCTTTTTTCAGAAACTCATGTTTGAATTTTGCTTGATTGATATAAATAAAGATTTCTTTTGTATCAGCATCATAGTGGGAATAGCCGCCAAAAACTTTTGGAATTATATTAATCGGCATTACAAGTGTACCCTTATAATCAAATAACGGGTTTGCAATTTGTATTTGTTCGCCATCTACAATGACATAATTTTTATCTTTTACAAATTTAATTTTCGTTTCATTCCATTGGACATCAATCCCGTCATCCTGCTGCTTCCATGTTAATTCACCAGACGCGTTGTCCAATACTGATTGAAGTGGAATAAATGTAACCCCATTCCTAACAATTCTCGTAAAAGAACCAAAATCAAGCTTGTTATCATTTACATAGACCGGTGCATCAATCGTTTGGAAGGTGGTATCAGGCAATGTAATTTTGATTTTCTTTGTATTCTCATCCCAAACGACTTCGCCGCCAAAAGCCTCTCCTACGAAACGCAAAGGAACAAGCGTCCTGTCTTTATAAATAGTCGCAGGGACATCTAATTTATGATCTTCTCCTTCAATTTGCGCAACATCAGAATCGATCACTAGATTAATATTTTTTTCATTTTTAATCGCACTAATCGCTCTATTTTTTTCATCCCAATTCACATTCGCATCCATTGCCTCAAAGATGGCACGCAACGGAACCAAGGTCCGATCATTTTTCATTACAGGTGGAACATCAAACACCACAGGGATCTCATTTACAAGGATTGTTAGACCAGCCATCTCTGTGACAGATGCCCCTTTTGGTGCTTCCTTTGCATAAACATTTGGCAAAAATACATTCATTGCTAGAGTACTAGATAAGAATGCTGTTATCATCTTTTTCTTCAAAATATTTCCTCCTTCGTAAACCAAAGCAATCTCTCTAATTTTACCACTATTATGTTACAAAACAATTTCAAACTTATTAAAATTCTGGTATTTAATGGAAAATAAAAAAATCGCTACCGCTTGGTAACGATCTTAATCTTCTATGTATGGCGGAGGAAGAGGGATTCGAACCCCCGCGCGGTTTAACCCGCCTGTCGGTTTTCAAGACCGATCCCTTCAGCCGGACTTGGGTATTCCTCCGTGTAAGACAATAAATAATATACCATAGGGAAAAAACAGTGTCAATTATCGAAAAGAAAAATGACTTATGTCACTTATTTTAAGCTTATAACAAATTATAATTCACTTTAAGTACCTTTAAGAAAATAATTAAAAACGGGGGCAACAAAGTGAATTATAGAAAAATATTAGTTGTCGATGATGAAGAAAATGTATCAGAGCTTTTAAAGCTATACCTAGAGGCAGAAAATTTTGAAGTGCATATCGCTGAAGATGGCCTTGAAGCATTATCAGCAGCAAAACAGTTCCAACCTGATTTAATTATTTTAGATATTATGCTTCCCTTTAAAGACGGCTGGCAGGTGGCAAAAGAACTTAGACTGACAATGGATACTCCCATTATCATGCTTTCAGCAAAAGGAGAGGAATCAGACAAAATCCTTGGCTTAAATTTAGGGGGAGACGACTATGTCACAAAGCCCTTTTCCCCTGGAGAAATTGTAGCAAGGGTCAATGCTATTTTTAGAAGATCTAAAAGTAATGGAAATGTCGACAAAACACTTCACTTCCCTCATCTCACAATTGATTTATCAAAATATGAGGTCATCATTCAAGATGAGAAAATAACTACAACCCCCAAGGAAGTTGAACTATTATGGATGCTTTCAAGCAGTCCCGGCCAAGTCTTTACAAGGGACCAACTGTTGGACAAAATTTGGGGCTATGCTTATCTAGGCGATACCCGAACAGTCGATACACATATTAAGCGACTGCGCCGAAAAATAGAAGGGAACCATCCCTATACTTATCTTCAAACAGTATGGGGTGTAGGCTATAAGTTTGAGGTAATCAAAAGTGAAAAAAACCTTATTTAGCAAACTCCTCAAAACGTATGTATTAATAACACTGCTTAGTATTACAGTCGCCATTTTATTTTTTTACCTTTTCTTTAAAAGCTATTATTTTAACGAAAAAGAACATCAGTTAATCACACAAGGCGAAAAAATGGCAGGGCTGTTAAGTCCCCATTTGAAAAATAGCCAATTGAAGGAAAGCATTCAAATCATTGATCATTATAATCTAGTGAATACATCGAGAATGTGGATTGTAAATAAAGATGGCAAGCTAATCAGTGAATTAGAAGACCAATCCATTACAAATCATTTGCAGCCAAAAACGGACCAACTTGAAAGAGCCTTAAACGGCGAAATCATTACAAGTCATGGCTTTGTAAAATATATTGATGACCCTGTACTCTCAGTAGCCGTACCTATCCTTGCCGGACGTGAAGTAATCGGGGTTATTTTTGTATGTAATCCCCTCTCGGATATTACGGCAAGTGTGATTGAAGCCTTGAAAATTGTAATCTTTGCGGGAATTACTTCGCTTATCATTGTTGCGTTTGTTAGTTATTTTATCTCCCAGTCGATTACGAGACCTATTAACGAAATAACAAAGGCCTCATTGGAAATGATGAAAGGGAACTTTACCCACCAGCCCAAAGTCCACTCTGCTGATGAGATTGGGAAATTAGCTTTGACTTTTAATAATATGAGACAGACTCTTGATAAAACACTGCAGGATTTAGAAAATGAAAAAAATAAAATGGTAGCCATGGAACGCATGCAAAGAGAGTTTGTGGCTAATGCCTCACATGAACTCAGGACCCCACTAACCTCTGTCCGTGGATATCTAGAAGGAATGTTAGATGGCGTCATCAATAGCAAAGAACAGGACCATAAGTATTTAAGAATTATTTTAAAAGAAACGATCCGGCTCCATCGACTTGTTAACAGTCTGTTAGATTTATCCCGAATTGAATCGGGTCAAATTAAAGTCAACAAAAGAGAAATTCCATTACCAGAGGTTATCAACCTTTCCGTAGAAAAACTCATGCCTTTAGCACAAGACCAATTCATTAATTTAGAAACAGATTTACCTTCCCAGTTGCCAAATGTAATTGGGGATGAAGATTTAATAGAACAGGTCCTGATTAACTATATTACGAATGCCATTCGCTTTACGCCAGAAGATGGAACGATAACGGTTAAAGCCGTTCCCCATGAAAATGAAGTCCATGTCCATGTAAGTGATACAGGAGTCGGCATTTATCCAGAAGAACTTAAACATATTTGGAAAAGGTTTCATAAGGTCGATAAGGATCGTCCTTTATCAAAAGAAGGGGCAGGCTTAGGTCTATCCCTTGTTCAAGAAATTATGAACCGTTTAGAAGGGAAAGCATGGGCTAAGAGTACCGTAAATGAAGGCTCTACCTTTAGTTTTAGTCTAAAGTCAGCTTAAATTGACAAAAAAGTTCACAATTAGAACAAATCCAGTTCAAAAAGTCTCTCTAACATAAAAGCATAGATCAAAATCAAATTATTTTAGGGAGGCAATTCTTCATGAAAAAAATTAAAATACCAAAAGTTTTTGGAGCAGCACTAATAAGTGTGGCGATTGCTGCTTCTATACCTACAATGGCAAGCGCCCATTGTGATACAATGGACGGCCCGGTAATACATGACGCCCAAAAAGCATTAGAAACAAATAATATTGATTACATTTTAAAGTGGGTTTCCGAAGAAGATGAAAAAGAGGTAAAGGATGCCTTTGACCTGGTTATGAAGGTCAGAAGCACCGGTCCGGAGTCACAAGATCTTGCTGACCAATATTTCTTTCAAAACTTAGTTAGAATTCACCGTGCCGGTGAAGGCGCCCCATATACAGGAGTTCAGCCAGAAGGCACACCTGTTGATGAGGCAGTAATGGCGGCAGATAAAAGTATTGAAGCAGGCAATTTGGATGCCTTTGAAGGACTAATTGAAGAAGAAAGAATGCCTGGTTTGGAAGAAAGATTTGCTCGTGTTCTTGAGACAAAGGACTTTGATGTAAATGATGTTGAAGCAGGAAGAGACTATGTCGAAGCCTATGTTCAATTTACGCACTATGCGGAAGGGGAAGAACATGGTGAAGGCCACGGAACAGAATCTGGGGCAGCCCATGTTGAAGGGGAAACTGCCGGACATGATGTTGCTGCTGAGGCAGACCATGGAGATGAAAATTATAAATCAATTGCCTCATTACCGATAATACCATGGAGCCTGGCAGGTGTATTTTTTATAACAACCGTCATTTTCGGTGGTGCCCATTTTAGAAAAGTACACAAGTAAATAAACGACTAAAGGGGATTCAGTTTGAATCCCCTTCTCTGTTGCTGTTTATTTTGATTTTGGCTTAATAACCTCAACATTTCCCATATAAGGTCTTAATACCTCTGGGATTACAACACTGCCATCTTCTTGTTGGTAATTCTCTAATATAGCTGAAACGGTACGGCCAATGGCCAATCCAGATCCGTTTAGTGTATGAACGTGCTCTGGTTTTGCACCTGGTTCACGACGGAAGCGGATGTTGGCACGTCTTGCTTGGAAAGCTTCAAAGTTACTGCAAGAAGAAATTTCTCGATATGTGTCGTAGCTTGGAAGCCACACTTCAATATCGTATTTTTTAGCAGCAGTAAAGCCAAGATCAGCTGTACACATGCTCATAACACGATATGGAAGACCTAATAACTGAAGAATTTTCTCAGCATGGCCTGTAAGTTTTTCTAATTCATCATAAGAATCCTCCGGTTTCACAAAGCGAACAAGTTCAACTTTATTAAACTGGTGCTGGCGGATTAATCCGCGTGTATCACGGCCCGCTGACCCCGCTTCAGAACGGAAACATGCACTATAGCCGCAATAAGCGATTGGAAGTTCTGCTCCATCTAGGATTTCGTCACGATGCATATTAGTAACTGGAACCTCAGCCGTTGGAATTAAGAAATAATCCATGCCATCAATTTTAAAAGCATCCTCTTCAAATTTAGGCAGCTGACCCGTTCCAATCATACTATCTCTGTTTACCATATAAGGCGGGATTACTTCCTCATAGCCATGGTTGTCAGAATGGTAATCCATCATAAAGCTGATAAGGGCACGTTCAAGGCGGGCACCCAGGCCTTTATAAAATACAAAACGGCTGCCGGTAACCTTTCCTGCCCGCTCAAAGTCAAGGATTCCAAGAGTATCTGCAACATCCCAGTGTGGCTTTGCTTCAAATGAAAATTGTCGAATATCGCCCCATTTGCGAACAACAACGTTATCATCCTCAGACTCACCAACCGGTACTGTTTCATGTGGAACATTCGGAATAGAAAGCAATAAAAGCTGAAGATCATCTTCCACAGTGCGTAATTCATCATCAAGTACTTTAATACGGTCGCCAACTTCTCTCATTTCAGCAATAAGATGATCAGCATCCTGCTTCTCTCTTTTCAATACAGATACTTGCTTTGAAACTTCATTACGCTTACTTTTAAGTTCTTCACCTTCGGCAATGAGTTCACGGCGCCTTGCATCCAACTCACCAAAACGGTCAAAGTCTCCTAAATCCTCACCACGACATTGCAGCTTTTCTTTAATTCCCGCAAAATTTTCTCGTAAAAATTTCATATCAAGCATTTTATGTTCCTCCTTTATTATAGTTAGTGTTTCACTGTCTAGCTCCAGTGACCAGCGACTCGAAAAACGGTCACTTACGCTTTTCTAAACAAAAAACTCCCGTCCCTATAAAAAGGGACGAGAGTTAACCCGCGTTGCCACCCTGATTGAAAAAAGACACTAGCCCTTTTTCCACTCATAATCATAACGGTTTTCAAACCGAAAATACTTACTTAGCTCTAAAGCTATCCATTGGCCTTACAGCTGTTCAATATTTTGCTCAGGGATGGATTCACAATAGCCCTTTATCGGTTTGCACCAGCCACCGACTCTCTAGAAAAAGAATTATTGTTACTAGTTCCCGTCAACACTATAACGTATTTATAACTATATTTTACCACAAAAAGTCTTCTGTTATACAGCTAATTTTTCTTTTGCACCTTCAACCATTTTAACAAAGTATTCAGCCATACGGTGATCATCCGTTAATTCTGGATGGAATGAACATGCTAAAAAATTGCCTTGTTTAACTGCAACAATTTTATCGTTATGCTTGCAAATGATTTCAACATCGTTGCCAACTTCAAGTATTCTTGGTGCACGAATGAATACACCTACGAAGTCATCGGCGACATCTGTAATCATCAGGCTTGCTTCAAAGCTATCTACCTGACGCCCGAAAGCATTACGTTCAACGGTCATGTCAATTAACCCTAAATGTGCATTTTCCCCGCCAGCAAGCTTGCTTGCCATCAAGATTAAACCTGCACAAGTACCAAAAATCGGCTTGCCGCTTTTTCCAAATTCTTTAAGCGGTTCAAAAAAACCATATTTATCAATTAAACGTCTCATGGTCGTGCTTTCACCACCAGGGAATATAAGACCGTCGATGTCTTGTAATTGTTCAACCCTTTTAACGGCAACTGCTTCTGCACCTGCTGCTTCAAGGGCGCGAATATGTTCTCTTACAGCCCCTTGTAGAGCCAAAACACCCACTTTAACCATGTAACATTCTCCTTTTTACTCTATCTGCCTGCGTTTTTCATTGTCCAGCTCCAGCGCCTAGCAAACTTCAGGTCTCCTCCCTACGATAAGTCAACATCGGCTCTCTACGCTCGCCGTGTTTCCTTTATCTCAGTCGAAGCCCCTCCAGTTTGTACGGCGCTAAGCAAGGCGCTTGCGCTTTTCTAATTACCAGCCACGCTCTTGCATGCGCTCGCTAGGTTGTAATGATGAAATTTCAATACCCTTCATCGCTGTTCCTAAGCCTTTTGAAAGCTCAGCAATTAATTTGTAGTCTTCATAATGAGTTGTTGCTTCAACGATTGCACGAGCAAACTTTTCAGGGCTGTCAGATTTGAAGATACCTGAACCAACGAATACTCCGTCTGCTCCTAATTGCATCATTAATGCAGCATCGGCAGGTGTTGCAACACCGCCAGCAGCAAAGTTAACAACTGGAAGTTTGCCTTCGCGCTTAATTTGAAGAACTAGCTCAAATGGAGCTTGGATATTTTTAGCGAATGTCATTAACTCATCTTCTGACATTGCAGCAACTTGACGAATTTGTGATTGAACCATACGCATATGACGAACAGCTTCAACAATATTACCTGTTCCTGGTTCACCTTTAGTACGTAACATAGAAGCACCTTCACCAATGCGGCGTAATGCTTCGCCTAAATCACGGCATCCGCAAACAAATGGAACTGTGTATTCACGCTTATTAATGTGATACACTTCATCAGCAGGAGTTAATACTTCACTTTCATCAATGTAGTCTACTCCCATTGCTTCTAAAACGCGTGCTTCAACAATATGACCAATACGAGCTTTTGCCATAACAGGGATTGACACAGCGTTCATAACTTCTTCTACGATTGTTGGATCAGCCATACGAGCAACTCCACCAGCTGCACGAATATCTGCAGGTACACGCTCAAGTGCCATTACTGCGACCGCACCAGCAGCTTCTGCAATTTTAGCCTGCTCTGCATTGACAACGTCCATAATAACGCCACCCTTTTGCATTTCAGCCATTCCACGTTTTACTCTTTCTGTTCCAATATTCTGTGACATTTTAAAAACTCCTCCTAAATGTATGTATTCATTCTTTATCTTTATCTTTTTTATACTATCATCATGTACAAATAAAGGCCTATCAAATATTTTAACCTAAAATATCGAAAATTCCTATTTTTATTTATAAAAAAATAAAAAATCCATAAATTCTACTAGGAATACTCGAATATTCCATCGTAGACTTTATGGATTTTACTGTTTTTTACTTCGTATTATTATGAAAATAAACCTGCGATACCACCGGCTACACTTGACCAAATATCAGCGAAGAAGCCACCGATCGCCCGCATTGTTAATGAGAACCAATTTGCTTTTTCAACACCTGTTTGTGTAACGATAGCTACCTTTTCACTAGCAGCACCATTTTTTAATAGGTAGCCATAGTTATTTTCACCTTTATATTCATAGGTTAAGTAGCCAACCTTTTGCCCTTTTTCTGCGGGAGCGACTAATGTGCCTTTTTTCGTAAGGGCCTTTTTGTCTAATATTAACTTTGGTTCATATAGCTCTTCTTCATTTGTTTTAATTACAGTTTTTAAAGCTTCTTTACTAGCAATTTGAACCTCTTTTTGTTTTCCCTTTTCAACCTTTAGGACATCATGCTTTTTGACTTGATAGTTTGCAGGGAAAAGTTCTTTTTCTACAAAGTTACTAAATCCATAATCAAATAGTTTTTTAGTTTCTTCAAAACGTTTATATTGCGAATTGGTCTTCATGACAACACTTATAAGTCTCATTCCATTACGCTCTGCTGTTCCTGTGAAGCAATAGCCTGCAAGAGATGTAGAACCTGTCTTAAGTCCGTCTACACCTTGGTACGCGAATTGCTGTAAATATCCAGGAATATTAGGGAGCATAGCATTCCAGTTCAACATGCTAATTCCTTCGCCATCAATTCCTTTTGTGAATTTTTTAAAAGGAATGCTCGCAGTTTCCAAAACCTCAGGATAATCTTTAAGTAAGGAGTAAGCCAAGATTGCTACAGATCGTGGTGACATCATATTTTCTTCTGTCTCACCTGTCCCCTTGGGATGCATGCCTAATAGGTCTTGATTATTTAAACCCGTTGAATTGACGAATTTAGCATCCTCCATCCCTAATGCTTGAGCTTTATCATTCATCATTTTAATGAAATTTGTCTCAGAGCCGGCAATTGTTTCAGCTAATGCAATTGTTGAACCATTGGCAGAGTAGATTGCCATTGATTCGTAAAGCTCTCTTACTGTATATTTAATGTCCTTTCTTAACGGAACATTTGATAGCTTTGTATTTTGAGAGATTTTGTATACATAGTCAGTAATGGATACTTCCTGGTCCCAGCTTACTTGTTTGTTGTGAATTGCCTCTAGCAATAAATACTCTGTCATCATTTTTGACATACTGGCAGGAGGTAAAGTCATATCTGGGTTTAACTCATATAAGATTTTCCCCGAATTTGCATCAACTAAGATCGCTGCTTCCGCTTCCAGACCAAGCTCGACAGCACTCGCTTTAGTAGGGAAATTTGCAAATAAAGTAGTAAATAACAGTAGTGTAAGCAAACTATAAAGGAAACCTTTGTTCCTTATATGTTTTTTCAATTCAAATCCCTCCAATAATTTCTCAAAACCATCTATAGAGATCTACCTTCAATGGTTATTTTACTTTTTAATCCCAACGGCTATTCTATCAAATTTAACATAAAAAAAACAGAGGAAAACCTCCTCTGTTTTAAAAAGAACAGTTGTTAAAATTTTACAAGTATATGAAAATTACACAGAATAATTTGGTGATTCTTTTGTAATTTGGACATCATGCGGGTGGCTTTCGCGCAAGCCGGCGCCAGTCATACGAATAAATTGTCCATTTTCACGCAAATACTCAAGGTCTTCAGCACCACAATATCCCATTCCTGAACGAAGTCCGCCAACTAATTGATAGACCATATCGGCTAGTGGCCCTTTATATGGAACACGTCCTTCAATTCCCTCTGGAACGAACTTTTGATTTTCTTCTTGGAAATAACGGTCCTTACTTCCTCTTTCCATAGCTCCAACAGAACCCATGCCGCGATATACTTTAAAACGACGGCCTTGGAAAATTTCCGTTTCACCAGGGCTTTCAGTTGTACCAGCAAAAATACTTCCAAGCATAACAGCATTTGCACCTGCTGCAATCGCCTTTACAATATCCCCTGAATACTTAATACCGCCGTCCGCGATAATTGGAACACCATACTTTCTTGCTTCCGTAGCACAATCATAAACAGCTGTAATTTGCGGTACGCCAACACCAGCAACTACACGAGTAGTACAAATAGAACCTGGTCCAATACCAACTTTAACAATATTAACACCAGCTTCGATTAACGCCTTCGTACCTTCACCTGTAGCAACATTACCTGCAATAATATTTAAATTTGGATAGGCATCTCTAATTTCGCGAACTCTTTTTAGAACACCTTCAGAATGTCCGTGTGCTGTATCGATCACAATTACATCGACGCCAGCATTCACCAATGCTTCAACGCGAATCAAGGCATCAACCGTTGCACCAACTGCTGCTCCAACCAACAATCTTCCCTGACTGTCTTTTGCGGAATTAGGAAATTCAATGACTTTTTCAATATCTTTAATTGTGATTAATCCTTTTAATGTACCTTCATTATCAACTAAAGGTAATTTCTCAATTTTATATTGTTGGAGAATCTTTTCTGCCTGTACTAAAGTTGTCCCAACTGGGGCGGTAACTAAGTTTTCTTTTGTCATCACATCATAAATTTTGATTGAGTAATCTTGAATAAAGCGAAGGTCACGGTTAGTTAGAATACCAACTAATTTAAGGTCGTTTTCATTATTAACGATAGGAACACCAGAAATCCGATATTTGCTCATTAAATGTTCTGCATCGAACACTTGATGTTCTGGTGTTAAAAAGAATGGATTTGTAATAACGCCACTTTCAGAACGTTTTACCTTGTCTACCTGCTCAGCTTGTTGTTCAACTGACATGTTTTTATGGATAATACCAAGGCCACCTTGTCTTGCCATTGCAATAGCCATGTCTGCTTCTGTAACAGTATCCATACCGGCGCTAATTAATGGAATATTGAGCTTTAATGTCTCTGAAAGAACGGTCTTTACTTTAACATCTTTTGGTAAAACATTAGAATGAGCCGGAACTAACAACACATCGTCAAATGTTAATCCTTCCTTACTAAACTTACTTTCCCACATGGTAAAATCTTCTCCCTCGCATAAATTTCTGAAAAATATTATTAGTAGCTTAACAATTGGACACAATACTGTCAAGGAACGACAATGATCTCGACAATATTTTTATAATAAGTTTTAATTGGAGGCAAAATCAGTATGGGCTCTTGGGATTCTGTTTGGAAATCATTCGCAATTTTTCATTCCTCAATCAATGTACAGAGATACCTTTTACATAGCTACCAACATAACGGTGTCGATGATTCCGAAAAGAAGAGCTTCGAAAACTGCTATCCATTTATTTATTATCTAGATCATGGAAAAAGCTATTATGAGCTTTCTAAACAAGCTCCTTTGTCAATCAAGCCCATTTTATTGTTTTACGGAATGGTTCAGTTGCTTAAAGCTTGTCTACTGACAGTTGACCCGGAATACCCTGAATCCTCCACTGTTTTAGCACATGGTGTGACAACACGTAAAAGAAAAAAAAGAAACTATGACTTTCTAAAGGATGAAGTAAAGGCCCAAAAAAATGGTTTGTTCTCACATGTTGCCGTCAAAATGTTCCATGTGAAACACCATCTAGATTCGGAAAAATACACTATGGACTTTCTATTAGGGCGGATTCCTGAATTAGATTACCTTTTTCAAGTTAGCTTAGAGAAGCAACAAAACTATAAAATAGCAGGCCTAGATGACCAAACTTTTATCATACCTGCTTGCATATTAGATGATTTGCATATGACGGTTGACCGCTTTGATCATTTTTTAAAAGAAATATTGTCTTTTGATTACCAAATAATCAACAAGGCGGGCGCGGGTTGCAAACAACCAAACTATATTGAATTGCGAGCGAATGGCCCAATAAATCCTAATGACTGTTCGCCGCTCCAATTTGATTGCTTTGAAAATACATTACATATCCCCACCGACAAAGAGCAGTTTTTGTTTTTTCCAGAGATCTTAACACATTATTTGCTGCTTTATAATTTAAGTATGATTAGCAGGTATGAGACTGAATGGTGGAGTGAGCTATTACATGGCTTCGACAGCTTGGATTACCCATTTATTGAGCAATTCTTAAGTGTTACTGCTGTAAAAGTTCCGTATCTTATTAATCAATACTTGCAAAAAACAAAAATTTAAGTAAAAGGAAGGGATTGCCCATGAAAATGCTTTAGAGCAGCACTTTTGGACAGACCCTTCCCAATTAATCAAATGCGCCTTGGAGTATTTGCGCCCAGATTTTTTCGAGCTTGCTCGAAAAATTACCTTTGAAAATCTGAGACATCCGCCGGAGGCTTAACTTTACTCAGCACGCTTTTTGCTGAATAAGGTTATAGTATTTCTTCGATAAAAAGATCTCGCTGATTAACAAGCTGGATGATCTCCCCTGATTCATCTAATCTGACCATTGGCCTTGTTGGGGATTTTTGCTCAATAAAAACAATTTCTCCAATTTTATTATTCGATAATCGGACCTTTGTCCCGGAAGAAAAGTTCGTCATTATTTTAGTTAAAGTTTGGACAACCTTCATATCAAATTTGCCAAACTGATCCTGCAATATTGATTCTAATACTTTAAATGGAGATTGCTTACTGCGGTAATTTCTTTCTGACGTCATGGCATGATAGACATCGGCAACAGAAATAATTCTTTCATAAGGGTGTAAATAATCTGAATGAACACCATTAGGGTAGCCGCTTCCATCAATTCGTTCATGATGCTGATAGACAGCCTTTTTCACTTCATCTCTGAGAAGTTTAATATCCTTTAAAAGGATGTAGCTATAGACTGGGTGTTTTTTGACTTCTTCAAATTCCTCTCTTGTCAATGGTCCCTTTTTATTCATGATTTTCATTGGAATTTTGGCCATACCGCAATCACACATAGCACCCGCAATACCAATCTGAATATAATCTCCTTTTGAGAAGTTAAGCACACTAGCCAATACAGCTGACATTGCTGCAACTGAAATAGCATGATGATATAGGTAGTCCTCCATCGTTGAATAATGGTGAAGAGTAAATAATTCCCGTGGATTTTCAATTGCTCCCTCAATAATCGGTACTACTAATGTCCTTACAGCTGGCATATCAATGACCATACCTGACTGCCAACTTTGAAACAGTTTTTTATAGCCTTGGACAGCCTTTAGATACTTCTCCGTAAAGCTATGTTGGACTATTGTAGATTCTTCCTTTTTGAATTGATTCCCATCTTCAATCCAAGCAGGATTAAATGGCTCACCAGTAACAAGAGTAGGCTCTACCGCAACTTCTTTTATTAAAAAGGCATTAAGTATTTCTATTGTTTTTTTTGATAAGACTGTTTTCTGTGAAACAATCGGAAAATTAGTTAGTGAAAAGACATCTGCAGATAATATACAGCCTTCTATTAATTGACTAGTCTGGACTTTCATAAATGTCTCTCCCCCTTAACTAATTTCCAAAAGTGTCATAGACTTTGTGTTACTTATTCATTTTGATCCGGTTCTGAATCCTCTGGCGCTTCTTCATTTGTTTCTTCAACCGCCACTTCATTCTCCGGTTGCTCTTCTTCCTCTTCTTCACGGTCAACTTTTGCAACAGTAGAAACAACCTCATTTTCATCAAGACGCATTAGTTTAACACCCTGTGTATTACGTCCGGTAATTGAAATTGTATCTACAGCCATCCGAATTACGATGCCGCTTTCGGTGATGAGCATTAAATCCTCTTCACCTGTAACTGCTTTAATCGCCGATAATGGTCCATTTTTTTCAGTAATATTACAAGTCTTAATACCTTTTCCACCGCGGCTTTGCATACGGTATTCACTTAAAGGTGTACGTTTACCGTAGCCATGACGCGTTACAACTAATACATCTTCTTTTCCTTCAATGATTTCCATACCGATGACATGATCATCTTCATTTAGATTGATTCCTTTTACACCAGTCGCCAACCGGCTCATTGAACGAACATCGGTCTCATTAAAGCGAATTAACATCCCATTCTTAGTACCAATCATAATCTCTCGTTGGCCGTCAGTTAGTCCGACTGAGATAACCTCGTCACCTTCCCTTAAATGAAGGGCAATTAAACCACCTTTTCGAATATTGGCAAATGAAGATAATGATGAACGCTTGACAACACCTTGCTTCGTTGCAAAGAACAAGTACCAGTCGTCTAAAAATTCCTCAACCGGAATCACAGCGTTGATCCATTCATCTTTCTCAATTTCCAATAAATTAATGATTGGAATTCCTTTTGCTGTTCGGCTGAATTCAGGAATTTCATAGCCTTTTAGGCGATACACCTTTCCTTTATTGCTAAAGAAAAGAATCGTATTGTGGGTTGAAGTAGAAAGTAAATGTTCAACAAAGTCATCTTCATTGGTGCCCATTCCTTGTACCCCACGACCACCTCTTCTTTGGCTTCTGTAAGTATCAGCCGGCAATCTCTTAATATAACCTTTGTGGGTAAGCGAAATAACGATGCTTTGCTCTGGGATTAAATCCTCGTCTTCAATCTCGCCAAAGCTGCCGGAAATAATTTCAGTGCGGCGTTTATCATAAAAGCGCTCTTTAATTTCAGTTAATTCTTCGCGAATAATATCAAGAACCTTTTCTTCATCCGCTAATATTGCTTTTAATTCTGCAATGAGTTTGATCAGTTCCTGATACTCTTCTTCAATTTTCTCACGTTCTAAACCTGTTAGACGCTGCAAGCGCATATCTAAAATTGCTTGTGCTTGCTTTTCAGATAAATTAAATCTCTCCATCAATCCTTGTCTCGCAATATCCGTTGTTTGCGAGGCGCGAATTAAGGAAATAATTTCATCTATATGGTCTAGAGCGATTCTTAAACCTTCTAAAATGTGAGCACGGGCTTCAGCCTTGCGCAGTTCAAATTCAGTTCTGCGGCGAATGATCACAATCTGATGATCAAGGTAATGGCTTAACATTTGTTTTAAGTTCAATACCTTTGGATGACCGTCGACAAGGGCAAGCATATTGATACCAAAGCTAGATTGCAATGCCGTTAGTTTAAATAAGTTATTTAAAAGGACATTAGCATTTGCATCCCGCTTAACCTCAATCACGATTCTCATACCATTACGGTCTGATTCATCACGGAGATCTGATATTCCCTCAATTTTTTTGTCGTGCACAAGCTCCGCTATTTTTTCAATCAGCTTTGCTTTATTAACCTGGTAAGGTATTTCATTGATGATAATTGTTTGTCTTCCGTTTGCCTTTTCCTCAATAAATGATTTAGCACGGAGGGTAATGGACCCTCTTCCTGTCTCATAGGCCCGGCGTATACCACTGCGGCCTAATATTTGTCCAGCTGTTGGAAAGTCAGGTCCAGGTACAATTTCCATCAATTCAGCAATGGTAATGTCACGATTACGGCTGACTGCTAAAACTCCGTCAATGACTTCCCCTAAATGATGCGGGGGAATATTAGTGGCCATCCCTACGGCAATACCTGAAGCTCCATTTACTAAAAGGTTTGGAAATCTTGCAGGTAATACGACTGGCTCCTTTTCCGATCCATCATAGTTATCTTGATAGTCAATCGTATCTTTGTTGATATCGCGCAACATTTCCATTGCCAACTTAGACATCCGTGCTTCTGTATAACGCATCGCAGCTGCTGGGTCTCCGTCCACGGATCCGAAGTTTCCGTGACCATCCACTAACATATAGCGAAAGTTAAAATCTTGAGCCATCCGAACCATTGCTTCATATACGGCAGAATCACCGTGTGGATGATATTTACCGATTACATCACCAACGATACGGGCAGATTTTTTATGTGCCTTATCTGCTGTATTCCCCAACTCATTCATCGCAAATAAGATTCTTCGATGCACTGGCTTCAGGCCATCCCTTACATCAGGTAAAGCACGAGATACGATAACACTCATGGCATAGTCTAAAAAGGATGTCTTCATTTCAGTGCTTAAATTTATTTCTTGTATTTGTTGACGTTCTTCCTGCATATCTTAAGCCCCTCCTCTCTATATATCTAGATTTTTAACATAACGGGCATTTTCTTGGATAAATTCACGTCGTGGCTCTACTTGATCCCCCATTAAGATTTCAAATACTTCATCTGCTTCCATTGCATCCTGAAGCTGTACTTGAAGCAATGTCCGAACTTCCGGGTCCATTGTAGTTTCCCATAACTGTTCTGGATTCATCTCCCCAAGACCTTTATAGCGTTGTAAACTTGGTTTAGGGTTATCAGGTAATTCGGCTAAAACCGCTTCTAACTCACGGTCATTATAAGCATATATCACCTTTTTCCCTTGCTGCACCTTATATAAAGGTGGTTGAGCAATATAAATATAGCCATTTTCGATGATTGGCTTCATAAAGCGATAGAAGAATGTTAACAGCAGTGTACGAATATGTGCTCCGTCAACATCCGCGTCGGTCATAATGACAATCTTGTGATATCTTGCCTTTGAAATATCAAAATCTTCGCCTATTCCAGTTCCAAGTGCTGTAATAATCGTACGAATCTCATTATTTGATAAAATTCTATCTAAACGTGCTTTTTCTACGTTAAGGATTTTACCGCGTAATGGAAGGATGGCTTGGAAATGGCGATCCCTTCCTGATTTAGCTGAACCACCCGCAGAGTCACCCTCAACGATATATAATTCACTAATAGAAGCGTCTTTGGATGAACAGTCAGCCAGTTTTCCAGGTAGACTTGATATTTCCAGGGCACCTTTACGGCGTGTCAATTCTCTCGCCTTTTTAGCAGCAATTCTTGCCCTTGAAGCCATTAATCCTTTTTCGACAATTTTTTTACCTACTGAAGGATTCTCCATTAAAAATTTATCTAATTGCTCTGAGAATACAGAATCAACAATCGCTCTAACTTCACTATTCCCAAGCTTTGTCTTTGTCTGGCCCTCGAATTGTGGGTCAGGATGTTTAACGGATATAATCGTTGTCAACCCTTCACGAACATCGTCCCCGGTTAAATTGGGGTCATTTTCTTTAAACATACCGCTTTTTCTTGCATAGTCATTAATAACACGTGTTAAAGCTGTTTTGAAACCAACCTCATGGGTTCCGCCCTCATATGTATGAATATTATTTGCAAAAGAATATATATTACTAACATAACTGTCATTGTACTGAAGGGCCACCTCGGCAGTAATCCCATCTTTTTCACCCATCACATAGACAGGCTCTTCATGAATAACTTCACGAGAACGGTTTAAATGTTCAACATAGGAAATAATACCGCCTTCATAGCACCAATGCTGCGTTTTTCCTTCCGGGCGCTTATCTTCAATGATTAAATTTAAACCGCGATTTAAGAAAGCCAGCTCACGAAGACGAGTCGCTAATACATCGTACTCGTAAACGGTTGTTTCCTGGAAAATTTCAGGGTCAGGACTAAAATGGACGATCGTTCCAGTTTTATCAGTTTCCCCAATAACTTTTAACTCTTCGACAACAGCGCCGCGCTCAAATTTTATATAATGAATCTTACCATCAAGGTGAACAAAAACCTCTAGTTCAGTCGATAAAGCGTTAACTACAGATGCACCAACGCCATGCAGACCACCAGACACTTTATAGCCGCCACCGCCAAACTTACCGCCGGCATGAAGGACAGTCATGATTACTTCAACCGCCGGACGTCCCATCTTCTCCTGAATACCGACAGGAATCCCACGCCCGTTATCTGTTACCGTAATACTATTGTCCGCTTCAATTGTTACCTTGATCTCCGTACAATAGCCGGCTAATGCCTCATCAATACTATTATCAACAATTTCCCAAACGAGATGATGAAGACCTTTTCCACTAGTAGATCCAATGTACATTCCTGGGCGCTTTCTTACAGCCTCTAGACCCTCAAGAACCTGTATCTGATTAGCATCATAGCTTGTTTCTACTACTGTTTGTTTTTCTTCCATGGCCACTAAAACCACCTTCACTTTGTTTACCTTTATTCGCTTACCATTTCCAACTCATAGATATATTGGGACCGTCTTTTTAATGTGACGGCTGTTAACGGTGAAAAATAAACCTTATTTTCAGTTACAACAATAGATTTAACCGTTCCATCTGAGATGTGAACAATATTATTTTTTTTGTTATTCACATCGATAAATTCCTTTAAAATTTCCGATTCTTCGGCTAAATTCGAATCAATAATAGCCACGATTTCTTTTGTTTGTAGAACAATATCCTCACCTAAATGCAGAAACAAACACTTATCCACCCCTCGCTCAAAGTTTAGGAATTTTCAACGCCACCTGCTGTTACATAAAATTTTGCAGCCTTTTTTAATGTTTCATGATCAATTCCTTCCACACTTGTCGTTGTAACGAATGTTTGAACTTTGCCTTGAATGGTATTTAGTAAATGTGATTGTCTATAGTCATCAAGTTCCGAAAGTACATCATCTAAAAGTAGAATCGGGTATTCTCCAACCTCTGATTTAATTAATTCAATTTCCGCCAATTTTATTGATAAAGCCGTTGTTCGCTGCTGTCCTTGAGAGCCATACACTTGAACATCCTTATCATTTACAAAAAACTGCATGTCATCGCGATGCGGACCAGCCAATGTAATCCCTCTGTCAATTTCTTTTTCTTTAATTTTTGAAAATTTTTCATAATATACTTCTACCATTTTTGACAACTCTATATCCTCTGATACATCAACAGAAGGATTATACTGAATTTTCAGCGTTTCTAGACCTCTTGAGATGCCCTTATGGATGGGTTCAGCCCAATTTTGCAGCAAATGTAAAAAGTGAATTCTACGATTCGTTATTTTTACCGCAATTTCGACAAGCTGGGTTGTCAATATTTCGAGCATAACCTTATTTTTCTCAGGGGAGCGATTATATTGTTTTAGTAAATGATTCCGCTGTTGCAAAATATGATGATACTGATTTAAATCATGCATATAGACTGGCATAACTTGCCCGATCTCAATGTCTATAAAACGTCGACGAACCTGAGGACTTCCTTTGACAAGATTTAAATCCTCAGGTGCGAACATCACGACATTTAATGAACCAATATAGCTGCTTAATTTTTTTTGTTCTAACGAATTTACCTTTGCTTTTTTGCCTTTATTTGATATTACAAGTTCAAGTGAAAGAGCGGACATTCTTTTTTGCACTCTTCCTTCTATTTTAGCATACTCTTCATCCCATTTGATAAGTTCTTTATCTCTTGACGTCCGATGAGACTTTGCAATCGCTAACACATATATACTTTCCATCAAATTTGTTTTCCCTTGTGCATTCTCACCAAGGATTACATTTACTTTATTTTCAAAAGAAAGCCTGGTTTTCTTATAGTTTCTGTAGTTTGTTAATGATAGTTCAGTTAAAAACAATTTTAAAAGCCCCAATCCCTTTAACAGATACTTCATCATTGTGTATCAGCTTTTTGCCTCTTCGATTTTCAGGTTCACCATTGACGAAAACTTCATGTTCACTTAAAAACCATTTAACGGCACCACCGGTATCAATGATTCCAGCCAATTTTAGAAATTGACCTAACGTGATATATTCCGTTGAAATGGTAACTTCAGTAGCCATCATTTCTCACCTCAATTTTGTATTCGATCACATTTTTTGCTGTTAGTTTCATTTTACTAAATGTTGGATAAATATAAAAGAAAGCTAAAACAGGAACTATTGAATTTATTTCCCGTTCAGCTTTCAAATAAAAGTTGGTGCTTCTTTATCCAGCTCTTCCGCTTTTAGTATGTTCTTACTGGTAGGATAAGCTGAAGAATTGAATCATTATCTAAAGGTCGAATTAAAAACGGACGCATAGCCCCTGTAAAACTTATTTTAATATCCGTACTATCCAAAGCCTTCAAAGCATCCATCATATATTTAGCACTAAAAGAAATTTTTAATTCTTCTCCAATGAGGGATTCACAATTTACATCTTCCTCTACTTTACCAACCTCAGGCAATGTTGTCGAAATTTGGACACTGTTGTTATCAAATGTCGTTAATTTAACGACATTGTTTCGTCCTTCTTTTGCTAGTAAGGAGGCACGATCGATTGCTTGCAGAAAATCCTTGGCCGTAATGATAACTTCGGTCTTATAATCAGTTGGGATCAGTCTTGATGTATCAGGATAATTGCCTTCTAATAATCGTGAAAAAAATAATAAATACTTTGTTTTGAACAATATTTGATTATCAGTAATGACAATATCGATTAGATCATTTGTATCTTCTAAAATCTTATTTAATTCATTTAAGCTTTTTCCTGGAATAACTACACTTGTAATATTGGATATTTCCCCGCTCTCAATTGGAGCCTTTCTCATGGCCAGACGATGGCTGTCCGTTGCTACGCAAATCAATTCTCGATCTTCAATTCGCCAGTTTACACCTGTTAAAACTGGTCTTGTTTCAGATGTTGACACCGCAAAAACGGTTTGGCGTGTCATTTGTTTTAGCAGGTCGATTGGCATTTGAAAAGCATGATGATCGGAGATTTGCGGCAACTGTGGATATTCTTCAGGGTCCAATCCAATTAAATTAAATTCAGCACTTCCAGAAACAATTTTAGTGGAAAAATTATCTTGAACCTCGATATCCACAGTTTCCTTCGGTAATTTTTTTACAATCTCACTGAAAAATTTAGCCTGCAGAACAATGCTTCCTGTTCTTTGGATATCCACATGTTGATTACCTTCTTCCTCAGCTGGAATAAAGCTCTCAATTGAAATATCTGAATCACTTCCTGTTAAGGTTACGCCATCATGAGTAGCCGATATTTTAATTCCCGTCAAAATTGGAATTGTTGTTCTTGATGATACAGCTTTCATTACATCGTTAACAGCATCTACTAATTTATTTTGTTGAATGGAAAATTGCATTTTTTAAATGCCTCCTATTTGTTATTTTTTCAAACTGGCTGGCATATATTATTATTTTAAGAAATAAAAATATAGTAATAATAATAGTAGGGCTTGTGGATTTGTGGATAAGTGTAATTTTGAAACAGTAGAAGAGTCTATCCACATGTGGATAGACTGTATATAAGTAAGTTAAAGTTATTCACATAATCCATACTTTTATAATTTAAGTTTTTCTTCTATCTCTTGGATCCTCCGCCCGAATTCTGTATCCGACTGCAAGAGTTTTGAGATTTTTTCATGGGCATGAATGACTGTTGTATGGTCTCTACCGCCAAACTCCTCACCGATTTTCGGCAGTGATGAATCCGTCATCTCTCTCGACAAATACATTGCAATTTGCCGTGGAAATGCGACAGATTTTGTTCTTTTCTTAGCTTTAAAATCCTCTAATTTCACGTGATAAAATTCGCCAACAACCCGTTGAATTTCTTGAATGGTGATTACTTTTGTCTTCGTTCCTGGAATGATGTCTTTAAGTGCTTCCGCAGCTAAATCCGCATTAATGTCTTTATTAATTAATGAGGAGTATGCTACTACACGGATAAGGGCACCTTCCAGCTCCCGAATATTCGTATCAATTTGATTAGCAATGTAAATCATAACTTCATTGGAAATATCGAGACCCTCGGCCTTTGCCTTCTTGCGAAGGATGGCAATTCTTGTCTCCAAATCAGGTGGTGTGATGTCCGTAATCAGGCCCCATTCAAATCTTGAACGCAAGCGATCCTCTAATGTTGGAATTTCCTTTGGCGGGCGGTCACTTGAAATTACTATTTGTTTACTTTCCTCATGTAATGCATTGAAGGTATGGAAAAATTCCTCTTGAGTCGATTCTTTTCCAGCCAAAAATTGAATATCATCAATTAAAAGAACGTCAACCTTGCGATATTTATTGCGAAACTCAATCGCTTTATTATCACGAATCGAGTTAATAAACTCATTTGTAAATTTTTCAGAGGATAGGTAAACCACTTTTGCATTAGGATTATGTTCTAATACATAATGCCCGATGGCATGCATTAAGTGGGTTTTTCCCAGTCCAACCCCCCCATAAATAAACAATGGATTATAGGCTTTTGCTGGTGCCTCTGCAACAGCTAGGGATGCGGCATGTGCAAAACGATTGCCTGACCCAATAACAAAGGTA
Source organism: Schinkia azotoformans LMG 9581 (assembly GCF_000307855.1). Taxonomy (GTDB): domain Bacteria; phylum Bacillota; class Bacilli; order Bacillales; family Bacillaceae_J; genus Schinkia; species Schinkia azotoformans. The sequence goes on along the minus strand of NZ_AJLR01000036.1, from coordinate 40,789 downwards.
TCGAAGGTATATTTAGGGATCAGCATACTTTGGGGCATTTCTTCAGAATGCTCTTCAACTTGTTTCTTTTTGGCCGGGCCTTCAAATTTTAGCACTTCCTCTTCTTGAGATTGTGGGATGACAAATTTTATTTCCAATTCCGCTCCCGTGATATCAAGAATGGTATCGGCTATTAGTTTTGAATACCTTGTTTCAAGCCAATCTCTAGCAAAGTCATTCGGTGCAGTAATGATTAAAGTGTCATTTGTAAGTGAGTGAGCTTTTGTTGACTTTAACCAAGTTTCAAAGCTGGGCTTGCTTAATTTTTTCTGGATCGCTTCTAAAGCCTTGGTCCATAAATCAGAGATGTTTTCCATTACAGAAAGACTCCCTCCTTTGAAAAGGATTTAAAAAAAACGAAGGAGGGCATAAAAAACAGCTTGTACAGCTTTTGTACACCCTCAAAAATGATAAATGTATATAATTGCATAAAAATAAATTCCACAAGAAAAGTGTATAATTATATAATATAGTAGAAAAGTGTTTATTCGACTTTTTACACAGCTGTGTGGACAAATTTCTCCACAATAGTTAATAAAATTATACACAGGTTGTCCACATATGTGGATAAGTATATATAGTAAGAAAAGGGAAAACACAAATATAATAACAAATAAAACCCTTAATTGCAATGGGTTTTGGCACTTTATCCACAATTACCATACCTTGTGGAGCCAACTTATCAACAACACTATATTTTGTGTAAAGGTTGTAGATAACTAGTGAACATGTAGAAAAATGTCGAAAAGGATATCCACATGATGAATTTTGGATATTACGTAAAGAATTTTTGGGAAAACTTGAACTTTACATGGAAGATTGACAATATGCCTACTGACCGCTATACTTAGTAGGACTGTCTTTAAGAGTTTTTCCTCAGGGAGGTGCAAATATAATGAAACGTACTTATCAACCAAATAATCGTAAGCATAAAAAAGTACATGGTTTTCGCGCTCGTATGAGCTCTGCAAATGGACGTAACGTTCTTGCTCGTCGTCGTAGAAAAGGAAGAAAAGTATTATCAGCATAGGCCACTGAATAAGATCAGTGGTTTTTTTTCTATAAAGGTTAGAAAAGCGAAGGTGACTGTTTAGCGACGAAAAAACTGGAGCACGGCGACTGAGATAAAGGAAACACAACGTGCGAAGAGAGTTGATGTTGACTTATCGCAGGGAGGCGGGGGGAAGTTTTTCGAGTCGCTGGGTGGCTGGAGCTGGACAAAGAAAAGCAGAAGCGCCGGAGTGAATTTTCGTGAACAAAAGGAATAGAATTAAAAAGAATGATGAATTTCAAGCGGTTTTTAAACGAGGAGTATCCGTAGCCAATCGGCAATTTGTCATTTATATGCTAGAAAAACCGGAGCAAATTGAAATGAGAATTGGCTTATCTGTAAGCAAAAAAATCGGAAAAGCCGTCGTTAGAAATCAGATCAAAAGAAATGTCAGACAGACTTTTCTGGAACTGAAGGAAGACTTAAAGCAAAATATCGATTATGTCATAATTGCCCGTAAACCGACAGCGGAAATGAACTTCCAAGAGACAAAGAAAAGCTTAATCCATGTATTAAAAATAGCAAAAGCGTTTACAAAGAAAATAAGCATATAAAGAAGTCGAAATTATAAAGGATTTATATTAGGAAGTGTCATATTTATAATGGTAATATAAATCTATCATACATAGGAATTCGCAAGAAGGAGGAACGGAGTTTGAAGAAGAGAATCGCCCTGATTTTGACCTTAGTGGGTCTATTAGCGGTTTTATCTGCATGTTCGCAAGTGAACACGCCAATCACCGCAGAGAGTGAAGGGATTTGGAACCAGTATTTTGTATATCCATTATCCTGGTTAATAACGTATGTTGCTAATCTATTTGGTGCTAATTATGGACTTTCTATAATTGTTGTTACAATTATTATTCGTTTGGCCATTTTGCCTTTAATGATCAAGCAAACACAAAATTCAAAAGCGATGCAAGCTATTCAACCTGAATTAAAAGAACTTCAACAAAAATATGCTTCTAAAGATCCAAAAACACAACAAAAGCTTCAACAAGAAACAATGGCATTATTCCAAAGACATGGTGTTAACCCTTTAGCAGGATGTTTCCCACTAGTTATTCAAATGCCAATCTTAATCGGATTTTACCATGCCATTATGAGGACAGCTGAAATTGCAAATCATAGTTTCTTATGGTTTGACCTTGGAGATAAGGATCCATTTTATATTTTACCTTTAATAGCTGGTCTGACTACATTCCTGCAGCAAAAAATGATGATGCATGGTATGGAAAATAACCCGCAAATGAAAATGATGCTGTACATTATGCCTGTCATGATCGTTGTATTCGCAGTTTCATTCCCAGCTGCATTATCACTATATTGGGTAGTGGGTAATATCTTTATGATTGTCCAAACTTATTTCATTAAAGGTCCAGTAAAAACTGAAGTGAATACTACAGGGGGAGCGAAGAAGTGAAACAAGTAACAGCTACCGGTACAGGGCAAACAGTTGATGAAGCGATTGAATCTGGATTAAAGGAACTTAATGTTTCAAAGGATAAAGTGGATGTTTCGATCATCGATGAAGGCAAAAAAGGTTTATTCGGTGTATTTGGAAACAGACCTGCGATTGTAAAGCTTACAGTTAAGATTGACCCTGTGTTTGAAGCTCAAACCTATTTAGAAGATGTCATTAAAAAGATGGGGATTTCAGCTACTGTAGAAAAATCCCAACATGGCAAAGAGCTTTCATTTAAAGTATCAGGTGAAGATGTCGCGATCCTAATTGGAAAGCGCGGCCAAACATTGAATTCTCTTCAATATTTAGTTCAATTAGTGGCCAACAAGTATTCAGAAGAGTACTTAACTGTAATTGTAGATGCTGAAGATTATCGATTACGACGTAAAGAAACATTGGAACAGCTGGCAACAAGGCTAGCGGAAAAAGCTAAGAAGACAAAAACAAAAGTCGTTTTGGAACCAATGCCGTCGTTTGAAAGGAAAATCATCCATTCTGTTCTTTACGATGTAGATGGTGTAACAACTTCCTCTGATGGAGTAGAACCCAATCGTCACATCGTGATTATCCCGAACTAAAAATGATAATAAGAAGCATGGCAGTACTAGATTAATTCTAGTAGTTGCCATGCTTTTTTGTACTATAAGAAATTATTATTTTATGGATTATAGTATAAGAAAAGATATTGATATTTGCCATTGTGGGCAAATATCGTGTTTTTCTAATATGTGAAAGTTTTGCAGTTGCGTTCCCTGTTGTGGATAAGTTAAACTAGATATATTGCTTAAAAACAGAAAAGTTATCCACTGTGGATAAATTATAGATCACTCCGATAAAAAAATTCAAAAAAGCAGTTGTGGATAAGAGAGGTGATAGTATGATGGAAATGGATACGATTGCGGCGATATCGACTCCGATGGGGGAAGGAGCCATCGCAATTGTAAGAATAAGTGGACCAGAGGCAGTAAAGGCAGCCAACCAGATTTTTAAAGGGAAAAACATAGAGAAAGTAGAAAGCCATACCATTCACTATGGGTTTATCGTAGACCCGGAAGTGAATGAAAAAGTGGAAGAGGTTATGCTTTCAGTTTTGCGGGCACCAAAAACCTTTACGAGAGAGGATATTGTCGAAATCAACTGTCATGGTGGTCTAGTTTCCGTGAATCGGGTTTTGCAGCTTGTATTAAATCAGGGAGTACGTTTAGCAGAACCTGGAGAGTTTACTAAGCGTGCTTTTTTAAATGGTAGAATTGATTTGTCACAGGCTGAGGCTGTAATGGATTTAATTCGGGCTAAGACTGACCGGGCGATGAATGTGGCGATTGGTCAAATGGAAGGGAGATTGTCGAAATTGGTACGGCAATTAAGGCAAACCATCCTTGAAACGCTTGCCCATGTTGAAGTGAACATAGATTATCCAGAATATGATGATGTCGAAGAAATGACACATCGATTATTATTAGAAAAGGCGACTGAAATTAAAGCTGAAATTGCGAAGTTGCTTGAGACATCAAAGCAAGGGAAAATATTGCGTGATGGCATTTCGACAGTGATTATCGGACGTCCGAATGTTGGGAAGTCGTCACTATTAAATAGTTTAGTGCATGAAAATAAAGCCATTGTTACTGATATTCCTGGAACAACTCGTGATGTCATAGAGGAATATGTTAATGTTCGCGGTGTCCCATTGCGACTCGTTGATACAGCCGGTATTAGGGAAACAGAGGACATTGTTGAAAGAATAGGGGTCGAACGTTCGAGACAGGTTCTTAAAGAAGCTGATCTAATCTTATTAGTCCTAAATAATGCTGAACCTTTAACGGCGGAGGACAAAAAACTGTTTGAAGCGGCCCGTGGCATGGATGTGATTGTACTTGTAAATAAAACTGATTTGAACAGAAAAATTGATATGGATGAAGTGAAAAAGCTTGCTGACAATTATCCGGTCATTTCAACGTCTTTAAAAGAAGAGTCCGGGATAGACCAATTGGAGGAAGCTATTTCAGGATTATTTTTTACAGGAAGGATAGAATCGGGAGATATGACCTATGTATCTAATACTCGTCATATTGCACTATTAAATCAGGCCCAAAAGGCAATTGATGATGTTCTTTCAGGGATCGATGCAGGGGTCCCAATTGATTTAATTCAAATAGATTTTACAAGAACGTGGGAAATCTTAGGGGAAATAATTGGAGATACTGTACATGAAAGCTTGATTAATCAATTATTCTCCCAATTTTGTTTAGGTAAATAGGTGTCTAGCTCCAGCACCCAGCGACTAGTGGACTTCGCTAAACGGGTGCTTACGCTTTTCGATATAGGAGGTTTTTTATGGAATATCATGCTGGTTCGTATGATGTAATTGTTGTTGGTGCAGGGCATGCTGGATGTGAAGCTGCACTTGCCTCAGCAAGAATGGGTGCTAAAACTTTAGTTCTAACTTTAAATTTAGATATGGTTGCGTTTATGCCTTGTAATCCCTCGATTGGAGGACCGGCAAAAGGTATTGTTGTTCGTGAAATAGATGCCCTTGGCGGCGAAATGGCACGAAATATTGATAAAACACATATTCAAATGAGAATGTTGAATACAGGTAAAGGCCCTGCTGTTAGAGCGTTAAGAGCACAGGCTGATAAATATCATTACCAAAAGGAAATGAAGCACACGTTAGAGAAGGAAGAAAATTTAGTATTAAAACAAGCCATGGTCAAGAGCCTAATTGTGGAGAACGAAGAATGCAAAGGCGTCGTAACTGAAACAGGCGCCATGTATTATTCCAAGGCTGTCATTATTACTACAGGTACGTTTTTAAGAGGAAAGATTATTATTGGTGACTTTGCTTATGAGAGTGGTCCTAATAACCAACGGGCTTCCATAGATTTGTCCAAAAACCTTAAAGAATTAGGACTTGATATGGGGCGATTTAAAACAGGTACACCAATGCGTATCAAGGGACAAACCATTGATTATAGTAAAACGGAAATTCAACCCGGTGATGAAAAGCGACGGGCATTCTCTTATGAAACGACAAAATTCATCACGGATCAAATCCCTTGTTGGTTGACTTATACTAGTCCGAAAACACACGAAATTATTAATGCCAATCTACATCGTAGTCCAATGTATTCAGGGATGATTGAAGGGATTGGGACACGGTACTGTCCATCGATTGAAGACAAAATTGTTCGCTTCAATGATAAACCACGCCATCAAATCTTCCTTGAGCCAGAGGGTCGAAATACCGAAGAAGTATATGTCCAAGGACTTTCCACAAGCTTACCTGAAGAGGTCCAAGTGGAGATGGTTCACTCCGTACCTGGATTAGAAAATGCTGAATTAATGAGAGCAGGTTATGCGATTGAATACGATATGGTGCATCCTACTCAATTATGGCCAACATTAGAAACAAAGCTGATTAAAAATTTATTTACAGCTGGCCAAATCAATGGAACTTCTGGTTATGAGGAAGCAGCTGGCCAAGGATTAATGGCTGGAATTAATGCTGGTTGTAAAGTTTTAAATAAAGAACCGGTTATCTTGGATCGCTCCCAAGCCTATATCGGTGTATTAATTGATGATTTAGTTACAAAAGGAACAATCGATCCATACCGCTTATTAACATCGAGAGCTGAATATCGATTATTATTGCGTCATGATAATGCTGATCTAAGACTTACAGAAATTGGCCATCAAATCGGCTTAATTTCTGATGAAAGATACGAAAGATTTTTGGAGAAAAAAGAAAAAGTAGAACGAGAAAAAAATAGGCTGGAAGGTATTATTATTAAGCCTAATGAACAGGTACAAAATTTGATTCAACAATTGGGAGGCAGCCCACTTAAAGATGGTGTACGGGCATCTGACTTATTAAAACGTCCAGAAATGACGTATGAACTGTTGATGCAATTAGCCCCATCTGAAGAAGAACTGCCCGTCGATGTTACGGAACAGGTTGAAATTCAAATTAAATATGCAGGCTATATCGAAAAATCATTGCAGCAGGTTGAGCGTATGAAGAAGATGGAAGATAAAAAGATTCCAATTGATATTGATTATAACGCTATAACAGGAATTGCATCCGAAGCGCGCCAAAAGCTGTCACAAATCCGTCCACTATCAGTCGGACAGGCGTCCCGGATTTCCGGTGTAAACCCTGCTGATATTTCTATTCTTTTAGTTTATTTGGAGCAAGGGAAAATAGCGAAGATACAACAATAGGGTGGTACATTATTGTCCAGCTTCAGCGCCCAGCGACTAGTGGACTTCGCTGAACTAGCTTTGAGCTTTTCTTATAAAAGGGGATTGATTATGGATATTCAATTATTTCAAACAAGCCTAGAGGAGAAGGGGATTTCCCTTTCCTCCAGGCAACTAGAACAATTCGACCTGTACTATAACACACTTGTTGAATGGAACGAAAAAATGAACTTAACGTCCATTACCGATAAGCCGGAAGTATATTTAAAACATTTCTATGACTCGATAACAGCAGCATTTTATTTTGATTTTACAAAAGAATATAAAATCTGTGATGTCGGGGCAGGGGCAGGGTTTCCTAGTATCCCCTTAAAAATATGTTTCCCACATCTTTCCATTTCAATCGTTGATTCACTGCAAAAAAGGATCACCTTTTTAAATGAATTAGCATCCACTTTGCAATTAGATCAGGTTACCTTTTACCATGACCGTGCTGAAACATTCGGAAAAAGACCTGAAATAAGGGAATCATATGATATAGTAATGGCAAGGGCTGTTGCTAGGATGTCGGTATTAAGTGAATTATGTATTCCATTGGCAAAGGTTGGAGGCTACTTTATAGGGATGAAAGGTGCTAATCTAGCAGAAGAACTGAATGCCGGAAAAAAAGCAATTGAAGTATTAGGCTGCAAAGTAGAAAGTATACATAATTTTCAACTGCCTATTGAAAATAGTGAGCGTAATATCGTGATCCTTAAAAAGGAACGTAAAACACCTAATAAGTATCCAAGGAAACCAGGAACACCTAATAAAACTCCAATTGAGTAAACAGGTCGATTTTGTATATCAATGTCTATCTCCAGCGCCTAAGCTTTTCGAATTGTTTCACGTGAAACATAGGAGTTCTTTATTAGATTTATTTATGACATTTTAAATTTTGATATTGCAGGAATTTGTATTTCTATAGAGAATAGAAGTATATGTCGAATTGTATTGTTTTTTTTGTAGTAATCAAAAGGCGGTGTATGAAAAATGAAACACCCTTTTTCGCGCTTTTTTGGTATAGGGGAAAAGACTGTAGAGACAAATAATGTAGAACTAAAGGAAGAATTAATAACGGAAAATGAAGAAGTGAAGCGGATCCCAATTCAGGATATCGTCCCAAATCGTTTTCAGCCACGTACTGTATTCGTTGATGAAAAAATTAATGAATTAATGCAGACGATTCATACCCATGGAATCATTCAGCCTATCGTTTTAAGAGAATACGAAAAAGGTAAATATGAAATTATTGCTGGGGAAAGAAGATGGCGGGCTGTTACAAAGCTTGGATGGGATACAATTCCGGCTATCATAAAAGACTTCAATGATACGGAAACAGCTTCAGTTGCTTTAATTGAAAACCTTCAGCGGGAGGAGTTATCTCCGCTTGAAGAAGCCATTGCTTATGCTAGACTTTTAGAGTTGCATAATTTAACTCAAGAAGCATTAGCACAAAGATTAGGTAAGGGTCAATCAACTGTTGCTAATAAACTTCGTCTATTAAAATTACCAGAAGCTATTCAAGAGGCATTGTTGCAAAAGAAAATTACAGAAAGACATGCCAGGGCATTGATTCCACTTAAGGAACAGGAATTACAAGAAAAACTTTTAGAAGAGATCATTGAAAAACACTTAAATGTAAAACAAACAGAAGATCGTGTTATAAAAATGCTCGAAAGTAAAGTAAAAAAGCCCAAGCCGAAAAGAAAAGCATTTAGCAAGGATACTAGAATTGCGATGAATACAATTCGCCAATCACTTAACATGGTAGCCAGCACTGGAATGAAAATAGATAGCCAAGAAGAGGAACATGAAGATTATATTCAATTTACGATAAAAATACCGAAAAAATAGCACTATATTTAATCCATCTCTAAAAAAGTAGATGGGTTTTTTACTTTTAAAACGAAATTCATTGGAATTCATGATAAAATAGTAAAGTATGAAAAACTAAAGTAATGTAATCCTTTGTCCAAAAGGATATCTGTTATAGGACAAGCTTCTTTTTAAGGAAGGTAGGTGACAGCATGGGTAAAATTATTGCAATTGCAAACCAAAAAGGTGGAGTTGGAAAAACAACAACTTCGGTGAATTTGAGTGCATGTTTGGCTTATTTAGGGAAAAAAGTGTTACTTGTTGATATAGATCCGCAAGGGAATGCATCTAGTGGGGTTGGCGTTGAAAAGGCAGACGTGGCGCAATGTATATACAATGTCTTAGTTGACGATGAAGAAGCAAAATCAGTCGTCCTGCCCACTAACGTAGAAAACCTTTATGTATTGCCTTCAACCATCCAGTTAGCCGGTGCGGAAATAGAATTAGTGCCAACTATTTCAAGAGAAGTCCGGTTAAAAAGGGCGCTAGACCCGCTTATAGTAGAGTACGATTATATTATTATTGATTGTCCTCCTTCGTTGGGATTGCTAACCCTAAATGCTTTAACGGCTGCGGATTCGGTCATTATTCCAGTACAATGTGAGTACTACGCACTTGAAGGTCTTAGTCAGTTATTGAATACAGTAAGATTAGTCCAAAAGCATTTAAATCAATCATTAAAAATTGATGGGGTTTTATTAACGATGCTTGATGCAAGAACAAATCTTGGAATTCAAGTAATAGATGAAGTTAAAAAATATTTTCAGGACAGAGTTTACCATTCTATCATTCCACGCAATATTAGATTAAGCGAAGCACCTAGTCACGGTAAACCGATTATCATTTATGACCCTAAGTCAAGAGGGGCAGAGGTATATCTAGATTTTGCAAAGGAAGTGATTGCTAATGGCTAAAGGTTTGGGGAAAGGATTAGGCTTGGGGGCCTATTTTTCAGTAGATGATGTACTGGAGCCTTCAGATAAAATCCAGAATGTAAAATTAAAGGAATGCCGTCCGAATCCTTATCAGCCTAGAAAAACATTTGATCCGGAGTCTATTAAAGAATTAAAAGAGTCGATTGAAACTCACGGAATCCTACAACCGATTGTAGTAAGAAAGAGCATTAAAGGCTATGACATTGTCGTGGGTGAAAGGCGATTTCGTGCTGCTAAAGAAGCCGGCTTAGAAACAATCCCTGTCATTATAAAGGATTATACTGAACAACAAATGATGGAGCTGGCATTGATCGAGAACTTACAGCGGGAAGATTTAAATCCAATCGAAGAGGGACTAGCCTACCAAACCTTAATTGAACAACTTAAGTTAACACAAGAGGAGCTTGCTGGCCGTTTAGGAAAGAGCCGCCCGCATATTGCGAACCATATTCGCCTGCTAGCATTGCCGGAGCCAGTTAAAACATTGATTTCCAATGGCGACTTAACAATGGGGCATGGCCGGACACTATTAGGACTTAAAGACAAAGAACTTATGCTTCCACTTGTAGAAAAGATAAAAAAAGAGAACTTAAACGTACGTCAATTAGAACAAATTGTCCAAAGGCTAAACGAAAATGTTTCACGTGAAACAAAGAAGAAGGAAAAGCCAAAGGATATTTTTATTAAGCAGCAGGAGTCCCGTCTCCGCGACCGTTTTGGAACAGCTGTTGCTATCAAGCAAAGTAAAAATAAAGGGAAAATTGAAATTGAGTTTTACTCCCCAGACGATTTGAATCGGATTTTAGAGTTGCTTGATAAAGAGTCGTTGTAAAAAAGCCATCTTCAAGGTGGTTTTATTTTTTATCGATAGGAGGCATTTTATGATTTATTTTGATCAAGCAGCTTCATCTTTTCCAAAACCAAAAGAAGTAACAGATGCAGTAGTAGAAGCGTTGACGAAATATGGCGCTAACCCTGGAAGGGGCAGCCATGCCTTAGCAAATGAAGCGGGAAATAAAATCTATGAAGCACGGGTTCAGTTGGCGCAGTTTTTTGGATTAGCAGATCCAAGACGGGTTGTATTTACCCAAAATGCTACCGGAGCTCTTAATATAGGAATTCAAGGACTTGCATTAAAGCACGGAGATCATGTGATTACAACCGCCTATGAGCATAATTCAGTTCGCCGGCCTCTAGAACGATTGAAAAGTGAAATCGGTATAGAAATTACATACATTCAGCCAAACCATAACGGTGAAATTAATATTGAAGAGTTTGAGAAGGCGATAACAGCCCATACAAAATTACTTGTAGTTACCCATGGTTCCAACTTAACCGGGGCTATTATTCCCATTGAAGTATTAGGGAAAATAAGCAAAAAACATAATCTCATATTTATGGTGGATGCCTCACAAACAGCGGGAATTTTACCATTAAATATGGAAGAAATGAATATCGACCTTTTAGCTTTTGCTGGCCATAAAGGGTTAATGGGACCACAAGGAACGGGTGCTTTGTTAATTAATAAAAATGTTGAGTTGAAGCCCCTTATAACCGGTGGAACAGGCCACTTTTCGGAAAAAATTGAACAGCCTGATGAACTTCCTGAAAGATTAGAAAGCGGGACATTGAATACTCCAGGAATTGCAGGGCTATTGGCAGGCGTCCTGTTTATCAAGGAAAAAGGGCTTGATGTAATTTTTAAGCATGAACAGCTTTTGATAGACGCCTGTAAAAAAGGATTAAAAAAAGTGAATGGTGTAACTGTATACGGACCTGATGAAGATATCAAACAGCTTGCTGTCGTTTCCTTCAATATTGATGGAGTCGATAGTCAAGAAGTGGCGATGATTTTAGATCAACATTATAAGATTGCAGTTAGGGCAGGTCTTCATTGTACTCCATTAGCCCATCAGTCCATTGGAACGATTGGACAAGGCGGCACATTAAGGGCAAGCTTTGGCATCTTTAATACAGTAGATGAAGTTGAAAAATTTGTACAAGCTATAGATGAGATTAGAGCAGGATATTTAGCCTAGGGGAGAGAAAAGACATATGGTTTTGCTAGGTACAATCGTGAATGGGATTGCGATTATTGCTGGGACTTTTCTGGGGAAAGTGATGCATCGCATTCCCGAAAAGGTAAAAACATTGGTTTTACAATCAATTGGACTAGCCGTTGTCATTTTAGGGATACAAATGGGAGTCAAAAGTGAACAATTTCTGATTGTCATCCTAAGTTTGTTATTTGGAAGTATTATCGGAGAAATTATGGATTTTGATGGGAAATTAAATAAACTTGGCTTTTGGATAGAACGGAGAATGGGTTCTACTGAAGAAGGTGGAATAGCAAAAGGATTTGTAACGGCAACATTGATTTTTGCAATTGGCGCGATGGCCATTATTGGTGCCCTTGACAGCGGTCTTAGAGGAGACCATCAAGTTTTATATACAAAGTCACTTTTGGATGGTTTTACGAGTATCGTTCTTGCAACTACACTGGGAGTAGGCGTTCTATTCTCGGCATTTCCGGTTATGATCTATCAAGGAATGATTGCCTTATTTGCAACGCAAATTGAACAATGGATTCCAGATCCGATTATGGATGCCTTTATTATTGAGATGACATCCGCCGGTGGGATTATGATTTTAGCGATTGGTTTAAATATGTTGGAAATTACAAAAATACGAGTTGCTAATATGCTGCCTGCCATCCTTGTAGTTGCTTTATTAGTTGCTGGACAATATTTTTATCATCAATTTACAATGTAATATGTTTATAGTAAACCTTGCCCCCCTACCTGCGAAGTAGGGGATTTTTTTTAATCTTTAATAATTGATCTGCTTCCATAATGCCGCTTGCCATTGTTTGTGCCATTTTCATAACAAGATTTAACCTCGTATTTTGTAAAACAAAAAACTCCATAAATCCACTGACATTTACAATTCCAGTTAAGTGAACCTCTCCAACTGGTGGAAGTTGTTTGTTAACACCGGCTCCAGGCTTCAACGCGCCGACATTTAAAGTAACATCCCCAACACTTTTTAATCTACCTAAACATGCATCAATTGCAACAATATATGGATTCTGATGTGTATTATTTATTAATTCTAATTGCTCTTCTAGATTAACAGCATGAATAGGATGTTCAAGTGTACCGTATACATGGAAATGAGAAGGTTTTTTTTCATGAAGGATTGTTCCAATTAATGGTCCAAGCGCATCCCCAGTTGAGCGATCAGTTCCAATACAAGCGATAACGACAGGTTGAAGGATATGGTGTGGCAAAAGTTCAACTAATTTCTCGCCAATATATAAAGGGGCATTTTGCTCTTCGTAAGAAATACGGTAGGAGGAGACCTCTTTTTTTTCAAAAAACTTTGGTTTTAGATTCATAGGATCCACTCCTCTTTAATAGTAGTAACAGTATACGGAATTTATTAAGTTCCTATACATAAAGTTGATAATTTTTAACTTTGATTATGAAAGGAAGATAAATAATGTGGAAAGCCGGTCTTAAATGGATGTTTCTTATTATGGGTACGACGATTGGCGCGGGATATGCATCAGGACGAGAAATATGGCAATTTTTTGGGTATGAAAGTGGACTTGCCATTTTACTATTTACCGTATTATTTATAATCAGCTGTTATTTTATTATGAAAATTAGCTATGAAAAGAAAACCGTTCACTATTTGCCAGTATTGGAGACTTTGCTGGGAAAGAAGTTGGCTGGCCTTTATGATTTTATGATTATATTGTATTTATTTTCAGTTACGGTTGTAATGTTGGCTGGTGCAGGAGCTGCTTTAGAAGTATTTTACTTGCCATTTTGGGTTGGAATTGCCGTTACAGTTATTTTATTGGTATTTTTATTTGTTTGGGATATTCAAGGAATGGTATCCATTAATGCTTTTATCATTCCATTATTAGTTGCCGGTTTAATTGGGGCACTTCTTTCCTTCACGTTAAAATATGGACAGCCAATCATCATCGATTGGCGGGAGCAGGGGAATTGGCCATCTGCCTTCACGTTTACAGCTCTAAATATCTTGCCATTGGTTGCAGTCCTCGCAGCAATCGGAAAAGAAATCAAGCATCAGGGTGAAATTTGGATTGCGAGTTTAGGAAGCGGGATATTATTAGGGGTCCTAACATTTCTATATAATGAAATATTGTCACAAATGGCTTCAGATATAGTACTCTACGAAATTCCTTTGTTTGCTATATTAAAAAATTATCATTATATTATGTTAATATTGATGTCAGTTGTTTTATGGTGTGCCATTTATACAACAGCTGCTTCGGGAGTTGTCGGTTTAACCACACGATTTAGAAAGAAAACATCAATGCCATTATGGCTATTGGCATTCATTATACTTTTAGTTATGGTGCCATTAACAACGTTTGGATTTTCAACATTAGTGGCAGTTCTTTATCCGTTATATGGACTGTTAAATTTATATATGTTGGCCGCGCTTTTGTTGTATCCTATAGCAAATCGCTACAAATGGTAACGAAAAATTGGTAAAATATAAACAAGCAGTCTGATACAAATTGTGACCGTGAATAAATGAAGGGGGGAGCAAAATGGTTGATAAAGATTTTGGTCTAAATGATATTGTAGAAATGAAAAAGCAGCATCCATGTGGAACTAATCGCTGGAAGATCATTCGCCTCGGCATGGATATTCGCATTAAATGCGAAGGCTGTGATCATAGTGTTTTAATTCCCCGAAAAGAGTTCACAAGAAAGTTAAAGAAAATCCTTGTTAAGCATGAAGAGTAGCATACTACATGAAAGTATAGTTAATTAATGAGGCAAGTCAATTATTGCGCTTGATTCTTGGGTAATGGTTGGCTTGTTTCGTTTTAATCAATGCTTGCGCTTTTAAGGAACAGTTCCTATAATTGGTTAAGAATACTTAGAACGAAGATTTTTTAAGGAGTGAATGGTTAATGGGTTTAACAGCCGGAATCGTTGGTCTTCCGAACGTTGGAAAATCAACGCTTTTTAATGCAATTACACAGGCAGGTGCTGAATCAGCAAACTACCCTTTCTGTACAATCGATCCTAACGTGGGGATTGTTGAAGTACCAGATGAGCGTTTAAATAAATTAACACAATTAGTAAAGCCGAAAAAAACAGTGCCAACTGCTTTTGAATTCACAGATATTGCCGGTATCGTTAAAGGGGCGAGCAAAGGCGAAGGTTTAGGAAATAAGTTTTTATCCCATATTCGCCAAGTGGATGCCATTTGTCAGGTTGTTCGTTGTTTCGCAGATGATGAAATAACACATGTAGCGGGTAAAGTAGACCCAATTTCAGATATTGAAACGATTAATTTGGAATTAATTTTAGCTGACCTTGAAACAGTGGACAAGCGTATTGACCGTGTTGGTAAATTAGCGAAGCAAAAAGATAAAGATGCGGCAGCAGAACATGAAATTCTTGTTATCCTTAAAGAAGCGTTTGAAGAAGGCAAGATGGCTCGTTCGATTGAATTTACGGAAGAGCAATTGAAACTTGTGAAGAATCTTCATTTGTTAACAATCAAGCCAATGCTTTATGTAGCCAATGTTGGTGAGGATGAAGTGGCGGACCCATCTGGAAATGAGTATGTTCAAAAGGTTCATGAATTTGCAAAAAGTGATAATGCTGAAGTTATCGTCATTTGTGCAAAAATTGAATCTGAAATTGCTGAACTTGATGGGGAAGAAAAGCAAATGTTCCTTGAAGAACTTGGCATTAAAGAATCAGGCTTAGATCAGTTGATTAAGGCTGCTTACTCATTACTTGGTTTAGCAACGTATTTTACAGCTGGGGAACAGGAAGTAAGAGCATGGACATTTAAAAAAGGAATGAAAGCTCCACAGTGTGCAGGGATCATTCATACTGACTTTGAGCGCGGTTTTATTCGTGCAGAGACAGTTTCTTATGAAGATTTACTGGCAGGTGGCTCTATGACAGCTGCCCGTGAAGCAGGTAAAGTTCGCCTTGAAGGGAAAGAGTATGTAGTTCAAGACGGAGACGTTATGCATTTCAGATTTAACGTATAGGTGCTTGTCCCCGTAAACAGGCACTTGCGTACGCTAATTAATCATGGTATAATTTTGTTTCGTGAGTAATTATATGAATATATTGCTCCTTGCTCCTTTTTAAAAAGTGAGCCGTTTAGTCCAAGAGGAGGTGAAAGATATGCGTAAATATGAAATTATGTACATTATTCGTCCAAACGTTGAAGAAGAAACAAAGAAAGCTGTAATCGATCGTTTTAACGACATCTTAACGAACGAAGGCACTGAAATCGCTAAGTCAACTGACATGGGTAAGCGTCGTTTAGCTTACGAAATCAACGATTTCCGTGAAGGTTATTACATGCTTCTTAACGTTGTGGCGAAGCCAGAAGCGATCAGCGAATTTGACCGCTTAGCGAAGATCAGCGAAGACATCATCCGTCACATCGCAGTACGTGAAGAAGATAAGTAATTAATTTTATTCATAAAGTTAAAGCCTCCGGCGAGCCTTGCGATTTTCAGGGGTAGTTTTTCGAGTATGGTAGCTCGATAATATCCGCTGGGCACAAATACGCCAAGGCGCATTTGATTTAAGTTTGAATTTCCATTAAGGAGTGATTCTGATGTTAAACCGCGTGGTACTCGTTGGCAGGTTAACGAAAGATCCTGAATTGCGTTATACTCCAAACGGAGTTGCTGTTACCCAATTTACACTTGCTGTTAATCGCACATTTTCTAATCAACAAGGTGACCGTGAAGCAGATTTTATTAACTGTGTTGTATGGCGCCGTGCAGCTGAAAATGTAGCGAATTTCCTCAAAAAGGGAAGCTTAGCTGGTGTTGATGGCCGCTTACAAACTCGTAATTACGAGGGACAAGATGGTCGCCGGGTTTATGTAACAGAAGTTGTGGCAGATAGCGTACAATTTTTGGAGCCTAAAGGTGCTAGCCAAGGAGGCGGTCAAGCAGATCCTTATGGATTTGGAGGAGGAAACCCTGGGGGTGGAAACTTCGGATCTGGACAAGGATATGGAGGCCAAAAACCATCTGGTGGCGGATATCGTCCAAATCAGAATCAACGTTCGAACGATAATTTTTCTACTGTCGATGATGACCCATTTAAAGATGATGGTTTACCGATTGACATATCAGACGATGATTTACCGTTTTAAATAAGAAAAGCGGAAGCGCCCGAGTGCTGAAGCTAAACAATTTACAATACGTAAGGAGGGACTTTCAAATGGCAATGGGTGGAGCTCGTAAAGGTCGCACTAAGCGTCGTAAAGTGTGCTATTTCACAGCAAACGGAATTACACACATCGACTATAAAGATGTTGATCTATTAAAACGTTTCGTTTCTGAACGCGGTAAAATTTTACCTCGCCGTGTAACAGGAACATCTTCAAAATACCAACGTAAATTAACAACAGCTATCAAGCGCGCACGTCAAATGGCGTTGTTACCATACGTTAACGATTAATTTATTGATAGAATTTTAAAAAGGCAGCAGGATTATCTTGCTGTCTTTTTTTCAATTTCTTGAAACTAACGAAATAAATACATAAAATAGTACATACAGAGAATGGAAAAAAAGGATATATGAGGTGAAGATTTGAATTCAATACGTTCAATAACTGAAGGGGCCATATTAACAGCGTTATATTCTATTCTTTTATTAGCTGTCTTGTTTATACCGCTCATTGGTAGCTTATTTCTTTTTATACTTCCAGTTCCTTTTGTTATCTATGTAACCCGTCATACTTTGAAAAAAGGGCTATTAATGTTAACGGTCGCATTATTTATTACATATATGGTTGGTTCAATCGCAACGCTGCCAATTACCCTTATGTTTGGAACAACCGGTCTTATCATGGGGTACATATATTCACTAAAAAAAGGTGCTTATGCCATATTACTTAGTGGAAGCCTTGGTTTCATCGCAAACTTTGTTCTGTTGTTCATTGTTACTAATGTCTTCTTTCATATAAATTTTATTGAAGATACGAAAAAGATGATGTATCAATCGATGGAAACAGCTGAAAAAATGGTAACATCGCTTGGACAACCTACAGATCAATTTGAAATGATGTATCAATCCATTGAGATGATTTCTTACATTGTTCCAAGTGCAATGGTCATTACAAGCATCGTGTTGGCTTTTGTAACTCAATTTTTTGCAAATCAAATATTAAAAGGATTTAAATATGAAATAAAATCATTCCCACCGATAAGAAAATGGTCTTTTCCAAAAAGCTTATTATGGTACTATTTAATTGTTACCATTATTTTCATGACAGGGCCGGAACAGGGTACAATACTTTTTACAATAATTATTAACCTATTTATCGTGCTTGAAATAATAATGACAATACAAGGGTTTTCGTTTATCTTTTTTTACTTTCATATAAATAAAAAGCCCTTAACAATACCTGTTGTTATCATAATTCTATCTTTGTTTATGACTTTTTTACTATCTATAATAAGAATCTTAGGTATAATTGATTTAGGGTTTAATTTGCGGAAGCGCATGAAAGACCCACAATGATGTGGAGATGAAGATATGCCAAATTCAATCAAAAAACGATGGCGAAGCATTCCGTTTATTCTCTTCTTGATATTATCAATAGCCATGATGGCAACCATAGCTTATTTTCAATGGGTGTTTGGGGTAATCTTCTTTGTAATCATGGGCGTAATCGTTTATTACTTATTAAGATATGAGCTTAATTTGTATGAAGAGATGGAACAATATATTTCAACATTATCCCATCGTGTAAAAAAAGTTGGCGATGAAGCGCTGATGGAAATGCCTATCGGAATTCTATTATATAACGATGAGCATCAAATTGAGTGGTCTAACCATTATTTGGCGGATGTTCTAAATGAGGAAACGTTAATAGGGCGCCATTTAAACACAATATCTGATGGTATGATTTCACTTTTAAAAGGTGAATCAGATCATAACAAAATAATTTTAGATGGACAAATATTCCACGTTCATATTAAACGAGATGAAAGACTTCTATATTTTTTCGACATAACGAACCAAGAGGAAATTGAGCGATTATACGAGGAAGAAAAAGCTGTATTAGCAATCATCTTTTTAGATAATTATGATGATGTAACACAAGGAATGGATGATCAAACCAAAAGTACAATCAATAGCAAAGTGATCTCTATCCTTAATAATTGGGCCAGTAAATACGGTATTTTCCTTAAAAGAACTTCATCGGACCGTTTTATTGCAGTGTTTAATCAATTAATCTTAACCCAGCTGGAAAAAACAAAATTTGATATTTTAGACGAAGTTCGGGAATTAACAACAAAACAAAATGTTTCGTTGACGCTTAGCATTGGGATTGGCAGTGATTCTTCTAATTTGCCGGAGCTTGGAGGTTTGGCGCAATCCAGTTTGGAACTCGCCCTTGGTAGAGGAGGCGACCAGGTTGCGATTAAAAGCCTGAATGGAAAAGTGAAGTTTTATGGCGGTAAGACGAATCCAATGGAGAAACGGACGAGAGTAAGAGCAAGAGTAATCTCTCATGCCCTTCGTGAATGGGTGCTTGCTAGTGATAAAGTTTTTATAATGGGACATAAAGCGCCTGACATGGATGCGATTGGGGCAGCGATAGGGATTCTAAAGGTTGCAGAGGCAAATAATACGGAAGGCTATGTTGTTCTTAATGAAAACGATATTGATTCAGGTGTCCAAAGGCTAATGGCCGAGGTTAGATTGAAAGGTGAGTTATGGCAAAGATTTATTTCACCTGAAGAGGCTTTAGAAATTGCTACTGACCATTCTTTACTAGTTGTTGTTGATACTCATAAGCCATCTATGGTCATTGACCAGAGGCTACTTAATAAGCTTGATAATGTCGTCGTTGTTGACCACCATCGTCGCGGTGAAGAATTCATTGAGAATCCAGTTATGGTGTATATGGAGCCTTATGCATCCTCTACATCAGAGCTTGTTACGGAGTTATTAGAATATCAGCCGAAAACATTAAAAATTGATATGTTAGAATCAACGGCATTATTAGCAGGGATCATCGTTGATACGAAAAGTTTTACATTGCGAACCGGTTCGCGGACCTTTGATGCAGCCTCCTATTTACGCTCGCATGGCGCCGATACGGTACTTGTCCAAAGATTCCTAAAAGAAGACTTAGACCAATATATTAAACGGTCAAAGCTAATTGAAAATAGTAAAATCTATAAAAAAGGAATTGCTATTGCGAAAGCCGGAGCCGATCAAACCTTTGGCCAAGTATTGATAGCCCAAGCAGCGGATGCACTATTATCAATGAATAATGTGATCGCCTCATTTGTGATTTCTAAAAGGCAAGATGGTAAAATAAGTATTAGTGCTCGTTCATTAGGTGATGTTAACGTTCAAATCATTATGGAGAGCTTAGGTGGGGGTGGTCATTTAACAAATGCAGCCACTCAAATTGAAGGAAAAACAATTGATGAAGTTGAACAATTATTAAAAGATGCTATCGATGATTATCTCGAAGGGGGAAAAAAATAATGAAAGTTATATTTTTACAAGATGTTAAAGGTAAAGGAAAAAAAGGTGAAATCAAGAATGTTGCTGACGGATATGCCCATAATTTCCTTTTAAAGAATAATTTAGCCCTTGAAGCAACACCTGCAAATATGAAATCATTAGAAGCGCAGAAGAAAAAACAGGAGCGCGAAGCTGCTGAAGAATTACAAGAAGCAAAAGTGTTAAAAGAAAAGCTAGAAAAGCTTACAGTTGAGCTATCTGCTAAATCAGGAGAAGGCGGTAGACTATTTGGGTCGATTACTTCGAAGCAAATTGCAGATGAGCTAAACAAAGCCTACAGCATTAAAATTGATAAACGTAAATTAGACCTAGACGACTCTATTCGTTCACTAGGTGTAACAAATGTACCGGTTAAGCTTCATCATGAGGTTACAGCTACATTAAAGGTACATGTAAAAGAAACTAAATAGAAAAGCGGAAGTTTTTCGAGTCGCTGGGCACAGGAGCTAGACAGATATACGCAAATTATTATAAAGAGGCTGCCACAAAGATTCTGGACAGCCTCTTTTCAAATGCAAGATTTAACTTAAATGAGAGGGGCAGTCAATATGAGTGATGTATTTACTGATCGAACACCACCGCATAATCTGGAGGCAGAACAAGCGATCATTGGTGCAATCTTTCTTGAGCCGTCTGCTTTAACAACTGCTTCAGAAATTTTGGTGCCTGATGATTTCTATCGAACAGCCCATTCGAAAATATTTACTGCTATGCTTGATCTTTCAGAAAAGGGCGAGCCGGTTGATATCGTAACAGTGACTTCAGAACTCGCTGACAAAAAGCTTTTGGAGGAAGTCGGTGGACTTCAATATTTGAGTGATTTAGCTGATGCTGTTCCAACAGCTGCCAATATAGAATATTACGCTCGAATTGTGGAAGAAAAATCTATATTAAGACGACTCATCCGTACTGCGACTGTCATCGTTACAGATGGCTTTAACAGTGAAGATGATGTGGAAGCATTATTAAATGACGCGGAAAAATCGATCCTTGAAGTAGCAAATCGAAAAAATACGAGCGGTTTTAGAAATATTAAAGATGTATTGGCTAACGTTTATGATAATATCGAGGTCCTTCATAACCGTAAAGGGGATGTAACGGGAATTCCAACCGGTTTCGTTGATTTAGACCGAATGACGGCTGGATTTCAACGCAATGACTTAATTATCGTCGCGGCCCGTCCATCAGTTGGTAAAACCGCCTTTGCCTTGAATATTGCCCAAAACGTTGCCACGAAAACGGATGAAAATGTTGCGATTTTTAGTCTAGAGATGGGCGCAGAGCAGCTTGTTATGAGGATGCTGTGTGCGGAAGGAAATATTGATGCACAAGCCTTAAGAACTGGAAAAATGTCAGAAGATGATTGGAAAAAGCTCACAATGGCGATGGGGAGCCTATCGAATGCAGGTATTTATATCGATGATACTCCAGGGGTTAGAATTAACGAAATCCGCTCCAAGTGCCGCCGATTACAGCAGGAACATGGACTTGGCATGATTTTAATCGATTACTTGCAATTAATTCAAGGCAGCGGACGTTCAGGTGAGAACCGTCAGCAGGAAGTATCAGAAATATCCAGATCCCTGAAAGCATTGGCACGTGAATTAAGTGTTCCAGTTATTGCGTTGTCACAGCTTTCCCGTGGTGTTGAGCAACGTCAGGATAAGCGCCCGATGATGTCAGATATTCGTGAATCAGGAAGTATTGAGCAGGATGCGGATATTGTCGCTTTCTTATACCGCGATGATTACTATGATAAAGAAACAGAAAACCAAAATATAATTGAAATCATCATTGCCAAGCAGCGTAACGGCCCTGTAGGGACGGTAGAGCTTGCGTTCGTTAAGGAATATAATAAATTCGTTAATCTAGAACGTCATCGAGATATGCAACCTAGTGCTTAAGCATTGGGTTGCTTTTTTACGAACAAAGTATTCAATTTTATTAAAAATTGTTCGTGTTTAATTGACTTTAAAGTTGTATATTGTTACACTTACTTTGGTATTTATTTGCATTCCTTAAGCAAATTTATACTTAATTCAGTGACAATAGACTCATGGAAAAATTATGCCGTATTTATATTCGGAGGTGCAGACAAAAATGTCTTCAGTAGTAGTAGTAGGATCACAATGGGGCGATGAAGGTAAAGGAAAGATTACTGACTTTCTATCACAAAATGCAGAGGTCGTTGCTCGTTACCAAGGTGGAAATAACGCAGGTCACACGATTGTATTTGGTGGCAAAAAGTATAAACTACATTTAATTCCATCCGGGATTTTCTTTAACGATAAAATTTGTGTAATTGGGAACGGAATGGTTATTGACCCTAAAGCGTTAGTAACGGAATTACAATACTTACATAACGAAGGTGTAAATACTGATAATTTAAGAATTAGCAACCGCGCCCATGTTATCCTGCCTTATCATCTAAAAATTGATGAGTTAGACGAAGAACGAAAAGGTGCTAACAAAATAGGTACTACTAAAAAAGGTATTGGTCCGGCTTATATGGATAAAGCTGCTCGTATTGGCATTAGAATTGCTGATTTATTAGACCGTGAGGAATTTGAAAGAAAGTTAACGCAGAACTTAGCGGAAAAGAATCGTATTCTTGAAAAGCTTTATGATGCAGAAGGCTTTAAGATTGAAGATATTTTAGATGAATATTATAACTATGGACAACAGTTTGCAAAATACGTATGTGACACATCTGTTGTATTAAATAATGCCCTTGATGAGGGAAGACGTGTATTATTTGAAGGTGCGCAAGGGGTTATGTTAGATATTGACCAAGGTACATATCCGTTTGTTACATCCTCCAATCCAGTTGCTGGTGGAGTTACAATTGGATCTGGTGTGGGGCCTTCAAAAATCAACCATGTTGTTGGTGTTTGTAAGGCCTATACAACACGTGTCGGCGATGGCCCATTCCCAACTGAGCTTCATGACGAAATTGGTCACCAAATTCGTGAAGTGGGCCGTGAGTATGGAACAACAACAGGCCGCCCACGCCGCGTTGGCTGGTTTGACAGTGTAGTAGTTCGTCATGCACGTCGTGTTAGTGGAATTACAGATTTATCATTAAATTCTATTGACGTTTTAACAGGCATTGAAACATTAAAAAT
This sequence comes from Schinkia azotoformans LMG 9581, assembly GCF_000307855.1. GTDB lineage: Bacteria > Bacillota > Bacilli > Bacillales > Bacillaceae_J > Schinkia > Schinkia azotoformans. The sequence continues at coordinate 17,469 of NZ_AJLR01000036.1, read as the reverse complement.
TTGCGTTGCTTACAAATATAAAGGTGAAGTTATTGAAGAGTTCCCAGCAAGCTTAAAAGTTTTAGCAGAATGTGAGCCAGTTTATGAAGAAATGCCAGGCTGGACTGAGGATATTACTGGTGTTAAAAAGTTAGATGAGCTTCCTGAAAATGCACGCCATTATGTTGAACGTGTTTCACAATTAACAGGTATTCCACTTTCTGTTTTTTCAGTAGGCCCTGACAGAAACCAAACAAATGTGATTCGCAGCGTTTATGCTTCAAATTAGAAAAGCGTAAGCCACCCGTTAAGCGGCGAAAAAACTGGAGCGCGTCGACTGAGATATAGGAAACACGACGAATAAAATGAGTCGATGTTGACTTATCGTAGGGAGGCGAGTGAAGTTTTACGAGCCGCTGGGTGGCTGGAGCTAGACAGTGATAACATAAAATAAAGTGATAATTGGCTGTCCTAAATAGGTGTAGCATCTATATATAATACCTAGAACTATATCTGGGTATTATATGTGGTTGTACACTACATATGGTATAGCCTATTTCTATTTTCGGGTATTTTCGACAAATTTAGGATTTTGGTAGAGTTTTAGATTAATTTATGGTAAATTAAAAAAGGTGAAATATGGGCATGTTTCATTAAAAAAATTCTGAAATTTTCTTTACAGAAAGAAGGAGTAGGAAGAAACATAGGAGGAAGTTCCGTGGTTCAATTTTTACAAAAGATGACTGCTAATATGACACGACTATTCCAACCACCTCATTCCAATAAAACGATTAAAAAGGCGATTATTGCAACTTCTGTTGTTGCTACTTTGTCAATTGGTTCTGTATATGCTGCTAACGATAAAGATAAAGATAAAGATGTTGATACTGTATACCACATATATTCCGAAGGTAATTTGCTTGGTACTGTTAGTGATAAGACCGTAATTAACGATGTACTAAAGAAAAAGATTAAAGAAGCTGAAAATACATATAGTGAATTAGATTTTTCCATAGATGATCAGATTACATATGTACCAGAAAGAGTGTATACACCTTTATACGATAATAAAGAAGCCATTAAAAATGTAAATAGTTCATTTAATGTGTTGGCAGATGCTGAAGGAATTGCCGTTGATGGCAAGGCTGTTGCATTTGTATCCAATAAAGAAGAGGCTGACCGAGTTATTAAAAGGTTAAAGATGAAATATGTTCCAGAAAAAGTTCTGACTGAGCTGGAGAATGGTTCAAAAGAAGTTAAATACGATGACTTCGTATATATTGACGTTCATCTAGAAGAAAATGTTACATCAGCCGCTGAGAAAGTTGTTCCGGAAGATATTTTATCTGTTGATAAAGCAGTGGAGCTATTAGTAAAAGGTACTCTCCAACCGAAGAAACATGTAGTAAAGGAAGGGGAAGTATTAGGCCAAATTGCAAATGATAATGGTTTAACATTAGCGCAATTTCTTAAATTGAATCCAAATTTAAACGAAGAGGCAACCATACATATTGGGGATGAAGTGAACATACAGTCATATGAACCGTTAGTTCATGTAGCAGTTGAAAAAAATGCTGTTCGAAATGAAGTAATTCCTTTCGAAACAGAGGTCATCGAGGATAAAACCGTATTTAAAGGCACAACCAATGTTAAGCAAGAAGGTGTAAATGGAGAAAAAGTAGTAAGATACTCCATTATTGAAAAGAATGGTTCGATTGCAAAAAAGGTAGTCGTAGATGAGGCTATCGTGAAGGAACCTACAAAGAAGATTATGATTAAAGGAACAAAGGTGATCCCATCTCGTGGAACTGGCAATTTAAGCTGGCCAACTGTTGGTGGATATATTTCAAGTCCAATGGGATACAGATGGGGAAGACAGCATAAGGGTATTGATATTGCGGGACCAAGTAACTACACAATCATGGCAGCTGATAATGGTAAAATAGAGTCTGCAGGCTATGATGGTGGTTATGGAAATAAGATTGTCATCAACCATGGCAATGGCATGAAAACATTGTACGGCCATTTATCAAAAATTGAAGTAAAAGTCGGTCAAACTGTTTCAAAAGGTCAAAAGATCGGTGTAATGGGCTCAACTGGTAATTCAACAGGTACCCATTTGCACTTCGAAGTATATGAAAATGGTAAATTAGTAAACCCAAGAAAACAATTGTAGAATCATAATATAATAGGGCTTCTCAAATGAGCGTGTGCTTGCTGCATTTGGGTAGCCCTTTTTGTCATTGGAATTAATGGGAAAAACTCGGGAATATCTTACAAAGTGGACGTCAAGGGATGCTTAAAAGCTAAAGAAATGGTAAAGTAAAATAGGAAACTTCTGAACGATTATGGGGGAGTGAATTAGTTGGAAAAGCACATTCTAGTTGTCGATGACGAAATGCCGATAGCGGATATTTTGCAATTTAATTTAGAGAAAGAAGGCTATAAGGTTACTTGTGCTTATGATGGGTTAGAGGCTCTTCGCAAGGTGGAAGAAGTAAAACCGGATTTAATTTTATTAGATATTATGTTACCGCACAAGGATGGAATGGAAGTTTGTCGTGAAGTTAGAAAAAAATATGAAATGCCGATTATTATGTTAACAGCGAAGGACTCCGAAATAGATAAAGTATTAGGGTTAGAGCTTGGAGCAGATGATTATGTAACAAAGCCATTTAGTAATAGAGAATTAATTGCTCGGGTTAAAGCGAATTTACGAAGACATCAACAAGATGCAGATAAAGGCAATGGGGAATTATCGGAGATCGTTGTAGGAGCACTTTCGATCCATCCCGATGCATATGTTGTCACAAAAAGAGGAGAACAGATTGAATTGACACATCGTGAATTTGAGCTTGTTCATTATTTAGCTAAACATATAGGCCAAGTGATGACTCGTGAGCATCTTTTACAAACTGTGTGGGGGTATGATTATTTTGGTGATGTTCGCACAGTTGATGTGACTGTTCGGAGGTTAAGAGAAAAGATAGAGGACATCCCCAGTCATCCATCATGGATTGTCACTCGTCGTGGAGTAGGTTATTATTTCAGAAATCCAGATCAGGAGTAACAGCAATGAAAAAAGTCGGTTTCTTTAAATCGATCTATTTTAAATTCGTATTAATTTATGTTTTGCTCATCTTATTTGCCATCCAGGTTATTGGCGTATACTTTGTTCGTGAGCTTGAACAGCAGCTAGTCAACAATTTTACCGAATCGATTAATGAACGGATTAGGCTATTAGTCTATAATATTGGGCAGGAAATGAAAGAAGAACGAAGTGGTAGAACGTTGCAGCTTGAAGACAAAATTAATTTGATTTTACAAGACTTTCTTTCAGACGATATTACATCTGTCCAAGTTGCAGACAGCAGTTTTCGTGTTATTGGTATTTCCGACCCGTATAATCGTGGGATGATTGGTAGAAGAACTACAGAGGTCCGAATAAAGAAGGCTATTATTGGTGGAATTGAGTCAGAGAAAATTTTATTGGATCCTCGAACAGGAAACAGGATGTTTGTAAGGGCAGTCCCTGTTAAGATGAATGAAGATGTGATTGGCGGCATGTACATCATCGCTTCAATGGAAAAAGTTTATGAACAAATGCGTGTTATCAATGCTATTTTAGCCTCAGGTACTATTATTGCCCTGGTAATAACCGCATTATTAGGGGTGTTTGTCGCCCGCACGATTACAAGACCGATCGCAGATATGCGGAAACAAGCCCTTGTCTTAGCTGAAGGGGATTTTTCTCGAAAGGTTAATGTATTTGGGGAAGATGAAATTGGTCAGCTTGCTGAGACTTTTAATGATTTGACGAATAAGCTCGAGATCGCCCAGGAAACAACGGAAGGCGAAAGAAGAAAGTTGAGTACAGTCTTGGCACATATGTCCGATGGTGTTATCGCTACCGATAAGGACGGATATATTATTTTAATGAATGAGCCTGCGGAAAAGATGCTGAATGTTTCACGTGAAACAGTTCTAAATACATCTATTTTGTCATTACTAAAACTTGAGGAAACAGTAACTTTGGAAAAGCTTTTTGATAGCAAGGATTCTGTTTTGCTTGATTTTAGTGATATTTTTCGAAATAAATATATTTTACGTGCTAACTTCTCTGTCATTAAAGATGACCATGGTGAATTAACAGGATTAATTACAGTTCTACAGGATGTTACGGAACAAGAAACGATCGACCAGGAACGCCGTGAGTTTGTTGCCAATGTTTCACATGAATTAAGAACTCCGCTGACAACAATGCGAAGTTATTTAGAGGCGCTTGCTGATGGTGCATGGGAAAATGAAGACCTTGCTCCAAGATTCATCAATGTTACACAGACGGAAACGGAGCGGATGATTCGTCTTGTTAACGATCTCTTGCAGCTGTCTCGACTAGATAGTAAGGATTATCAATTTGTTAAGAAAGGCATAAACTTCACAGGATTTTTTCAGCAAATTATTGATCGGTTTGAGATGGCGAAAGAGGATCAATTTATTTTCGAAAGGGCCTTTTCGCACCGAGATCGCTTTGTCACGATTGATAAAGATAAGATTACCCAAGTGCTGGATAACATTATTTCGAATGCATTAAAGTACTCACCCGAAGGCGGAAAGGTGAGATTTGAATTATTGCAAAAGGAAAATATTCTTCATGTAAGAATATCAGATGAAGGAGTCGGTATTCCTAAATCAGACTTGCCAAAAGTATTCGATCGTTTTTACCGTGTCGATAAAGCCCGTTCGCGGAAAATGGGCGGTACTGGTTTAGGGTTGGCGATCGCGAAGGAAATAATTGAAATTCATGGCGGAGAAATTTGGGCTGATAGTGAAGAAGGAAAAGGAACGACTATCATCTTTACGCTTCCTCTTGACATCCCGCGAAGGGAGGAGGATTTGTCATGAAAGTAAGGATTGAAAAAATAAAATCAATTATTCTTGCCTTACTCGTTTTATTAAGTTTAGCTTTGACATGGGGATTATGGACGTTTCAGCCCCAGTATGACTTTCGCCAAAAGGTAAATAACCTCAACTCCGTTGCAATTGGTGAAAAGCGGCAATTCAATGAAGTAATCAAACCAACGCAATTTATTTATCATCAGGATGGTCTTCATTATGGGGTTACCGACTCTATGTTTACAGATGAAATTTATCAAATGGTGATGGACCTTAATTCATTGGAATATGAACATATCACTTTTTCAACACCGGAACAATTGGATTCCATTTTGTTGAAAGAACGAAGCTTGGAAATGATATTTCCAGTTAATTTACCAATCAATATTTCCAACTACATTATGGGGCCAATAAGACAAGAGTGGGATATTAATTATTTTGATCGTATTATCGTAAGCTTTTCAAAGGAACCTGCTCTTTATTTGATTTCATACGCTACTGACCAAGCGGTAAAATTGAAAGTTGAACAAAATGAGGCGGGCAAAATAAATGAATTGTTGCTGCATAGCAATTTTAAGAATTCACCGTATTTTACTGTCAGCGGCAACCAAGGCCACACTTTATATTTACCGGAACAACGGATAGCGATAAAGCAGCTTACTTTTTCAACCCAAAATATTTTATCTTCTGATTTTAAAAATGCATTGTTTAACGATCCAAATACTCTTAAACAATATCGTTTAAATAATGGGGAGGAATCCTTTACCGATGGAACAAGGGCATTAGAAATCTCACAAAATCAAGATATGATGAGATTTGTAAATCCAGCTAATCAGGAAGTGTACGAGCTGGAACCTGAAGAAATGATTTTAAAATCAATTGAGTTTATTAATGACCATTCAGGCTGGACCGATTCTTTTTCATTAATAGATTGGAGCAGGGCTAAACATACAGTGAAATTTCAATTAATGGTGAACGGCCATCTTGTCTTTAATGACAAGGGTGCAACAATGATCTATGAATCATGGCGAGATAATGAAATTTATGAATATGTTCGGTCCTTAACTAATTTGCGATTTGCTATAGATAGTGAGCAAAAACAAGTGATTTTACCATCTGGAAGAGAGCTTCTTAGTTATTTAACGCAAGTAAAACCGGACTTTACGTTGAGTTCATTAGAGGCCGCACTAGTAGGCTATGACTTTTCAAAAGAAAAATTAAACACAGCTGTCGCAACAGTAAAACCGAAATGGTATATAAAATATGACGGAAAGTGGGAAGGAATCTATATTTCTAGTACGTCTATTAGTCAAGGGGGAGAAAAGCTTGGATTGGAGTAAAACTAAGACTATTTTTATTCTAATTTTTCTTGTCCTTGATTTGTTTTTGGTATTCCAAATTATTGAAAAAAGAACGACTGCTGAACTTGAATATATAACAGAGTCTACAATTGAAGAGCAGTTAGAGGCAGATGAGATCACCTATGTAGGCCTTCCAGAAGAAGTCGAACGTGAGTCTTATATTACCGGTAAAAGAAAAAGGTTTATTTCATCTGATTTACTAAAACTGACAGATCAAAAGGTATCATTTTTAACCCAGGAATGGATTGTATCTAAGCTGAACAGACCCATTCCACTCCCAAATACAAATATTGAGCCATTTTTGCAGGGGTTTTTAAAGGAACATGTGATTTCAGGCTATTCCTATAAGTATTGGGGTTGGAATAAAAAGATAAATAAGCTGATCTTTTTCCAAACCTATCGGGGAAGGCCTTTATATTTCAACGAAAATGCAATGCTTTCGATTCAGTTAAATGAAGACAATGAAATTATCAGTTATGAGCAAACGATGTTGACGAATATAAAGGAAATTAAAGAGGAAGGGTCGAATCAAGAAGTTTTACTTCCTCTGAAAGCAATTGAAAATTTATATAATAACGATTATTTGACATCTGGTGGACATATAACCAAGGTAGAATTAGGATACTACAAGAATGTTCCATTATCAGGTGATGTTCAAATATTCGTTCCGACCTGGCATATCGTTGTTAATAATAAAGAAGACTTTTTTGTCAATGCCATCGACGGACAAGTACTTGAATTAATTCAAACTGGAGTTGGAGAAAATGAGTTTGCATTTTAGTGTACTCGCCAGCGGCAGTACGGGAAACGCCTTTTACATTGGAACAGATAAAGCAAAATTGCTAGTAGATGCAGGTTTTAGTGGGAAACAAATGGAGCAGTTGATGGATACTGTTAACCTTGACCCAAAGGAGTTAGATGGATTATTAGTCACGCATGAGCATAGTGACCATATTAAAGGGTTAGGGATATTGGCCAGAAGGTATAAATTACCGATCTATGCGAATGAGAAGACGTGGAAAGCGATGGAGGGATTAATCGGCGCCATCCCAACAGAGCAAAAGTTCATCTTTGATGTTGGGTCTGTTAAAACATTTGCTGATATTGATGTGGAGTCATTTGGGGTATCCCATGATGCAGCAGAGCCCATGTTTTACTGCTTCCACAGCATGGGAAAAAAGGTAACGCTAGTAACCGATCTAGGGTATGTAAGCGATCGAATTAAAGGAACCATTCGCAATTCAGACGTTTTTATTTTTGAAGCCAATCATGATGTTGAAATGTTAAGAATGGGCCCTTATCCTTGGAATGTAAAACGCCGCATCCTTAGTGATGTCGGTCATGTTTGCAACGAAGATGCCGGCCTTGCTTTAGCAGATTGCATCGGCGATAAAACAAAGCGTATTTATTTGGCCCATTTAAGTAAAGATAATAACATTAAAGATTTGGCAAGAATGTCTGTTTCCCAGACATTGCAGGAAAAAGGATTTGCCGTCGGCGAAGACTTTAAGCTGTACGATACAGATCCAAAAGTCCCCACAAAACTTGCGGTGGTGTAGAAAAGCGGAGGCACCCGCTCAGCGACGAAAAAACTGGAGCGAATGTGAAAAATTTGAGTAGTAACAGCTCAGATCGCACATCCTAGAAATATCATTCATCAGCGAAAGGATTGGTGAATCTAATTGGGATATATTAATGAGGATTATGACAACAGAAGAAAGAATGGCAGTCGCGGAGGATATTTTATAGCATCACTGGTTGGAGCAATTTTAGGGGCATTAATTATCATTTTTACAATTCCAACCTTATTGAAATATGATGTTCTCCCTTATAACTTAATACCGAAAGGAACTACAATTGAGCAGGCATCAGAAGTTCCAAATCAGGGTGGAGTACCTGGTACAGCACAAACCGTAAATGTAAATATTTCATCTGCAGTTACGGATGCAGTCAGTAAAGTATCCGATGCTGTAGTTGGTGTTATTAACATTCAAGAAACTGGTTTTTGGCAAGACACTAGTGAGGTTGGAACGGGCTCAGGTGTTATTTATAAAAAGGAAAATGGGAAAGCCTTCATTGTAACGAACCACCATGTCATTGCAGGAGCGTCAAATGTTGAGGTCAGTTTAAGCGATGGAGAACGAGTTCCAGCCAAAGTGCTAGGCAGCGACGAATTAATGGATTTAGCTGTAATCCAAATTGACGCTGCTAAAGTAAAGACTGTAGCTGAAATTGGAACATCCAATAATTTAGTAGTTGGGGAGCCTGTACTGGCAATTGGAAACCCGCTCGGGCTGCAATTTTCAGGGTCCGTTACCCAAGGTATTATAAGTGGTGTTGAAAGAACGATTCCTCAAGACTTTAATAAGGATGGAATACCTGATTGGCAGTCGGAAGTTCTTCAAACGGATGCAGCAATTAACCCGGGTAATAGCGGTGGTGCACTTGTTAACATCGAAGGACAGGTTATTGGAATTAACTCGATGAAGATTGCCGAGCAAGCCGTTGAAGGAATTGGTCTGGCAATTCCAATTGATAGCGCAATCCCAGTAATAGAAGACCTAGAGAAATTCGGGGAAGTCCGTCGTCCATTTATGGGAGTGGGGCTAAGATCATTAAATGAGATCCCAAGTTATCACTGGCAAGAAACATTAAAACTGCCTAAGAACGTTGAAAAAGGTGTCTTCATTGTGAGTGTTATGCCAAACTCTCCTGCTTCAGTTGCCGGTTTAAAAGAGTTAGACGTGATTGTAGAGTTAGATGGTAAACCAATCGTCGATGTGCTTGAGTTGCGTAAACATCTGTATATTGACAAAGAGATTGGTGATTCTATGGAAGTGACCTATTATCGCGATGGAAAGAAATTCACAACGACAATGAAGTTAACTCAGGAAGAGACATATTAAGAATAAAAGGGGGATCAATCATCCACAAGTTATTACCAATGTGGATAAATTGATCTCCTTTTTTGATGGAATAGGATTGTGGATTATGTCTAATCATGTAAAATAATTGATAGTAGTTTTGTTAGTAAAATTTTGTGGATAGAGGGTGAACAAGGATGATTAAATGCTGTGAAGAACACGTTGAATTAGCGTTAGATATAATAGTTGATGAATATGAAGTTGCACCTACTATAGAGAAGATAGAAGGAAATGACTTATCAACAACCTGTGAATATTGTCAAAATACCGCAGTATATGTTGTGTCGAACTAATATTCGTCCACAATATACGGAATTAGTTTTGTGGATATGTGGATAAATATTGTGGATAACTTGTTTATAGCAGGAGGACAAATGTGAATATCTCAATTTTCAGTGTTGGCAAACTAAAAGAGAAATATTTAAAGCAGGGGATCGATGAATATTTAAAAAGATTAGGACCCTATGCAAAAATAGAAGTCATCGAAGTGGCCGATGAAAAAGCACCGGAGAACTTAAGCGAAGTTGAAATGGAACAAGTGAAGGATAAAGAAGGAGAACGCATTCTTGCAAAAATTTCCGATGATACGTATGTTATTATTTTAGCCATTCAAGGGAAAATGCTTACCTCTGAAGAATTGGCGCGGGAAATTGATCAACTGGCGACATACGGTAAAAGTAAAATTGCTTTTGTCATTGGAGGCTCATTAGGATTAAGCAAGGCAGTCGAAAAGCGGGCTGATTACGCATTATCATTTTCAAAAATGACCTTTCCTCATCAATTGATGCGGCTAATATTGGTGGAGCAGATATATCGGGCTTTTAGGATTAATAGGAACGAACCTTATCATAAATAGATGCGGCCTTTAGAGAAATAAGTCCAATAATGGTTATTATGAAGTATTAGGAAAGGTGATACGGAGTCTTCTGTATTACCTTTTTAGTGAATATTTTTAAGAAGGGAATTAATCACATATATAGAATTTATAATAAATAACACGACTTTTCCAGAATGAAATTGGCCAATAAGCCTTGATATAACTAGGAAGGATAGTAATCCGATGCTCAAGTTTGTGCAGACAGTATAAAAATTCAATTTGAAAAGGAGGAGGTGTTAAAGATGATGATATCTAAAGATGAAATTTACCGTCTACTAGATAAGTTGGAAACAAATATTGCTGATGACCTCGAGTCACAACAATTAGATTTTAAGCAATGGATTACAAGAAGTTTTGATGACAATATTAAGTTGATGTTAAGAATGGCTGTGTGCATGGCCAATGGTGGAGGGGGAAGTGTTGTATTCGGTGTTGCGGATAAAGTTAAAGGGAGATCTAATGCAATATTAGGTGTTCCGCAAGATGTGGAAATCACAATACTTCAAAAAAGAATTTATGAAAAAACAGATCCACATCTAACTCCGGTATTTGAGGATATTGTTATACCTGAGGGAACAAAGCGCTTATTGTTAATGAATGTGTATCCGGGTATGCCGCCTTATACTACAACTGATGGGTCAGCAACAATAAGACAGGGCAAAGATTGTATTCCATATACTGGGTCATTAAGGCGTAAAATGATGGATTCTTCCTCTCAAATGGACTTCACTGCTGAAATTATACATGAGGATTGGAAAAGTCTTTTCTCACATTCCGCAATGGAACGAGTACGTGAAATTATGTCTAGAGAAAGGGTAGACGAAAAACTTTTATCATTATCTGATGAGGATTTATTACGGTCAATTGGAGCGTTAAAAGATAATTATTTTACAAAAGGTTCCTTGTTACTTGTTGGGAAACCTGAGGCTATTTCAAGGTTGATTCCTCAACATAAATGGTCGTATAGAAAGATGATCAGTGATACAGATTATTCCCTTAGGGATGACGGAACGCACGCTATTCCCGTGGCATTATATGAACTCGAACGATATATTGCTGTTGATAATCCAATGGTAACTGTTGAATCAGGACTTGTACATCCAGAGTTTAGCACTTATCCGACAATAGCACTAAGAGAAGCGTTACTTAATGCATTTGGTCATCGGGACTATCGAATGATTGGAACTATAATGTTGAAACAATATAAGGATAAGCTAATCCTAACTAATCCAGGGGAGTTTGTCGGGGGTATTACTCCTCAAAACATCCTCCACCATCCCCCAGTAGCGAGGAATAACCACTTAATGGATTTACTAGATAGGCTAAAATTAGTCAATCGCTCAAATTTGGGCGTTTCAAGGATATTTCGCTCATTATTAATTGAAGGAAAAGAGCCACCTATCTATAGGGAAATTGGTAGTAACATTGAGCTTACTTTTATATCTTCTCCTCTAAATAAAGACTTTAAAAACTTGATTGATTATATGGCGAAAGAAAATCATCACATTGATGTTGACCACTTGCTTATATTGCAATATTTAATAAGACATGAAGAAATTGATACTTCAATAGCTGCTGATGTCGCACAAAGAAGTATGGAACAAGCCCGTGAACTACTTAGCCGTATGCATAATGAATTTAACTTATTAGAATCAATTGGTCGTGGGAAAGGTAGGTATTTCACCCTTTCACGAAATGCTTATGAAATGTTAAAAGGTGAATTGAAATATGAACGGCAACAAAGTTTAGATAAAGAGGTAGTCAAAATTCGAATCCTATCAATTTTAAAGACAGATCGAAGCCTAACTAATAAGGAAATAAGACAATTAACTGGAATGAATCGTAAACAAGTTCAACGTTTAATACAAGAATTAGAACCTGATGGTGTAAAGACTATAGGAAGAGGAGCGGGAACGAAGTACATCTATTCACCATAAAATAGGGACAAATAGGGACATCATTAGAGCTTAAATAATTAGTATTCAAATACTAATTGTGAAAATGGGGACAAAATAGGGACATAATGGGGACATTATGGAAATTAATAATCAGACGAGGTAACCCTTTATTATTTTTAGTGGTTTTACTTCGTCTTTTTAATTAAGAAAATAAAGCTAATTTACTTATGGTGAGATATTTAGTGGAAAAACCGCAGGTATATAAGGTGCGATGAACCTAACCATAAATAGCTGCAGTTTATGAACGATAAAGCAAAAGGGTGTCTTAATTTAAAAGACACCCTTTTGTACTGCTCTTATTTTGTATAGTTATCGAAGTATCCTTGAATATAGATCATTGGGGTTCCTTTGTCACCGCTGCCGGAAGTTAAATCAGATAATGATCCAATTAGGTCCGTTAATCTACGTGGTGTAGTTCCTTGTGCTTCCATTGCACCAACAAGGTCTTCATTTTTATTCTGGATATATTCAGAAATAGCCTGTTTTAACTCTTTTCCACGAAGGTGTGAGAAATTGTTATCTGCTAAGTATTTTAATTTCACTTCATTTGGTGTGCCGTCAAGCCCGGCCGTATATCCTGGTGATACAACAGGGTCTGCGAGTTCCCAAATTTTACCCACTGGATCTTTAAATGCACCATCGCCGTAAACCATGACTTCTACTGTTTTTCCTGTCTCTTCTTTAAGCTTAGCTTGAATACTATCGACAATTGGCTGACAGTTATTAGGGAATAGTTTAACACTGTCTTCCGTTGCCTTATTGGATCCTAGTAAGCCGTAGGCCTCGTTAAATCCGCTGCCATTGATTGATTCTTTGAGAATGTCATCAAGGCCCAATACATTTTTAGCCCCATTGTTTGTTAAGATGCGCTTTGTTCTAAAGCGAGAATGAATATCACAAGTTAACACATTCTTTGTAAAGTCTAAAATGGTTTTTGCATTGTTTGAGAAGATAACTTCACAATTTGCTCCTTCCGCTTCGATTAAACTTTTATAATAATCAATATAGTCAACACCTGTGAATCGATGTTTGTTATAACCGAAATGCTTGCGGAAGTCAGCTTCTGATAATACGTCTGTCCAAGGGTTAATTCCTTTAATATCGAGGTCGTCAATATCTACTAGGTGATTACCCACTTCATCAGAGGGATAACTTAACATTAAGACTACATTCTTTGTTCCTTTTGCAATCCCTTTTAGGCAGTTCGCAAATCGATTACGGCTTAGGATTGGAAAAGTCACACCGATTGTTTCTTCTCCAAATTTACTCTTAATATCTGTAGCAATATCGTCAATAGTCGCATAGTTCCCTTGGGCACGGGCTACAACGGATTCAGTAATCGTAACGATGTCACGATTTTGAATAGAAAAACCCTCTACTTTAGCTGTATTTAATACAGTATTTACGACAATTTCTTCAATGTTATCGCCTTTGTTAATGATTGGTCCGCGAAGTCCGCGTACGACTGTTCCAACTACTCTTTCCAATATAATCTCTCCTCTAATAAGAGTATTTATTGTTAATTAATGAAGTACGATTTTTTTATCCTATACTACTATATCCTTTTAAGTGATATTAGTAAAATTAATGTTTATAATATGTGATATAAGGGGTGGTAATGTGATTGGGAAATTGGATTTATATCGCATTTTTAACATTGTCGGTCGAAATAAAAGTTTTTCAAAGGCGGCACAGGAACTATATATGACACAATCTGCTGTCAGTCAATCGATTTCAAAGCTGGAGAATGAATTAGATATACAGCTTTTCTACCGAACATCAAAGGGCGTAGAATTAACAAATGAAGGAAGTCTATTATATGAACACGTGAACTCAGCGATAGGAATGATTAATGTTGCAGAAGATAAATTATTAGAATTTAAACAATTAAAGTTTGGAGAATTACGAATCGGGGTTGGAGATACAATCTCACGTTATTTTCTGTTACCTTATTTGGAGGAATTCCATCTCCGATACCCCGGAATTAAATTAACTATATTAAATGGAACAACAACCGAAATTTGTGCGCTTATTAAAACTGGCAAAGCGGACTTAGGCTTATGTAATTTACCTATACAAGACGAGAATATTCAAACCATACCATGTAAGGAGATTCAGGATATTTTTGTTTGTGGAGAAAAATATAAAAGAATAACTAAGAAGCCAATTAGTTTTGAGTATTTAATGAAAATGCCGTTAATATTTTTAGAAAAAAAATCAAACTCAAGAATCTTTGTAGAAAACTTTTTGAAAAAGAAGGGATTCCAGGTTTCACCTGTATTCGAACTTGGATCCTATGATTTATTAATAGAATTTACAAGAATAAACTTAGGTATTTCTTGTATCATAAAAGAGTTTTCAAAGGATTACATAGAAAAGGGATATTTATACGAGGTATTGTTAGAAGAGGAAATTCCAAAAAGGAGCATTGGTATTTGTTATTTAAAAAACGTTTCGTTATCACGTGCAGCGAAAAGGTTTGTAGAAAGAATTAATTACATCTAAAGTTGTAAAGTCTTATTTTGATGTATGGCATTTTTTATCTTTTTGCACTTACTATGATTAGATTGTCCAAGCTATATCTCTTTAATTGCATATTTTACTGTATAAGGAGGTGACTTTAATGTTTCGTATAATTGATTATCAAGCAACAGAACCGGTTAGTAAGGTTGATACAATTAGACCAAAAATGATTCCTCATTCTCCGAAAAGATTGATAGTAGCACATATTAATATAACTATTCCTCGAAGAAATGCAAATAATAATAATGTAGAATTAATTGCGACAGTGGGAGTGCGTGGAGTTACTGGTACATCTCAACTTTTGTTTAAGATCTTCCGTGATGGAAGGGAAATCTTCAGGGCTCAAGAAGGAGTGGAATCAGACCCTACCTCAGAGGTAAACTATATAGCAACATTTCAAGCTATAGATACGAATGTGGGGGCAGGTAAACATCTTTATCAAGTAACAGTTGAAAATATTACTAATGGTACGGAAGCTGCTGTTGTAGGACCAATTTCCTTTAGTGGTTTAGCAATTGCTCCTTCCGAAAAAATTCATCATGAAGACGACTAAGAAATAGATCGTAACGAGTGGACATTGGTACCTTACTATTATACTACCAGATTTTATAGTGTGAATTTGTTACATTATGTCCCATGCTTTGAATGGTGGACCTCTCTCCAATTGGATTATAATTCGAAGACAACTGTAGAGGGAGGATGAACTTTTTTCACCTCCCTTGTAATCCCCATCTGGTTTAACAGGTGGGGATTATTTACGTTTACATCCAAACCCCTGAGTTCACCTTGATCAATTAAAAATGGAATGTTATCAAAAAAGCCCCTGTTAACATTGAATATTTAGAACTAATAAAAAACATACACAAGGTTAATATTGTATTAACAATTATTTGGTTTAATTGAACTGTAAACTATAAATCTACTAGGGGGATTTTTTAGATGATTAATAAGAAACTAGCGAAAAAAGGGGCTACTTTAGCACTTACATTAGCTATTACTGTTCCAGCAGTAACACCAGTAGTAGCGGCTTCTCAGGAAAATATTAAAATAGAATCTGTTAAATTTAATGGAATGGCAGCACCTACTACTATTGATGAAATGGTAAAAACATATACAAATGCAACAGTTGATGTGAAATATATCAATGGAAAAGTAAAAACATTTCCGCTGTCTTACAACTACCTATTTAAATCCGAAGATAAGGTAGCAACAGTTAAAGGGGAAAAAATTCCTGCAGGTACTCCCATTGATGTAAATGGAAATCCAATTAAGGATCCAAGCAGCACAAACGGAGGCTACTTTGTCTCCGATGCTCCAGATTCAAACAGCTTATTAATGCCTATTAACGGTAAACTTTATATGATTACACATTATGAATATCAAACTGTTGATGCTGCTGGTAAATCAGCATACGGTTTAGTTCCAGCATCTATGTCTTTAACTGAGTTGGAACAGGACAAAAAAACAGGTGAACTTAAAACTGTAAAAGTAGAAAAAATTGATTTTTCAGCCGTGAATGGACTTTGGATTCCATGTAACGGATCATTATCTCCATGGAATACACATTTAGGTTCTGAAGAGTATGAACCAGATGCACGTCTTTTCTTAGACCCAACTTCGAAAGTAAGAAGTCAAGTTGAAACATTCTCTCAATTCTATTTCGGAGATACAGCAAAGGCTAATCCTTATTTCTATGGCTATACTCCTGAAATTACAGTAGATAAGAATGGTAAAACATCAGTTGTAAAACATTACAGTACAGGACGTTTCTCTCATGAGTTAGCTAAAGTCATGCCTGATAACAAAACTGTTTTTTACGGGGATGATGGTGGTAATACAGGAATGTTT
Organism: Schinkia azotoformans LMG 9581; assembly: GCF_000307855.1. Taxonomy (GTDB): domain Bacteria; phylum Bacillota; class Bacilli; order Bacillales; family Bacillaceae_J; genus Schinkia; species Schinkia azotoformans. The sequence continues at coordinate 1,103 of NZ_AJLR01000036.1, read as the reverse complement.
ATGTATGTAGCGGACAAAGAAAAGGATTTATCATCAGGTACATTATATGCAGCTACATTTAAACAAACAGGTATTGAAAACGGTGGCTCAGGAGATTTAAAATGGATTAATTTAGGACATGCAACGGATAAAGAAGTGAAAGATATTATTGATAGCGGCATTACATTCAATGATATTTTTGAAACTTCAGATGCTCCTAAAGAAGGTTTCACCGCTATTAAAACATACTCAAATGAAGGAAAAGTTGAATACTTAAAACTTAAACCTGGCAAAGAAAAAGCAGCAGCCTTCCTTGAAACTCGTCGATATGCGGCTATTCTTGGTGCGACTACAGAATTTAATAAAATGGAAGGCGTAGCACTAAACGAAAAGGATAAAAAAGTTTATATTGCAATTTCCGATCAAAGTAAGGCTATGGAAAAAGATTCAACAGGAAAAGACCCAGCAGACCATATTCAATTGCCAAAAATTAAAGCTGGTGTAACTTATCAATTAGACCTACAAGGTGGCCAAAAAGATAGTCAAGGAAAGGCAATTAATAGCTCATATGTAGCACTTTCAATGTCTGGATTAGTTGTTGGTGAAGATTTAAAAGAAGCTGATGCATACGGAAACACTGCGAATGTAGATAAAGTAGCGAATCCAGATAACCTAAGTTACTCTGAAGCTATGAGAGTACTATTTATTGGTGAAGATAGTGGTGCACACACAAATAACTTCGTTTGGGCTTATAATGTTGATACTAAAGAATTAGCTCGAATTTTATCTGTTCCAGCAGGAGCGGAAGCAACTGGCTTATTTGCTGCTGATGACCGTAATGGATTCTCATACATTTTAAGTAATTTCCAGCATCCTGGTGACGAAGTGGATGGTAAGGCCATTACAGCAGTTAATAAAGAAGAACTACTTAAAGCAGTTGATGAACAAATTGGTATTAATAAAACAGGTGGTATTGGTTATATCTCTGGTCTGCCATCTGTAACAAAAATGCCGGATTTCTCTCAATCTGGTAAAAAGGGTAACTGATATAAGTGCCTGTCCACCCGTTTTTTGTCGAATTCATCGACATTATTCGGCGGGTAGCATTGATCGACCCCCTTATA